>DATMGH010000146.1:0-16552 GCA_035555675.1 Solirubrobacter sp. | reverse complement strand
GCGCCCACGCGCTGCACTGGAACCAGGACGGCATCGAGCCCCCGCCGGGCGCGACCGAGATCTACGCGCGCCCGCCCGGCGGCCGCGCGGAGGGCTTCCGGTTCCGCCGCGCCTGGGGCGTCCAGTTTCACCCCGAGGTCGACCCGCCCGCGCTCGACGGCTGGTACGCGGCCTGGAGCGACCTGCTCGAGCCCGCGGGGACGACGCTGGCGGACGCCCGCGCCGCCGACGCGCTCCACCTGCCCGGGCAGGCCGCGCTGGCCGCCGCGATCTTCGGCGCGTTCGCGCGGGAAGTGGCGCGCGGCGAGACGCGTGCCGGCGAGGACGCCGCGGGCGACGAAGTCCGCGCCGGCGAAGGCGCCGCGGGCGACGAGATCCGCGCCGGCGAGGTCGCGAGCGCCGATGCTCGCGCCTGACGTCGTCGCCTACGTCCGCGCCGCGCTGCCGGCGCCGCCCGCGCGCGTGCTCGAGATCGGCGCCGGCGACGGCGCGCTCGCGACCATCCTCCGCGCCGCCGGCTACGACGTCACCGCGCTCGACCCCAAGGGCGGCGACGGCGTGCTCGCAACCACGCTGGCCGACTTCGCCGCCCCGCCCGAGCCGTTCGACGCCGCGGTCGCGATCGTCTCGCTGCACCACGTCGAGCCGCTCGCGCCCTCGCTCGACCACCTCGCCACCCTCCTGCGCCCCGGCGCACCGCTCGTGGTCGACGAGATCGACGTCGAGCGCTTCGACGAGCGCGCGTCGGCCTGGTGGCTCCAGCACCACCGCGACGACAAGGCCCCCGCCGACCACGTCGCCGAGCTGCGCGCCCACCTGCACGCGCTCACCGCCGTCCGCGCGGCGCTCGACCCCTGGTTCGCCACGGCCGAGCCGGTCCGCGGCGCCTACATGTACCGCTGGCACATCCCGCCCGAGCTGCGCGCGGAGGAGGAGCGGCTGATCGCCGCCGGGGAGCTCCCCGCGGTCGGCGCCCGCTTCGTGGGCGTGCGCCGGCCAGCCTGACCTTCCGTCCAGTTCGCCCCGCCGGCGCCTTGCCCGGCTCACGAGCATGCGGTCTAGTAGCCGCTAGGCCGCGTACATCCAAGGAGGGGTTACTTGACCGGGTCGATTGGATCTGCCGTGACTCGCCGACGAGCTCGCGCCGCCGTCGCGCTGCTGCTCGCCGCCGTTGCCGCGCTGGTGTTCGTGCACTCGGCGTCTGCGGCGCCGTTGACGCGCTGGGCGCCGGGCGACGCGTGTCCCGACGTGATGGTGATCGGCGCGCGCGGGAGTGGCCAGGAGGACGGCACCGGCGGCGTGCCGCCGAATAGCCCGACGTTCGGTCTCGGGACCGAGGTGCACGGGCTCGCCACCCGGATCGCTGCCCAGCAGGCGCCGCGCACCGTCGCGGCGTACCCGCTCGCGTATCCCGCGATCCCGCTGGGCCAGGCGCTCGACGCCGACTTCGACATCTTCGACTCGATCGACAACGGCAAGACTGCGACGCGCCTCCAGGTCGCCGCCGTCGCGGGCGCCTGCCGCGCGCACGGCACCCGGATCGTGCTCATCGGCTACAGCCAGGGCGCGGCCGCGGTGCGCGAGGGCGCCGGCTTCGTGCAGGCGAAGGACTCCGATCTGGTCCAGGCGCTGGTGCTGATCGCCGACCCGTGGAACGACCCGTACGGCGGCGGCCTGCACCTGGGCAGCGCCGACAGCGGTCACAACGGCCTGTTCGGCACCGCGGCGCCGCCCGCGTACCTACGCAGCCGCACCGTCTGGGTCTGCAACGATGGCGACTCCGTCTGCGACGCGGACAGCGTGCTCGGCGCAGCCGGCTACACGCTCTTCGGTGGCACCGCCGTGCACACCCTGAGCTACCGAGACGCCGCGCTGCAGAGCCAGGTCGCGCTCGTCCTCGCAGCCACGCTGGACACCCAGCCGGGTGCGGTCGTCAGCAGCTCCAGCTGCTGGGGCGGGACGCTCGCCGCCAACGACGACGGCTCGACCGGCCAGGTCGACATCGGTTTCACGTTGAGCTTCTTCGGCCAGAGCTTCTCGCGCCTGTACGTCAACAACAACGGCAACGTCACGTTCGACGAGCCGCTGAGCACGTACACGCCGTTCCAGCTCAACACGACCAATCGGCGCATCATCGCCCCGTTCTTCGCCGACGTCGACACGCGCGGCGCCGCCTCGGCGCCGCTGACCTACGGGTACGGCCAGGCGACCTATGAGGGCCACCCCGCGTTCTGTGTCAACTGGGCCGGCGTCGGCTACTACGACGCCCGGACCGACAAGCTCAACCGCTTCCAGCTGCTGCTCGTCGACCGCTCGGACGTCGCCCCAGGCGACTTCGACATCGTCATGAACTACGACGCGATCACGTGGGAGACCGGCGACGCCAGCGGCGGCGCCAACGGGCTCGGCGGCGAGTCCGCTCGCGTCGGCTACTCCAACGGCGTCGACCGCTCGTTCGAGCTGCCCGGCTCGGGGACCAACGGCGCGCTGCTCGACGCCAACCTGGTCAGCGGGCTCGTACACAACAGCCGCAACTCCACGACGCCCGGCCGCTACGTGTTCGCCGTGCGCGCCGGTTCCGCTGCGACCGGCCACCAGATCGGCGGCCGTGTGCTCAACCAGACATCCTCGCCGGTCGCCGGCGCCTACGTGTCGGCGTGCGCGAGCGACGGCTCCTGCGCGTTGACGACCTCGAGTGCCTCCGGCGCCTACGCGCTCGGGGGTCTCGCGGATGGCGTGTACACCGTCACGGCGAACCCGCCCGGGTCCGCGCTGCCGGCGTCGGCGACGGCGACGGTCGCCGGTGCGGACGTCGACCTCGACCTGCACGTGAGCGGTCCGGTCCCGCCGCCCGCCGGAACGGGCATCGGACCGACCGTCGGCTCCGGCGGCGACCTGCCGGTGGTCTACTGGACGACCGCGACCGAGCTGACGACGACCGGGTGCGCGGGGGCCACCGCGACCTACACGGTGACGATCGGCGCGCGCACGATCGCTGCCGGGACGCTCGCCGAGGGCACGCCGGGCAGCTACCACGCAACCGTGGCGCCGTTCTATCCGAACACGGGCGCCGCGCACATCCGGATCACCCTCGCAGACTGCGCGCGGCCGAGCACGGTGGACTTCGACGTCTACATCGACCCCAGCGGGACCGTGGTCGACACGGGCGGCCGTCCGATCGCGGACGCGACCGTCACGCTGTACCGGGCGAACACGGCCGCGGGACCCTTCGGCGCGGTCGCCGACGGCAGCACGGAGATGTCGCTGTCCAACCGCAGGAACCCGGACATCACCGATGCCGCTGGCCACTTCGGCTGGGACGTGATACCGGGCTACTACAAGGTCCGTGCCGAGAAGACCGGATGCCACGCGGCCGGCGATCCGGACGCGCCGTTCGCCGAGACCGACGTGCTCACGATCCCGCCCCCGGTGACCGACCTCGTGCTGACGCTCGAGTGCGATCAGGCCGTCACCGCGGTGACGGCGGACGCGAGCGTCGGGGCTCAGGTACCGGCCACGCTGTCGCTGACGCTGGGCGCGCCCGCGACCTTCGGGGCTTTCGTCCCAGGCGTCTCGGCCGACTACGAGGCCCAAACCACCGTGACCGTGATCTCGTCCGCGGGCTCGGCGGCACTGTCGGTCGCCGCCGGCCACCTGGTCAACGGGGCGTACGCGCTCCCCGCGCCGCTGCAGGTGCGCGCGACGAGCCCAGCGGGCGCCGGGAGCCCGCCGGCCGACGTCGGCGCGGCCCCGACCGCGCTGCTCAATTACGAGCGGCCGGTCAGCAACGACGTCGCGACTGCCACGTTCCGCCAGCACATCGGAGCCGGCGATCCACTGCGGACGGGCAGCTACAGCAGCACGCTGACGTTCACGCTCGCGACCACGGAGCCGTAGGACGCGCTCGAGCCGCTCCGGCATAGGCCGGAGCGGCTCAGAGGTCGCGGCGCCGGAACGCCCACAGCGCGCCCGCGCCGACCGCCGCCACGTAGAGCGCCGCGTACGGCCACAGCAGCGGCCCGAACGCCTGCGCGCCGCCGAACGGGCCGAGGTCGATCGCGAACCGCGTGAACCCGAACGTGTCCGCCGTGATCCCGTTCAGGGCCGACTGGTAGAGCGCCTCGAACGGCAGCACCCAGCACGTCACGCGCGACACGTGGGCCAGCGTGTGCGACGACAGCGCCTCGGCGATCTGCCCCAGCAGCCCCGCGGTCAGCCCCGCGCCGAACAGCATGAAGACCGCGATCCCGTTCGCCGTGCTCGACAGCAGCACGGAGCCGGCCAGCGCGAGCGCGGCCAGCACCGCCACCGCCGCCCCGAGCGCCAGCGCGGGCACGACCACCCGGTCCGGCCACCAGTCGATGAACCCGCGCGTGATCAGCACCGCGCCGAGGAACACGAGGATCACGTAGGCCACGCACACGCTCGCGGCGGCGGCGTAGCGGCCGAGCAGGAACGTCGCTCGCGAGATCGGGCGCACCAGCAGCGGCTGCAGCAGCCCGCGCTCCGCGTCGCCGCGCACCGCGCCCAGCGTCAGGAACACCGCCAGGATCGCGCCGAGGAAGAGGATCGCGAACATCGCCAGCCCGAGCAGCGTCGACGCCGCGACCACGTCGCCCTGCACGCCGTTGACGCCGCCGATCTCGTCGACCTCGCCCGCGATCTGCCACACGCCGAGCCCGTACAGCACCAGGAACGCGACCGTCAGCAGCGCGACGACCACGAACACCCGCCGCCGCAGCGACTCGCGCAGCGCGAAGCCGGCGATCACCAGCACCGCGCTCATCGGCCGCCGACCACTTCCAAGTACGTGTCCTCGAGCGAGGAGCGCAGGACGCGCACCTCGTAGACGTCCTCCCCGGCCCCGACCAGCTCGCGGACGATCCGCGGGACGTCCTCGCGCGTCGCCTGCGCGAACACGCGCACGCCGCGCCCGGTCGTGACCTCCACCCCACCCGCGTGCGAGAGCTCCGCCGGCGAGCCCGCCGCGACCAGCTCGCCGTGGGCGATGATCGCCACCCGGTCGCAGACCAGCTCGATCTCCGACAGCAGGTGCGAGTTCAGCAGCACGGCGACGCCGCGCTCGCGCAGGCGCTCGAGCAGCTCGCGCACGGTCCGCCGCCCGGCGGGGTCCAGCGCGCTGGTGGGCTCGTCGAGCAGCAGCAGCTTCGGCTCGCCGATCATCGCCTGCGCGATCCCGAGCCGCTGCTGCATGCCCTTCGACATCGCCCCCACACGCCGGTCGGCGACCTCCCCCAGCCCGACCAGGTCCAGCAGCCGGCGGCGTTCCTCCACGCCACCCGCGGAACGCGCGAGCTTCTGGTGGAGCACCAGCAGCTCGTCCGCGCTCAACCAGTCCGGGAAGCGGAACAGCTCGGCCAGATAGCCGATCGCGCCGCCGAGCGCCACGCTGCCGGACGTCGGCCGCACCAGCCCACAGGCGATCTTCACCAGCGTCGACTTGCCGGCGCCGTTGGGCCCCAGCAGCCCGACCAGCTCGCCCGCGCGCACCGTCAGATCGACGCCTTTGAGCGCCTCGGTCGCGCCGTAGCGCTTGCGCAGGTCGGTGACGGCGAGCGCGTCCGGCACGATCCGTCGAGCCTAGCGGGACGCGAACGGATACCCTGCGGCGGCGATGTCCAGGGTCGCGGTGGTCACCGATACCACGCAGTATCTGCCGTCCGACGCGATCGAGCGTCACGGCATCCAACTCGTCTCGCTGTACGTGAGCTGGGACGGACGGACGGACCGCGAGTCCGACCTGTCCGACTACGACGCGTACTACGACTTCCTGCGCTCCGGCGGCGAGCTGCCGAGCACGTCCCAGCCCTCCGTGGGCGACTTCCTCGCGGTCTACGAGCCGCTGGTGGAGGCCGGGGACGACATCCTCTCGATCCACCTCAGCGGCGCGATCTCCGGCACGGTGCACGCCGCCGAGCAGGCGCGCGAGCTGCTGATCGAGCGGGGAATGGCGCCGGAGCGGATGGTCGTGCTCGACTCGCGCACCGGCTGCGCCGGCCACGGGCTGATGGCGATCGCCGCCGCCAACGCCGGCGGCGACCTCGAGACCGCGACGGCCGCCGCGCGCGCCCTGCGCGAGGACCTGCACCTGCTGGTCATGGTCGACACGCTCGAGTACCTGCGCCGCGGCGGGCGGATCGGCGCCGCGCGGGCCTGGATCGGCGCGACGCTGAAGGTCAAGCCGATTCTCACGATCGAGGGCGAGATGCAGCCGGTCGAGCGCGTCCGCACGGCGGGCCGCGCGTTCGAGCGGCTGGTCGCGCACCTCGAGCAGCGGCGCGAGGACGGCTGCGACGCGTTCGCCGTCCAGCACATCCAGGTGCCCGCGGAAGCGGAGCGCCTGGCCGAGCGCGGGCGCGAGATCTACGGGCGCGATCCCGAGCTGATCTCGGAGATCGGCCCGGTCATCGGCACGCACACCGGGCCGGGCGTGCTCGGCGTCGCCGGGCTGCGCACCGCGCTGCTCGGACCGCTGTAGAGGGAGGATTCCCCGGCGCGGGCTTGAACCTCCGCGTCGGTGGGCATCCCGCTCGATCCTCCCAACCGCCGCGACGAGCCTCCGGTCGTCCAGGTCGTCCCGGCTTGGTCGCCGCAGGTGATCGTCCGCACGCTGGTGATCACGGTCGCGTTCGCGATCGCGCTCTACGTCGTCTACCTGCTGCGCAAGCCGATCAGCTGGGTGCTGATCGCCGCGTTCCTGGCCGTGGCGCTGTCCGGGCCCGTGAACGCGCTCAACCGGCACATGCGGCGCGGGTTCGCGATCACGCTCGTCTACCTCGGGCTGCTGCTGGTCCCGATCGGCATCGGCGCGCTGATCGTGCCGCCGCTGGTCACGCAGGCCAACAACCTGATCCAGAACCTGCCCGAGTACGCGCAGGACGCGCAGGACTTCGTCGAGAAGAACGACCGCCTGCGCAAGTTCGAGGCGGACTACAACATCACCGAGAAGCTGCAGGAGCAGGCCGAGAGGCTGCCCGCCCGGATCGGCGACGCGGCCAGCGTGCTCGGCGACATCGGGCTCGGCGTCGTCAACTCGCTGTTCGCGCTGTTCACGATCCTGGTGCTGGCCGCGTTCCTGCTCGGCAGCGGGCGCTTCTGGGTGCAGGCCGCGCTGCAGCTGCGCCCGTCCGAGCACCGCGAGCGGCTGCGGGTCGCGCTCGACCACATGAGCCGCGCGGTCGGCTCGTACGTCGGCGGCGCGCTCGCGCAGGCGACGGTCGCGGGCGTCACCGCGTACATCGTGCTGACGATCCTCGGCGTGCCGTTCGCGGCCGCGCTGGCGATCATCATCTTCTTCGCCGACCTGATCCCCCTCGTGGGCGCGACGATCGGCGCGATCCTGGTCGGCATCGTCACGCTGTTCAGCGACTTCCCGACGGCGACGATCGTGTGGGTGATCTTCTCGATCGTCTACCAGCAGGTGGAGAACACGCTGATCCAGCCGCAGATCCAGCGCCGGGCGGTGGACGTGCACCCGTTCATCGTGCTCGTGGCGGTGCTGTTCGGCTCGACGCTGCTGGGCGTGATCGGGGCGCTGGTGGCGATCCCCGTCGCGGCGTCGGTGCAGATCGGCGTGCGCGAGTGGTGGGCGTACCGGCACGACGCGCGGATCGCCGAGATCGTCATGCCGTCGGGCGAGGCTCCGGGAAGCCCGGAGCCCGATCCCGCTCAGTAGCGGCGCGAGGAGCGGCGGCCCGTCAGCAGGCCGGTGAACGCGGCGATCCCGCCGCCGACCACGAAGCCGGCGACCGCGGCGCCGATCACGACCTCGCGCTTGTGCGCGCGCAGCTGCGCGCGCCAGTCCGTCGCCTTGGCGACTTCGCCGCGCAGCGTCTCCACGGCGATCGCCAGCTCCGCCCGGTTGGCCTCCATCGAGCGGCGGATCTCCTCGGGAGTCCGAGCGCTCACCGGGACACCTCGCGCGGCGCGGCCGGCTCGACGGCGCTGGACGGGGTCGCGGGGTGCGGCGCGGTCAGCGTCGCTTTGATCAACTGGGCCTCCTCGATGGCCATCTTCGGCGTCGGCGGCGCGCTCTTCTTGACCAGCCGCGCGGCGATGAAGCCGGCCAGGCCGCCGAGCAGGAACAGCGCGCCGGCCACGATCAGGTAGCCGAGCCAGACGGTGTCCCCGAGCAGGTCGCCGAGCGCGAGCGCGACGAAGTGCAGGAAGTAGATCAGCCCGGCGAGGACGAAGACGCCGGCGGCGCCGCCGATCGCCGCGCCGCGCGCGAGCCCGGAGAGCTTCTGCGTCAGCTCCGCCTTGGCCAGCTCGATCTCCTCGTGGACGAGCAGCGACGCCTTCTCGGAGATCTCCTGGATCGCCTTGCCGAGGTCCGATGTCTGTGGGTCTGCCATCTAGTCGACCAGCCTCTTGAGGATGCGCGCGATCAGGAACGCGCTGCCGAACGCGATGCCGGCCACGACCTCGGGGCGCTCGAGCGCACTCGCGGGAGCCTCGCCCGCGGGAGCGGTGAAGCCGCCCGCGGCCGCGCCGCCGGTGCCGCCCGTCGCCGCACGCGCCTTCGCCGCCTCGCTCGCGGCCTGCTCGCGCGCGAGGCGCTCCGCGGCCGCGGCCTGCTCGCGCGCCCGGGCGGCTTCGGCCTCGGCGCGCTCCGCCGCCTCCTTGGCCTTGCGCTCCTTACGTGACAGCTTCTCCTCCTGCTCGCCGGCGGCCTCGGTCTCGGCGTGCGCCTTCTCGGTCGCCTCCTCGGCGCGGCGCGCGTCCGTCTCGCGCAGCTCCGCGCGCAGCTCGGCGCCGCGCGCTTCGGCCTCCGTGCGCGCAGCCTGGGCCTCGGCCTCGCGGGCCGCGGCCTCAGCCGGCTCGTCGTCGAAGCGGGGCGCCCACTCCTGCGTGCGCTGGGGGTCGTCTTCGGTCACTCGGGCGGATCTTCCCCAAATACGCGGCGGAAAACCACTGCTGCAAGCCGAGTCGTCACCATCGTGGCCAGCGCGCCGATGCCGGCGAGCAGGCCGGACCAGGCCAGGCGCTTGACGAGATCGTTGTCGGTCATGGCGGCGGAGTCTATGCGCCCAGGCCGCCGCAGATGGTGCGGACGATGTGCGCCTTGGCCAGCTCGTACTCCTCGTCGCTCTCCGGGAGCAGCCCGAAGATCCATCCGGTGAGCACCTGCTCGATCGCTCCGTAGAACGCCATCACCGCGAACTCGGACGGGATCTCCGACCGGAACTCGCCCGCGTTCTGCGCTTTCTCGACCACGCCGCGGATCAGCTCGTAGGCCTCGCCGATCTTGCCGATGTGGGTCGCGCCGAACGTGTTCGCGGCCCGCGTCACCTCGACGATGATGACCTTCATCAGGTCGGGATCGTGACGGTAGGACTCGATGATGAAGCCGGCGATCGCGGTCAGCTTGTCCTCGGCCGGGATCCGCTGGCGGTCGGTCTCGCGGATCGCGTCCAGCAGCACGTCCCAGCGCTCCAGGAACAGCGTGTCGAGCACCTGGTCCTTGGACTTGAAGTAGTGGTAGACGAGCCCGTAGGCGACGCCCGCCTCGTTGGCGATGTCCGAGACGCGGCAGGAGTGAAAGCCTTCGCGCGCGAAGACGCGGACGGCGGCGTCCAGGATGATCCGCCGCTTGTCGACCGGCGCCTGTCGCGGCACCGCCACTACGCGGGCACCTCGGACGGCCAGCGGTAGGCCGCGGGCCGGCGGTTGGCCAGCGACGGGAGCGTGCGGCGGATCTCGGCCTGGCGCTCGAGGTCGAGGTCGGCGACGACGAACGTCTCCGTGTCCGGCGCCGTGGCCAGCACGACGCCCCACGGGTCGACGATCATCGAGCGCCCGCCGGAGCGGATCCCGGGCGCGTGCTCGCCGATCTGGTTGGCGGCGACGACGAACGCCTGACCCTCGATCGCGCGGGCGCGCAGGAGGATCTCCCAGTGGTCGCGCGTCGTGGCGAACGTGAACGCGGCCGGGACGGCGATGATCTCCGCGCCGCGGACGGCCAGGATCCGGTACAGCTCGGGGAAGCGGACGTCGTAACAGATCGTCAGGCCGAGGCCGGCGCCGGCGTGCGTCTGGGAGAGCACGATCTCGTCGCCGGGCGCCTCGTGCTCGGACTCGCGGTAGACGCGGCCGCCGACTTCGACGTCGAACATGTGGATCTTGCGGTACGTCGCCTTGAGCTCGCCGTCGGGGCTGATGTGGACGCTCGTGTTGTGGCCGCGTGGCTCGTCCGTGCGCTCGGAGAACGAGCCGGCGACGAGGTCGATCGCCAGCTCGGCCGCGATGCCCTTGGCCCACTCGAGGATCGGGCCGTCGAAGGGCTCGGCGGCGGCGATCGTCTGCTCCGGCGTGCCCAGCACGGGCCACTTCTCGGGCAGGACGACGAGCTCCGCGCCGGCGCGCGCGGCGTCGCGGATCAGGCGGTCGGCGGCCGCGAGGTTGCGGTCGCGATCCGGGGTCGACTGCAGCTGGACGGCGGCGGCGCGCACGAGGGTTCTCCTTCCCGGGTGACGGCGGATTGACCCGTCAGTCAATGAGCTTATCGTTCAGGTGATGGCGCTCCACAAGTCCTGGTGCTGGGCCGGCGCGTTCGGGCCGGACATGATGCTGTGCGTGGCGGCGGCACGCGTCGGGCCGCTGCGGCGGTCGTGGTGGGCGGTGTGGGACGGCGCGCTGCGCGAGGGCACGCGCGGGGTCTCCGTGTCGGCGTCGGGCGCGGTCGTGCCGGGCGCGCTGGCGCTGACGTTCGAGCGCGGCCGGAGCGTCGAGGTGACGACCGGGCCGGCGTGGACGCGCAAGACGCCGCTGCGGGTGACGGGGACGGTCGGCGCGCGCACGATCGACCTGCCGGGGCTGCTCGACGAGTCGGCCGGGCGGCACGCGCGGCGCACGGCGTGGCGGTGGGCGGCGGGCGCGGGGACGGCGGCCTCCGGCGCGGCCGTCGTCTGGAACCTGGTCGCCGGCCTGCACGACGGCGCGGTGTCGGAACGCACGGTCTGGGTCGACGGCGAGCCGCACCCGGTCGGGCCGCTGCCGTTCCACGGCCTCGACGGCGTCGGCGAGCTCGCGTTCACGGCGGTCGCGACGCGGGCCAAGCGCGAGAATTATCTGGTGCTCGCGTCGGACTACGAGCAGCCGTTCGGCGCGTTCTCCGGCTCGCTGCCGGTGGCGGGCGCGGTGCGCGGGCACGGCGTGATGGAGCGCCACGAGGCGCTGTGGTAGTCCTCGCCGCGGTCGCACTGGCCGCGGCGATCGCGGCCGCCGTCGCCTCCCACGACCGCTTCCCGGAGGCCGCGGTGGCGCTCGGCGGCGCCGCGCTGCTGCTCGTCCTCGGCGGGCTGTCCTGGGACGCGGCGGGCGACGAGGTGCGGGCGCTCGGGCCGACGCTGGTCGTGCTCGCTTCCCTGCTCGTGCTCGGCGAAGGGTGCGAGCGGGCCGGCGTGTTCGACGCGCTCGCGGTGCGGCTCGCGCTCGGCGCGCGCGGCTCCGGGCCGCGGCTGCTGGCGCTGGTGATCGGCGCGGCGTGCGCGGTCACCGCGGTGCTCGGGCTCGACGCGACCGTCGTCCTGCTCACGCCGGCGGCGTTCGCGGCCGCGGCGAAGGCGCGGCTCGCGGGGCGGCCCGCGGTGTACGCGTGCGCGCACCTCGCGAACTCGGCGTCGCTGCTGCTGCCGATCTCGAACCTCACGAACCTGCTCGCGATCCGCGCCGCCGACGTGTCCTTCGCGCACTTCGCGGCCTTGATGGCGCTGCCGTGGGCGGTCGCGGTGGCGATCGAGTGGGGCGCGCTGCGCTGGGTCTTCCGCGGGCCGCTGGCCGCGCGCGGGCGGACGCCGCGCGGCGCCGTCCCGCCGCTCCCGCGCGCGCCGCTGGTCGTGCTCGCCTTCACGCTGGCGGGGTTCGTGATCGCAAGCCCGCTCGGGATCGACGCCGCCTGGCCGGCGGCGCTGGGTGCGGTCGCGATGGCCGCGCTGACGCGGCCGTCGTGGCGTGCGGTCAACCTGCCGCTGCTCGGGTTCGTGCTCGGGCTCGGGCTGATCGTGCGCGCGCTCGCCGATCTCGGGCTCGCCGACGTGGTGACGGACATCCTGCCGTCCGGCGGCGGGCTGCTGGCGCTCCTCGGCACCGCGGGGCTCGCCGCGCTGGCCGCGAACCTGCTCAACAACGTCCCGGCGCTGCTCGTGCTGCTCCCGGCCGCCGCGGCGGCCGGGCCGGCGACGGTCCTGGCCGTGCTGATCGGGGTCAACTGCGGGCCGAACCTCACCTACACGGGCTCGCTCGCGACGCTGTTGTGGCGCAACATCCTGCGCGACCGCAACGAGGAGCCCGGGCACCGCGAGTTCCATTCGCTGGGCGCACTGACCGTGCCTCCGATCCTGATTGGCGCTACCGTCGCCCTGTGGCTCGTGACATGAGGGTGCTGGTCTGGATCACGGAGGGCGGCTGGGAGGCCTGCGTGGACGCGGCCGCCGAGCTCGACGCGGACGACTTCACGCTCCTGCACGTCGCGTCGCTGGACCTGCCCGGCCCGCGCGGGCGCCGGCACGAGCAGGTGCTGGCGCGGATGTCGGAACTGGCCGGCGAAGCGGCGTCCGCGCTGCTCGACGACGCCGAGGAGCGGCTCGGGCGCGACGCGCGCAAGGTCGCGGCGGACGGGTTCGCCGAGGAGATCGTGATGGAGGCGGCCGCGGACGCCGACCTGCTCGTCCTCGCGCGCGACAGCAGCGCGCCGGGGCCGCACTCGATCGGCCACGCCGCGCGCTTCGTCGTCGACCACGCGCCGTGCGCGCTGCTGCTCGTGTGGCCGGAGGGCGAGCCGGACCGCCCGGCGCCGAAGCCCAAGCCGAAGCCCAAGGGCAAGCCGAAGCCCAAGCCGAAGCCGCCGCCGTACGAGGAGTGGTGAGGGGCCGCGAGGGCGCCTCGCCGGGGCCGGTCTACGCGCGCGGCGCGACGAAGAGCGCCTGCGCCCCGCGGCCGACGGCGCCGTCGCGGTCGCTGAGCACGGACGTCGCCAGCCCCGCGCCGCCGCGCGCGATCTCGGTGCGCGCGTCGAGCAGCACCCACTCCCCCGCCGGCGCGCGCGTGAAGTGCACGCTGAGCTCGGTGTTGATGAACAGGTGGCGGCGCCAGTCGAGCACGTTCGAGACGCCGTTGCCGGAGTCGGCGACCGCGAGCGCGCGCTGGTAGCCGGTCGGCTCCTCCCCCTCCACGATCGGCACCCGCAGGCGCGTCCAGACCGTCGCCGGACCGGGCTCGGTCCAGTTCCCGCGCACCCAGCGCCACTCGACCGCGTGCGCGTAGCCGAGCTCGGCGCCGAGCTCCGGCGGCGGCGCCTCGCCCCGCTCCGGCAGCGCCACCGGCGCCGCGGACGCCGTCCCGACCGGCGCCCCGAGCACCCGCCACGCCCGCGCGCGCAGGAACGTGCGCCCGCCGGAGCGCAGCTCGCCCGCGAGCAGCTCGACCGAGCGCCCCGGCCGCTCGACGGCGGTCTCCACCTCGACCTCGGCGATCGGCAGCGGCCCGAGGATCTCGACGGTGATCCGCGCCAGCCCCAGCTCCTCGCGCGGCGCCGTCCGCAGCAGCTCCCCCGCCAGCAGCGCCGACGGCGGCCCGGCGTGCTGGTGCCGCGGGTCCCACGGCCCGGTCGTCCGTTCCGTCGCCCGGTAGCGCCCGTCCCCGAGCGGGACGAAGAACGCGCTCACGCGCCGGCTCCGAGGGTCGGGGGCGCGCCGCTCATCGCACCGCCCCGGCCGCCCGCAGCGCGAGGACGTCGGCGTCGTCCAGCCCGGCCTCGCGCAGGACCGCGTCCGTGTGCTCGCCGAGCCCGGGCGGCGAAGCCGCCGCGCGTGCCGGCGCGTCCGACAGCCGCACCGGCGTGGCCAGCCCGCCGTCGACGACCATGCCCGGCGCCGCGGCGAGCGCCTCGTCGAGCTCGAGCACCGGCTCCAGACAGCAGTCGTGCTCGACGTTGAACGCCTCCCACTCCGCCCGTGTGCGCCCGGCGAGGATCGCCGCCACCGCGCTCCACGCCGGCGACCCGACCGGATCGAACTGGTGCGGCACGAGATCGTCCCGCCCCACGCCCGCACAGAACGCCGCCCAGAACTTCGGCTCCAGCGCCGCCAGCGACACCCACCCGTCCGCGCACGCGTACGGCCGGTAACAGACGACCCCGCCGCCCAGGACCAGCGACCCCCGCCGCGGCACCGCCCCGCCGGCCAGGAACCCGGCCGCCGGCATCGCCAGCAGCGACAGCGCGCCGTCGGCCATCGCCACGTCGACGAACTGCGCCGTGCCCGACCGCAGCGCGGCCAGGATCCCGAACGCCGCCGTCAACGCGCCCCCGGCCAGATCCGCGATCTGCGCCGCCGACTGCACCGGCGGCCCGTCCGCCTCGCCGCTCAGCCCCAGCACGCCCGCCCGCGCCAGGTAGTTGAGGTCGTGCCCGGCCCGCCCGGCCAGCGGCCCCGCCTGCCCGTACCCGGTGATCGCGCAGTACACCAGCGTCGAGTTGACCGCCCGCAGCTGCGAGAACCCGACGCCGAGCCGGTCCATCACGCCCGGCCGGAACGACTCGACGACCACGTCGGCGTCCCGCGCCAGCCGCAGGAACGCGTCCCGGCCGCCCGCCGACTTCAGGTCGACCGACAGCGACCGCTTCCCCCGGTTCAAGGCGGCGAACGCGGCGGCGTCGGCCCGCGCGTAGTCCCCCGCCCCGGTGTCCTCGACCTTGACCACGTCCGCCCCGTGGTCGGCCAGCAGCAGCGTGCAGTAGCCGCCCGGCAGCAGCCGCGTCAGATCGAGCACGCGCAGCCCGTCCAGCGCGCCCATCACAGCCCCAGCAGCGTCCGCGCCTCGCTCACCGTCGCCAGCCGCCGGCCCGCGTCGGCCGTCATCCGCGCCGCCCGCGCCACCAGCTCGCCGTTGGACCGCGCCATCTCGCCGGTCGGCAGGTAGAAGTTGTCCTCGAGCCCCACGCGCACGTTGCCGCCCAGCGACAGCGCCGCCGCCAGCAGCCCCCATTGCGCCCGCGAGATCCCGATCACGCCCCACTGGTGCGGCACGTCCGGCACCTGGTCGGCCATGTGCGCGACGTTGCGCGCCGTCGGCCGGATCCCGCCGACCACGCCCATCACGAACGAGACCGACAGCGGCGGCCGCAGGACGCCCATGTCCAGCAGCGGGTCCAGCGAGGCCACGTGCCCCGAGTCGAAGCACTCGTGCTCCGGCCGGATCCCGTAGGAGACCATGCCGTCCAGCAGCTCCCGGATCGTCTCGAACGAGTTCTCGAACACCGCCGAGAAGACGAACTCCCGCCGCCGCGCCGAGTACTTGGCGTAGTTCATCGACCCCATGTTCAGCGCGCCCACCTCGGGCCGCAGCGCCCGCAGGTACTCCAGCCGCGCCGCGACCGGCACGCCGACCGCGCCCGTGGAGTAGTTGACGATCACGTCCTCGCCGACCGCGTCCCGGATCGCCGCCGTGATCGCGCGGAAGTCCGCCACGTCGAACGACGGCGTCCCGTCCGGCCGCCGCGCGTGGATGTGCACCATCACCGCGCCCTCGTCGACCGCGCGCCGCGTCTCCGCGGCGTACTCCGCCGGCGTGTACGGAATCGCCGGGCACTGCTCGCGCGAAGCGAGCGCTCCGCTCAGCGCGCAGGTCAGGATCACAGGCGCGTCGGCCAACGGACCGACGCTATCGCAGCGAGCCGTCCCGTGTGCCCTTGGCCGCGTACATCCCGCGGTCGGCGTGCGCGAGCAGGTCCGCGGTCGTCCCGCCGTCGCGCGGGAAGAGCGCGACCCCGACGGCCGCGCCCAGCGACAGCGACGTGCCGTTGAACGCGATCGGGTCCGCGAGCGCGTCGTGGATGCGGTCGAGCGAGTCCTGCACCGCGCCCGAGCGCCCGCCGAGGTCGGTCAGCACGACCACGAACTCATCCCCGCCCAGCCGCGCCACCAGGTCGCGCTCGCGCACGCAGCGCCGCAGCCGCCGCGCGACCTCGCGCAGCGCCGCGTCTCCCGCCGCGTGGCCGTGCGCGTCGTTGATCGCCTTGAAGCCGTCGAGGTCGAGCATCAGCACCGCGACCGAGCGCCCGCGCGCGCCCGTGCGCACCAGCACCGCGTCCAGCGTCCGCTCCAGCGCGCGCCGGTTCGCGAGCCCGGTCAGCGCGTCCGTGTCCGCCTCCCGGCGCGTGCGCCGGTCGCGCTCGACGCGCTCGCTGACGTCGTCGTAGGACGCGACCGCGCCGTAGAGCCGCCCGTCGTCGTGGTAGAGCGGGTTGGCGTGCACCTCGACCCACAGCAGCGAGCCGTCGCGGCGCACGAACCGCACGACCTCGTCGCTGACCTCCTCGCCGCGCAGCGCCCGCACCAGCGGCACGCGATCGTTGGCGAGCAGGTGCCCGCGCTCGTCGAGCAGGTCGACCGGGAGCCCGCTCAGCCGCCGGCCGGTCAGCTCGTGCAGGCCGACGCCGAAGATCCGCGCCGCCGCGTCGTTGGCGACCGACACGCGTCCCGCGACGTCGGCCACGACGACGCCCTCCTGCAGCCCGGACAGGATCTCGCGG
>DATMGH010000145.1:0-2643 GCA_035555675.1 Solirubrobacter sp. | reverse complement strand
CTGCGCTGGGCGCGGCTGGATGACCGCCTGCGGATCGGCGGCCATCCGGTGTTCGACCTGCGCGCGGACGAGGGCCGGCTGCGCTTCGCGGTGCCGCGCGCGGGCCTCGTCCTCACGTTCAGCTGACGTAGGCGGCCAGCGCGCTGGCGGCGCCCTGGCAGTCGTAGAGCGTCACGCCGTCGACGTCGACCGGCTTGCAGGTGGCTTCGACCGCGGCCATCGCGACGCTCGCGCCCGCGCGCCCGTCGTTGAAGAGCCCGCCGCCGGAGCCGTCGGCCAGCACCCAGCGGATCTTGCCCGCCGCGACCTGCTGCGCCAGCCACTGCACGCTGACCTCGCTCTCGCGGCCGGAGAAGCCGCCGATGCCGGCGACGTCGGCGTCCGAGTTGATGATCGCCGCGGCCGCCGTCGACTGGCTCGAGACCGCGAGCGTGCCGCCGCCGTTGGCCTTGATGTACGCGAGCGCGGTCTGCAGCGACGCGGAGTCGCCGCCGAAGATCCCGCCGCCGCCGGGCCCGCCGAAGCCGCCGCGCGACGAGGACCCGCCGGGCCCGAAGCCGCCGCCCGAGGACGACGAGCCGCCTGACGAAGAGCCGGCGCCGGGGACGGTCCCGCCGCCCGACGACGAACCGGCGCCCGGGACGAAGCCGCCCGAGGAGGAACCGCCGGCGCCGGGAACGGTCCCGCCGCCCGACGACGAACCGGCGCCCGGGGTGAAGCCGCCCCCGCCGGGGCCGCCGCCGCCCGCGAAGCGGCCGCGGCCGCCGCCCGGGCCGCCGAAGCCCATGCCCGCGTTCGCCGGCCCGCCCGCGGGGAAGGTTCCGTTCGTCGCGTGCCCGAGCGTCTGGATCGACCACGTGGCCGGCGCGATCAGCAGGGTCGCCAGCGCCGTCGCGAGCGCCGCGTTGCGCCACCGTGCCTCCGGCGCGAACGCGAGCGCGCCCGCCGCCAGCACGCCGCCGACGACGATCAACGGCGCCACCCACGGCAGCGTGTCCGAGTTCCCGAGCACGATCAGCTCGGTGATCACGCCGCCCGCGATCGCCAGCGGCCCGAAGACGCGCGCCACGCCGTCCCCGCGCGTGAACCGCACGGCCCCGGCGCCGACCAGCGCCGCCGAGAACGGCGCCAGCTCGCTCACGTAGTAGGGGTGGAAGATCCCGGACGCCTTGCTGAACGCGACCGCGATCGTCAACGCCGACCCGCCGACCGCGAGCACCCAGCCGGTGACCGGGTCCCGCCGCGACAGCCGCGACGCCGCGACCAGCCCGAGCCCCGCCACGAGCGCGAACCCGAGCAGCCAGCCGGCCTGCCCGCCCAGGGCCGAGTTCAGGAGCCGCAGCACGCCCGGCGATCCGCCGAACGTCCCGCCGCCACCACCGAAGCCTCCCGGCCCGCCGGCCTGCCCGTCGAGCCGCCCCAGCCCGTTGTAGTTCAGGATCAGCGACCAGATGCTGTTGTCCGAGGTCCCGGAGATCCAGGGCCGCGACGCCGCCGGCGTCAACGCGACCAGCAGCGGCCACGCGCCCCCGACGACGACCAGCGCGGCGACGAAGCCGACGACGCCCCGCACCCGCGCCCGCGGCGCCGCCCAAGCCCACGCGACCACCAGCGCCGGCGCGACCAGCAGCGCCGCGCCCATCTTGGTCTCGAACCCGAGCCCGACGAAGACGCCCGCCAGCACCATCCAGCGCACGCGCCCGTCCTCGAGCCCGCGCACGATCGCCCACAGCGCGGCGATCACGCACAGCACGAGCAGCGCGTCCGGGTTGTTGTGCCGCGACACGGCGACCGCGATCGGCGTGAACGCCAGCACGGCGCCCGCCACGAACCCGCCCGCGCGCCCGAAGCGCCGCGCGACCAGGTCGTAGACCAGCCACACGGACGCGGCGCCCATCAGCGCCTGCGGCACCAGGATGCTCCACGAGCTCCACCCGAACGCCCGCACGGACAGCGCCTGCACCCAGAGCGCGAGCGGCGGCTTGTCCACGGTCATGACCCCGCCCGCGTCCAGCGATCCGTAGAGGAACGCGTGCCACGAGGACGCCATCGAGCGCACCGCGCCCGCGTAGTACTCGTTCGCCCAGCCGTTGCGCGAGAGCGCCCACAGGTTGAGCACGCCGGCCAGCACCAGCAGCGCGGCCAGCTCGGGCCGGGGGAGGGAAACTGCGCGCGCCCGCCGGCGGGAGCCGACGCGCACGCCGTCATGGATCGTCGCGGTCATGGAGCCAGCTTCGGCACCACCGGTTAGAGCAGGCTCTGACGAACCTGAGACATCCCTGGGAACGAATCGCGTTCTCGCAACTATCCTTGCCGCCCGTGTCCAGGATTCTCGCCGCCGCTTGCCTCGCGCTCCTGCTCGCCGCCTGCGGCGGCAGCTCCGACAAGAAGACGCCCACGCCGGCGCCGACCGCCGCCCAGACGGCGAAGCTCGACGTCAACGGCTGCCCGCCCGCGCAGGACCCGGGCCCGCGCGACGACGACAGCTTCAAGGCCCCCGGGGGCGAGCCGCTGGACCCCGCGCGCACGTACGTCGCGACCGTGGAGACCAACTGCGGCAGCTTCCAGATCACGCTCGATCCCGAAGCCGCGCCCAAGACCTCCGCGTCGTTCAAGTTCCTGGCCGACCAGCACTTCTACGAC
>DATMGH010000144.1:0-50908 GCA_035555675.1 Solirubrobacter sp. | reverse complement strand
GACCGCGATGCCGTTCTTCGACGACCGCGGCTTCTACAAGCGCGCGCAGATCGCCGCCAACGACCTCGTCCTGGCGGGCGTGGCGGACTTCGCCGACGTCGACCGGCTGACGATCTTCGCCGACAACCTGGTCCCGCACGTCCTGCGGATGGACGGGGTGCTGCGCTACGACGAGGAGCTCGCGGCGCTGGTCGACGCGCGCGTGCCGCTGCCGGCCGGCGGCGTTCACGAGCGCGAGCTGCGTGCGTGCGCGGTGCACGCGTGCGAGGGGCTCGCGGCGCGGTTGGGCGTGCCGCCGCGGCGGCTGGACAACTGGCTCTGGAACCGCGGCGAGCGCCCGCCCTACAACGAGCGCCCGGCGCACGTCACGCGCACCGTCTACTACTGACGCAGGATCAGCTGCAGGTCGCCGAGCTCGTGCCAGCGGTAGCCGGCGTCGCCCGCCGCCCCGCGCGGGCGCCCGTACCACTCGTGGCCCCCCCGAGCCGCGTGGGCATTTCCGGCGTCGGCTACCTCATGGATGGCGCTCCCACGCTGCGGTGGCAGTCGGTCGCCTCGTTGAGGCTCCGTTGACGCTCAGCCTCGCCGTCGCAGTAGGTCGATCGTCAGGCCGGGCGCGTCGTACTTCGACGCCAGGCGGGCGAGCGTGAGGGCGCCGAGCATCAGCCCGAAGTCCCGCAGCGCGACGTCGTAGTAGCCGGAGTAGGTGACGAGGTCAAGGACGATCCCGGCCAGCCAGGCGGCGACCACGTAGGCGGCGTAACGCGGCTTCAGCAGGACCAGGATGCCCGCTGCGATCTCGACGACGCCGATGATGTGCATCGCCGTGAACGCGTCGCCGGGCAGGATGTCGTTGTACCACGACGCGAGGTACTTCTCCCAGTGCACCAAGCCGTTGAAGAACTTGTCCACGCCCATCACGATCGGCAGCACGGTGAAGCCGATGCGCAGGAGCCAGAACGCCTGGTAGCCGGGATCCTTGACATCGTGGGCGACCGCAGCGCCCTTGGTTCGCGGGTCGGATCGGGCGCCGACGCTCATTGAAGACATCGATGACCTCCTTGAGCGGTTTGCAGGCTTGCTTGAGAGATTTGCGTCAGCGAAGGGCCCGTTCTTACCTCTCGATCGGGAGCACGCCAGGGCGTTCCCGATCACGCTGAGGAGACGGTGACGCGTCCGCGTCGCTCAGCGACGCCGGGTCAGGCCGCCGAGCAAGGTTGGGGCACGGCGGCGGCGCGTCCTCACCGCGGAAGTAAGAATGCGGATCGCCGGGTCGCCAACTGGGCTGGAGATGTGGAGACGAGCCAAGCATCCGAGCGCCGACCGTTCGCAAGAGGTCCGCATCGCGTCCTGGCGGCGACGGCGATTGGAGGCCGCGGGCTTTGACGGCGCGCTCGCGGAGGTGCTGGCAGGCGATCCGCGCACCGACGTGCACGCGCTGCTGGAGCTGGTCGATCGCGGCTGTCCACCCGCGCTTGCCGCGCGCATCCTCGCTCCCCTCGACGCGGTTCCGCAGTCGGAGCCATCGTCATGACCTCTCGCTCCGGTACCGTTCGGGTCGCCGCGCGGCTGGCGCGGTCACCGATCATGTCCGCCTCACGCATTCGCGCTGCCCGCGCCAATCTCGACCCCGACTCCGTGGCGTGGCTGGACTCCTTGAACGCCGACGGCACGGCCCGCGAGGACGCGATCGCGCGGTTGCATGCGTTGCTGGTGCATGCCGCGCGCTTCGAGCTGGCCCGGCGGCAGGCGACGCGGCCTCATCTCGATCGCGACGAGCTCGACGACATCGCGTTGCAGAGCGCCGACGATGCGCTGGTCGCGATCCTCGCCAAGCTTGACCAGTACCGCGGCGCAAGCCGCTTCACCACCTGGGCGTACAAGTTCGCGTTGCTGGAGACCGCCGTCAGGCTCCGTCGGCGCGCCTGGCAGGACCGTGAGCTTCCGCTTGAGCCCGAGAGCTGGTCGCAGATACGCGACAGCCGGGCCTCGCCGTCGGCGGACGCCGAGCAGCACGAACTGCTCGATGCGATCCGGCAGGCCATCGACAAGGAGCTGACCCCTCACCAACGCGAGATCCTCGTCGCCGCCGCGCTGAACGGCGTGCCGATCGACGTGCTCTCCGAGCGATTCGGCACAACCCGAGGTGCGCTCTACAAGACGATCCACGACGCTCGGCGAAAGCTGCGCCGATGCCTCGAGGCCGACGGATACACGATCGGGTCGAGCGGGACGAGATGAGTCACCGGACGACATCCAACGCTGATCTGCTGCGGCGGCTTCTGGGGCCCGCCGGCCCGGAGTTGAGTTGCGACGAGTGCTTCGAGCAGCTCGATCGGTACGTCGACCTCGAGCTCGCCGGCACCGACGCCGACCGTCTGATCGCAGGCATGCGCGCACACCTCGAGGGATGCGAAGCCTGCCACGAGGACCACCTCGCGCTGCTCGCCCTCGTCAGCAGCCGACGCTGAACGGCTTCCCCCGTGTCGCCACGGCACAAGCCCGAACAAGCCCGCCGCCCGGAAGGAAGAAGTCGTCGTTGCCGGCAGCAAACCGAGGGGTGAGACGGGTCCTCGAGAGGAGTTGACGTCACGACGTTGCTGAGACCGCGATCGATGCGGCACCGCCCGCCGCGGGTTCATCCCGACCGCGCCGGCCTGCATCGATGGCGTGTTCGGTGGCGCCAGCCGTCTGCTGGCGGTGCTGGACCGGTATGCGCGCGACTGCGCCCATATACCGGCCCATCTCGCGCTCGACGCGTCTCCACTCCACGCCACGCCGAAGGACGATGCATTGCAACGAGATGGGAGGGATGGACATGGCCGAGCACTTTGAGCGACAAGACCGACCACGTTGCCGTGCACAAGGGGCGCGCGCTGGAGAAGGCTGAGCAGCAGTGAGAGTGAGCAGGATTTTCACGGTCGGGCATTCGACTCGCGAGTTCAACGACGTGCTGACGATGCTACGGCGCAACGAGGTCACGAGCTTGGTCGACGTTCGACGGTTTCCAGGATCGCGACTGTCACCGCAGTGGAACCAGTCGTCGATCATCGAAGCGTTGCCGGATGACATCGAGTACCGGTGGATCCAGCGGCTTGGTGGCCGACGGTACACCTCGACCGGAGTGCAGAGCGAGAACGACGCGTGGCGGGTGAAGGCGTTCCGTGACTACGCCGACTACATGGCGAGCGACGACTTCAGAGCCGGCCTGGACGAGTTGCTCGAGTTGGCCACCGATCATCGCCCGGCGATCATGTGCAGCGAAGCCGTGCCGTGGCGCTGTCATCGAAGGTTGATCGCTGACGCGCTGATCATTGCCGGGGTCGAGGTCGCGCACATCATGTCGGCCACCATCACGCGGGCGGCTTCGCTCAGCGAGCACGCGTGCGTCCGAAACGGTCAGATCACCTATCCGTCCATCGCCTGACGCTTGGGGGGCGGGTCGATCATCGATCTCGTTGGGCGAGTCCGTGACGTCGTCAGGGCGAGGAGGTGCTCTGGAGGTGCGTCGTCAGTGCGGACGGAACGCCGGCGAGGTGCCGTGGCGGTCGAGCGCCGCGCTTGCTCGTGAACGAAGAAATGCCGATGCGCGTTCAACGAGTCGATATGGACCGAGCGCGATGTCACTGGTCGTAGTGACGCCCTCGCGCGCCCGCGTCCCAGGCCGCGATCCGGAGGGAGAGTGGTTCGCCCGCCCGAACACTGCAAGATCGTCTGGCTGCGCCGTCACGAGCACGGCCCGGAACTTGCCGAAGCGATGTCTCTGCGGATCCCGCGCGAGGCCGACCTGACCCAGCCGGTCGGCTACGTCCGCGAGCGCCGGGACCTGCTGGCGCCGGATGCGAGGCATCCCTCGGGGGCGCAACCGAGTCCAGCGGTGGATTCCCCCTCAAGCTCAGACCTTCGGCGGTTCGCCAGTCCCGTATCCGCCGCGCAGACGTGCTCCGACGCGATCGCGTCCGTGGCCGTCGCGCGAGTGCTTCGCGCCGGCAGCGTCGAGTAGGTAGCGTCGCACGTAAGATTTGGTGGTCGCGGAACGCCAAAGCAGTATGAACTCGATTGTCGCTGCTGTAGACCGTGACGGCCATCGTCCGTTGTCGCGAGCACGTGTCGCCGGGCTGCCGGGAGTCAGTCCGCGGGTCGATCGGGCCGCGGCCGAGCGCGCCGCGGGCGATCTGCTCGCGGCGCTGGGCGTGGACCTCGGGGCGCCGGGATTGCGCGAGACACCGCGTCGTATGGCCGATACCTACGTTGAGCTGTTGACTCCGGAGCCGTTCGAGGCGACGACGTTTCCGAACGAGGCAGGCTACGACGAGCTCGTGGTGGTGCGCGACATCACGTTCCGTTCCTTGTGCACGCACCACCTGTTGCCGTTCCATGGCGTCGCGCATGTCGCGTACCTGCCGGCGGAGCGCATCGTCGGCTTGTCCAAGCTGGCCCGTGTCGTGGAGCTGTTCTCGCGCGAGCTGCAGGTGCAGGAGCGCCTCACGACGCAGATCGCCGACTGGCTCGAGCAGCACCTCGAGCCCAAGGGCGTGGGCGTGGTGCTGGAGGCCGAGCACATGTGCATGTCGCTGCGCGGCGTCTGCCGTCCGGGCGCCAGGACCGTCACTTCCGCGCTGCGTGGGCTGGTGCGCGACGACCCGCGCACGCGCCAGGAGTTTCTGAACCTGACCGGAGGGAGCGCATGATGGCCGACCAGACGTTCGTCATCGTCGGTGCCGGCTTGGCCGGCGCCAAGGCCGCCGAGACGCTGCGCGAGGAGGGCTTCGATGGACGCATCGTGCTTCTCGGCGCCGAAACGGAGCGCCCGTATGAGCGTCCGCCGCTCTCGAAGGACTACCTGCGTGGCGAGACCGAAGGCAAGCCCTACGTCCATGACGAGTCCTTCTACGCCGATACGCAGATCGAGCTTCGCACCTCGACTCGGGTGGAGCGGATCGATCCGGCGGCGGGCGCGGTGTCACTCGCCGGCGGCGAGACGCTCGGCTTCGACCGGCTGCTGCTGACCACTGGCGCCGAGCCTCGGCGCCTGCCGCTTCCTGGCGGCGAGCTCGACGGCGTGCTCTATCTGCGCAGCGTGGAGGATTCCGACGCGATCCGCAGGCGGATCGATGCCGGGGGGCGGCTGGTGACGATCGGCGCGGGGTGGATCGGCGCCGAGGTCGCTGCCTCGGCGCGGCAGCGCGGCTGCGAGGTGACGATCCTCGAGGCGGCGGCGCTGCCGCTGGAGCGGGTGCTCGGGCCCGAGCTGGGCGCGATCTACCGTGACATCCACGCCGATCACGGTGTGACGTTCGTCGGCGAGGCCCGCGTGGAGGCGATCGAGGGCGACCGGCAGGTCAATGCGGTGCGGCTCGCCGACGGCCGCCGCGTCGAGGCCGACTTCGTCGCGGTCGGCGTGGGCGTCGCGCCGCGCGTCGAGCTCGCGCAGGCCGCCGGCTTGGACGTCGACAACGGGATCCTGGTCGACGAGCACCTGCGCACCAGCGCGCCCAACGTCTACGCGGCGGGCGACATCGCCAACGCGCAGCATCCCTTCTACGGGGCGCGGGTCCGCGTCGAGCACTGGGCCAACGCGCTCAACCAGGGACCGGTCGCCGCCCGGAGCATGCTCGGCCGGCAAGCCGCCTACGAGCGCATCCCGTACTTCTTCTCCGATCAGTACGAGATCGGGATGGAGTACTCGGGTTACGCGACCGACTGGGACGAGGTCGTCTTCCGGGGCGACCCGGCCGGCCGTGAGTTCATCGCCTTCTGGCTCAAGCGGGGCCGCGTGCTGGCCGGCATGAACGTCAACGTGTGGGACGTCAACGAGGACGTCCAGGCGTTGATCCGCGCACGGGCGCCGATCGACCAGGCTCGCCTCGCCGATCCCGATGTGCCGCTGCGCGACCTGCTTCCCGCGGAGACGAGCGCATGAGTCGCCTGGAGCGCCTGCACGAGGCCGGGGTTTCGATCTGGCTTGACACGCTCTCGCGCGAGCTGCTCGACAGCGGCGAGTTCGCACGGCTGGTGCGCGACTGCCAGGTCAGCGGCGCGACGTCGAACCCGACAATCTTCGCGACGGCGATCACCGGCTCCGACCGCTACGACGAGCAGCTGCGCGCGCTCGTCGGACAGGATGTCCGCGACCCGCAGGAGCTGTTCTTCGCGCTCGCGCTCGACGACGTCCGCGCGGCCGCCGACGTGCTGCGCGGGCTCTACGAGCAGACCGGCGGCCGGGACGGGTTCGTCTCGTTCGAGTGCACGCCCGACCTGGCCGACGACACCGACGCGACGATCGACCAGGCGCTCGAGCTGTGGCGGCGACTCGCCCGGCCCAACGTGATGATCAAGGTGCCGGCGACCGCAGCTGGCGTACCGGCGATCGAGCAGCTGACGGCGCACGGCGTCAACGTCAACGTCACGCTGTTGTTCTCCGTCGAGCGCCATGAGCAGGTCATCGACGCCTACCTACGCGGCTTGGAGCGCCGCGCGGGGGCGGGCGAGCCGCTGGAGCGGATCGCCTCGGTCGCGTCGTTCTTCGTCTCGCGCGTGGACACCAAGGCCGATGCCGCGCTGCCCTCCGACTCGCCGTTGCGCGGGCACGTCGCGATCGCCAACGCCCACCGCGCCTACGGTCGCTACCTGCAGCGCTTCGCCGACGAGCGCTGGCAGAAGCTCGAGGCGGCCGGCGCGCGACCGCAGCGACCGCTGTGGGCCAGCACCGGCACCAAGGACCCCGCCTACTCCGACGTGCTCTACGTCGAGCGGCTGATCGTCCCCGGCGTCGTCAACACCATGCCCGAGAAGACGCTGCTGGCGTTCGCCGACCACGGCGACGTCGAGCACGCCCTCGACAGTGACGTCAGCGACGCCGAGCGCGTGCTCGACCAAGCCGGCGAGGCGGGCGTCGACCTCGCCGCGATCACCGCCCAGCTCGAGCGCGAGGGCGTCGATGCCTTCTGCGGCTCCTACCGCGAGCTGCTCGCGTGCATCGAGTCCAAGCTCTCGGATCTCGCTCCCGCTTGACCGATCTCGCCGCCACGGTCACTGGTCTCGCTCAGGCGCCGCGGCGGATCGGTGGCTACGCGCCGATTCGCGACTACGCTGCGCTCGGCGACGGCCGTACCGTCGCGCTCGTGGCACGCGACGGGCAGATCGATTGGCTGCCGCTGCCCGACGTCGACTCGCCCAGCGTGTTCGCGGCCGCGCTCGATGCCCAGCGCGGAGGATGCTTCTCGCTCGCGCCCGAGGATCCGTTCGCGGCCACGCGACGCTATCTGCCTGGCACCAACGTGCTCGAGACGACGTTCTCGACCGCGCGCGGCGTCGTGCGAGTCACCGACGCGCTCACGTTGCCAGACGGCCGGCTCGGCCCGGCGCGTGAGCTGCAGCGCCGCGTCGAGGGCCTCTCCGGGCGAGTGGCGATGCGCTGGCGGATCGAGCCGCGCTTCGCCTACGGGCGAGAGCCGGCGCGGATCGCTCGCCGTGCAGGCGTCGCGGTCGCCGCTGCGGGATCGGCCGCGTTCGCCGTCAGCGCCTGGGGTGCCGGTGAACCCGAGCTCTCCCCCGACGCCATCAGCGGCCGTTTCGAGGCGGGCGTCGGCACGCGCGCCACCGTCGCGTTGTGCGCAGCCACCCAGGAGCCGCTCGTCCTGCCTACTCGATCCGAGCTCGATGACCGGCTCGAGCACACGATCTCGACCTGGCGCGGTTGGACGCGGGCCCGCCGCTACCGCGGACCGTGGCGCGACGCGGTGCTGCGCAGCATCCTTGCGCTCAAGCTGCTCGTCTTCGCGCCGTCCGGCGCCGTCGCCGCGGCGGCGACCACGTCGCTTCCGGAGGCGATCGGCGGCGAGCGCAACTGGGACTATCGCTTCTCGTGGGTGCGCGACTCGGCGTTCACGCTCGACGCGTTCCTGACGCTCGGGTGCCCGCTGGAGGCGCACGCGTACTTCTGGTGGCTGATGCACGCCTCCCAGCTCACCCATCCGCGGCTGAACGTGCTCTACCGCCTCGATGGCGGCGTCCACGCCACAGAGCGCGAGCTGCCACTGGCGGGCTACCGCGGCTCGCATCCCGTGCGCACCGGCAATGCGGCCGCCGATCAACTCCAGCTCGACACCTACGGCGAGCTGCTGCAAACGGCCTGGATCTACGCGCAAGCCAACGGGCGGCTCGATCGCGACATCGCCAGCAGGCTGGCCGAGATCGCCGATTACGTCTGCACGGCCTGGCGTCAACCCGACGCCGGGATCTGGGAAGTCCGCAGCCAACCGCGGCACTTCACGCAATCGAAGATGATGTGCTGGCTCGCGCTCGACCGCGCGCTGCGGCTCGCCGAAGCCGGTTACCTGCGCACCGCCCATATCGAACGCTGGCGCCAGGAGCGCGACGAGGTCCGCGCGTTCGTCGAAGGTCGCTGCTTCTGCGAGGCCAAGGGCTGGTATGCGCGCGCCGCCGATGACCAGGAGCTCGACGCCTCGGTCCTGCTCGGGCTCCTCCTCGGCTACGGCGACAGCAGCTCAGACCGCTGGATACAGACCGTCGACGGCGTCCGCCACGAGCTGGCCGACGGCCCCTACGTGCGCCGCTACAGCGGCGAGGACGGCCTCACCAGCGCCGAGGGAGCGTTTCTGGCCTGCTCGTTCTGGCTCGCCGAGGCGCTCGCCCGCACCGGCCGGACGCATGAGGCCAGCGAGCTGATGGACGCGCTCGTCGCACTCGCCAACGACGTCGGACTCTACGCCGAGGAGACCGACCCCCGCACCGGCGCGTTCCTGGGCAACTTCCCCCAAGGGCTGTCGCACCTCGCGTTGATCAGCACGGCGCACGCCATCGCCGAAAAGATCGACAGATGAGCGTCGCGGGAGCACTCGCCGGCGGCTTCGCCGGCACCGTGATGCTGACGACGATCCTGCGCTTCGGCAGTGAAATGGGACTGACGCGCATGGACCTCCCATTCCTGCTCGGCACCGCATTCACCGCCAACCGCACCCGCGCCAAGGCGATCGGCTACGCCCTGCACTTCGTCGCCGGACTCGCCTTCGCGCTCGCCTACTACGCCGTCTTTCGCGCGATCGACACCAGCGGCTGGTGGCTCGGCGCGATCTTCGGACTCGCGCACGGCCTCTTCAGCGGCACCGCGCTAGTCAACATCCTGCTTCCGCTCGTGCATCCGCGCATGGCCAGTCCGCTCACCGCCGCGCCCACGACCGCGCTGCTCGAACCGCCCGGGTTCATGATGCGCAACTACGGGCTGCGCACCCCACTGATCAACCTGAGCGCTCACATCGCCTACGGCGCCATCGTCGGCAGCTTCGTCTCGCTCGCCGGCTGACCATGACCATGGCTCGGCCATCATCGGGCCAAGCACGAGCGAGCTGCCGATCGCGATGGGCTCACCGAGCAAGTGGAGGGACAGCGCCGGATCGCAAAAACCCACATAACCCGATCGGTTTCGTGTACATTAACCGCCGGTCGCTCGCATCGGGTCTGCTGGAGGGTCGAACGCACTATGAACTTCACGTGGTCAGGACTGGCAACGCTCGCCGCGGTGGCGCTGAGCTGGGCCGGTATCTGGTGGCTGCGCCGGCGGCAGGTGCACTTCAGCTTCGTCGCGCTCAGCGCGCTGGCGATCGGCGTCCCGATCGGCCTCGTGGCCCAGGACCACGTCGAAGCGATCAATCCGATCGGCCGGATCTATATCAATGTTCTGCTCGCCACGGTCGGTCCGCTGATCCTGTTGGCGATCATCTCGTCGATCCTCTCGCTCGGCGGCCTGGCCAAGCTGCGCACGATCGGCCTGCGCTCGGTCTTCTGGCTGCTGCTCAGCAACGCGCTCGCCGTGATGCTGGCGCTCGGCCTCGGGTTCGTCTTCCGGCCCGGCCACGGCGTGCACCGTGAGCTCGCCGACGTCTCGACCGACGCCATCCAGGGCCAGGTGCAGAGCTTCGGCCAGGTGGTCGTCGGCTTCTTCCCGACCAACGTCGTGCAGAACTTCAGCGCCAACGACATCATCCCGATCATCCTGATCGCGGTCACGCTCTCGGTCGCGTACCTGTCGCTGGCCGAGAAGGAGCCCGAGAAGGTGCGGCCGTTCCGCGACGGCGCCGAGGCGCTCAAGCTCGTCGTCTTCAAGGTCGTCGGCTACGTCATCCGGCTCACCCCGTACGCGATCGTCGTGCTGACCGCCTACATGGTCGGCAGCAGCACGAACCTGGGCGGCGACTTCAAGTCGCTCGTCTGGCTGCTGGCGCTCGTCTGGGCGGCGTGCATGCTGCACGCGTACGTGCTCAACGGCGTGATCCTCGAAGTGTTCGCGGACGTGCCGATGGTCGCGTTCTTCCGCAAGATCTTCCCCGCGCAGCTGACCGCGTTCACGACCCAGAGCAGCATCGGCACGCTGCCGGTGACGACCGGGCAGCTGACGCGCCAGGTCGGCGTGCACTCGGAGATCGCGCACTTCACGGCGCCGCTCGGCGCGACGATCGGCATGCCCGGCTGCGCCGGCATCTGGCCGATCATGATCGCGATCTGGGGCATCAACTCGTACGGGCTCTCGTACTCGCTGAGCCAGTACGCGGTGCTTGCGCTGCTGAGCGTGATCGTCTCGGTCGGCGTCGCCGGCGTCCCGGGCGCGGCGACCGTGTCGGCCGCCACGGTGATGGCGGCGGCCGGGCTGCCGCTCGAGTTCGTCGCCGCGACGATCCCGATCGGCGTGATCGCGGACATGGCGCGCACGGCCACGAACGTCACCGCGGCCGCGGTCAGCGCGACCGTCGTGGCCCGCCAGACGGGCCTGCTCGACGACGACATCTTCCACGGGCGGACGACGTTCGTCGAAGAGCCGCCTGTGCTGGTGGCGCCGGCGCCGGCGTACCACCCGCCCGTGGCCGCGCCGCCCCCCGAGCTGGTGGGCGCGCGATGACGCCGCGCGTCTGTACGGGCCCGGACCCGTGACGTCCTGACCGCGCCCGCGGTCAGCCCGCTCAGCCGCACCGCCGCAGCACCCACCCCGCCGGGGCCGCTCGCCCCTGCGCGACGACTTGAACCCAGAGACCGACAGGAGACGCAGACAGTGAACGTTGTGCACCGCCGGAGGCGCTCGGCCGCGGCCCTCGGCGCCGCCGTGCTGAGCCTGGCCCTGGCGCCCGCCGCGCACGCGCAGGGCGTCAGCAACCCGGCGCAGCACCCGGCGCCGATCACGGTCAAGATCGACGGGCAGACCTACCACGACGGGCTCGATACGCTGCCGGGCTACGACGACGAGGCCTGCACGCCGATCCCGAACATCCAGTACGACTTCGCCGCCGACCAGATCCAGTACTACGACGGCGACGGCAACCTGCTGACGACCGCGCACTGGACCGAGTGGTCGCGGATCAGCTCCTACCAGACCTGGAAGGCGCAGCAGACCGCCGGCACGCCGACGCCGACCCCCACGGCGTCCAAGCCCGTCGCGACGCCGACCGCGACGAGCCCCGCCGCCTCCGGCCCCGCGGCGTCGGCCCCCGCGGCGTCCGCGCCGGCGGCGTCCGGGCCCGCCGCGTCGACCCCCGCCGCGTCGAGCCCGTCGAGCAAGAGCACGAAGACGAAGAGCTCGCCCAAGAGCAAGAGCCACGCGTCGAAGCAGAGCACGTCGAAGCCGGCCGCCTCGTCACCGAGCAAGAGCAGCACGCCGGCACCGAGCCGCAGCACGAGCACGAGCAGCAGCAGCCACGCGACGGCGTCCCCCACGGCGAGCGGCAGCGGCACGCCGGCCGCGAGCGACACGTCCACGGCCGACGCCGACCCGGCCGCGACCACCGATCCGGCGGCGGCCGACCCGGCCGCGACGACCGATCCGGCGGCGGTCGATTCGGCCGCGACGACTGATCCGGCGGCGGTCGATCCGGCCGCGACGACCGACCCCGCCGCGGCCGACCCGGCCGCGAACGCCGCCGCGACCACGCCCGCGACGACCACCGCGGCCGCCGCGCCCACCACCGCGCAGTACAAGCTCGCCAGCGCGGAGGTCGGCGGCGGCAGCGACACGCGCTTCGCCGGCGTCGCGATTCTCGCCGCGCTCTTCTCCGTGGCCGGCCTCGGCCTCCTGCTCCGCGGGTTCGCCCGCAGCCGGGGGGTGGGTCGCTGGTGACCGATCGCAGGACTACTGACAGACAGGAAAGGACGACTGTGAAGCTCCTCAACCGGTGGACGCGGGCGGCGGTGGCGCTGGCCGCGGCCGCTGCGCTCGTGCCGAGCACGGCGAGCGCCGCCGCCCCGACGACGACGTACACGCACGCGACGTACCTGCAGCACGCGCTCGGCCTGCCGAGCACGGACACTGCCCCGGCGATCGAGTCGGTCACCTACGACCGCTTCCAGTGGCTGCTGCAGCAGCCGGGCACCTTCGCGTTCCTGATCGGCGACCCGGCCACGGACCCGTCCTTCGCCGCCCGCGCCCGCGACGTCGAGGCGGTCGCCAAGGCCCGCGGCGCCAAGCGGGTCTACTGGTTCAACCCGAACCTCTCGGGCAACGCCAAGGTCGGCGACGTCACCGAGCCCCGGCTCGACATCCGCGAGCCGGGCGCCATCGCGCTGCCGGACGCCTCGCGGACGAAGTACGGCAACGCGTGGCTGAACGTGGTCGGCCAGTACCTCGGCAACGGCGTCACCGCGACCGTCAACGACCTCAACAGCGAGTCGGCGACGGTGACGGCCACCACGCAGACCGCGACCGTCAACGACGCCGGTGCGGCCGCCGGCGCCAGCACGAAGGTCGGCGACCCCGACGGCGGCGCGCTCTACGACTACTCGACCGCGACGCCGGCGAACGTGCTCCACAGCGTCTTCTTCGTCTACGACAAGAGCCGGACGGCCGGCGGCCAGGCGGCCAAGATCGCCGCCTGGGTCGACCTGACCGAGCAGCCCACGTCCGACGCGGCGAAGGCCGACGTGACCACGGCGATCGGCACGGCCGGCGGGGCGAGCCTCGCGCAGCTCGACCAGTTCGCCTGGTGGAAGGACGAGGTCAACGCCAAGCAGGTCACGCAGGCCAACTCGTTCGCCCGCGGCAACGACCACCCGGTCCTCACCGACGCCGCCGACGCCGACGGCTGGCGGATCGACCAGATCACCTACCCCGAGCTGGTCGACCTGCTCGAGCACGCGACGGACGCGAACGCGGTGATCCTGTTCGGCGGCACCTGGTGCCCGAACACGCGGCCCGTGCTCGACGCGGTCAACCGGTACGCGCAGGAGCAGGACGTCCGGGTCTTCAACTTCGACACCGTGCTCGACGGCGGCCTCGCCGGCGGCAGCACCACCCGCGCGGTCAACCCGCTGCAGGTGCGCAACACCCACAACAACGGGTCGACGCAGTTCGCCACCCCGACGTCCCTGTACGGCGACGTGCTGGCCCAGTACCTCACCAACATCAAGACGCAGTACGACCCGGCGACGACCCCGGTCACGTACTTCAAGGGCGGCGACACCAGCGGCACCGCGATCTCCACGCGCAAGCTGCAGGTGCCGTTCCTGATCGGCTATGAGGGCAAGGCCGGCGGCGCGCCCAACGGCGGCGTCACGCGCCAGTGGCTGATCGACGACAACGACGGCACGTACACCGAGTACATGTCGCAGTGGTGGTTCACCCACCCGCAGCCCAACCAGCTCGGCATCTCGACGATCCCGCAGGCCGCACCGATCTGGGCCACGATCAACGCCAAGCTGGCGAACGTCACCTGGCGGACGGACCCGAACACGCTGAAGGTGAACACCGCGACCGACGCGGACGCCGGCCAGTACCTCGTCGCCGGCGAGAAGGCGAACGTGACCTACAACGCCGCCGGCAACGGCAGCGTGAGCGCCACCAGCAGCACCAGCGGCACCGTCAACGTCGGGCCGGCGGACCTGTCGGCCGCGCTGGCGGCGCTCGGCGCGGCGGCGCCGGCGAACCTCACCGAGGCGCGGGCCGCGCTCCTGGCCGCGTACAAGGCGACGCCCCAGGACACGGAGACGATCGCGAAGCTGACCCCGGTGTTCGCCCCGTGGGCGATCGCGCAGTCGCGCAAGAACACGCTCAACAACGCGTGGGGCGAGGCGACCACGCCGGGCAGCGTCCTCGGCGGGCTCGCCGCCGTGCACGCCGTCGAGGTCTTCTTCGCCGGGCTCCCGAACGGCGTGACCTCGACCCGGACGGTGACCGCGAACCCGGTCCAGGCCGGCACCGCGCCGACGGTCTCGGTCACGCTCGCGAACGCGTACGGCGCCACCGCCACGGGCACCCTGTCGCTGGTGGTCACGCAGGGCGGCGCGACCGTCGCCTCGGCGTCGGCCGCGATCGCCTCCGGCAGCGCGTCCTTCACGCTGCCGGCGCTGCCCGCGGGCACGTACGCGTTCACGCTGTCCTACCCGGGTGACCTCCAGCTCGCCCCGTTCACGGACACCGGCTCGCTCACGGTCACGCCCGCGGACGAGATCGCGCCCCCGCCGCCGCCGGACACGTTCGCGGCGCCGCCGGCGGTCATCACGCCGCCGCCACCGCCGGTCGTGATCACGTCCACGCGCGTGAAGACGGGCAAGGTCGCGGGCAAGGTGACCAAGGCGCCGACCACCAGGCGGGCCGGCAAGTACAGGATCACGATCGCGGCCGCCAAGGGCCTCGCGAAGCCGGGCGGCAAGGTGAAGATCAAGCTCAAGAAGGGCAAGACCACCAAGACCATCACCGGCAAGCTGGTGCGCGGCACGGTCACCGTGAAGCTGCCGAAGCTGGCGCGCGGCACGTGGAAGGTCACGATCTCGTGGCCGGGCGACAAGAAGTACCTGGCCGCTTCGGCGTCCGGGGCCTCGATCAAGGTCAAGAAGTAGGGGCTCGTCATCGCCGCGACGCAGACACACGCCGCCGGCCGGCTCCTGGAGCTGGTCGGCGGTGACCTGCGGGTCCCGCTCGTCGACGGCGAGCAGGTCCGCTACGTCAACCTCGACAACGCGGCGAGCGCCCCGGCGCTGCGTGCGGTCGCCGACGTCGTCGCGGAGCTGCTGCCGTACTACGGCAGCGTCCATCGCGGCGCGGGCTTCGCGTCGATCGTCAGCACCGAGGCGTACACGCAGGCGCGCGAGGTCGTGCGCGCCTTCACCGGCGCGCGGGCGGACGACCTCGTGCTGTTCACGCGCAACACCACCGACGCGCTCAACCTGCTCGCGGGCGCGCTGCCGCCGGACACCGCGGTGGTGACGTTCGCCGCCGAGCACCACGCGAACCTCCTGCCGTGGCGCCGCGGCGACGTGCGCCACCTGCCGCTCCCGGCGAGCCCCGCCGACGCGCTGGCGACGCTGGACGCGGAGCTGCGGGCGCTCGGCGGGCGGCGCGCGCTGGTGTCGGTCACGGGCGCGTCCAACGTGACCGGCGAGGTCTGGCCGGTCGAGGAGATCGCGCGGCTCGCGCACCGCCACGGCGCGCGCGTCGCGCTCGACGCGGCGCAGCTGGCGGCGCACCGCCCGCTCGACATCGGCGGCTGGGACGTCGACTACGTCGCGTTCTCCGGGCACAAGGTGTACGCGCCGTACGGCGCGGGCGTGCTCGTCGGGCGCGCGGACTGGCTCGACCGCGGCCGGCCGCACCTCGCGGGCGGCGGCGCGGTGCGCAGCGTCACGGTCGACAGCGTCGACTGGGCGACCGGCCCGGCGCGCCACGAGGGCGGGACGCCGGCGGCGCTCGGCGCGGTCGCGCTGGCCGCCGCGGCGGCCGCGCTCGCGGGCGTCGGCTGGGAGCGCATCCAGGCCCACGAGCAGGAGCTGCTCGAGCGGCTGCTGGCCGGGCTCGACGCGATCGGCGCGCACACCTACGAGCTGTGGGGGAGCGACCGCGTCGGCGTCGTCAGCTTCAACGTCGACGGGGTCGAGCCGGACCTGCTGGCGGCGGCGCTCGGCGCCGAGCACGGCATCGGCGTGCGCGACGGCTCGTTCTGCGCGCACCCGTTGATGGCGCACTTCGGCGGGCCGGCGGTGCGCGCGAGCATCGGGGTCGGCACCGGCGCCGAGGACGTCGACCGGCTGCTGGCGGCGGTCGAGCGGATCGCGCGGCACGGGCCGAGCTGGAACTACGTCTCGCGCAACGGCTACGTGCTGCCCGACCCGGACCCGCGGCCGCGCCCGGGGCTCGGCGGCCTGCTCAGCGGGCCGGTGGCGGGCGGCGGGTCAGCCTGTCGCGAGGCCGTGGCGGACCGCGAATAGCGCGGCCTGCGTGCGGTCGCTGAGACCGAGCTTGCCGAGGATGTGCGAGACGTGCGTCTTGACCGTCTTCTCGGCGACGCCGAGCTCCAGCGCGATCGCCTTGTTGGAGCGCCCGCGGGCGATCAGGACGAGCACGTCGCGCTCGCGCGGCGTGAGGTCGTCCACGACCGCGGGCGCGCCGCCGCCGTGGGCGATCTCCTCGACCACGCGGGTGGCGATCGCCGGGCTCAGCGGGGCGGTGCCGTCGTGGGCGGCGCGGATCGCCTTGACCAGCTCGGCCGGCTCGACGTCCTTGAGCAGGTAGCCGGCGGCGCCCGCGCGGAGCGCGGCGAACAGCTTGTCGTCGTCCCCGAAGCTGGTCAGGACGATGATGCGCGCGCGAGCCTCGCGCAGGCGCTTGAGGGTCTTGATGCCGTCCAGCTTCGGCATCACGAGGTCGAGCAGGACGACGTCGGGGTCGGTGCGCTGGACGGCGTCGAGCGCCGCCTCGCCGTCGGCGGCCTCGGCGACGACCTCGATGTCCGGCTGCAGGTCGAGGAACGTGCGCAGGCCCTGGCGCACGACCGCGTGGTCGTCGGCGAGCAGGACGCGGATCACGCCGGCACCTCGAGGCGGACCGTCGTCCCCGCGCCCGGGGTGGACGCGATGCGCAGGGTCCCGCCGAGCTCGGTGGCGCGCTCCTCCATCGACGTCAGGCCGAGGCGCTGGCCGCGGACCTCGCCGGACGGGTCGAACCCGCAGCCGTCGTCGGCGACGACGAGCGTGAGCGTGCCGTCGCTCGCGTGCAGGCCGACGTCGATGCGGGTCGCGCCGGCGTGCCGGAGCGCGTTGCCGAGCGCTTCCTGAGCGATCCGCAGGACCTGGGCGGCGGTGGCGGGCGCGAGCCGCGGGACGTCGCAGACGCGCAGCTCGATGCGCCGGCCGGCGACGCGGCGGAGCACGTCGACGTGCTTGCGCAGGACGGTCGCCAGGCCCTCGGCCTCCAGCGACGCGGGACGCAGCTCGAACACGACGGCGCGCAGCTCCTCCATCGCCTCGCGGGCCAGCGCGGAGACGCGCTCGATCTCGGTGGCGGCGGCGTGCGTGTCGCGCTCGAGCAGGGTCGCCGCGGACTCGGCGGCGAGCGCGACGCCGAACAGGCGCTGGGTGACGCTGTCGTGCAGCTCGCGCGCGAGCCGGTTGCGCTCCTCGATGACGCTCAGCTCGCGCGAGCGCTCGTGCAGGCGCGCGTTCTCGATCGCGATCGCGGCGTGGGCGGCGAGCAGCCCGATCAGCTTCTCGTCGGAGGCCGAGAACGATGGCGCGTGGACCTTCTCGGTCAGGTAGAGCGCGCCGAGGATCTCGCCGCGGGTGACGATCGGGACGCCTAGGAACGAGCGCATCATCGGGTGCCCGCGCGGCCACCAGCCGCGGAAGCGAGGGTCCTGCGTGATGTCGTCGGTGCGGTGCGGCTCGGGCGAGGTCAGCATCGCGCCGAGCATCCCGTGCGTGCGCGGGAGCGGGCCCATCTCCGCGATCAGCTCGTCGCTCATGCCGGCGGTGATGAAGCTGGCGAACGCGCCCTCGCCGTCCGGGATGCCGAGCGCGGCGTAGCGGGCGCCGGCCAGCTCGCGGGCGGAGTGCACGAGGCGCTCGAGGACCGGCTCGACCTCGTGCTCGGCGGCGATCGCGAGCACGACGTCGGAGAGCGCGCGGAACGCGGTGCTGTCGGCGGTGGCCATCGTCGGTGCCTTACGTTACGGGGCGTGCGGGTGCGGTCTCATCGGTCGCTGGGCCTAGGACCGCGGCGGCGATCGCCGCCTGACCGTACGCGATGCCGCCGTCGTTGGGCGGGAGCTGCGCCGGCGTGAGCGCGTGGGGGAGACGTTCCAGCGTGCGCGCGAGCAGGAGCCGGTTCTGGAAGACGCCGCCGGAGAGGACGACGACCGGCTCGTCCGCGAGCGCCCGCGCGGTGACGTCGGCGACGGCGTTGTGGAAGCGGGCGGCGATCCGCGCCACGTCGACGCCGCGTCCGAGATCGCGCCGGATCGCCGCGAGCGCCGGACGGGGGTCGAGGACGAGCGCCGCGCGCGGGGTCTCGCGGGCCGCCGCCGGCTCGCCGCCCGGCGCGGGCTCGCCGCCGGGCGCGGGCTCTCCGCCCGCCCGTGCGCGGTCGCCGCTCGCCGCCGCGACGACGTCGAACGGGTACGCGGCGCGCTCGCGCGGGTCCGCCACGGCCTCCAGCTCGATCGCCGCCTGGCCCTCGTAGGTCACGGTCAGGCGCAGGCCGCAGAGCGCGGCGACGGCGTCGAACAGGCGGCCCATGCTCGTCGTCAGCGGGGAGGCGAGGCCGGTGCGGGCGAGCTGGGCGACCGCGTCCCAGCGCTCGGGGTTCAGGCGCGGCGCCGTCTCGCCGATCTCCAGCAGCCACGCGCAGGCCATCCGCCACGGCTCGCGGATCGCCGCCTCGCCGCCGGGCATCCGCACCGGCCGCAGGTGGCCGAAGCGCTCGAACGCGCGCAGGTCGCCGCGGAGCAGCTCGCCGCCCCAGACCGTGCCGTCGGTGCCGTACCCGGTGCCGTCGTAGATCGCGCCCGCGCCGTGCGTGCGCCCGTGCTCGGCCAGGCAGGCGGCGAGGTGCGCGTGGTGGTGCTGGACGGCGAGCGCGGGCCGGTCGAGCGCGAGCGCGTGCTTGGTCGACAGGTACTCGGGGTGCAGGTCGTGCGCGACGTGCTCGGGCGCGACCGCGAACAGCCGCTGGAAGTGCGCGATGCCGTCGGTGAAGGAACGCAGCGTCTCGTAGTTGCGCAGGTCGCCGACGTGGTGGCCGACCCACGCGCGGCCGTCGCGGGCGAGCGCGAACGTCGACTTGAGCTCGGCGCCGACCGCCAGCAGCGGCGGCGCGGGCGCGAGCGGCAGCGTGCCCGGCACGTACCCGCGCGAGCGGCGCACGAGCCGCCCGCCGCGCACGACCGAGTCGTCCACGCGCGTGTGGATCGGGCGGTCGTGCAGCAGGAACAGGTCGGCGATGCCCGCCAGCCGCTCGAGCGCGTCCGCGTCGGTGTACGCGATCGGCTCGTCGGACACGTTGCCGCTGGTCATCACCAGCGGCACGCCGGCGTCCGCCAGCAGCAGGTGGTGCAGCGGGGAGTAGGGGAGCATCACGCCGAGCTCGCGCGTGCGCGGCGAGACGGCGGCCGCGACGGGCGCGTCGGCCCGCCGCGGCGCGATCACGATCGGCCGCTCGCGCGCGAGCAGCGCCGGCTCGGGCTCGATGAGCGCCGCCGGGTCGCGGGCCATCAGCGCGAACGGGCGCTCCTCGCGGTGCTTGCGCGCGCGCAGGCGGGCGACGGCGGCCTCGTCGTCGGCGCGGCAGGCGAGGTGGAACCCGCCGATTCCCTTGACCGCCACGATCGCGCCGGCGAGCAGAGCGCGGGCGGCCACGGCGACCGCGTCGTCGCGCGGCGCGCCGGTGACGCCCCGCATCGCGTCGTCCGCGACCAGCCGCACGCGCGGGCCGCAGACCGGGCAGGCGTTCGGCTGCGCGTGGAAGCGCCGGTCGCGCGGGTCCTCGTACTCGGCGCGGCAGGCGGCGCACATCGTGAAGCCCGCCATCGTCGTCGCCGCCCGGTCATAGGGCACGCCGGTGACGATCGTGAACCGCGGGCCGCAGTCGGTGCAGTTGATGAACGGGTAGCGGTGGCGGCGGTCGCCCGGGTCGAAGAGCTCGGCCAGGCACGCGTCGCACGTCGCCACGTCGGGGGAGACGGGCGCGTCGGGCGCACCGCCGGGCGGGCTCGGCCGGATCGCGAACCCCGGCGCGCCGACGTCCGGCACGACCACCGCGGCGACGTCCGCGACCGTCGCCAGCGGCGGCGCCTCCGCCCGCAGCCGCGCCAGGAACGCGTCGACCTCCCCGCCCTCGACTTCGACCAGGACCCCCTCGGCGTCGTTGAGCACGAAGCCCGACAGCCCCAGCTCGGTCGCCAGCCCGTGCACGAACGGCCGGAACCCGACGCCCTGGACGACGCCGGACACGCGCGCGCGGACCCTCACGTCGCCAGCTCGACGAGCGTGTGGTACGCGCTGGCCTGCGCTTCCTGGATCCGCGGGATGTGCTCGGAGCGCACGACGACCACGAAGTCCGCGAGCCCTTCGGCCGCGATCCGCCCGCCGCCGTAGCCCACGAACGCGACCGTGACCAGCCCGCGCCGGCGCGCTTCCGCCAGCGCCGCCAGCACGTTCGCCGACGAACCCGACGTCGAGAACGTCAGCAGCGTGTCCCCGGGGCGGCCGTGCGCGATCACCTGCCGCGCGAACATCGCCTCGACGCCGATGTCGTTGGCGATCGCGGTCAGGATCGGCGGGTCGTCGGTCAGGTCGAGCGCGCGCATGCCGCGCGCCCGCAGATCGGCGACGACGTCCAGCGCGTCCGTCGCCGACCCGCCGTTGCCGAGCGCCAGCACGCGCCCGCCCACGGCCCGCGCCGCCGCCTCCAGCACGCCGGCGTTCTCGGCCAGGACCTCGGCGCGCAGCGCCGCGATCTCGTCCGCCTTGGCCTCGATCGACCGCGCCACGTCCGCCCGCACCGCGTCGAGGTCCCCCGCACCCTCCGACGCGCCCAGGAACGGATAGAGGAACCCGGCCGCGCCCGCGCCCACCGGCGAGCGCTCGCGGTGCTCGATGAACACGTGCACCAGCTCCCAGAGCACGTGGTAGAGCGTCTCGATCAGCTCCTGGGCGACGAACGGATCGTCCACCGGCGGCGCGAACACCTCATCCAGCACGGTCACCGACCGCCCGTCGAAGACCATCACGATGTCGTCCGCCTCGGCCTCCAGCGCCAGCACCGAGGCCGGCAGCGCGAGCGCCGGCAGCGCCCGCTTGCCCACGATCACCGGATGGACGAACTCGACCGCGACGTGCCGCGCGTCGGACTCGTCCCCGCACGCCAGCAGCCGCCCGCCGCGCCCGAACCGCACCGCCATCTCGTCGCAGACCGCGGCCAGCCGCGCCGACTCGGCGCCGAAGAACGCGCGGTCGGCGCCGTCACGCACGCACGAGCCGGCGCGCCGGCAGCCCCGCGAGCCACGCGCCGAACGCGTCCACGCCCGCGCCCGTCGTCGCGCTCACCTCCAGCGTCTCGACGCCCGGATGCACCGCCTCCAGCCCGGCCCGCCAGCGCTCCACGTCGAAGTCCACGTACGGCAGCAGGTCGAGCTTGTTGAGCACGACCAGCGAGCAGGCCCGGAACATCAGCGGGTACTTCAGCGGCTTGTCGACGCCCTCGGTGACCGACGCGACCATCACCCGCACGTCCTCGCCGACCCGGAACTCGGCCGGGCACACCAGGTTCCCGACGTTCTCGATCACCAGCAGGTCGAGCGCCTCCAGGTCGATCGACGGCAGCGCGCTGCGCACCATGTTCGCGTCCAGATGGCACTCGCCGCCGAAGCCGGCGCTGGTCTGCAGCTGCGTCACCGGCACGTGCAGGGACGCGAGCCGGTCGGCGTCCAGCGTGCCCTCCACGTCGCCTTCGAGCACGCCCACGCGCGGCCCGAGCGAGCCCACGACCCGCTCCAGCAGCGCGGTCTTACCGGCGCCCGGCGCGCCCATCAGGTTCGCCACCGCCACGCCGGCCCGGTCGAAGTCGGCCCGGTTGGCCCGCGCGATCGTGTTGTTGGCGTCGAGCGCGTCCTCGACCACCCGCACGCGCACCCGGTGCATCAGAGCGCCCGGATCTTCAGGTAGCGCTCGATCTCCGGGCGCATGCTCGCGAGCGCCGCGGCCGCCAGGGCGGCCAGGCCTCCGATCACGATGATCGCGTTCCTCATGACGTCTCCTTTCCCGTCAGCACGTCCGACAGCACGGCGTCGAGCATCCGCTCGGCCTCGCCGAGCGCCGCTTCGACCGGCGCGCTCAGCTCCGTGAACTCCTCGACCGCCGCCGGCTCGCACCCGAGCACGAGCGTGCGCGGCAGCTCCCCGCCCAGCGTCCGGGCCAGCGCGAGCACCGAGACCGGATGCATCGCGTGCGCGTCCACGTCGAGCGGCAACCCATCCAGATCGGGCTCGATCAGGTAGAGCGTCCCGGGCGCGCCGCCGCGCGGCGTCGCGTCCAGCAGCACGACCACGTCGTAGGACGCGAGCGCGTACGCCAGGTCCATGCCGCGGATCCCGTAGTCGACCACGTCGACCCCCGTCCGCTGCCCGACCCGCCGCGCCAGCGCCACGCCGAACCCGTCGTCGCCCAGGAACACGTTCCCGATGCCGGCGACCAGCACCCGCAGCGGCTCGACCTCGGCAGCGGAGAAGAAGAACCGGTGCCCGTAGGCGCCCAGCTCGCGCCCCGGGTCGTCGTCCACGAGCACGCCCACCAGCACGCTGCCCTCGGTGTCGCGCTCGACGACGTCGACCACCGCCGTGCGCCCGGCGAGCGCCAGGTCGAACACGTCGCCGCCCGGCCGCGGCCGCAGCTTCACCCGCGTTCCAACCGATACCCCGACAGCGTCCATAGCTGCTCCTCGGTCAGCGCCTCCGTGCGTTCCAGGATCGCGCGCGTGCGCGGGTCCAGCCGCATCTCGTCCTTCTCGGCGTCGGTCAGCGCGAGGATGTTCAGCGCCAGCAGCCCGTCGATCTCGCCGCCGTCGAACAGGTCGCCGGGCGACTCGGGCGCGATCCGCGGATGGTCCTCCAGCACGATCGCCGACGACAGCATCGCGTCCTCGCCGACGAGCACCGGCCACGTGCCGACGTTCGTGCAGTCCGACTCGGAGGCCGACACGAAGCGCCCGCCGGACAGCAGCGTCTGCGCCGAGCCGAGCGCGTGCCGCAGCGCCTCGTCGCGGTCCTCGCCGTCCCACAGGGACGTGTTGCGGATCTCGACCGTCAGCCGCGGCCCCTCGACCCGCACCTCGACGACGCCCAGGTCGAACGCCCCGGGGCCGACCGTCCGCTCCTCGCCCTCGCACAGGAACCGCACGGTGACGTCGACCGCCGCCGGGTCGCTCTCCAGCCGGACCTGCGTGCGCATCATGCACCCGTCGTCCGGGTGCCGCGCCGTCCAGGCCGGCGGGAACACGCACCCGAACGTCCAGCGCCGCCGGTTCTTCAACGCCGACGCCCGGTACGGCCACAGCATGTAGCCCTCGTACATGACCGCGTCGGCCAGCGCACGCAGCTCGGCGTTCACAGCCCGAGCGCCTCCAGCGCGTCGTCCCACGACGCCAGCGCGTGGCGCGCCTTGTACGCCGAGAGCCGGTCGAAGCTCTCCTTGCTCAGCCGCACCCACGCCGTGCCGCGGAAGTACCGCTCCAGCGTCGCTTTCCAGACCGCGACCGGAAGGTCGAAGCCCGCCTCGCTCTCCCACGACAGCCGCGTCGTCTGCAGCCGCCCGTCCGCGTCGTAGAACACGCTGCCGCTGAATAGGAGCTCCAGCGGCACCACGCCGTCGCGCAACGCGTCCAGATACCGCGACGCGGCGACGTCGAAGTCGTACGTGCACGGCACGTCCAGCGCCACGACCGCGGACTCCGAGAACGCGGGCACGACCAGCGTCGTCCGCGTCCACAGCAGCGTGCGCAGCGTCGTCGGCCAGTCCGCGACCGGGCCGAACAGCTCGAACAACCGCTCGTGCGCCGTCTCGTCGTAGCCCCGCCGGCGCGCGGCGATCTGCACCTGCACGTCCAGCAGCACCGATCGCACGGGCACCTCCGCGGTGACGCGCAGCGCGAAGCGCAGCGTCGGGACCGCCGCCCGCTCGAGCGGCTCGGCCCCCTCCACGGCGAAGCCCAGCGCGACCACTACGCCGGCGACAGGTTCGGCATCCGCGGGTCGATCGGCTCGCGCGCGGCGGCGTTGATTCCCGTCGAGCGCACCGCGGTCGACGTGCCGTCCGGCTTGTGCCCGGGCGACTTCTCGTAGTTGCCCTTCGCGTTGCCCTCTTTGATCCCCTTCACGTGCTCCATCAGCGTCAGCTCCGTTCGTCGAGCCCGTCGTAGAACCGGTCCAGCTCGCGCCACACGTCGGCGCCGCCCGTGATCCCGCGCCAGTGCGTGCGCATCAGCCCGACCAGCGCGTAGCAGGCGTCGATCGGGACGATCCAGGCGCCGCGCGCGCGGTTGACCAGCAGCGCCTCCACGTCGTCGGCGAACGCCACGTCCACGTCGACGTCCAGCAGCGACTCGGTCGCACCCGCCGGGCTCGGGTAGTACGCCCGTACCGCGCCGCTCGTCCGGACGAAGAACACGGTGTCGACCGGCAGCTCGACCGCCGGCGGCGCCACCCGCGTCACGTCGGTCGGGATCAGCCGCATCCGCTCCGCGCGCTCGAACAGCAGCCCGCACGGCCGGCACGCGCACTTCACCTCGCGCGTGTCGAGCGCCAGCACGTGCCGGTGGTCGGCGGCGATCGGCGTCCCGCACAGCTCGCAGCGCTCGAGCGTCGCCGGCCGGGCGAGCCGGGTCAGAGCGGACATGCGATCTCGATCTGCAGCAGGTCCGAGGGCGCCGCCACCCCCTCGGCCTCCACGCGCTCGACGTCCGGCGCCGCCCGCGCGATCGCGTCCTCGACCGCGGCGCGCAGCGTCACCGCCGAGGACGGGCAGCCGTGGCACGCGCCCTCCAGCCGCAGCCGGACGACGCCGTCCTCAATGCCGAGCAGCTCGACGCCGCCGCCGTGCGACACCAGGTACGGCCGCACCTCGTCCAGCGCGCCGAGCACCCGCTCGCGCAGCGGCACCGGGTGCAGCCCGTGCAGCAGCAGCAGGTGCGCGACCAGCTCGTCCTCGGCCGGCACCGGGCCGGCCGCGACGATCCGCGCCAGCCCCTCGCCGTACAGCTCCAGCAGCGCGGCGACCAGCTCGGTCGCGACCTCGCGCTGCGGCTCCGGGAAGCGCTCGACCTCGTCCAGCAGCGCCTCGACGCGCTCAACCATGCTGCGCCCCGAACATCGGCGAGTGCACCTGCTGGATCGTCTTCCCGCCGCCCAGGTACATGTGCACGCCGCACGGCAGGCACGGGTCGAAGGAGCGGACCGCGCGCATGATGTCGATGCCGCGGAACTCGTCCGGCCCCGCCTCCTCGAAGATCGGCATGCCGTTGCACGCGTCCTCGTAGGGCCCGGGCGTCCCGTAGGCGTCGGTCGGCGAGCCGTTCCACGGTGTCGGCGGGTACGGGTGGTAGTTGGCGATCTTGCCGTCGCGGATGACCATGTGGTGCGACAGCACGCCGCGGACCGCCTCGTGGAAGCCGCAGCCGATCGACTCGTCCGGCACGTCGAAGTCCTCGAACGTCTTGGTCCGCCCGGCGCGGATCTCCTCCCACGCCTTGTCGAGGAAGTGGAACGCGCAGCCGGCCGCGTACGCCACGAAGTAGATCCGCGCGCGGTCGCGCTCGATCGCGTTCGACCACTGCGGGATCTTCCATTCGAGGTCGACCGCCGGCGTGTCCGGCGTCTTGGGCAGGTGGATCTGCACCGAGGACCCGGTCGCGTTCACGAACGGGATGTGGACCTTGTTCGCCAGCGCCGTCGACCACAGCCGCGCGAGCGCGCCGCCGCCGGTGTCCATCGCCAGGTGGTCGTGACCGTCGAACCAGCGCGGGCTCATCACCCACGAGTAGTTGCCGTCGAGGTCGCGCTTCTGCGGCTGCGGGATCGTGGTCTGGTTCCACGGGTGGCGCTTGTCGACCGGGTTGCCGAGCGGGTCCTTGGGCACGAACACCTCCCCGCTGCCCTCCCAGTCGGCGTAGTAGGAGGAGCCGAGCAGGATCCGGATGCCGAGGTTGATGTCGACCAGGTTCGTGGTCACCAGCTCGCCGTCGACGACGATGCCCGGGGTGACGAACATCTCGTTGCCCCAGTCGCCCATCGTCTTGTACTCGTAGGTGCAGAACTCGGGGTTGTTGAACGCGCCCCAGCAATTGAGCAGCACGCGCCGGCGGCCGACCTCCTCGTAGCCCGGCAGCGCCTCGTAGAAGAAGTCGAAGACGTCGTCGTTCATCGCGACGGCCTTCTTGATGAAGTCCAGGCAGCGCAGCAGCCGCGACTGGTAGTCGGTCAGCAGCGTCGGCGTCGCGACCGTGCCGACGCCGCCCGGATAGACCGTGGACGGGTGCACGTGGCGCCCCTCCATCAGGCAGATCATCTCGCGCCCGACGCGGCTCATGTGCAGCGCCTCGCGGTACGTCTCGCCCGTGAACGGGTTGTACGAGCGCATGATGTCGGCGATCGTCTTGTAGCCGTGGACGTCGACACCGGGCGCGGCGGTCTTCTCCGCCTTCGCCATCACGCCCGGGTTGGTGGCCTTCACCATCTGCTCGCAGAAGTCCACGAACACCAGGTTGTCCTGGAAGATGATGTGGTCGAAGATGTACTCGGCGGCCTCGCCCAGGTTGACGATCCACTCGGCCAGCGGCGGCGGCTTGACGCCGTACGCCATCTGCTGGGCGTAGCAGGAGCAGACCGCGTGGTTGTCGCCGCAGATGCCGCAGATGCGGCTGGTGATGAAGTGCGCGTCGCGCGGGTCCTTGCCCTTCATGAACACGCTGTAGCCGCGGAACAGCGACGACGTCGCCTTGCACGAGACCACCTCGCGGCGGTCGAAGTCGATCTTGGTGTAGATGCCGAGGTTGCCGACGATGCGCGTGATCGGGTCCCACGCCATGTCGACGATGCGGCCGGCCTCGGGCTTGACGGGCTCACGGGTGGCGGCCATCTCACTTCCCCCTGTATCCGGTCGTCAGCTCAGGCCGGTTGTGGCGCCACTTGGGCTCCTTGTTGACGGTCTCGTTGGTGATCGTGCGCAGGCGCCGCATCAGCGGGCCGTAGAACGACGCGATGCCGGCCGACACGCCGCCGCCGGGCGGCGCGTCCATGAACGGCATGAACTTGTCGGGGAACCCGGGCATCGTGCAGCCGATGCAGATGCCGCCGACGTTCGGGCAGCCGCCGAGCCCGTTCATCCAGCCGCGCTTGGGGACGTTGCAGTTGACCACCGGCCCCCAGCAGCCGACCTTCACCAGGCACTTCGGCGAGTTGTAGTCGTGCGCGAAGTCGCCCTGCTCGTAGTAGCCCGCGCGGTCGCAGCCCTCGTGGACGGTCTTGCCGAAGATCCACGTCGGGCGCAGCTGGTCGTCGAGCGGGATCACGGGCGCCAGGCCGGCCGCCTGGTAGAGCAGCCAGACCAGCGTCTCCATGAAGTTCTCGGGCTGCACCGGGCAGCCGGGGACGTTGACGATCGGCAGGCCGCCCGCGGAGCGGAAGTCCCAGCCGAGGTAGTCGGCGAGGCCCATGCAGCCGGTCGGGTTGCCGGCCATGGCGTGGATGCCGCCGTAGGTCGCGCACGTGCCGATCGCGACCACGCCCCACGCTTTCGGCGCCAGCCGGTCGATCCACCAGTTGAGCGTCAGCGGCTCGCCGGTCGCCTCGTCGTTGCCGAACGACGTCCAGTAGCCGTCGCCGTTGATCTGCTCGTTCGGGATCGACCCTTCGATCACGAGCACGAACGGCAGCTCGGCCTCCCCGCGGGCGGCGGTGCGGAACGGCGTCAGGAACTCCTCGCCGCCGAGCGTCGGCGACAGCACCTTGTTGTGCAGGTTGACCTTCGGCAGGCCCGGGATCGCGCCCAGCAGGACGTCCTCGATCGACGGCTGCCCGGCCGCCGTGACCGAGACCGAGTCACCGTCGCAGCTCATCCCCTCGGAGATCCAGAGGATGTCGACCTCCTCGACGCCGTCAGGCACTGGGCACTCCTTCCATCGTCAACGCGTCCACGAGCAGCTCCTCGCCGCGGACCAGCTCGACGTCCAGGCTCCCGCAGCGCGCGCACGCGAGCGGGAACCCGGGCAGTTCGGACTCGGCCCCGCACGCGCGGCAGACGCCCGCGGCGGGGACCTCCTCCAGCAGCAGCTCGGCGTCCTGCGCGGGCGTGCCCTCGGCCACGAGGGTCCACGCGAACGCGAGCGCGTCGGGCACGACCTGGCGCAGGTGCCCGACCTTGACCTCCACGCTCTCGATCCGCCGCCCCTCCGCGTGATCGAGAGCGATCCGCAGGATGGCGTCGGCGATCGAGAGCTCGTGCATCAGCAGATCCGTGGCAGCGGGTCCCCGACCAGCTCGTCCATCACCCGGCGACCGCCGAACGCGGTGTTCACCAGCACCATCCCGGGCGGCTCGGTCTTGATCTCGCCGATGTCGTGGAAGCCCGGCAGCGGCGCGTCGGCGATCGCCACGAAGACGCCCTCGTTGGCCACGTACATCGGGTCGATGCCGAGCAGCTCGCAGGCGCCGGCGACCGCGGGGGCGACCGGCACCGCGGCCTCGTCGACCGCCATCGCCACGCCGGCCTCGCGCGCCAGCTCGTTCAGGACGGACGCGACGCCGCCGCGGGTCGCGTCGCGCAGCCGCCGCAGGCCGGGCCCGAGGATCGCGTCGACCGCGGGCCACAGCGGCCGGGTGTCGGACTCGATGTCGGCGTCGAGGTCGAACTCGCCGCGCGCGAGCATGATCGCCGTGCCGTGCGCGCCGATCGGGCCGGACAGCAGGATGCGGTCGCCGGGGCGCGGCGGCGCGAACACGGCCCGCGGGTCGCGCCGGCCGAGCCCGGTGGTCGTGATGTAGAGGCCGTCGGCGTGGCCGCGCTCGACGACCTTGGTGTCGCCGCCGACGATCGCGACGCCCGCGTGCTGCGCCGCGCGCGCGAGCGCGTCGACCTCCGCGCGCAGGGTGTCGGCGTCCAGGCCCTCCTCGAGGATCAGCGTGACCGTCAGCGCCAGCGGCTTCGCGCCGCCCATGGCCAGGTCGTTGACCGTGCCGTTGACCGCCAGCTCGCCGATCGAGCCGCCCGGGAAGCGCAGCGGCTTGACCACGAACGCGTCGGTGGTCAGCGCCAGCTCGCCGACGGCGGCCGCGTCGTCGAGCGCCTCGATCCCGAACGCGGGCGCGAGCAGCCCTTCGATCAGCTGGCGCGTGGCCTTGCCGCCGGCGCCGTGGGCCATCGTGATCCGCGCGTCGCGGAACTTGGGGCGCTTGGCCCGCGCGGTCTCGATGATGTCGAGGATGCGAGCCTCGCGGGAATGGCGGGTTTCGTCCTCCGGTCCTCGCAAGCTCGGACCTCCGGCCGACGTCACCTAGACCACTTCCCGGACGCGGCCGAAGTTGTAGTACGCGGCGCAGGCGCCTTCGGAGGACACCATGCACGTCCCGATCGGGCGCTCCGGCGTGCACGCGGTGCCGAACACCTTGCACTCGTACGGCTTGATCACGCCCTTGAGGACCTCGCCGCATTGGCACGCCTTGGGGTCGGCGACGCGGATGCCGGGGACGCTGAAGCGGCGCTCGGCGTCGAAGTCGGCGTACGCCGCGGACAGCTTCAGGCCCGAGTGCGAGATGAAGCCGAGCCCGCGCCACTCGAAGTGCGGGCGCAGCTCGAACACCTCGGCCATCACCTCCAGCGCGCGCTGGTTGCCCTCGTAGGGGACGACGCGCTTGTACTCGTTCTCGACCTCGCAGCGGCCCTCGCGCAGCTGCGCCAGGATCATGTGGACGGCCTGCAGGACGTCGAGCGGCTCGAAGCCCGCGATCACGACCGGCTTGCCGTACGTCGCGGGGATGAACTCGAACGGGCGCGCGCCGACGACGGTGCTGACGTGGCCGGGGCCGATGAAGCCGTCCAGGCGCAGGTCCGGCGACTCGAGCAGCGCGCGCACCGGCGGCACGATCGTCACGTGGCTGCACATGCAGCTGAAGTTGGTCAGTCCCTCCGCCTTCGCGCGCTTGAGCGTGAGCGCGGTCGACGGCGCCGTGGTCTCGAACCCGATCGCGAAGAACACCACCTCACGGTCCGGGTGGGCGCGCGCGAGCCGCAGCGCGTCCAGCGGCGAGTAGACCATGCGCACGTCCGCGCCCGCGGCCTTCGCGTCCAGCAGCGTGGTCTCCGAGCCGGGCACGCGCATCATGTCGCCGAAGCAGGTGAAGATCACGCCGGGCTGGTGCGCGATCGCGATCCCGTCGTCGACGCGGCCCATCGGGATCACGCACACCGGGCAGCCCGGGCCGTGCACGAGCTCGACGTTGTCCGGCAGCAGGTCGTCGACGCCGTACTTGTAGATCGAGTGCGTGTGGCCGCCGCAGACCTCCATGATCTTGTAGTGGCGGCCGGGGTCGACGGCGGCCAGGATCTCGCCCGCCAGCGCGCGGCCCAGCTCGGCGTCGCGGAACTCGTCGACGAACCTCATAGCGCCACCAGCGCCACGCCGGCGTGCACGAGCACCGCGTCGCCGGGCTCGACGTCCACGAGCGCGATCTCGACCGTGTGGTGGTCGCCCTGGTCGTCCTCGCAGAGGGCGAGATCGTGGCGTATGCGGAGCACGCGCATCGGCGTCCCGTCGTCGGCGCACGTCGTGCAGTGAAAGCTCACTCGATCACGCTCGCCTTGAGCTCCCGGAGCTCCTGCTCGTACTCGGCGCCCATCTCCTCCAGCAGCGCGCGGGTCGCCTGCGCTTCGGCCTCGTCGATCACGGAGATCGCGAAGCCGACGTGGATCAGGACCCAGTCGCCGGGTCCGACGTCATCGAACAGCCCGACGTTGACCGTGCGCCGCACACCGGCGACGTCGACCTTGGCGAGTTGGTTGGACTCGTCGACGATTGCCACGATCTGGCCGGGGATGGCCAGGCACACGTCGTCTCTCTCCTTGGATCGCCCAGGCCCCGGTGCGGACCTTGTGGCATTTGTATCACTCCTGAATCCGGCTCGCGATCTTGCCGGGGTTGAACAGGCCCTGTGGATCCAATGCTGACTTGATCGACCGCATCAGCGCGACGGCGGCCGGGCCGTGCTCGAGCTCCAGGAACGCCGACTTGCCGTAGCCGACGCCGTGCTCGCCGGTGCAGGTGCCGCCGGCGGCGATCGCGCGCGCGACGAGGCGGTCGTTGAGCGCCTTGGCGCGCTGCAGCTCGTCGGCGTCGTCCGGGTCGACCAGGATCGCGAGGTGGAAGTTGCCGTCGCCGACGTGGCCGACGATCGGGGCGGTGAGGCCGGACGCGCGGAGGTCCTGCTGGGTCTCGGCGATCGTGCGGGCGAGCTGGGAGACCGGGACGCAGGCGTCGGTCGTGAAGCCCTGGGCGCCGGGGCGCAGCGCGCGGGCCGCCTCGTAGGCGCCGTGGCGGGCGTGCCAGAGCGCGCGGCGCTCCTGCTCACCCGCCGCCCAGGCGAAGCCGTGGACGCCGTGGTCGCGGGCGATCGCTTCGACTTCGGCGGCCTGGGTCTCGGTCTCCTGGGCCGTGCCGTGGAACTCCAGGAAGAGCGTGGGGGCGGCCTCGAGGTCGAGGCCGAAGTGGCGGTTGACGGCGTCGATCTGCGCCTCGTCGGCGAGCTCGATGCGGGCGACCGGGATCGCGTTCGCGAGCACTTCGATCACGGTGTCGACGGCGTCGTCGAGGGTCGGGAAGGCGGCGGTCGCGGCGGTCATCGCTTCGGGCGTGGGCTGCAGGCGCAGCGTCGCCTCCGTCACCAGGCCGAGCGTGCCCTCGGAGCCGATGAACAGGCGCGTGAGGTCATAGCCGGCGGAGGACTTGCGGGCTCGCGAGCGGGTCCGGACGACCTCGCCGGCGGCGGTCACGACGGTGAGGCTGAGGACGTTCTCGCGCATCGTCCCGTAGCGGACCGTGGTCGTGCCGGAGGCGCCGGTCGCGACCATGCCGCCGATCGTCGCGTCCGCGCCCGGGTCGACGGAGAAGAAGACGCCCTGCGGGCGCAGATGGCGGTCGAGCTGGCGGCGGGTCACGCCCGCCTGGACGGTCACGTCCATGTCGGCGACCGAGAGGCGCAGGATGCGGTCCATGCGCGTCATGTCGACCGAGACGCCGCCGGCGAGGGCGGCGACGTGGCCTTCGAGGCTGGTGCCGGCGCCGAACGGGATGACCGGCGCGTGGTGGCGCGCGCAGATCTTGACGACCGCCGCCGCCTCCTCGGTGGACTCGGGGTAGACGACGAGGTCGGGCGCGGCCGGCGGGTGCCAGCCCTCGTCGCTGCCGTGGCGGTGGCGCTCGTCGGCGCCGGCGGTCACGCGGTCCGGCGCGAGCGCCGCGGTCAGCTCTTCCTGCAGGCCCATCCCGTCACTCTACGTAGAGCGTGCGCGTCACCTCCCGGCCGTCCTTCAAGCGGGCGGTGGCGGTGACGCGGGCGCCGGGGAAGGTGCCGTCGTAGACCGCGAGGATCGCGTGGAGCCTGCTGGTCGGGACGAGCGTGCGGACGTCGCGCGGCGTGCGGGTCGCGACGCTGACGACGGCGGGGTGCACGCGGCCCCAGAACGCGGTCCGGCCGTCCTGGGTGCGGCGCTCGATGCGGCCGGCCGCGTCGCCGTCGGGGATGCGGCTGACCATCGTGGTGAGCCGCATCGGGTAGGCGCGCGTGATCACGCCCCACGGCAGGCCGCCCGCCGGGTCCGGGGCGCTGGCGGCGACGTACTCCGTGCCGGCCTTCGGGCTCCTGCGCGAGCAGCGGCGGCGCCGGTCGCGGAGCCGGCGAGCGCCGCGGCGAGCGCGAGCTTGCCGATCATCGCCCCCACCCCGCACCGAGGAGCGACGTTCCGTCCGTATGCGCCAGAAAGTGACCACTCGCCGCGCCGCCACGCCGGGGGCATGGGAGCCGTAGAGGTGGGCGATGTCGTCGGCGTCGAGCGGCAAGGGCGTCGTCACCCCACTAAGGGAACCCGCGCGCGAGACTGTGACCGATGCCAAAACGCAGCGCCGGAATCCTCCTCTACCGCCGCACCCCGGCGCTCGAAGTCCTGCTCGTGCACCCGGGCGGCCCGTTCTGGGCGAAGAAGGACCTCGGCGCCTGGTCGATCCCGAAGGGCGAGCACGACGACGGCGAGGACGCGCTCGGGTGCGCGCGGCGCGAGTTCGAGGAGGAGACGGGCACCACGCCGGCGCCGGGCGCGCTCGACGACCTCGGCAGCGTGCGCCTGAAGTCGGGCAAGGTCGTGCAGGCGTGGGCGCTCGAGGGCGACCTCGACCCGGCCACCGTCCGCTCGAACACCTTCGCCCTGGAATGGCCCCCGCGCTCAGGCCGCACCCAGGAGTTCCCCGAGGTCGATCGCGCCAACTGGTTCGGCCTCGAGGAAGCGGCAACGCGCATAAACCCTGCACAGGCCGCCTTTCTCGAGCGCCTCACGCAGCGGTTCGAGACATGACGCGGGCGTGTAAAGCCGCCGTCACGGGGCATACCCCTAGCCATGAGCCAGATCGTCGAGGCCGGACTGCTCGACGTCGACCTGCCCGCTGAGCCCCGCAGCGCGTCCCGCGCGCGGCGGGCGGTGCTGGAGGCGTTGAAGGGCGTCGCGGTCGACCGGGACGCGGTCGCCATGGTCGTGACCGAAGCCGTGACCAATGCCGTCGTGCACGCCTACCGCGGGGGGCCGGGCACCGTGCACCTGGACGCCCGCGTCGACGGCGCCGGCGTCCACATCACCGTCACCGACCACGGCGTCGGCCTGCGGCCGCGGCCGGACAGCCCGGGCGCTGGGCTCGGGCTGCCGCTGATCACCGACCTCGCGGACCGCGTCGAGTTCGTCCCCGCCCAGCCGGGCACGACCGTGCAGGCCCACTTCGCGCTGCGCGGCCCGCGCGGCCCCCGGGGCGGCCGCACGGGCTGGCTCGTCGCCGCCTAACCGATCGCGGGGGCGTTGGTGGGCAGCGCGCCGAGCGCCTCCTCCAGGTCGGCCTCGGAGAACTCGGGGTCCTCGAGCGTCCCGGCCAGGTACGCGTCGTAGGCCGCGAGGTCGAAGTGGCCGTGCCCGCAGAGCCCGAACAGGATCGTGCGCTCCTCGCCGGCCTCGCGCGCCGCCTCGGCCTCCTCGATCGCCGCCCGGATCGCGTGGGCGGGCTCGGGCGCCGGGATGATGCCCTCGCAGCGGGCGAACTGGACCGCGGCCTCGAACGTCTCGTTCTGCCGGTACGCGCGCGCTTCGACCACGCCCGCGCGCACGAGCCCGCAGACCATCGGCGAGTCGCCGTGGTAGCGCAGCCCGCCCGCGTGCACGGGCGGCGGGACGAACCCGTGCCCGAGCGTGTACATCGGCATCAGCGGCGTCAGCCCGACGGTGTCGCCGAAGTCGTACGCGTAGACGCCGCGGGTGAGCGTCGGGCAGGCGGCGGGCTCGGCGGCGACGTAGCGGATCGCGTTCTCGCCGCGCAGCGTCCCGCGCAGGAACGGGAACGTGAGCCCGCCGAAGTTCGAGCCGCCGCCGACGCACCCGACGATCACGTCCGGCGTCTCGACCCCCGCCAGCGCGAGCTGCGCGATCGCCTCCTGCCCGATCACGGTCTGGTGCAGCAGCACGTGGTTGAGCACCGACCCCAGCGCGTAGTTGGTGTCCGCGTTCTGGGCGGCGATCTCGACCGCCTCGGAGATCGCGATCCCGAGCGACCCGGTGGGGTGCGACGCCTGCGCGCGCCCGGACTCGGTCAGCGACGACGGCGAGCGGTGCACCGACGCGCCCCACGTCTGCATCATCGAGCGCCGGTACGGCTTCTGGTCGTACGACGAGCCGACCATGAACACTTCGCACTCGAGCCCGAACAGCGCGCACGCGAACGCCAGCGACGAGCCCCACTGTCCGGCGCCGGTCTCGGTCACCAGCTTCTTGATCCCGGCCTGCGCGTTCTCGTACGCCTGCGGCACCGCGCTATTGGGCTTGTGCGACCCGGCGGGGGAGACGCCCTCGTACTTGTAGAAGATCTTCGCCGGCGTGCCGAGCTCCTGCTCCAGCCGCCGCGCGCGGTACAGCGGCGTCGGCCGCCACAGCCGGTACGCGTCGCGCACCGCCTCGGGGATCGCGACCTCCGGCTCCGGTGAGACCTCCTGCATGATCAGTTCCAGCGGGAAGATCGGCGTCAGGTCGTCCGGCCCCGCCGGCTGCCCGGTCTGCGGGTTCAGCGGCGGGAGCGGCTCGCCCGGGAGATCGGGCAGCAGGTTGACCCAGTGCGTCGGGATGGCGTCCTCGCCCAGGACGTACTTCGTCGGCTCGCTCATGGCCGAAATCTAGTCGGCGGGGGAAGGGGGTTGGACCGCCGCGCTGGTCAGACGCGGCGGCCCACAAGCTCCAAACGGCCAGCGGACGTCGGGGAGATAAGAGACGGTCCGGGGCCGGAGCGGAGGGAACGCTGTCGATCATGCCCACCCAACCTTGGCGGGACCTTGAGACAACCTTCCGTTCTCATAAGGAAGAAGCTGGGCCGCCGCGTTGGTCAGACGCGACGGCCCCAAGTGCTGGCCGGCCGGCGAACGCCGGAAGGGGAGAATGGCGCCCTGGGGCCGGTGCGAGGAGAGAGAAGGCCCATCCGTGGGCCCTGGTCATGTCCATTCGGGAACGATGAGCATCCTCGCACCGCGTCAGACCCCCGCGGATACGGCGAGCAGGTGAGCGATGGTGTGGTCAGCCGCACCGTCCGCACCACTACGCTCCGCGAGTGGTGATCACGGAAGACGCGCCCACGCAGGCGCCGGCCCGCCCGGCGGCCTGGTGGTGGCTCGTCGCCGTCTGCACGCTGATCCTGCTGGCGGCCGGCATCGCGCTCGCGACGTGGTGGGCGCTGTCGCTGCAGACGCGCACGACGACCTACCGCGTGCTCGGCGACCTCGCCGGCGTGCGGCTGGACCTCGGCGACGCCGACGTCGAGGTCGCCGGCGGCGCGAACGCGGTCGAGGTGCGCCGCACGGATCGCTTCGCGTTCGGCCGCCCGTCGGTCGAGCGCCACGAGGTCGTCGACGGGACGCTGGCGGTCACGTCGCGCTGCCGCGAGCAGGTGCTCGGCTCCTGCCGCATCGCCTTCCGCGTCACCGTGCCGGACAACGTGCCGGTCGAGATCGAGACCACGGGCGGCGCCGTCCGCCTGTCCGGGATCCGCGCGTCGGTGACCGCGAGCACCGGCGCGGGCGCGATCGTCGCGACCGGCTTCTGCGGCTTCCAGCTGCGCGCGACCTCCGACTCCGGCGACGTCAGCGCCGCGAGCGAGTGCTCGGCCGACCGGCTCGAGCTGCGCTCGCGCGCCGGGAACGTGCGCGCGGCGGTGCCCGCCGGGCGCTACCAGATCGACGCGCAGAGCGAGTCCGGCGCCGTCCACATCCGCGGGCTGACCGACGTCGAGGACGCGCCGTTCGTCATCCAGGCGCTCTCGACGGAGGGCGACGTCACCGTCGAGGCCGCGTCGTGACCGCGGCGCTGGACCTCTCGCCGCACCTGCGCGCCGCGCGGCGCGCGCTGATCTACCTGGCGATGGGCGTGGGGCAGGGGATCGTCTACCTGGTGGTGGTCGGCGGCGGGCTGCTGCTCGGGCTCGTGATCCCGCCGCTGCTGAGCGGCACCGCGCGACTCGTCTGGCGGCTGGCCGAGCGCGAGCGCCGGCTGGCGAACCGGCTGTTGGACGCGCACCTGCCGCCGGTCGCGCGCGCCCGGACGCACAGCCGCGCGTTCGCGCACGCCGCCGCGATGCTGCTGCTCAAGCTGCCGGTCGCGCTCGCCGGGCTGGCCGCGGCGGGCCTGCCGATCCTGCTCGCGGTCGCGCTCGCCGGGCTCGGCGTCAGCGGCCTGGCGGGGGACGACGGGCGCCTCGTCGGCCCGTGGCCGCTCGCGCCCGGGCTCGGCGTCGTGCTCTGCCTGCTGGCGCTGCCGGCGACGGTCGTGTCGATCGGCGCGCTCGAGGGCGCCGGCGCGACGCTGCGGGCGCTCGCCCGGCGGCTGCTGCGCTCGCCGGTGCCGGAGAGCGGGCCGGTGCGCGAGCTGCTGGCGGAGCGGCTCGGCGACCGTTCGCTGACGATCGCCTACTGGCTGCCCGAGCGCGGGATCTTCGTCGACGACGCGGGCCGCAAGGTCACGCTGCCGGACCCCGGCTCGGGGCGCGCGTGGACGGCGGTCGACCGCGAGGGCGTGCGGCTGGCGGCGATCGTGCACGACGCCGAGCTCGACGCGTCCCCCCAGCTGGTGGCCGCGGCGGCGTCCGCCGCCGCGCTGGCGATCGACAACGAGCGCCTGAAGGCGGAGCTGCGCGCGCGGGTGGAGGAGCTGCGCGTGTCGCGGCTGCGGATCGTCGAAGCGGCCGACGACGCGCGCCGCCGGATCGAGCGCGACCTGCACGACGGCGCGCAGCAGCAGCTCGTCTCGCTCGCGCTCGACCTGCGGCTGCTCAAGGCGCGGCTCGGAGACTCGGGCTTGTCGAGCCAGGTCGACGACATCGGCGAGAAGCTGGCGACCGCGCTCGCCGAGCTGCGCGAGTTCGCGCGCGGGATCCATCCCGCGTTCCTGTCCGAGCGCGGCGTGGGCGCGGCGGTCGAGGCGCTGGTGGCGCGCGCGCCGCTGGACATCCAGGCGCGGATCGAGCTGGCCGAGCGGCTCCCGGCGCCGGTCGAGGCGGCCGCGTACTTCGTGGTCTCCGAGGGCTTGACGAACGTCGTCCGCTACGCGAGCACGCAGAACGCGTGGGTGGAGCTGTGGCGCGAGGGCGACGAGGTGGTCGTGGTGGTGGCCGACGACGGCCGCGGCGGCGCGGTGGCCGAGGGCGGGACCGGGCTGCGCGGGCTGGTCGAGCGGCTCGCGGTGCTCGACGGGACGCTCACGGTCACGAGCCCGCCCGGTGAAGGCACCCGCCTCGAGGCCCGCATCCCGTGCGAGCCGGGCTCGCTGGTGGCCGAGGCGGCACGATCGTGACCGCGCGCGGCGAGACCCGCGGTGCCGCGCCGCGCGCGGCGAGTGGCGCTGCGGGGCACGTGGCCGGTGGCGCTGCGCGGCGCGGGAGCGGCGGCGCTGCGCGGCGCGTGGCCGGCGGCGCTGCGCGGCACGCCGCCGTCCTGCTCGCGCTCGCGCTGCTCGTCCTCGCCGGTTGCGGCAAGACCACGACCGCGCGCGAGCCCGACGTGCTCGTCGCCGGCGACGCCGCCGCCCGCCGCGAGGCGCCCGACCGCCAGACCCGCGGCGTCCGGATCGCCACCGCGCGGATCGTCTTCATCACCCACGGCCAGGCGTCCGACGCGTTCTGGAAAGTCGTCCAGCGCGGCATCGAGGAAGCGCACCGCCAGAGCGGCGCCGCCGTCTCCTACCGCGCCCCCGACGCGTTCTCGCTCGACCGCATGCGCCGCTTCATCGACGAGGCGGTCGCGGACCGGCCGGACGGGATCGTCGTCTCGCTGCCCGACGCGGACGCGCTCGCGCCCGCGATCAAGCGCGCGGTCGCGGCCGGCATCCCCGTGGTCACGATCAACTCCGGCAGCGAGCACTTCCGCGCGCTGGGCGCGCTGGCCCACGTCGGCCAGCCCGAGTACCGCGCGGGCGTCGAAGCCGGCGAGCGGATGGCGCGCGCCGACGTCCGGCGCGCGCTGTGCGTCAACCAGGAGAGCGGCAACACCGGCCTCGACGAGCGCTGCCGCGGCCTGGCGAAGGGCCTCGCGCGCTCCGGCGGCAGCATGCAGCCGCTGACGGTCCCGCGCCAGGACACCCGCGCCGCGCAGCGCCGGCTGGCCGAGGCGCTCGCCGCCGGGCCGGTCGACGGCATCCTCACGCTCGGCCCGGCCGGCGCCGAGCCGGCGCTCGCCGCCGTCCGCGCCAGCGGCCTGCGCCGCCGCGTCAAGCTCGCCACGTTCGACCTCTCGCCCGCGGTGCTCGCGGCCGTGCGCGACGGCCAGATGCTGTTCGCCGTCGACCAGCAGCCGTACCTGCAGGGCTACCTGCCGGTGATGCTGCTGGCCGAGCGCGCCCGCTACGGCGTCTTCCCGGCCGAGGGGAAGCTGATCCCGACCGGCCCGAAGTTCATCGGCAAGGCGGACGCGCCGGAGGTGATCCGGCTCAGCGCCGAGGGCATCCGCTGAATCACCCGTGCCGAGTGAGGTGGGGTCATCCGCGTCACCGGCAGGCTGCGCGCGATGACGCAACCGCAGCGAGGAGACGCAATGGCGGGCGAGAAGCCGAACATCCTGGTGATCTGGGGCGACGACATCGGGATCACGAACCTGAGCTGCTACAGCGACGGCCTGATGGGCTACCGCACGCCCAACATCGACCGGATCGCCGACGAGGGCATGCGCTTCACCGACTCCTACGGCGAGCAGAGCTGCACCGCCGGGCGGTCCTCGTTCATCACGGGCCAGAGCGTGTTCCGGACCGGGCTGAGCAAGGTCGGCATGCCGGGCGCCGACGTCGGGCTGCAGGCCGAGGACGTGACGATCGCCGAGCTGCTCAAGCCGCTCGGCTACACGACCGCGCAGTTCGGCAAGAACCACCTCGGCGACCTCAACAAGTTCCTGCCGACCGCGCACGGGTTCGACGAGTTCTTCGGCAACCTCTACCACCTCAACGCCGAGGAGGAGCCCGAGTCCCCGAACTGGCCGTCGCGGGAGGACTTCCCGGGGTTCAACGAGCGCTTCCGCCCGCGCGGCGTGATCCGGTCCTTCGCGACCGACGAGGACGACCCGACCGAGGAGCCGCGCTACGGCCGCGTCGGCCGTCAGCGCATCGAGGACACCGGCCCGCTGACCAGCAAGCGGATGGAGACGATCGACGACGAGGTGCTCGCGCACACGCTCGACTTCCTCGACCGCCAGGCCACCGCGGACGCGCCGTTCTTCTGCTGGATGAACACGACCCACATGCACCTGCGGACGCACCCGAAGCCGGAGAGCGTGGGGCAGGCGGGGCGCTGGCAGTCGCCTTACCACGACACGATGATCGACCACGACCAGGTCGTCGGCGCGGTGCTGGACAAGCTCGACGAGCTCGGGCTCGCCGACGACACGATCGTCATCTACAGCACCGACAACGGCCCGCACATGAACACGTGGCCGGACGGCGGCATGACGCCGTTCCGCAGCGAGAAGAACACCAACTGGGAGGGCGCGTTCCGGATCCCGGAGATGATCCGCTGGCCCGGGCGGATCCCCGCCGGCAGCGTGTCGAACGAGATCGTCCAGCACCACGACTGGCTGCCGACGCTGCTCGCGGCCGCGGGCGACCCGGACATCGCCGAGAAGCTCAAGGCCGGCCACGCGATCGGCGACCGCACCTTCAAGGTCCACATTGACGGCTACAACCTGCTGCCGTACCTGACCGGCGAGGTCGAGAAGGGCCCGCGCCAGGGCCTCGTCTACTTCTCCGACGACGGCGACGTCCTCGCGCTGCGCTTCGACAACTGGAAGGTCGTGTTCATGGAGCAGCGCGTGCGCGGCACGCTGCAGCTGTGGGCCGAGCCGTTCGTCGCGCTGCGCGTGCCGAAGCTGTTCAATCTGCGCACCGACCCGTTCGAACGGGCGGACGAGACCTCGAACACCTACTACGAGTTCCTGCTCGAGAACGACTACCTGATGCTGGCGGCGACCGGGCTCGTGACCCAGTTCATGGAGACGTTCAAGGAGTTCCCGCCGCGCCAGCGCGCCGCGTCGTTCACCATCGACCAGGTCGTGGACAAGCTCGAGGACATGATCACGTCCGGACGATGATCGCCATCCCCGCCTCCACGTTCCGGATGGGCTCGGACGCCCACTACCCCGACGAGGGGCCGGTGCGCGAGGTGGCGGTCGGCGCGTTCCGGCTCAGCCCGTACGCGGTCACCAACCGCGAGTTCGCGGCGTTCGCGGACGCCACCGGCCACGTGACCGTGGCCGAGCGTCCGCTGGACCCCGCGGACTTCCCGGGCGCGCCCGCGGAGAACCTGCAGCCCGGCTCGCTCGTGTTCACGCGCACGGGCGGGCCGGTCGACCTGCGCCACATCAACCTGTGGTGGACGTGGACGCCCGGCGCGTCCTGGCGGCACCCGGAGGGCCCGGGCTCCTCACTGGCCGACCGCGAGGACCATCCGGTCGTGCACGTGGCCTACGAGGACGCGAGCGCCTACGCCGCGTGGGCGGGGCTGCGCCTGCCGAGCGAGGCCGAGTGGGAGTGCGCCGCGCGCGGCGGCCTCGACGGCGCCGCCTACACGTGGGGCGAGGCCCCGGAGCCCGCCGGCGAGCGGCTGGCGAACTACTGGCACGGCGACTTCCCGTGGCGCCCGGAGCCCGGCTACGGCACCACGGCGCCGGTCGGCTCCTTCGCCCCCAACGGCTTCGGCCTGTTCGACATGGCCGGGAACGTGTGGGAGTGGACGACGGACTTCTACGGCGGCTCCGAGCGCGCGAGCCTGGACCCGTCGCAGCCGCAGTTCCCGATCCCGCGCAGGGTGCTCAAGGGCGGCTCGTTCCTGTGCGCGGACTCGTACTGCCTGCGCTACCGGCCCGCCGCCCGCCGGCCGCAGATGATCGACAGCGGCATGAGCCACATCGGGTTCCGCTGCGCGGCGGACGCCTAACGGCGCCAGAACGCGAGGCGCTGCACGGACGCTTTGAGGATCGCGCTCATGGGGATCTCCGCGTCGTGCCGCTCGCGCACCGCGTCGAACGGGCTCAGCCGCAGCTCGCCCGCGCCGCCGCGGTGGATGCGGCCGTCGTCGCCGCGGGCGCCGTCCACCGTGATCCAGCCTCGCTCGATCCGCATCGCCATCAGGGTGCCACAGCGGCGCGCCGCTCGCGTGAGAAGAGATGGTTGCGCGCCTCGCGCAGCCCGACCGCCAGCGCGCCCTCCAGCGCCGCGCGCTCGGCCAGCACCGACGTCTCGATGCGGGTCGGCAGCGGCAGCAGCCGCCCGACCGTGGCCCGCACCTCCGGCAGCAGGTCGCTCGCCCCGCCGATGCGCCCGCCCAGGACGACCAGCTCGGGGTCGATGACGGCGCAGACGGTGGCGATCGCCAGCCCGATCCGCTGGGCGGCGCTCTCGATCACCTGCGCGGCCGCGGCGTCGCCGCCGCGCGCGGCCTCGAACACGTCGCGCGCCGTGGCGGCCGTGCCGCCCGTCTCGCGGTAGGCGGCGAGGATGCCCTGGGCGCCGATCTCGTCCTCGAGCCCACCGAGCCTGCGGTGGTGCGCGTCGAACGGGTCGCGTGCAAGCGGGAGGTAGCCGATCTCGCCGGCGGCGCCGTGGAAGCCGCGGAACAGCTCATCCTCGATCACGATTCCCATGCCGACGCCGGCGCCGATCGAGATCACGACGAACGTCGACACGCCGCCGGCCAGCCCGCGCCACTTCTCGCCGACCGCGGCCATGTTGACGTCGTTGTCGACCAGCACGGGCACGTTGAAGCGGCTCTCCAGCGTCGCCAGCGCGTCGAACTCCCCGGTGGCGGAGACGTGCCACGCCAGCGAGGTGACCCGGCGCGTGTCCGGGTCCACGACGCCGGGCGTCGAGACCCCGAGCGCGAGCAGGTCGCCGTGGCGGCCGCCGAGCTCGCGGTCGATCTGCCGGACGGCGCCGGTGATCTGCTCCTCGAGCGCCCGCGGGCCCGCGGGCGACGTGTCGAGCTGCACCTCGACCAGCGGCGCGCCGTAGATGTCGACCGCGGCGACGCGCAGGCGCGTGCTGCCGATGTCGATCCCGACCACGAAGCCGGCTGCGCTGTTGACCGTGAACGCCAGCGGCGTGCGCCCGCGCCGCCCGGGCCGCTCGCCGGCGGGCTGCACGAGGTCGGCCTGAACGAGCCGCTCGACGACCGCGGAGACGGTCGGCTTGGAGATGCTCGTCCGCTCGGCGATCTCGGGTCGCGTGATCGGGCCGTCGCGGAAGATCGTCTCGAGGATCGCCTGCTCGCTGAGCTCGCGGAGCAGGTTCGGGCGCGGTGACATGTCGCTTCTGGACAGGGGAAGGAGCTTACCTATTTCAAGCGACTTGACCAAGAGACCGGGAACGAGTAGCGTGCCGTTTTGTTAGGAAAGGCTACGAATAAATGATCGTGGCCGAGGGTTATAGAGGAACCCGCGGGGCTGGGGAGCCCGCACGATCCACGAAAGGAACTCCGTGCCCGGATCACGATTCCGAGCGCGCGCCGTCTGCGCGGTGGCGGTCACCGCCGCGTGTACGAGCGCCGTCCTCACGCCGGTCGCAGCAGCAGCCACACAGGACCTCGCCCCGAACTGGCAGGTCGTCACGAGCGCGTCGGTCACCGACGCCGGTGGCGGTCTCAGCCAGGCGGGGTTCGACACCTCGGCCTGGTTGAAGGTCAAGACCAACGACGCCAACGCGGTCGGCACCGAGGTCGCCGCGGAGATCCAGAACACGCCCGCCGACGATCAGTGCGGCGCGAACAACATCTACTTCGGTGAGAACATCACGGCCTGCCAGGGCGAGCAGCCGGGCGCGCACAGCGCACCGCTGGCCGCCTCGCGCTACGCCGTGCCGTGGTGGTTCCGCACGGAGTTCACGCCCAACCTGCAGGCCGGCCAGAACGCCGAGTTGCAGGTGCGCGGCATCATGGGCAAGGCCGACCTGTGGGTGAACGGCACGCTGGTCGCCGACCAGAACGTCCTGCAGGGCTCCGAGCCCGAGTACGACTTCGACGTCACCAGCCTGCTCAAGCCGGGCGCCAACGCGATCGCGCTCAAGCTCTACCCGAACAACCCGGGCGCGATGCTCAACCAGGACTTCAACGACTGGACGCAGACCGCGCGCGACCAGAACACGGGCATCAAGTACCCGATCCGCCTGCACGTGTCCAACGCGCTGCGGCTGAGCGACGCGCACGTCAATCAGGCCAACGCCGAGGATCTCTCGAGCACGGACCTGACGGTCAAGGGCTCGGTCACGAACACGTCCGCGACCGAGCAGACCGGCGACGTGGACGCGACGATCACCGACCCGGACGGCGCCAATCCGATCACCGTGCACCAGACGGTCACGCTGGCGGCCGGCGAGACCAAGGCGATCGCGTTCGCCCCGGTGCACGTCGACCACCCGAAGCTCTGGTGGCCCTACCAGATGGGCGATCAGCCGCTCTACACGTTCAATCTGAAGGTCGGCCAGGGCGGCGTGACCAGCGACGCCACGACGCGCACGTTCGGCGTGCGCACGATCAAGTCGTACCTGTCGGCGCCCGGCACCAAGGCGTGGGGCGGCTCGCGCTGGTTCGATATCAACGGCAAGCCGTTCGTGTTCCGCGGCGGCGGCATGATGGACTCCGACATGTTCCTGCGCTTCTCGACCGAGCGCATGAACCACGAGGTCACGCTGATCAAGGCGATGGGGCTCAACGGCCTGCGCCTGGAAGGCGACGACCAGCCGGACGTCTTCTACGACGAGATGGACCGCCAGGGCATCCTCGTCTACGGCGGCTTCCTGTGCTGCAACTACTGGGAGAACGGCAGCCGCTGGACCGCCAAGGATCAGGACGTCAACTACCAGACCGCGCTCACGCTCGGCCGCCAGCAGCGCGACCATCCGAGCGTCGTCTTCTATAGCTGGAGCGACAACACGCCGACCGCCGCGCAGGAGCAGGGCGTGATCCGCGGCATGCGCGACGCCGACTTCGACATTCCGCTGATGGCGTCGGCCGAGTACAAGTCGACGACCACGCTCGGCCACTCGGGCATGAAGGAAGGCCCGTACAACTGGTTCCCGCCGAGCTACGCCTACAGCCTCAACTGCTCCGGCAGCTCGGGCGCGAGCAACTGCTCCAGCGGCTCGTTCGTCAACCGCGGCGGCGCGTGGGGCTTCGAGACCGAGGCCAGCCCGGGCTCGACGATCCCGACGCGTGACTCGCTGGACCGCTTCATGCCGCCCGCGGCGCAGCAGCAGATGATCACGTCCCCGAACCTGCGCCTGTTCAACTCCGGGCGCGGCGCGCAGGACAGCGGCACGAGCTACTCGAGCTTCCAGCACATCGGGGTGCAGGCGACCGCGATCTGCCAGCGCTACGGCACCTGGACGGCGGCGGCGGTGACGTGCCCGACCAACCCGCCGGGCGCCACGGGCCTCTACGCCGGCCAGCCGAACCTCAACGACTTCCTCAAGAAGGGGCAGGCGCTGAACTACGAGGCGGTGCGGGCGCAGTTCGAGGCCTACATCGACCACTCCACGCGGACCGACTCGCCGTCGACCGGGCTTGTGTACTGGATGATGAACAAGCCGATGCCGAGCCTGTTGTGGAACCTCTACAACCACGACTACGACCAGGCCGGCAGCTACTTCGGCGCCAAGAAGGCCAACGCGCCGCTGCACGTGTACTACTCGTACGCGGCGCCGGAGAGCGATCCGGGCAACCGCCAGGTCAACGTGGCCAACCTGACCGGCCGCACGCAGGCCGGGCTGACCGTGTCCGCGCGCGCCTACGACATGGCCGGCAAGGTCATCTTCTCCAAGGACGCGTGGGACATCACGCTGCCGAGCCAGGGCGTGCTCAACCAGCTGTTCGCGGTCCCGAACCCGACGCTGAGCGACGTCAACGGCGTGCCGCAGCGGACCTACTTCCTCGAGCTGCAGCTCAAGCGCAACGGGAAGGTGCTCGACCGCAACGTCTACTGGCTGTCGACGATCAACGACGTGCCGACCTACTCGGGCAACGCGTACCCGAACCTGTCCACGTACGGCGACCTGCGCAACCTGCAGACGCCGCAGCAGGACCCGATCCGCGGCCTGCTGCCGAAGACCACGATCGACGCGTGCGCCGCCACGCACGCGCAGGCGGGCCTCCCGGACGGCCGCGACACGCAAACCGACGTGCGGCTCACCAACCGGTCGAGCACGGTCGTGTTCCTGGCCCGCGTCGACGTCCGCAAGGGCACCGGCACGACGCCCGCGGCGGGTGACAACCAGGTCCGCCCGGCGGGCTACAGCGACAACTACGTGACGCTGTGGCCGGGCCAGTCGCAGACGATCTCGGAGACCTACCGAGCGGCGGACGCGGCCGGCGGCACGGTCGTCGGGGTCAGCGGCCACAACCTGGACACGATCTACATCGCGTCCAACGGCGGCTGCGCCGCGCAGACCGGGGTCGAGGACCTCGGGACGGCCAACGGCGAGGTGCCGCTCGGCGGGGCGACGCCCGGCCAGGCGAACACGCCGGCGGCGATGGCGCAGGCCAAGGCGGCCGTGCAGGTCGGCTCGCTCACCACGGCTGACGGCGGCGTCGGCGGCACGGTGCCCGCGACGCTGTCGCTGACGCTGGGCGCGCCGGCGAGCTTCGGCGCCTTCACGCCGGGCGTGACGCAGGACTACGCCGCGTCGACGACCGCCAACGTCCTGTCCACCGGGGGTGACGCGGCACTCGCCGTGTCCGGCCCCGACCATCTCACGAACGGGTCGTTCTCGCTGCCGTCACCGCTGCAGGTGACGTTCAGCCGGGCGAGCTGGTCGGCACCGGTCTCCAACGAGCAGGTGACGATCGGCTTCGCGCAGCACGTCGCCGCCAACGACGCGCTGCGGACCGGCACCTACAGCACGACGCTCACGTTCACGCTGTCCACGACGACGCCCTAGGGGTCCAATGGGGCGCGCCGCTCGCGTGGCGCGCCCCGCCGTCCCCACGTCTGGTGAGGAAAGGTCACGAAAACTTGCGCTCCTTCACAGAGGGCGTCCGCCTTCAGGCATCCAATCTTCAGGCCGGGCTGCCCGGCATCCGGGCCGCGCTGGCCGCGACGGATCTGCACCCGGCCCGCGCCGGCACGCTGATCCTGACCGGCATCGGCGCCAGCTGGCACGCGCTCGCTCCGGCGGTACACGCGCTGCAGGCCGCCGGCCGGCGCGCGTACGCGCTGCATCCGTCGGTCCTGACGGGCGGCGGCGTGAGCCGGCTCGGCGACGCGTTCGTGCTCGTCTCGCAGTCCGGCAAGAGCACCGAGGTGCTCGACGTGCTCGAACGCCTCGACGGCAAACCCACGATCGCGATCTCCGCGCGCGGCGACAGCCCGCTGGCGCGCGCCGCGGACGCGTGGCTGCCGCTCGGCCCCGAGGCCGACACGGCCGTGTCCACGCTCGGCTACACGACCACGCTGCTCACGCTCGGCCTGCTGGCCGACGCGCTGCTGGAGCGCGCCGGCGACTGGGACGAGCTGCCCGAGCGCGTCGACGCGACGCTCTCGCGGCTCGCGCCGCCGGTGCGCGAGCGGGCCGACGAGTTCGCGCTGATCCGGACGCTCGACGCGGCCGGCGCCGGGCCGGCCGCCGGCACCGCCGGCGAGGCCGCGCTGCTGGCCCGCGAGGCGCTGCTGCTGCCCGCCGCCTCCTACGAGACGCGCCAGTACCTGCACGGGCCGGTCGAGTCCGTCGCCGGCGGCTTCGGCGCGATCCTGTTCGGCGCCGAGCGCGAGCTGCGGCTGGCGCGCGAGCTGGCCGGGTACGGCGCGACGGTCGCCACCGTCGGGCCCGGCGGCGACCTCCCGGTCGTTCCCGACCCGATCCTGCAGATCCTTCCCGTGCAGCTCCTGGTCGCGGCGGTCGCCGAGCGCCGCGGCCTCAATGTCGACGCGCTCGCGCGCGAGCAGGACGACACGAAGGTCGCGGCATGACGGGGGTCACGGTGATCGGCTGCGTCCAGGTCGATCTCCTGCTGGCGCCCGTGCTCGACGTCCCGCCGCCCGGGACGAGCGCGTTCGTCGACCAGCTCAGCCTGCGCGTCGGCGGCGCGGGCGCCAATACGGCGCTCGCGCTGCTGGAGGCGGGCGCGGGCCCGCGGCTGGTCGGCGTGGTCGGCGACGACCACTTCGGGCGCTGGATCCTCGAGCAGCTGGACGCGTTCGGGCTGGCCGAGGACGTCGCGGTCGACCCGGCGCAGCCGACCGGCCTGACGGTCGCGATCGAGGCGCCCGCGCGCGAGCGGTCGTTCCTGACTCACCTCGGGGTGACCGGCACGGCGGGGCCGGAGATCGTGCCGGAGTCGAGCCTCGCCGCCGGCCACGTGCTGATCTGCGACTATTTCTGCGCGCCGGCGCTGCGGGGCGAGCCGACCCGCCGCCTGTTCACCACCGCGCGCGCCCTGGGCGCGCGCACCTACTTCGACACGGCCTGGGACACGGCGGGCTTCCCGCCCGCGACGCGCGAGGAGCTCTACGGCATCCTGCCGCTCGTCGATGTCTTCCTGCCCAACGAGGCCGAGGCCTGCGCGCTCGCGGGCGTGGAGTCGGTCGCCAAGGCTGGACGCGACCTGCAGCGCCGGTCCGGCGGGTGGGTCGTGATCAAGCTCGGCGCCGACGGGTGCGTCGCCTACGGCCCGCACGGCGGGCGCCTGCAGGCCGGCGCGCCCGCGATCGCGCCGGAGGACACGACCGGCGCCGGCGACGCGTTCAATGCCGGGCTGCTCGCCGCACTGGCGGCGGGTCGCGATCTGCCGGATGCGCTGGAGGCCGCGAACGGGCTGGCGACCAGCCTGCTCGCGCGCCCGTCGAACGGCCGTCACACGGTCCGCCGCTGACGACGCTGGAATCCCTGGGGGAAGGAGAGAACATGAGAATCATTCGGATCTCGGCGCTCGCGGTGACCGCGGCGCTCGCGCTGGCCGCCTGCGGCGGCGACGATGGCGGCGGAGGCGGCAGCGGCGACGCGCAGTCGTCGGCCGGCGGCGGCGAGAAGAGCGGCACGATCGCGCTTCTGCTGCCGGAGACCAAGACCACGCGCTACGAGGAGCAGGACAAGCCGATGTTCGAGGCCAAGGTCTCGGAGCTGTGCCCGGACTGCAAGGTCATCTACCAGAACGCCAACCAGGACGCCGCGCGCCAGCAGCAGCAGGCGGAGGCGGCGATCACCAACGGCGCCAAGGTGATCGTGCTCGACGCAGTGGACGCCAAGGCGGCGACGGCGACGGTCAACCGCGCCAAGCAGTCCAACATCCCGGTGATCGCGTATGACCGGCTGATCTCCGGCGCGCCGATCTCGTACTACGTCTCGTTCGACAACGTGCGCGTCGGCAAGCTGCAGGCGCAGGCGCTGCTGGACAAGCTCGGCGACGCCGCGGGCAAGCAGATCGTGATGCTCAACGGCGCGCCGACCGACCCGAGCTCGGGCGACTACAAGAAGGGCGCGCACGAGGTGTTCGACGCGTCGAGCGTGAAGATCGCGCGCGAGTACGACACGCCGGACTGGAGCCCGGACAAGGCCCAGCAGGAGACCGAGCAGGCGATCACCGCGCTCGGTAAGGACAAGATCGCGGGCGTCTACTCGGCCAACGACGGCATGATCGGCGGCGCGATCGCCGCCATGAAGTCGGCCGGCATGGACCCGAAGGCGGTCCCGACGACCGGGCAGGACTCCGAGGTGGCGGCGATCCAGCGGATTCTCACCGGCGAGCAGTACATGACGATCTACCTGGCGATCAAGAAGCAGGCCGAGTCCGCGGCCGAGCTGGCGGTCGACCTGATCCGCGGCACCGAGCCGCCGTCGAGCCTGGTCAACAGCACGGTCAACAACGAGTCCGGTGACGTGCCCTCGGTGATGCTCGACCCGACCGCGGTCACCAAGGACAACATCAAGGACACGATCGTCGCCGACGGCTTCCACAGCGCCGACGAGATCTGCACCGCGAAGTACCAGAGCGCCTGCGCGGAGGCGGGGATTCAGTGACCCCGCTGCTGGAGATCAGCGGCGCGACGAAGCGCTTCGGCGCGGTCGAGGCCCTGGTCGACGTCGACCTCATCGTCAACCACGGTGAGGTCGTCGCGCTCGCGGGGGACAACGGCGCGGGCAAGTCGACGCTGATCAAGGCGATCTCGGGCGTGCAGCCGGCCGACGCCGGGCACGTCAGCTTCGAGGGCCGCCAGGTGCACATCCGCGGGCCGCACGACGCGTCCTCGCTCGGCATCGCCGTCGTCTACCAGGACCTGGCGCTGTGCGACAACCTCGATGTGGTCGCGAACCTGTTCCTGGGCGCCGAGGAGCGCGAGGGGGCGATCCGGCTCATGGACGAGATCGGCATGGAGGAGGAGGCGACGACGCTCCTGCGCTCGCTCTCGGTGCGGCTGCCGAGCGTGCGCGCGGAGGTCGGCACGCTGTCCGGCGGCCAGCGCCAGTCGGTCGCGATCTCGCGTGCCCTGCTCGGGGAGCCCAAGCTCGTGATCCTGGACGAGCCGACCGCGGCGCTCGGCGTCTCCCAGACCCAGCAGGTGCTGGAGCTGGTGCTGCGCTTGAAGGAGCGCGGGCTCGGCGTGCTGATCGTGTCGCACAACCTGGCCGACGTGTTCCAGGTGGCCGACCGGATCGTCGTGCTGCGGCTCGGGCGCAACGCGGGCGAGCTGGCGGCGGACGCGGCCAACCACCAGGCGGTCGTCGCGGCGATCACCGGGGCGGCGGGGGTGATCGCGTGAGCGCGACCGTGCCCGATCACGCCCCGGCCGAGCCGGTGGCGTCGCCGCTGCGCCCGCGCGCCGTGATGCGCAAGCTGGCCGAGGGCGAAGCCGGATCGCTGCGCGTGCTGATCACGCTCGCGATCATCTGGATCATCTTCGCGATCGCGCACGATCGTTTCCTGACGCCGGTCAACCTGACCAACCTGGCGCTGCAGAGCGTCGCGGTCGGCACGATCTCGGTGGGCGTGGTGCTCGTGCTGCTGCTCGGCGAGATCGACCTCTCGGTCGGCGCGCTGTCGGGCCTGTCGGCGGCGATCGTGGGGTCGCTGTCGGTGAAGTCCGGCTGGGCGCCGGTGCCGGCGCTGCTGGCCGGGCTGGGCGCGGCGTGCCTGATCGGGCTCTTCCAGGGCACCGTCACGACACGGCTGGCGATCCCGTCGTTCGTGGTCACGCTCGCCGGCCTGCTGACGTGGCAGGGCGCGCAGCTGAAGGTGCTCGGGACGACCGGCACGCTGAACATCACGGACCCGTTCATCACGGGCCTGACGTCGACGTTCTTCTCCGACGCGGTCGGCTGGGTGCTGGCGGCGGCGGGGATCGCGTGGCTGGTG
>DATMGH010000143.1:0-25134 GCA_035555675.1 Solirubrobacter sp. | reverse complement strand
GCCAAGTGGCAACGCTCGCGCACCTGGAGCGCGCCACGAGCCGCGCTGAAGATCCACTTCGGAGACCGCTACCCCGGCTAGACGCCACCACTACCAACCACCAGTCACGACGCCCCTACACACAGTTCGTCGGACAGCCTCTACGTGTTCTTGGACGCCAAGATGGAGAAGGTCCCCGACGGCGGGCGGGTGGTCACAAAGCGTTGGTGATCGCGCATGGCGTCCACGAGACCGGCCGCCGCGAGATCCTCTCGATCGATGTCGGCGAGGCCGAGACCGAAGCGTTCTGGACCGCGTTCCTCAGAGGCTTGGTCAAGCGCGGCCTGGTCGGCGTCCAGCTCGCCATCAGCGACGCGCACGCCGGGCTGAAGGCCGCGATCGCGAAGGTCCTCGGTTGCGCCTGGCAGCGCTGCACCGTCCATTTTTTGCGCGACTGCTTCGGGCACGTTCGCAAGGATCAGCACGGCCTGCTCGGCGCGCTCATCCGCCCGATTTTCGCCGCCGACACGCTCGAGCAGGCCCGCGACCGGCTCTCTGAAGCGGTCGCGCATCTCGACGGCCGGCTCGGCAAGATCGCGACGATGCTCGAGGACGCCGAACCGGACATCCTCGCGTTCTACGCGTTTCCGCCCTCGCATTGGCGCAAGCTGCGCTCGACCAACCCGCTCGAGCGATTCAACCGCGAAGTCGGCCGCCGCACCGACGTCGTCGGCATCTTCCCCGACGACCGCTCGCTCATCCGGCTCGCTGGGATGCTCAGCATCGAGCAAAACGACGAATGGCTCGTCGGCCGCGGCTACCTCTCCGCCGAGTCGATCTCTCTCGTCCTCGCCGACCCAGAGAAGTCCTCACTCGATCAGATCAAAGAAGAGGTGGCAGAGCTCCAAGCGGCCTGAGCAGCCAACGTTAGGACCGACGATCTCCTACACCACGCCCTCGGACTTGACTGGGTCGATGGCGGCGGCTGGTTCGATGTCATCGCGGTGGCGTGCTGGCCGCGGTGGATCGCCACTGCTGCGGGGCAATGCTCCTCTCTCTGACGCGGCGACGCCGGTGCCAAGCTCGCACGCGATCCGGTCAAGGTGCGCGGCGAGCGCGACACGATTCGTTCTCCGCGCGTGAACGTCCGCTCGTCCAGAGCGAGCGTCAGCGTCCGGCGTGCGAGGACACGCGCAGGACCCGCCGCCCAGCGGCGCGCACGAGCCTGTGGATACCGAGCCGAAGAGCTCGTCCTGCAGCCGCCCGCAGCACGGCGTCGGCCAAGCACCCGGGGAACCCTTCCATCGTGGTCCGCGCGTGAGTGCGTCAGTTGAGCGTGCGGCCTCTGTGGCGCGGCCCCGCCTGTGCGAATTCGCTCGTGAATTACCGCGCACCCTCGGTTCGCCGCAATGCGAAGGCAGACACCCACCCACAGGGGACCGTCAGCGCGCTGGTTCCGTAACACGGGGACGCCCACGAGATGTGCAGGTGCGCGGCGCACGCCGGCGCGCGGCAGGTCCCCGGGGAACCGTGCCCCGGAAACCCTTCGTAGCCGACGAACTGAATCGCCGGCACGAGCGGACAGGCGGGCCGAACACCCGAGGCACCGCACGACGGGCGCCACCCGAGATCACGGGCGAGTACGCCCGCGGATTTGTCCCAGGCCACCTGGTCGACGGGGTCGGCCGGGACGAGATCGAGCGCGGTCCCGTCGCCATGGGTGCGGTGTCCGCCTTCGCGGGCGGCGGTGACGCGCAGGCGGTAGGTCCGCAGCAGCCACAGCGCGTTCTCGAGCAGGCGGGCGTCGATCGGCTGGGCGGCGCGGCCGCCGGCCATCGCCCAGACGGGCAGCATCGCGTAGGCCCGCGGCGACCGCACGCGGACGGCGTCGCGCAGATTCGCCGGCGTCTCCCCGTCGCCGCCGGCGCAGCCAGCCGCGGGGACGGCGGCGAGGGCCTCGTCCGGGGTTTCCGCGTACTGGCGTGCGCGCTGCAGAACGTCGGTGACGTAGGCGCTGGAGTGGTTGTAGCCGTACACGGCTCGGGCGATTTCGCCGCGGGCGCCGTCGAGCAGCATGCGCAGGTAACGCCCGGCGGAGTGGATCGCGTCGGCCGGGTCGTACGGGCTGATGTCGCCGTCGTGGTCGCCGTCGACGCGGTACGCCTGCCAGGTAGAGGGTGGCCCGTCGGTCAGGTTGACCTGCATGGGGCCGGCGCAGCAGCCGTAGGCGTTGACGCCGGAGCGTACGCCGGGCGCGGCGGAGCGCCCGTGGTCGGATTCGATCGCGCCGATGGCGGCGAGCACGGTCCACGGGATCTCGTACGCGGCGCCGGCCTGCCGGTAGAGCTCGAGGTAGTCCGATGGGATCGTCGACGAGGCGTGCTCGGAGGGCTGGGCGCTCGAGCTGTCGCAGTTCTCGTCGAGCAGGCTGGGCATCAGGCTCGTCATCGCGGCCAGGCCGAGCACGGTGGTGACGGCGATCGCGGTCGCGGCGCCGGCGGTGCGTGAGCCGGAGGCGACGAGGCCGCTCACGAGCGTGGGTCTTCGGCGGGGAAGGCGTCGGCAAGTGCCGCGGCGGGGGTGCCGTAGAGGCGGCGGATGACCGATTGCGAGGGCCAGCGAGCCGACCGGTAGCGGGCGAGGGCGTCGCCGCCGCGGCGTCGGGCGTGGGTGCCCGACCAGTCGGTCGAGGAGGCGGTGAAGCCGAAGCGCTCGCGCCAGAAGCGGTGGGCGCCGCGAACGGTCTCGCGGGTCCAGCGCGGGCACGACTGCGGCTTGCAACGCTGGCAGTGCCGGGCGGCGCGACCGTTACCGTCGGCGCCCGAGGTGGGTGCGCCGCAGCGCTCGCAGCTGCCGGCGTAGCTGGCCTTGCGCGCCTGGGCTTTGGTGCCGGTGGGGTCGTGGAGGTAGCCGCGGATGGTTGCGGGGGCGCGGTTGAGCAGGTGGGCGATCTGGGCGGTGCTCCAGCCCAGGTCGCGGTGGTGTTGGGCGAGCAGGACGTTGCGGCGGCGGGTGAAGTGATCGGTGGTGCGCGAGCGCATGCCCCGGAACTTCTGAGCCGCGCGCCGGCCGCCTATTCGTCGAGGGCTTCCGGCATCCCGACGAGGCCGCCGGGGTGCAGCACCGTCGCGGCGGTGCCGGCCGTGCCGGCGAGGCTGTGCAGCTCGTGGCTGACTTCTTCGACCGGGTCGAAGTCGTCCTCGTCGTCGCCGGTCCGTCGAGTCCCGAGCTCCGGGTTCTCGGCCTTGATCACGGCGACCACGCCGCGGGTGAACGGGGTGGCTCCGCCTTCACCGGGGACGCGGAGGAGCGGCTGGGCGTAGTCGATGAGGGTGCCGAGCGCGTGCACGACGGTCAGCACCTGGTTGGTCGGGCGGAGCGGGCGTTCCATCATCAGCACGCCGGCGATCTGGGCGCCGAGCTCGTTGAGCTCGGCGATCGGGTCGGTGTCGTCGAAGGCGGCTTTGGCGCGGATGGTGTCGGCGCTGGCGCAGGCGAGCCAGACGACGGCGCCGCGGAGGGCGTCGGCGTCGTCGGGGGCGCGCGCGACGAGCTCGGCGGCGCGCCCGACGTGCCCGCTGATCAGCGCGATCCACTGGGCGAGGTCGCGGTCCTCGACGAGATCGATCTGCTGTTGGGTCACGAGGTGGCCGGCGACGAAGTGCGTGACGTCGTTGATGTGCTCCAGCGTCCCCGGCGGCCAGAGGTCGGGCATCTCGCCATCCATCCGGCACATTCTCCCGGCGCGATCGTGCGACGGCAGATCGGACAACGCGACAGGCCCAAAGAAAGGCGCGCCCGTGCGGCCCGCCCTCGATGGGCGGGTCGCACGGGCAGCGCGTGCTTGGTCAGGGTGCGGACGGTTCGTTGAGGTCGAGGTCGTCGAGGTTGGTGTCGGCGCGGTGGGCGTGGAGGTCGACGGTGCTGCGGTCGGTGGGGTCGGTGATGAAGGTGTCGCGGTGCAGGTCGGCCAGGCGCGGGGAGAGCATCGGGCGCAGGAAGCTCCAGAGGGCGTCGCGGAGCGGGTCCTCGCCGCCGGGGAGGGCTTCGTCGAGCTTGCGGCTCATGCGTTCGTGGCCGAGCGTCTTGGTGCGGGTGATGCCGTCCGGGTCCAGGACGAAGGCGGCGGCGAAGCGGGCGACCAGGGCGGCGATGCCGCGCAGCGGGTCCGGCTCCGTGAGCGCGCGTTTGAGTTCGGCGTCGATGATCGCGTCGACGGCCATCGGTTCGTGGCGGCCGCTTTCGCCGATCGGGCGTTGGCGGTCGGGGTCGGTCCAGCCGGCGCCGTAGGCGAGCACGTCGCGGTACTCGCGGGCCAGCAGCCGGCAGACGATGACGCGGAGGGCGTCGAGTTGGGTGGGGGTGGGGTCGATGAGGCCGGCGCGCAGGTCGTGGCCGAGGCCGAGGTTGGTGCGGACGGCGTCGGCGTGGCGTTGGCGTTGGTCGTGGCGGCGGGCTTTCTCGTCGGCGAGCGCGTCGCGCAGGTCCGGGGCGTCCAGGTGCGCGCCGTCGAAGTACGCCGGGTCGGTGGCCGGCTGCGTGTCGTCGGTGTCGGTGATCGCGTGGTGGAGGGCGTCGAGCATGAAGGCGGGGTCGATGACCCAGATGCCGGCGGCGAAGTCGGGGCCGCGGTCGTGGACGTAGGCGTAGCGGCCGGTGCGGGCCCGCTCGCGCAGCGTGCTGTCGACGCGCAGCGTGGCGCGGGTGCGCTTGGCCGTGGCCTGTAGCGCGTCGAGTTCGCTGTCGAGCTGGTCGAGCTCGCAGCCCAGGACGCTGGCGGCGGTAGGTCGGGCGCTGTCGGTGAGGTGCTGGCGGGCGAGCGTGAGCTGGGTGTGGGCGTCGAGCAGGGCGCCGTCGTCGATGCGGACGGCGTAGGTGGCCGGGTCTTCGACGAGGGTGCGGTGCACGAAGGCGCCGAGGTCGCGCAGGGCGGCGTCGTGCAGGTCGGGGGTGGTGATGCGGTCGGCGACGGCGTGGGTGAGCTCGGGAGAGATCTCGTGCATGTCGGCGAGCCGGTTGGCGAGCGTGACCGACAGCTGGCGTTCAGTGGGGCGGTCGGCGACGCGGATGCGGATCGGCTCCGGGAGCGTGAGCTGGCGGCGCAGGTTGTGGGCCTTGACCGCGCCGATGCCGAGATCGGCGCACACGGCGGCGATCCGATCGCTCTCGGGCAGACCGGCGCGGGCGGCCCAACAGTCGGCGAACTGGGCCTGCTGGTCGGTGAGGGTGAGGTCTTCGCGTTGGTTCTCCTGGGCTTGGATGCGGCGGATCTCGTCCGCCGTGGGGGCGTGGTCGAGCAGCAGGACGATCAGGCTCTGGACGGGCTGGGCGCCGTCGGTGGCGAGCTGGCGGCTGGCGCGGGCGGCGAGCAGGCGGCGCTGGCCGGCGTAGAGCACGACGGGTTGGCCCGCGGGCCGGTGGCCGATGCACGGGACCAGCTGGCCCATCGACATCAGCATGTGCGCGAGCCGCTGGATGCCGTCGGGGGCGATGTCGTGGCGGGCGTTGGGGGCGAGCTCGATCTCGTCGAGCGGGACACGCACGAGCGTGCCGGCCGGGTCGGCGGGCGCGGTGGTGGTGACGTCAAACAGCGACGGCGCCGCGGTCGGCGGCGCCTGCAGGTCAGGCATGAGGATCCTTTCAGAGACGAGGAGGTGACGGCCGGTGCGATTGGAGATCAGGCGCGCCGGTTGGCGTGCCTGCCGCGCAGGGCGGCGACGGTGTCGGCGGCGACCAGGTCGAGCGCGTCGGCGGGGTCGTCGATGACGACGATGCGGTCGGCTTCGACCGACAGCGGGGCGATGCCGATGGCGATGTGGATGGTGGGGACGCCGTGGTCGGCGAGCCAGTGGATGCGCTCGACGCCGGCGGGCGTGTCGTACCAGCCGCCGTCGCTGAGCACGTACGCGAAGCGCGGGCGGCGTGGGTTGGTCATGTCCAGGCAGTCGGAGGCGGCGACGAGCGCGTCGACGGCGAACGCGGTGCCGCCGCCGGTGCGGATGCCTGGCACCAGCCGCAGCCGTTCGCTGCCGTCGCTGAGCAGTTCGGCGCAGGATCCGAACAGGGCGGTCGCGCAGCGCCCGCCGATCTGGCACAGCCCGTCGGTGAGGATCCAGGCGATCGGGCCGAGCGCGTGCTCGTAGCCGGCCATCGAGCCGGAGGTGTCGATCACCAGCGCGACGTGCGGCTCCTGGATCGGAGCCGTGATCTGGCGGGTGATCTGCCACGGATGTGTGCTGACCGGCCGCCCGTGCGCGCGTTGGGCCTGGCCGCGCGCGTAGGCGCGACCGTCGAAGCGCCCGCCCGGCGTGCGCTTGTCGATCGTCCGGGTGCCGAGCGTCATCGCCTGCCGCATCCGTGTCGCGTAGCGGCGGGCCTGGGCGACCTCGTCGCCGAATGGCGGCCGGTCGACCCCGCGGTCCGGCATCCGCCCGCTCGGCGCGCCCGTGCCGGCGCCGGGCCGTGGCGCTTCGCTCTCGCCGCTGCGGGCGACGTCGTCCAGCAGCGCCTGCAGGTCGACGTCGTGCTCGAGCTGCACGAGCTGTCCGGCCCGCGCGAAGGCCTCGGCCTGCTCGAGCGCCTCGGCCAGCGTGCCCACGTCGGGCGCGCCCTCGCTCCCGACGTCGACACTGTTCTCGTCGGGCGGCCCGATGATCTCCCGGTAGGCGCGGGCGGCGCCGTCGAGGCCGCTCAGGTCGCCGTCGCCGATCCAGATCAGCCGCGCGAACAACGCGTCCAGCGCGGCCAGGTCGTCCGCGCCGAGCACGCTCGTCCAGATCGCCTCCAACCAGTCCAGGGCGGCCGCGTCGGCTACGCCGTAGAGCGTGCGGGCGCGCAGGTAGACGGCGGCATGGCCGGCGAGCTCGCGCGAGACCGGCTCACCGGCCCGGTCGAGCAACTCGCTGGCGAAGCGCGGCACGAGCGTGTCGGTGACCGCGGTCTGCAGGGCGTGACGTGTGAAGCGTCCGCGGATCGAGTCCGGCGGGAAGTCGCGGCAGCCGTGCGCTTCCATGCGTGGCTCTTCCAGCAGCCGGCGATCCTCGGCGAGCTGGCGCTCGGCGGGGTCGTCGGAACGGGCGAGCTGGAGGTCGCGCTCCATCGCCCAGCGCTTGGTGTGCTTGCCGTGGAAGGTCTCGTGCAGCGCGACGCCGAACGTGCCGAGCACGCGGCGGCGCGGGATCGTCCCGGCCAGCAGCTGCTCGCGGGGGCCGAGCAGCTCGTCGGCGTCGAGGTAGATCCAGCGCGAGTGCAGCTCGATGTGGCCGGGATCGGAGAGCCCGGGCCCGATCAGCGACCACACCGGGTACAGGCGCTGCAGGATCCGAGTCAGCTGCTCGGATAGGTCCTGATAGAGCGGCTCGAGCCGGCCGCGTTGGGCGGCGGCGCGGTGCAGCTGTTGCACGAACGGCGCCGGGCCCGTGCGGGTGGCGGCCATCAGCCGGTCACCGCCCGCGCGTAGCCGTGCAGGTTCGGCACCCGGCCGCTGGGCCGGACGCGGTGCTGGCTGTAGCCGGCCTGGTCGAGCATCCGGCACGCGGCCGCGGCCTCAGCGTCCTGCAGCTTGCCCGCCTGGACCTGCTCGTGCAGGTTCGACGCAAAGAACGCCAGCGCCGCGCGCTCTCCGACGCGCTCCGACATGCGCCACAGCGACTCGATGTCGCGGAACTGCGGCGTCCACGCCAGCCCGTCCTCGCCGGCGATCCGCTGGCGATCCAGTGCCGCCGCCTCACGCACCAGCGGCTGTGGGGCGCCGAGCTCGGCCAGCGCCGCCCAATGGCTGGTGACCTCCAGCGTGGCCGGGAAGCGCGAGTGCCACGCGTCGGGGATGTCGGTCGCGCCCACCAGCCCCGGGTTGTAGGCCAGGATGACCGCGAAGCCGGGCTGGGCGATCACCGTCTCCCCCGTCGCGGACAGGTACAAGGCGAGGCGGCCGTCGAGCGTGGCGTTGATCGAGAGCAGGCACACGTCGCGGGCGGTGTTGACCTCGTCGATCATCACCACCCAGCCCTCGCGCATCGCCTGCACGAACGCCGAGTCCACCAGCGAGACCTGCCCGCCCGAGCCGGCGACGGGCACCCACTCATGGCGGAAGAAGAACTCGTCCGAGGACGGGCCGGGCTGCATCTCCACGAAGCCGTAGAACGGCGCGTCGCGCCGCTCCTGAACCGGGCGGCCGCGGTCGGTCCACAGCCGGTAGGCGATCGCGCGGGCGATCTGGCTCTTGCCCGCGCCCGGCGGGCCGATCAGGCGCAGGAAGCTCGACTGGGCGGGGTCGTCCATGTCCAGCAGCGCGAGCGCGAGCGCGTCCACGCGCTCCCCGTGCAGGGTCGGCGGGTAGATGCGCTTGCCGTCCGGGAGAACGATCGGGTCGCTCGGCGCTTCCAGCTCGAGCGTGTCGGTGGGGAGCGGTTCGGGGGCGAGGTCGCCTTCGGCGGCGACGTCGTCGAGCTGCCGCAGGGCAGCGGTGATCGCGCTCATGGCGCGTCTCCTTTCTCTGGAGTGTGGCGAGCGCCACGCGGAATGAATCGACCGGGCGGGCGGGCCGGGTCGGGCACGGTCGGCGCGGCCGAACGGCGACGGCGGGGAGTCCCACGCCGTGAGTCGCCAGCGTTACGCGGGCGGGAGCTCGGTCGCCGTGACCGTGGCGTCGTCGTGGACTTCGACGAGCCGGTTGACCATGTAGTCCGCCGGCGTCTCGCCGACGGCGCGTGCGCTGTCGAGGATGAACTCGATCAGCAGGCGGGCGAGGCGTTGCTGTTCGGCGCGGCCGTACTCGCCGGGGATGACCGCCAGGCCGGCATGGATCTCGTCCCGAGCGAACATCGGCCGAAAGTCCGAGGCGTTGTCGGTGACCAGCACGAAGCCTTCGGCCTGCGCGGTCGTGCGCAGCTCAGCGTCGGTGATCCCGAGCTTGTCACGGTCGCGGTTGCAGGTCGCCTCGAAGCCCCGGTCGTTGGCGACCTGCACGAGCGTGGGCGAGAGGTCCTCGTCGAACCAGAACTTCACGTTCGGCCGCGGGCCGCGGGCCGGCCGCGCCGCGGGTTCGCGCGGGCGTACTGGACGGCGACCTCCCGCGCCTCGGCGGGGATGTGCGGGAAGTCCTCCTGCAGCGCCTGCTCGTCCTCGCCGGCCGCGATCCGAGCAGCGAGCGTGTGCACGCTCACGCGTGAGCCCTTGATCACCGGCTCGCCGCCCTTGATGTCGGGGTCGCGGACGATCCATTGGTCCCGGAGCCGCACGTAGCGCTCGGCGCGGTCGCGGGCGTGGTCGACGTCGTCGGGTTTGCGCACGACGACTGTCGGCGTGAGCTCGAGCTCACGCGGCGCCGCTGCGGTCCTGAGCCAGTCGCGGACGCGGCGTTTGTGGGAGACCTGCAGCCCGAGGCCGGTGAGGTGTCCGAGCATCGTGAGGACCGCGACGTCTTCGAGTTCGATCCAGGATTGCGTGCCGCGGCGGCGCGTGGAGATCACGCGCGCGTCGACGGCCTTTTTGACCGTCGTTTCGCTCGTGCCGCTGAGTTGCGCGGCCTCGCGGCGGGTGATCAGGGTCGTGGGCATAAATCACGTACCTCCTGGTATGGGATTATACGGGCGAGGGTGAGAATCGGCAATGTCCAGCTCCCGCCCCCTCGGGCGCCCGGGGTCGCTGAGCTTCTGGGCTGATGGAGACCCGGGACGGGTCGTCACGGGCGCTGGCCACGTGCTGCGTCCAGGAAGCGCTCGAGGTCGACGTCGTCGGCGAACAGGTCCGGCGCTGCCGTTGCGTCGAAGGGGCTCGTCTTCGCGGCGAGCGCCAGTTCTTGCCATGGGCGGTGACGGCGCCAGGCGTTGCGGTCGATCGCGGGTGTCAGTACGTCCTCGTCGGCGATGGCGAGTCTACGACGGGTCTCGGCGCACCGTGCGCGCGCTGACCGGGTCGCGCGTTTGGGTCACGCGGCGCCGAACACGCTCGCAGCGACGCGCAGCTTGGCCGCCGTGCCCGCGTAGCCGGCCGCGTCCTTGTGCTCGGCGATCTGCCCGGTGATCTGCCCGAGCTGGGTGGCGACCGTGGAGTCGGCGGCGGCGACCCCCTCGTAGGAGTCCAGGGTCTGGTGGTGTTCGCCGCCGCGTGGGGAGAGGACCGAGACGATGTGGGCGATGCCGGCGTCGCGGATGTAGGGGATGTAGGTCTGCACCCAGCCGCGGACGGCGCCGGGGCGCGCGGCGCGGCCGACCCGTTGCTCGAGCCCGGACGGGAGCCAGGGCAGGTCGAGGTGGCAAAGCACGGACGCGTTCTGCAGGTTGTGCCCCTCCTGGCCGACGCGGGAAAGGCAAAGGATCGGGAACTCGCCTGCGGTGAAGCGGTGCTTGAGCGTCTCGAAGTCGCGGCCGCTGAGCGAGCCGTCGGCGACGTGCGCCTCGACGTCGTGCCGGGCGCGCAGCGTCGCGGCGAGCTGGCGCAGGCAGCGGACGCGTTCGGCGAACACGAGCACCTGCTCTTCGCCGGCGATCCCGGCGAGGGTCTGGGCGGTCACGCCGCGCAGCAGCGGCAGCCCGTCGCCGCCGCCGCGCATCGCCTCGGCGACGAGGCCATGGCGGCACAGCGCCTGGGCGAGCGCGGCCTTGGAATGCGTGAGTGTCTCGGGGTCGACGGAGGCGTCGACGTAGACGCCGACGTTGCCGAGCACCACGCCCTGGACGCGGGCGATCTCCGCCAGCGCCTGCTTGTAGATCGGGCTGCCCGGCTCGAGCTCGCGCAGCTCCCGCAGCAGTTCGAGCAGGCGCCGGTAGGCCTCGCGGCCGCCGTGGCGGATCGCGTCCAGCAGCTCGACGAGCGCGGCGTCTGCTCCCAGGGCGAGCGGTTGGGCGGGGCGGACGTCGGGCATCCAGGCCTGCATGTCCTGGCGGGTGACGCGCACGAGGTGCGGGCCGTAGTTCACGCGCAGGCGGTGGGCGTTGAGCTCGTCGAGCAGGTCGCCGGCTTCGCGGGTGTTCAGGCGCTCGCGGATCATCGCCTCATCGCCGAGCGCGAGCCCAACGAGCACGTCGAGCTGCTCGGAGTCCTTGCCGCGCGGGGTGGCGGTGAGCAGCCAGCAGTCGGCGACCGAGGTCATCCGAAGCTGGGCGAGTGCTTGGTGGGCGTCGGTGGCGGGGTTGGCGTAGCGGAGCGCTTCGTCAGCGATCAGCAGGTGCCAGTCGAGCGTGGCGAGCTCGCCGGGGTGGCGGTCAAGCACGCCGTTGGCCACCAGCACGACGCCGGGACGTTCGCCGAGATCGCGGTCGAACCGTCGCAGCCTTCCGGCGATCGGGCCGTGATCGGCGACGATCAGCACATCGAGGTTCGGGGCGAGCGGCGCGAGCCCGCGGGCCGGTGCGCCGGCGAGCAACTCGTCTCGCCACTGGGCGAGCAGGCGGCCCTCGGCGACGATCATGGCGCGCAGGCGGAGTGTGGTGGCGGCGCGGTGGGCGAGGGCGCGGCCGCTGGTGATGGTCTTGCCGGTGCCGGTCTGGGACGCGTCGACGCCGGACCCGACGACCTTCAGCGCGGCGAGCTCGCGTTGGCGGCCGAGCAGCACGGGATCGTCGGCCAAGGGCCGGACGGTGACCATGCGCGCGAGCTGGCGGGCGCCGGCGTCGAGCGTGACCGCCGCGCCCGACTGCTTGAGCGCGCGCAGCTCGGGCAGGACCTGCTCGGCGACGACACGGCGGGTGGTGGCGGTCGGCCCGTCGGCGGTGGTGATGGCCAGCAGCCCGGGGCGGCCCTTCATGCGCCCGACCCGGACGGTGTCCTTAAGCTCACCGGACGCCTCCGAGGACAGCAGCAGCGGGAGCCCGTGTTCGATCGCGGTCTGAACCGCCTCGCCGAGCTCCATCGCCGCGCTGTGGGTGGCGGTGTGCTCGTCCAGAGGCGCCGACCCAACTCGCCGGCGAGGGAGGCGGCGGCTCGGGAAGGTGACCACGCGCAGTCGCAGCTCGCTGCGTTCGCTGCCGTCGGCGCTGGTGTGGCTGGCGCGGCGAACGAGCACGCGACCCCAGCGGTCGAGCGGTTCCTCCGGCACGCACGCGCCGACGCGCTCGCCGAGCTCGCGGGCGAGGGCGTCCACGAGCGTCTTGGCGGAGTCGGCGGGCTCGCGCGGTCCGGCGTGCAGCGTTCGCCCGTTCCAGTCCTCGAGCAGCGCGGGGATCGCACTGGTGGGCACCGTGGCGGCGCGCAGGTCGCGGTCGATACTGGCGCCGAGCGCGGCGAGTGAGCGGAGCGCGTCCAGTGAGAAGGTCGGGGTCAGTTCCCAGCTGCCGCCGGGCGCAGGGGCGAGGAACACGCCCACGGGCCGGTCGACGCCGGCCACCGCGGGAAGCTGCTGGTCGGCGAGCCTGACCCAGGTCGGTGAGGCGATGCGCCAGCTGCGCAGGTCCTCCGCCTCGAACTGCTCGAGGTGGGCCAGCGCCCAGCGCGAGAGCTGATCGGCGACGGCGCCGTCCAGTCCGAGACGTCGCGCGACAGCGCGCCGCTGATCGGCGAGCGAAACCCACACGTCCGGGCCGTCGAGGTCGATCGGCAACGCGTGCGGCTGCTCGTCGGGCGTGTCGGCGGCTCGGTCCTGCTCGGCCTGGCCGTCGATCAGCTGTCGGATCGCGTGCAGTTGCAGACGGGCGGGGCTGGTGTCGGCATGGCCGTGGCGGCGCAGGACGGCGGCCGCGTGCGCGTCGCGATCGATCCAGGCCCGCCCGTCGTTGGCGTCGATCGGTCGGTCGGCGGCGAGCTCGAGCAGAGCGTCCGCGCGAAGCCCGGCAACGCTGCCGCCGAGCCGCCGGGCGAGCCGGCGGCCGGCGTCGGTCTCGAGCGCGCGTTCGGCGAGGCCGTCACGTTCGGTCGGGCTGGCGTGCGCCCAGGTGTCGGTGAGGGTGGACACGGTGCCACTCCTTTCTGTGGGTGCAGGCGGTGTGGCCGAGGGGCCACACCGCCTGGGGTCTGGGTTCAGATGCCGCCGCCTCCGGGGCAGCGGGTGTAGTGGCCGCAGTAGCGAGCTGAGCACTTCCAGCCGCTGGGGTCGGCGAAGCCCCACGGCTCGTCGGGCCCGTAGCGCTCGTAGAGCGCGCTGATCTGGCTGGCGGCCTGCGCGATCCGCACCAGCGTCGCCCGCAGCTGCGCCGGCGTGCGGCGAGTGACGACGAGGCTGGTGTTCATCGTCTTGCGGCGCTTGCCAGGCTTGCCGATCTGCGCGAAGCAGAAGTGCTCGGCGGGCTGCCCACTCAGCCAGCGCCCGGCAAGGTACAGGCCGGCCTGCGGGTCTTGGTCGGCCTTGGCCTGCGAGTGCAGCGTGTTCTTGACCTTGTAGTCCACGATCGCCGGCACGACGTCGGGCCGGTCGTCGTCGGCGCGCAGCGTCTCGAGGTCCAGGAACCCCTGGATCGTCCACTCCAGACCGGGCGCCAGCGTGTAGGAGAGCTCGCGCTGGACGGCGACCGGCCGGCCGAGCCGCGGGACCAGCTCGCGCGTGGTGAGCGCGATCGCCTCGAGCCCGAGCGTGAACGCGCGGGCTTCGTCGAGCTCGAGGTCAAACCGCACGCCCTGCTTGGCGGCCTCTTCGGCGAGCTCGCGGGTCCAGTGATCGCGGTAGGCGTCGTGGACCTGGTCGAGCGTGAGCCGCTCGCCGTGCTCGAGCTCGTGGTGGTAGTAGGTGGAAAGGGCGTCGTCGACGCGGGCGCCGAGGAACATGTGCCCGCTCGGCGGTGGCCGGTCGCCTTTGAGGTAGTGGCGTCGCCAGTCGTCCGGGCACAGCAGGAACTTGGTGTAGGACGAGTGCGACAGGTGCTGCAGACGCTCGCCGTCGTAGCGCACGGGAAGCCGGCGCGGGATCTGGATGCGCGCGGCGAGCTCGGCGCCCGTCGGCGGCCGGGCAGCCCTTGTCGGTGCCGCGAGAGCGGACACGGGGGTGGCTCCTTTCGAGGCGAGGGTCAGGTGAACTCGGCGAGCCGCGCGGGGTCGGACTCGCACGGCGAGAGGCCGTAGACGCGCGGCTGGTTGAAGCGCAGCGTGGCCGCGCGCAGCTGGTTGTGCCAGAACCGCTCGCGCCAGCGGCCGTCGCGGAAGCGCAGCCGGTAGGAGACGATGATCTCCGCGAGCTCGTCGGCCGTGTAGCCGCACTGCGCGAGCACCTCGACCGCGGTGGCGACGTGCCCGATCAGCGTGTCGTCGAGCCGCTCGCCCGGTAGGTACTTGGGCAGCGCGGCGTCGACGATCAGCTCCAGCGTCTCGCGGTCGTAGCCGGCGGCCGCGGCGATCGCACGCAGGCGCGCCCGCTCGGCGCTCATGCTGCGGGCGGCGGCGTCGGGCCGAGGCCGCCGAAGTCGACGGTCACCAGGTCGCCGTGCCCGTTGCTGGCGGCCGGCGTCGGGGTCTCCTCGACCGTCCCGTGCGCGGCGGCGTCGGTGCTCTCGCCCTGGCCCATCTCGTCGTCGGGCTCGCCGTGCGAGAGGACCGGCCCCAGGTCCGCCATCACGGTCTCGGAGGCCATGCGGGTGCGGTAGCCGTTGCGCAGCCAGCGCTCGGTCTCGGCCGAGAGCAGCAGCAGATCGCTCTTGCCGCTGCGGCGCACGCATTCGACCTGCCGCGGCCCGGGCCCGAGCGGCAGCACGACGGCGGCCAGCGCCGTGTACAGGTAGGCGCCGATGCCGGCGGCCACGCCGGCCCGCTTGCGCGCGTCCGAGTACAGCGCCTTCAGCCCGGCGAGCGACCCGGCCTCGCACTCGCCGACGTCCTCGTAGACGGCCTCGACCGGCGGCCCGTTCACCTGCTCGGGCAACATCACGTGTAGGCGGCACGTCAGGTACAGCCGGCGACGCGTCTGCCCGTCCGCGGCAGCGGCGAGCAGGTCGCCGTCGAGCGCGGCGAACGACATCCGCCACGCGCCGGGAGCGACGCAGTTCAGCCGCTGCACGACCGACTGCGCGCCGATGTAGGCGGCGACCTGGGCGCCGCCCCACGGGTCGCCGTTCCACGGCGTCTTGCTCATGGCGCGGAACCCGACCGCGCCCGCGGCGAACGGCCGCCGGAACAACGCGACCGCCTCGGCATGCGTACGCGCGGGCGGCTCCGCGCCCGCGACGGGATGAATCGACATGGGAACTCCCTTCGGGATGGAATGTCAGGCGGCGGCGCGCGCGTGCGTGTCCAGACCGGCCTCGGCCAGAAAGCGCGACGGTCCGCCGGTCGCCCGCCCGCCACGCACGTGGCAGCGGGTCAGCACGAGCCGGTCCTTGGCCCGCGTCGCGGCGACGTAGAACAGCCGCCGCTCCTCCTCCAGATCCTCCGGGTCGGCGCTCTGCAGCGCCCGCCACGACGGCAACAGCTGCTCCTCGCACCCGAGCAGCACCACCAGCTGCGCCTCCGTGCCCTTCGCCCGGTGAATCGTCGAGACCGTGATCCGGCGATCCTCGCCCGGCCCGATCTCCTCAGCATGCAACCCGGCCACGTGCTCGAGGAACCCGGTGAGCGACGCGGCCGGACCGACCTGCTCGGCGTACGCCTGCGCCGCGCGACAGAGCGAACGCAAGTCCTCGAGCACACGCTCGCCGTCCCGACGCTCGTCAGTCCGTGACGACCGGTCGCGACGCGCCTGATGGTGCGTCACCAGGCCGTCGTCGAGTGTGAGCGCGGACACGACGACGTGTCCGATCGAGCGTCCCTTGCGGTACTCCTCACGGACGGAGTCGAGCCCGGATCCGAACGAGCCGAGCGCGTCCCGCGCCGTGCTCGAACGCACGTCCTGCAACAGCACGGCGTTGGTCGCCGTGGTGATCAGGTCGCCGTTGAACGAATCACGCGCCGCGGCAACGACGTGGGCGACGGTCGCGGCACCGACCCCGCGTCGAGGCGCCTGAACGGCGCGCCGGAACGCGTGCGCGTCTTGCGGGTTCGCCAGCAACGCGACGTAGGCCAGCGCGTCGCGTACCTCGGCTCGCTCGTACAGGCCGAGCGAGCCGAGCACGCGATGCGGAATGCCGGCCGCGGCCAGCGCGCCCTGAATCGGCGTTGTCGCGAACGCGGTTCGCGCGAGGACGAGGATCTCGCCGGGCGCCGTCCCGCCGGTGAGTGCGTCGGCGATCACGCCGGCGGCCCAGAGGGCCTCGTCCCGATCGACGGCGAACCCGCGAGTGATCACGCGGCCTCCGGCGCCGCGCATCGCGAGCAACGTCTTCGGGTGCCGGTGCGCGTTCTCGGCGATGCAGCCCGAGGCGGCGCGGAGGATCTCCTCGCGCGAGCGGAAGTTGCGCCCGAGGACGGCCTGCGCGTGCTTCGGGTAGCGGTCGCCGAACGCGAGGATGTTGCGCGGCTCGGCGCTGCGGAAGCGGTAGATCGCCTGATCGTCGTCGCCGACGACGGTCACGTTCCCGTCGCCGCCGGCGAGCAGATGCACGAGCGTGGCCTGCGCGTCGTTGGTGTCCTGCATCTCATCGACGATCACCCAGCGCCACCGTGCTCGGAGGAGTGTCAGGCGGTGGGGGTGCTCGCGCAGGAGCCGCACGGCGAACACGAGCAGGTCGTCGAACGCGAACGCGTTGCACCGCTCGAGCTCGTCGTCGACGGCCTCCCAGACCGCTGCGACGACCAGCGCCGCGGCGTACCGGCTCGACGATCGGTACGCGTCGGGCGTCAGCAACCGGCTCTTGGCCAGAGCCAGCTCACGCTCAAGCTCGGCCGCCGAGGGCTGGCCGCAACGGGCCAGCGCGCGCTGAATGGCCTCCCGGCGGTGGTCGACCAGGAGCGCGTCGATGACGCGCCGGAGGTCGGCTTGGTCATAGATCGTGTACGCGTCGGTGCGTCCGAACAGCGATGCGTGCTCGCGCAGCATCCGCGCACAAACGGCGTGGAACGTAGTGGCGAGGACCCCTCGCGCTGACGCTTCGCCGAGTAGGTCGGCCAACCGCAGCCGAAGCTCACCGGCGGCGCGCACACTGAACGTGACGGCCAGGATGTCGCCCGGCATGGCGGCACCGGATGCGAGCAGGTAGGCCACGCGGTGGGTCAGCGTCCGCGTCTTGCCGGTTCCCGGGCCCGCGATGATTAACAAGGGCCCGGCGCCGTGGCGGACGGCTTGCGCTTGCTCGGGCGTCAGGCCTTCGAGCAGCGTGTCAGGTCCCGGGTCGGGCGCAGGGTGCGCGCCCTCCGGGGCGGTGACGGTCATGGCATCACTCCATGGTCGTAGTGGGAGGCGCCTCTGGCGGCGCCGTGGTCAGGGAGCGGGCTCGAGCGTGACGGTGCGCCGACCGCCGGCGATCGCCAGCGTCCATGTGGTTCGCTCGTCCGCCGAGGTCCGGCCGACGAGCAGCGTCACGAGCGCGAGCGCCGCCTCGCGGGTGTGTGCTGGGCTGGTGTAGTCCGCGGCGACGGCGATGGCCGGATCGACGGCATCGCGTACGTGGACGATCCAGGTCGGATCGGTCATGTCGTGCCACTGAAGGCCCGGATCACGCGTGCTCGGGCTCGAGCGAACGCGGCTCCGCGGAGCTGACTGCCCCACGGCCCGTCGTCGAGCACCGAGGCGAGGTCATAGATCGCTCCGCGGGCACCGCAGCTCGCGCTGTGGCAACACCAGCCTTGGTCCGCCTCGGCGCCGACGCTGCACGACGGATGCCGGTCGCGATGGCGTGGAACGGGGCACGACACGAGCCCGCCGCGTGGCACATTGATCCCGGCGAGACGGCGGAAGTACTCGGGCGGGGGGATCTGCTTGTAGGGATCGCTCGAGCCGCCGCGGCGGGCGGGCCGCCGCGGGACGTCCGCGTCGGCCAGGTGGCCGACGAGCTCGCCGATCCCGTAGGAGGCGAGCGCGAGGTCCGCCTCGAGGATGCGAGCCCAGGCTCCGGACTTGTGGTTCACGGTGCCGGCGAGCCGCATCACGCGTGAGCGTTCGGCGCAACGCGGGTCGGCGACGTCGGGTCTTCCTTCGCCGTCGACACCGAGCGCGTGGATGATGCGGCGGTGCGCCTGCTCGATCGGCTCGGTCACGGAGCCGTCCGGCCCGCTCCAGCACGCAGGCAGCGGCTCGGTGAGCCTCCAGTAGGCGTGCACCCCGCCGGAGCCGCCCGAGGCGATCAGCAGGTGGCACGGCCGCGCGACGAGGAAGTCCCACAGCGCGCTGAGCCGATCGGGCCGGTCGATGTCGATCCAGAGCCAGCGCGTGCTCGTCACCGCCTCGCGATCGCCGGTCGCACGCACGCGAGGGGCGACACCGACGAACAGCTCCTCCGACGGTCCGGCCGTGAGGAGTTCGTCGGCATGTGTGAGCAGACGATGCAGCCATCGAGGGTCGCCGGCGGCGCCGCCGGGCAGGTAGTGCTCGACGCGTCGGCGCTGGTCGACGGCGAGTCGACCGTCGGGATGCCGGCTTCCGGGTGTGAGCTCGACGAACTCGCGCGTGTTGGCGTGGAGGAGGCCCAACTGCAGCGAGCGGTGGCGAGCGGCCGGGAGCGAGCCTTCGAAGACCCGCTCGTCTGCCAGCCGGACGCGGCAACGGAACAGACCCGCCTCGGCCCCGGCACTGTGGGCGGAAACAGGCGCCGGGGCGGGGACGGGTGGGATGGGCGGCCGACGGGTTGGCATGGCTCGCCTGCGATCCACATAGGGAGTCGCGGGCCGCGTGCCTACCGGCGCGGGTGGACTCAGGCCGCCCACGTCGAGTCGTCCTCTTCGGGCGGGTCGGGGCGGTTGCTCGGGAGCGGGTCCTCGAGCCGCTCGCCGGCATGGTAGGCGTCCTGCTCGTTGGCGTAGTCCTCGGCGAGCGCGACGGCCTGGGACTGCCGGTCGTCGAAGCCGGTGAGGGTCTCGACGTGCACGACGTCTTCGTCGGTGACGTCGAGGATGCGCCAGCGTCCGGCCGGGGTGGTGAACACCTGGACGTCGTGGCGGCGGCCATCGCGTGCTCGATATGAGGCCGCCGTTCGTGGAGGGGGCATGGAAGCTCCTTTTCGAGGGCGTGCTTAAGAGGCGGAAGTCGCGAGGGGTCACCTCGCGACGACGACTACGAGGGGAGCCGTCGCAGGTCGGCGGCCGGAAGGCGGCCGCCGGTCAGACGCCGGTAGGCGGTGAACAACCCGAGGTGTGAGACAGCGTGGGCGATCTCGCGGCGCCAACGCGGCTCGAGGTGGTGGAGCAGATCGAGCCCGCCGAGCTCGTAAAGGTGGTGGTGCGGCCAGCACATCGGGACGACGCAGTCGACGTCGTTGCATCCGTCTGCTCCTGCAAGGCGAGTAGCCGACAGCGCCTTCGTCTGCTGACACACGACGCAGGCGTCGCCGATGATCTTCGTTCGTTGCGCGCGGGTCGCTGAGTCGTGATCCGCTGTCGCGGCGACGCTCATGCTGCGTCGCGGACGCTGTCGCCGGGACCGACGGGCGCGAGTCGGTAGCCGACGCCCCAGACGTTCTCGACCCACTGCGTCTTGCCCTGCGCGCGGAGCTTGGTGCGCAGCTTGATCGCGTGCGAGTCGAGCGTGCGGGTCACGCCGCGGCTGCGGAAGCCCCACACGTCCCGGAGCAGCTCGTCCTTCGTGAAGACACGATTCGGCTCGCCGGCGAGATAGAGCAGCAGGGCGTACTCGCGTGCCGCCAGCTCGATCGTCGTGCCGCGCACGCTGACGGCTCGAGCCTGCACGTCGATGCGCAGCTCGCCGATCCGCACGACCCGACCCTTCGGCGGCTCGTGTGTGCGCCGCAGTACCGCCTCGACACGGGCCAGCAGTTCGCGGTAGTTGAACGGCTTGCGGATGACGTCGTCGCTGCCGTGCTCGAAGTAGCGCACGCGCATCAGCGCATCCGCGTGTCGCGTGAGCACGATCAGCGGCGTCGAGGGGTCGATGCAGGACGCGAGCCCGTCTCCCTCGCGCACGGCGTCGATCAGATCGAGCGTCTCGCCGTTGACGTCGCAGAGCACGAGATCGGGACCGTCCTCGAGCTTGCTCAGGGCATTGGTTCTGTCGCCGGCGACGATCACCTCGTAGCCGTCGGCGGTCAGGTTGTCGGCGAGGAAGCCGCGGCAGACGGCGTCCTCCTCGACGAGCAGGATCACGCGCGTGGTTGGCATGTGATGCGCTCCAGAGGTCGGCCGCCCCTCTTGGAGGTGACGGCGATGGGGTGGATGGGCGCGCCGCTCATCTCAAGGCGGCGCTTCTGAGTGCGAGCCCGGCGGCCTGCCGGGCGGGGACGTCAGAGCAGGTCTTCGCTCGGGAGCCACGCGCACAGGGCGTGGCCGAGGTCCTCACGCACCATCAGCGCGGAGGGGACGAGCGGGGCGTGGAACAGACCGTCCGCGCCGCTGAGCGGCCCGAATTCGTCACGGTCGGCGATCGAGGCGGTGGCGGTGATGACCGGTGCGTGATCGAGCGCGCCGGTGATGAACGAGGGATTGAGCATGGTGCTCCTTCACTGGGTCGTTGAGACGAATGGACGCGTTGCGGCTCAGCTCAGGCCGCTCGCGGTGCCGGTGATGGCCGTCGTCGTTCGGGTCAGGCGCGACGACGAGGCGCATGACGGTGTGGTCGGCGGGACACGTCGATGCCGGCTGCAGAGTCCGGTCGGGCATCGTGATCCCGAACTCGGCGAGGCGCAACGAAGTGAGTCCTGATCGAACGCGGGTGAGCCGTAGTGGGGAACCCGTCGATCAGCGAGCTGGCCGGGTGGCCGTTGGTCGTTGCTGTTGACGCCCAGACGTCCGGAGCTGCGGGTCGGCCGGGGTGGCGATCTTGCGGCCCCGTCAGTGCGGGGAGGTCACCGAAGACGGTGAGCCGGATACAAGGAGAGACGGACCATACCGCCGGTCTTTGACGACATCCCGGACCCGGCCACCGCCAGGCACGGCGCCCGGTCCCCGACCATGACGGCGGGCGTGCTCACTTCAGAGCGAAACTCATGTCTGCTCTCCCGCTGGGGTACCTAAGTCACCGTTTCGCGAGGCCTCGAACTTGGGCCTAGCGACTTGGTTTATCCCTGCAAAGTCACTTATTCCCTGCGCCCGAAGGCTGAGCGAGTTCTGTTGCGCTGCGCCCAAGTTCGCGGCAGGCGAGCTTCTTTGGCGTTGCCCGGTGGGCGCGGCATCCCGCCGTTGCCCGCTGCGCTGCGGCGGTGCATGCCCACGGAGGACGGGTGTGACCCGGCGCGAGAATTCGTTGTCCGGTCTGCCATCTAATACCTTGCTCTCGCGTCCCACGACGAGCACGAGGACGGTGGGCGCCTATTCGGCTGGCCGGGACTCGGACTCGAGAAGCGAGAGCACTCGCTCCGCGGCTTCAGCATCCGAAGTGGCAACCCGGATCGTGAACCCGTCCTCGAGTCCGCGTACGGTCACGGAGAACATGCTGTTGTTCGTGGCACGGGCGTTCAGCGCCTTCACGGCGGCCAGTCTGGCCTCGTTGTCAGACATACGCACCGGGGGTGCGTCGGCGATCGCACGCTCCAGCTCACGGACAGACCAACGTTGGCTGGCGGCGCGACGCGCCAGCTGCACGCGTCGGTCCGCGTCGCTCACTGAGAGCAGGCTCTTGCCGTGGCCCTTGCTCAGGTCGCCGTCGCCGATCAGGTCGAGCACAGCGTCGGGAAGATCCAGGAGACGCATCGTGTTGGCCAAGTCCGACCGACTGCGCCCGACACGCTTCGCAAGCGCCGCCTGCGTCAGACCGAGGTCGTTGATCAGCGTGCTGAGGGTCCGAGCCTCCTCGACCGGCGTCAGATCCTCCCGGGCCGCGTTCTCGATCAGCGCGAGCTCGAGCGCCGCCGCATCGTCCGTGTCCGCCCGGACGAAGGCGGGGATCGTCTTCAGTCCAGCGATGGCCGCCGCTCGCCAGCGTCGCTCCCCGGCGACGATCTCGAAGCGGCCTTCGGAAGTGGGTCGGACGAGGATCGGCTGCAGGACCCCTCGCTCTCGCAGCGAGTCGGCCAAGGCCTGGAGCGCGCGCTGTGCGAACCGCTTGCGAGGCTGTTCCGGGTTGGGGCGCAGCACCTCCAGTGGAAGTTCTCGCATCGCGGCGCTCGCGCTGGAAGGCGTGCCGAACACCGCTGTGAGCGAGCCGCCGGCGTTCCCCGCATCAACGGCTCTGCGCCCGGGCAGCGCCCGCGGGGTGGGCCTGGTCATACGCGCGGCAGAGTCGCCGCGGCACAGTCCGTCGCGAGGAGATCGAGCCGCGCGTGGACTTCGCCAGCCAGTTGCCGGTACGCCACGGCGACGCTGCTCATAGGCCGCAGCCACACCGTCGGCAAGCCGAACCGCGCGTGCTCGGTCACCGGCTGGTGACGAGGGATCACTGTGTCGAACAGCGCGAGCTCGTCGGCCTCGGACATCGTCCCGAGATGCCGCATGTACTCCTTCGTCGACCGCCAGCGCGAGTCTGCGTTGGTCATCAGCACGCCGAGCAGGCGTAGGCGCGTTCGTTCCTCGATCGACCGGGTCTCGATGACATCGAGCGCGCGCGTCATGGCGCGGAGCTCGTGGTACCCGGGCAGCATCGGCACGATCGCAGCGTCGGCCGCGACCATTGCTTGGCGGCCGAAGACCGTGTCGCCGGCCGGCGTGTCGATGATCGCCACGTCCAATTCCACGCGGAGAGGCTCGAGGAGGCGGGCCAGTTCCCGCCCGTCGCCGCCGAGCAAGCGGGCGGTCTGCTGTCGCAGCTGCTCGTAGGCGGTCGGGACCAGCGTCAGGCTGGCGCCCGCATGCTCACGACCCATTTCGACGCGAACCTCGTCGACCTCGATCTGATCCATCAGGACGTGCTCGATCCTGGGACGCCGATCTTCGTCCTCGATCCGCCAACTCGCCGAGAGGTCGGCCTGCGGATCGAAGTCGACCATCAGCACTCGAAGCCCTCGGTCCGACAAGCTGGCGGCGACGTTGACGGCGGTGAGCGTCTTGCCCACGCCGCCCTTCTGGCTAAGCACGGCGATCGTGATCACGTGGGTCCTCCTGTGGCGAGGGTGTTCTACGTGGAACACCCTTCTGATCACGGTTCGCCGTGCCTGCGCGCTTGTCTCAGGTACGTGCCCGTTTGCTCCAGGCGGAGTCGATAGCTGAGCTCATCGCGGTCAACAGCCGTTGCCCGACTCACGGCAGCGAGCGGACGCAACGCGCGCCGACATTTTGCGCATCCTTGGCAGACGAAAGCACGTCCGCGGTGGGGTCCTCATGGCTGGAGAAGCCCGCACCTGCGCCGTTTACACGAGCGTCAACCCAAGATCTCGAATGCCCGCGTATAGCCAAGGCCAGGACCGAGGTCGTCCCAGAGCTGCGTCGGCGGCATGCGATTCCAGCTGTGACCGAGCAACACGGCCGCGGTCTGCGGTCCGAACATGAACAGGTGCAGCTTTGCCCAGCCTTCCTCGGCGAGCTCGCGCAGTATGCCGCGGGCTTCTGCGACCCAACCGCGGACGGCTGCCCCGTCGGCGAGTGCGTCGGTGCCTGTGCTCGGGACGGTCACGTGCACGAACTCTGCGACCGGCAGGGCTTGTTCGGAGAGGTGCTTGAGGACTGCTGGTTCGAGCGAGCCGGTGATGCTAAACCCAACGGCCAGATCCTTTCCCGCATTCACCGAGGTACGGCTGTACGTGAGGCCCACTGCGGCACGCTCGCCGTAACTGGCAATGTCGCCGGTCCAGGTGCCGTCGCCTGCGCGGCCGACGACAAGCACCTGGTAGCCGCGCGTGTCAGGGAAAACCGTTCCGACGTAGATGGAACTCGCCAGGCGGAAAGCGCCGCCGAGACGGACCTCCCGATATCCGCTGCCGCGGATGCTCTGCTCCACGCGAGCGAGTTCAGGAGCGAAGCGCGTCTGCCACACGCTCGGGTCGGCAGGTTGCCGGCGCTGGCGCGGATCGTCGCCCGGGAAGGCGTCGACCCAGTCGATGGTCTCCGTGGCGAGCTCTGGGTAGATATCGTGATCTATGGCCTGAATGACGACTGTGGCCCGGGGGGTGCCGGCGCGCAGTCCGCGAGCTTCGATGATCTCGCCGACGATCGCAGAGTCGACATCGCGAATTCCGTCCTCGACCCACCCGCGCGCGACCAGCATGCCTTGCTCGACGGCCAGCTTGGTGCTGACGAGCCCGGACGCGTCCATGACCCATCGACAGTGCTCTTGTAGCTCGTTGATCGACACCCGTGAAGCTCTGACCCGGAGATCACGGAGCATCTTCAGCAGTACCTCCTCCTCCACTCCCACGTGCTCGGCCCACGCGGCCCGTAGCCTTCCGACGTTGGACCGCGGACCGCCCGTCGCGAACTTCGGTACGAGCCGTTCGGTGACTCCGTCGATGCAGGCCATCGCTGTGTCGCCCGCGGCTATCAAACGATTGGTGTGCAGCACCATGAACGGAGTCTCGCCATCGACGGTCAGGCGCTCCCAGGATTCGTAGAAGCGTTGAAGCGGCGACTTTTTGTTGCCGTCCGCGCTGGTGAACCATTCGGCGTCGAGCGGCTCCTTACCCGGGTTGCGGACGAACTTGACCTGGTGGTATTCGCCTGGTCCGGCAGTCCGATGCACGACGAGGTCATCGAGGTTCCCGGCGCCGTGCTTCTCCAGCTCGACGCGCCGGACTTCGGGATCTCGATGGACGAGTTTGGCGGCGTGTAGCCACGTCAGTAGATGCTGGTAGTCGTCGCCGAGATATCGGGCACCGCTGGCCGCAGGCCCCTGTCCCGCTGTCACTTGTCGACCCTCGCTGTCATCAAGCGTGAGCGTACGACCAGTCCCAGACGGCCCGACGTAGCCCTCGGGCATGCCGTCCGCCGACGCGCATAGGTTTCTTGGAGTGCCCCCAACCGCCGCGCTTTCCGTTGAACTGAGGACCGCAGCTGAGGCTGAACGTGCGATCGTCGCGGACCGGGTTGCCGAACTCCGTGCGCAGGCGCAGCGGCTGCACGACCTTGCCGACGCGGCGGACGCAGATTTGGCGTCGAGCCTGCGGCTTCTGCACCAGCTCGACGAGATGCTCGGGCTCTCCCCGCAGATGTCAATCGCCGATGTCGACGAAGAGCTGCGGGGTCAGCGCCTGAGATATGACCAGAAGTTGTGGATGCGCCCGATGAAGAAGGCGGCGTACCTTCCCGGTTGATCAAGACCGTCCGCCGGAAGGCGGCGAAGGAAGGCACGCCATGGAGAATGTTCGCAGGCTCCCCGTTGCGGGGAACGAC
>DATMGH010000142.1:0-14745 GCA_035555675.1 Solirubrobacter sp. | reverse complement strand
CGCGTTCGTCATCCCGAGCTCCTCGCCCTGGTAGACGTACGGCGTCCCGCGCTGCAGGTGCAGGACGGTCCCGAGCATCTTGGCCGCCGCCACCCGGTGCTCGCCGTCGTCGCCGAAGCGCGACACCGCGCGCGGCTGGTCGTGGTTGTTCCAGTACAGGCTGTTCCAGCCGACGTCCGCGAGCCCAGTCTGCCAGCGCGCCAGCGTCCGCTTCAAGCGCGGCAGCTCCAGGGGCACGTGCTCCCACTTGGACGCGCCCTGGTCGAGCTGGACGTGCTCGAACGTGAACACCATGTCGAGCTCGCGCCGCGCCGGGTCGGTGAACAGGCGCGCCTCGTCGACCGTGACGGTCGGCATCTCCCCCACGGTCAGCAGCCCGGGGCGCCCCGCGTACACCGCCGCGTGCATCTCGCCCAGGAACTCGTGCAGCCGCGGCCCGCGCAGGTAGCCGTCCGGCCCGGGCACCGACAGGTCCTTGGAGAGCATGTTGCTCACGTCCACGCGGAACCCGTCGACCCCGCGGTCCAGCCACCAGCGCATCAGCTCGTAGATCGCCTCGCGGACCTCCGGGTTCTCCCAGTTGAGGTCCGGCTGCTTGCTGGAGAAGAGGTGCAGGTAGTACTCGCCGGTCGCGTCGTCGCGCGTCCACGTCGGCCCGGAGAAGAATGAGCGCCAGGGCGTCGCCGGCTCCGGCCGCCACCAGTACCAGTCGCGCTTCGGGGAGTCGACCGACGAGCGCGACTCGGCGAACCACGGGTGCTCGTCGGACGTGTGGTTGACGACCAGGTCCATGATCAGCTTCATCCCGCGCGCGTGGACCCCGGCCAGCAGCTCGTCGAACTGCGCCAGGGTCCCGAACACGGGCTCGATGTCCCGGTAGTCGCTGATGTCGTAGCCGGCGTCGTGCTGAGGGGACGGGTAGATCGGCGACAGCCACAGCACGTCCACGCCCAGCTCGGCCAGATGGTCGAGGTGGGCGCTGATGCCGCCCAGGTCGCCGATCCCGTCCCCGTCGGAATCGGCGAAGCTGCGGGGGTAGATCTGGTAGACGACCGCGCGGTGGAACCACATGCCCGCGGAGGCTACGGCTCCCAGCGGAAGCGGCGCACCGCCACGTACAGGCCCACGAGGCCCCAGATCGCCACGATCATCAGGTCGTGCGCCGGGAACCCACTGGTCTTGCCCGGCACGAAGCAGCCGCCGAACGCGTTCACCAGGTGCGAGAGCGGGAAGAAGTGCGCGACCGACACCAGCCAGCCCGGCGCCCCGTCGAGCGGGAACCAGATGCCGGAGATGAACGAGATCGGCAGGAACGTGAGCTGCGCGATCGGCATCGCCTGATCGGCGGACTTCACGAGGCTCGCGACCGCGACGCCGAGCGCCGCCAGGCACGCTGCGCCCAGCACGAGCGTCAGGACCGCGGTCGGCAGCGTGCTCGCGTGGAGCTTGACGCCGAACGCGGGCACGGCCACCACGAACAGCAGCAGCACGGCGCCGAGCCCGGTGGCGGCGGCACCGGTCACCCACGAGCCGAGGTAGACGCCCATCGGCAGCGGCGTCCCGCGCACGCGCTTGAGCAGCCCCTGGTCGCGCGCGGTGGCGACGCCGAGGATCAGCGTCGTGTAGCACGCGGTGACCAGGCTGAACACCGCGATCGCGGGCGTATAGAACTGCGCGAAGCGCATCGACTCGCCGTACGCGTCGACTTTCGCGTTCCCGTTGAGCGCGCTGAACAGGATCACCAGGATCAGCGGGAACGCGAACGTGAACACGAGCGCGCGCGGGTTGCGCGCGGTCAGGCGGATGCGGCCGCCGATCCAGCGGCCGGTGAGTGCCACGGTACTCATGCGGCAACTTCCTCCGTGAGTTCGAGATAGACGTCTTCGAGCGTGGGCCGGGTGACCGTGAACTGGAGCTCCAGGTCACGCGCCGCGGCCCACGCCAGCAGCGGCGCGAGGTCGCGCGTCGGGGTCTCGGTGCGCCAGCGGGCGACGCCGCGTTCGACGATCGCGCCCTCGGGCAGCGGCGCGTCCGGGACGACCCGGAAGCTGACGACGCTCGCGTCGTCGCGCCCGAGCTCCTCCGGCGTGCCTTCGGCGACCACGTTCCCGTGCGCGAGCACGACCACGCGGTCGGCCAGGTACTGCGCCTCCTCCATGTAGTGCGTGGTGAGGAGGATCGCCTTGCCGAGCGACCGCAGCGCCGCGATCGTCTCCCAGGACTGGCGCCGCGCGGCCGGGTCGAACCCGGTCGTGGGCTCGTCCAGGAACACCAGCTCGGGGTCGCCGACCAGGCCGAGCGCGAGGTCGAGCCGCCGGCGCTGGCCGCCGGACAGGTCGGCGGCGCGCGCCTCGCCGCGGTCGCCGAGGCCGACCAGCTCCAGCAGCTCGCCCGCCGGGCGCGGGCTCGGGTAGGAGGCGCCGTAGAGCTCGAGCGCCTCGCGCACCTTGATCGCCGGGTCCAGCCCGGCCTCCTGCAGCACGATCCCGATCCGCTCGCGGAACGCGCGCTCGCGCTTGCCGGGGTCGTAGCCGAGCACGGACGCGAACCCGTCGTCCGCGCGCCGGTGCCCTTCGAGGATCTCCACCAGGGTCGTCTTGCCCGCGCCGTTGGGCCCGAGCAGCGCCAGCACCTCGCCGCGCGCCACGTTCAGGTCCACGCCGTCGAGGGCGGTCAGGTCGCCGTAGCGCTTGCGCAGGCCGCGGACCCGGACGGCGTCGAGTGAATCCATCGTCATGCACACAGCTTCCGCGCAAACCGGCTCCCCGTCATCGGCGTGCGGGTCCAACTTGCGTCTCCACCCACGGGTTGAGACGGTTCCATCCGCGCGCCCATGACGCACGTCCGTGAGCGTCCTACCGTTGCTGCCGATGCGCTTCAGCGATCTCGCCCCACCCTCGGTCGACGGCCCGCCCCGCGCCCTGCGCGCGCTCGGCTTCGTGGCGATGGCGGTCGTGCTGGCGTCGACGCTGTTCACGGAGCCCAAGCCGGGCCTGGACGGCGACGGGCCGGTCGTGATCCTGGCGATCGCGATCCTGTCCGCCGGCTTCGTGCTGGCCGCGCGCCGCACCGAGTGGTTCGACGGCGCGCGCTTCATCGGGCTCGCGTTGGTCGGCGTCTCGACGCTGCTGTTCGCGATCTTCCAGCCCGCGAGCGCGGGCTTCGCGGGCGTGTACTTCGTGATGGCGCTCGGCGGCATCCGGCTCGACCGCGACGCGGCGATCGTGATCTGCGGCGGCACCGTCGGCGGCCTCGTGCTGATTCAGCTGCTCGAGCACGACAACCCGGCGGAGATCGCGGGCCTGCTGTTCTCCGTCCTCCCGTGGTTTCTGGTGATGCGGCTGGTGCGCCGGCTGGCGCTGCGCAACACGGAGCTACGGGAGTCGCGCTCCGCGCACGCCGAGGGCGCCAAGCAGGCCGAGCGCGGCCGGCTGGCGCGCGAGCTGCACGACGTGCTCGCGCACTCGCTGTCCGCGCTCGCGCTGCAGCTCGAAGGCACGCGGCTGCTGGCGCGCGACCGCGGGGCGGACCCTGAGGTGATCGAAGGCCTCGAGCGCGCGCACCACCTGGCGGTGAGCGGGCTGACCGAGGCGCGACAGGCGATCTCCGCGCTGCGCGGGGACGACCTGCCCGCGCTGGAGGACCTGGCCGGGACGTTCCCGGGCGCGACGCTGACCGTGAGCGGCACGCCGCACGAGCCCTCCTCGGAAGCGCGCCTGGCGCTCTACCGCACCGCTCAGGAGGCGCTGACCAACGTGCGCCGCCACTCGGCGTCCGACCGCGTGGATCTGACGCTCGCCTACGAGGACGACGGCACGACGCTGACCGTGCAGGACCACGGCGCGGCCGCGCCGGTGATCGGCGGGCGCGGCTACGGGCTGACCGGGATGCGCGAGCGCGCCGAGCTGCTCGGCGGGCGCCTGCACGCCGGCCCGACCGACGACGGCTTCCGGGTGGAGCTATGGCTGCCCCGATAACCGTCCTGCTCGCCGACGATCAGCGCGTCGTGCGCGAAGGCCTCGGGACCCTGCTCGGCCTGCTCGAGGGGATCGAGCTGGTCGCGACCGCCGCCGACGGCATCGAGGCGCTCGACCTGGCCGCCCAGCACAACCCGGACGTGGTCCTGATGGACCTGCGGATGCCGCGCATGGACGGCACCGAAGCGATCCGCCGGCTGGCCGCCCGCGGCACCGCCGCGATCGCGCTGACCACGTACGCCGACGACGCGACCGTGCTCGGCGCCCTGCGCGCCGGCGCCCGCGGCTATCTGACCAAGGACGCGGGCGCGGAGGAGATCCGCGCCGCGGTCGAGGCCGTCGCCCGCGGCGAGGCGGCGCTGGACCCCGCGATCCAGCACCACGTGCTGGCCGCGGTCAACGCGCCGCCCGCGCCGGAGGCCCCCGGCGATCTCACCCCGCGCGAAGTCGAGGTGCTGCGGTTGATCGCCGAGGGCCTCACGAACGCGGAGATCGCGGAGCGGCTGGTGGTCTCGAACGCCACGGTCAAGAGCCACGTCAACCACATCTTCGCCAAGATCGGCGTCCGCGATCGCGCGCAAGCGGTCGTCTATGCGTTCAGCAACGGCCTCACGGGTTCGTCGTCGACAGGGTGAACGTCAGCGTCTTGCTGTAGGTGCCGGTCCGCAGCGGGTCGGTCGCGCCGACGTGCTGCTGGAAGCCGATCGTCACCGGGTCGTGGCTGACCGGGCCGCCGTAGGTCAGCAGCGTCGCCGGCAGTGACGTCAGGCCGCCGCCGGTGCCCGCGGGCGAGGACGCGTTGACCTGCAGCGCCGACGCCAGCGTGAACGCGCCGTTGACCAGCTTGCCCGGGTGCGCCGTATCCGGGTCGGACACGCTCAGGACGGCGTCACCGGCGCTGGAGACCACGTCGGCGGACAGCGCCGCCGTGTAGTCCTTCTCCAGGCCCGGCGTGAACGCACCGAAGGTCGGCGGCGTGGCGCCGAGCGTCAGCGAGAGCGTCGCCGGCACGGTGCCGCCGACGTCGCCGACGTCGCTCTTCTCCGGGTCCAGGTACGTGACCGCGAACTTCTTGGCCGCCGCGATGTTGCCGGCGGCGTCGATCGCCCGGTACTCGATGATGTGGTGCCCGTAGTCGAGCTTGCCGTAGTTGAGCAGGTCGATGTCGGTGCCGGTGTTGGAGAACTGGAACGGCGCGTTGGCGTCGGTCGGCCAGCCGTAGAAGTTCTGCCAGCCGTCCCCGTCGACGCGGAACTCGGGCACGACGTAGCCCGGCTGGTCGTCGGCCGCGGTCAGCTTGAGGCTGAACGGGCCCTTGAACACGTACTCGGGGAGCTCGGCGCCCGGCTGGCTCACGACGGCCGTCGGGGTCGAGAGCGCGTAGCTGGTCACCGCGTCGGTGGCGTCGACCGTCCACGTGCGCGTCGTGTCGCCCACGGTCGCGGTCAGCGTGTGCGTGCCGGACGTCAGGTGCTGGTCGGCGAGCTTGACCGACCGGCCGTCCGCCGGCGCGGCCAGCGGCGCGCCGTCGAGCGTCCAGGCGACGGTCGGGACGCTGCCGTCGGCCGGATGGTTGGTGATGACGTAGACGACGTCGTTGCGGCCGACCGCGTGCGTGTTCGGCGAGCCGCCGGTGATCGTGCCCGGCTCGGCCGTGCCCGGCGCGTTGGCGCCGTCCTTGATCGTCCAGGTCAGCGTCTGCGTGAGCGCGTTGCCGTTCTGGATCGCGGGGTCGCGCACGAACGTGGTCGGGTCGGCGACCTTCGCCGAGACCGTGTGCGTCTGGCCTGGCGTCAGCGCCAGCTCGCTCAGCTTGAGCGTGCGGCGGTTGGCCGAGTTGGGGATCGCCGTGCCGTCGAGCGTCCAGGTGACGTCGAGCGCGTGGTCGACCGGGTGCTGGGTCTCGAGCCACAGCGTGTCCGTGTTACCGACCTGGCCCGCCGTCGGCGTCGAGCCGTCGACGAGCTTGACCTTGGCCGAGATCTTCTGGGTCATGACCTCGCGGCTGACCTGGTCGTAGTAGAAGCCGAGCGTCTTCATGATCGAGTGCTTGCTCGGGCGCCAGATGCACTTGTCGTAGTACATGCCGCCCTCGTAGCGGTCGATCAGGCCGCCGGCCTCGCTCGGCTCGCCGAGCCAGCGCCACCACTTCTTCTGCTGCGTGCGCATCTGGTCGACGGTCAGCAGCGTGTGGTGCACCGAGGACGGCTCGCCGCCTGGATAGCAGCCGCCGAGCACGCCGCGCTGGTAGTAGTCGTACTCGTCCTGCAGGCCGCCGAGCGAGTGCCCGATCTCGTGCGGGCTGATCAGCGCGGACATCGCGTTGCCGCCGGACGCGGTCGCGTACGCGCCGCCGGCGCCGCCGTAGGTGTCGGAGTTCGCGATCGCCAGCCGCTGGCTGACGCCCGGGGCGAGCGCCGTGTACTGGCTCAGCTTGCTGTTGTTGACGGTGATCAGCCGCTGCACGCTGCCGGCGTTGCAGCCGCCCCAGAAGGCCATGCCGAGCGGCGTGGTCTTGCGCGGCGACGTCAGGTTCGGATCGCAGCTGATCCCGGAGTCGCCCGAGATGATCTTGATCGCGTAGACGTTGATGTAGTTCCGGTAGGACTTGTACGGCTCGATCGACCACATGATGTTCAGGTGCTTGTCGACCTGCTGCATGAACTTGTCCTGCTCGTCGGCGGTGTAGCCGTCGCCGGCGATCACCAGGTTGAACCGGTTGGCCGCCGGTCCGGTCTCCTGGATCGTCACGACCTGGGCGCTGCCGACGCCGGTCGACGGTATCTGCGCCTGTGCGGGCGCAGCGATCGCGATCGCGATCAGCGGCGCGGCCAACAGCGCCATCCTGGCAACTCTCATCAGACCCCCCTCGGGTATGGAACGCGCCGAAAGCTAACGGCGTTCGGGGAGCCGGTCCTCGTTCAGGTGTCGAAACTCAACCGACCAGCTGAAGCTGCGGGCGGCGCGACTCGTAGCGGGACGCGACCTCCTGCAGGATCTCGAGCATCGCCAGCGTGGCCGGCGTGCGGTGCCCGTCGGCCGGCGTGGCGGCGTAGACCTCGCGGACCGGCGTCTCGCGCCCGAGCGAGCGCACGACGATGTCGTCGCGCACGCTGGTGAGGCCGAGCTCGGCGATCATCGAGACGCCGACGCCCGCGGCGACGAAGCCCTGCATCGCCGTGTAGTCGTCGGTCTGGAACGCGATCCGAGGCTCGAAGCCGGCGACCGCGCAGGCGCGGTTGATGAGCCGGTTGCACTCGCAGTCGGTGGTGCCGGCGACCCACGCGTCGTCGGCCAGGTCGGCCAGCCGCAGGTTGCGCTTGTGCGCGTACGGGTGGTCGGCGGGCAGGGCGACGAACATCGGGTCGGAGATCAGGTGCTGGCGCGTGATGCCGTCGGCCTCGCCGCGGATCCGGGAATCGAACCCGAGCGCGACGTCCAGCTCGCCGGTGCGCAGCAGCGGCGCGGACTCCTCCGGCTCGGCCATGATCAGCGACAGCTCGACGTCGGGGTGGTCGGCGCGGAAGGCGGCGATCGCCAGCGGCATCAGGGTCGCGGCGGCGGACTCGAACGCGGCCAGGCGCAGCCGCCCGCCGCGCAGGCCGGCGATGGCCTCAAGCTCAGCTTCAGCCTCAGACAAGCGGGCGAGGATGGCGTCGGTGTGGCGGACGAGCGCCTCGCCGGCCTCGGTCAGCCGTACGCCGCGCGCGTTGCGCTGCACGAGCGTGCAGCCGGCCTCGCGCTCGAGCGCGGCGATCTGCTGCGAGATCGCGGACTGCGTGAAGGACAGCGCCTCGGCTGCGGCACTGAAGGAACCGCGGACGGCGACCTCGCGCAGGACGCGCATGCGGCGGACGTCAAGCATCAGCGAAACTTATACCACCGCAAGCAAAAGGTCATTTGAACTGATAGCCCGGAGCCGCCACCATCGTCCTCACGCTCTTGCTCCCGGCCCCGTTAGAAGGAGTCACACATGTCCGCTCTCGCCAACCTCGCTCCAACCGTCGTGATCCGAGCCGCGCGTGGCTCCGATGGGCCCGCCCTGCGCCGCCTGGCCGAGCTCGACTCCCGGCCCGTCCCTGCCGGTGAGCTGCTGGTCGCCGAGTCCGGCGACGAGGTCGTGGCGGCGCTGTCCATCGACACCGGCGCGCGCGTCGCCGATCCGTTCCGCCCCACCGCGGACGTCGTCGACCTGCTGGCCTTCCGGGCCAGGAGGCTCCGGTCTCAGTGAGCGCGTTGGAGGCCTCGGCCCCAGCTCTCCCCGCTCGGGCCGAGGCCGCACCCCCTTGGAAGGTCTGGACGGCGCTGTGGATCGTCTACATCGTCTGGGGCTCGACGTACCTCGGCATCGCGCTGATGGTCGAGACGATCCCGGCGCTGCTCGGCGCCGGGTTCCGCTTCATCGTGGTCGGGCTGATCATGCTGCCGATCCTGGCGTGGCGGCGGGGTGCGTCCGTCTGGCGGCCTTCGCGCGCGGAGCTGCTGTCGGCGGGGTTCGTCGGGCTGATGCTGCCGGGGGCCAACGCGGTGATCTCGATCGCCGAGAAGACCGTGCCGTCGGGGCTCGCCGCGCTGCTGGTGGCGTCGATTCCGCTGTGGGTGATCCTGCTGCGGCGGGTGACCGGCGAGCGGATCCCGCTGCGGCAGATCGGCGCGGTCCTGGTCGGGTTCGGCGGCCTGGTGCTGCTGCTGCATCCGTCGGGCGGGGCGACGCTCGCGGGCCTCTTGGCCTGCGTCGGCGCGGCGCTGATGTGGGCGGTCGGCTCGTTCGCGTCGCCGCGCATCTCGCTCCCGCGTGACCCGTTCGTCTCCTCCGCCTGGCAGTCGCTGCTGGGCGGCATCATCGTGCTCGCGGTCGGGTTGGCCAGCGGCGAGCTGGGCGACATGCACGTCGCCTCGTTCTCCGCGCGCTCGCTGCTCGGGCTCGCATACCTGATCACGTTCGGCTCGCTGCTCGCGTTCACCAGCTACGCGTGGCTGCTGCAGAACGCGCCGATCTCCAAGGTCGCCACGTACGCGTACGTGAACCCGGTCGTCGCCATCGCGCTCGGCTGGTTGGTCCTCAACGAGGACATCACGCCCGTGACCCTCCTCGGCGCCGGGATCATCGTCGCGTCCGTCGCCCTCGTCGTGCGCGCCGGCTCGCGCACATCCTAAACCCCACCTAAAGGGGCCTGGCACCTTTATATGCCTTTTACCTACCGCGCCCAGCGCGGGCCCGCTCCCGTAGCCGAACCAACCTAAAGGGGCCTGGCCCCTTTAGGTGGCGTGAAGGGGCTTGTCAGGCGGCGGGACGCTCTCGCGGGCGGTGCCGTCCCAGTAGCGGGGGCCCCAGTCGAGCGTCGGTACGCGGCGGCCGCCCGGGAGCACCGGCGGCGGGGGTGGAGGCGGAGGAGCGGCCATGAAAGCGGTATCGGGGCCTGGCACGGCACTCTTTAGGCCGTGAGCGCCGCGATCGACATCTCGCAGCTGCGGATCGTGCGCGGCGGGCGGATGGTGATCGATGGCCTGTCGGTCCGCGTGCGCGCCGGCGCGGTGACCGGCCTGCTCGGGCCGAGCGGGTGCGGGAAGAGCACGCTGATGCGGGCGATCGTGGGCGTTCAGGTCGTGGCCGGCGGGCGCGTGACCGTGCTCGGCGAGCCGGCCGGTTCGCGCCCGCTGCGCTCGCGCATCGGGTACGTCACTCAAGCACCGTCGGTCTACGGTGACCTCAGCGTCGCGGAGAACCTGCGCTACTTCGCGCGGATCGCGGGCGTGGGCTCGGAGGCCGTGACGGACGCGATCGCGACCGTCGGGCTCTCCGGACGCGAGGGCGACGTGGTCGGCGCGCTGTCCGGCGGCCAGCGGGCGCGGGTGTCCCTGGCGACGGCGCTGCTCGGCGCGCCGTCCGTGCTCGTGCTCGACGAGCCGACGGTCGGGCTGGACCCGGTGCTGCGGGCGGAGCTGTGGGCGACGTTCCACGCGCTGGCCGCGGGCGGGACGACGCTGCTGGTGTCCAGCCACGTGATGGACGAGGCGGGCGAGTGCGACGAGCTGCTGCTGATGCGCGACGGCGCGCTGCTGGCGCAGCTGACGCCGGACGCGCTGCGGGCGCGCACGGGCGAGCAGGACCTCGGCCACGCCTTCCTGGCGCTGATCGAGGCGGACGCGCGCGGCGGCGGCGCGCGCAGCGGCGCGGCCGAGCGGGGCGACGCAGCCGGCCAAGGCGGCGCGGCCGGACGAAGCGACGCGACCGAGCAAGACGACACAGGTACCGAAGGCGGCGCGGCTTGAGCGCCCGCGTCACGCTCGCCACCGCCCAGCGCGTGCTCACCCAGATCCGCCGCGACCCCCGCACGCTCGCGCTGATGCTCGTCGTGCCGTGCCTGCTGCTCGTCCTGCTCCGCTACGTCTTCGACGGCCGCGCAGCGGTGTTCCAGCAGCTCGGCGCGCCCCTGTGCGGGCTGTTCCCGTTCATCGTCATGTTCCTGGTCACCTCGATCACGATGCTGCGCGAGCGCACGACCGGAACGCTCGAACGGCTGATGACGCTGCCGCTGGCCAAGCTCGACCTGCTCGGCGGCTACGCGCTCGCGTTCGGCGCGCTGGCCGCCGTCCAGGCGCTCGCGGTCTGCCTGACCGGGTTCGCCGCGCTCGGCCTCGACGCGCCGCACGGGGCGTGGCTGGTCGGGATCCTCGCGATCGCCAACGCGCTGCTCGGCATGGGCCTCGGGCTGTTCGTGAGCGCGTTCGCGCGCACGGAGTTCCAGGCCGTCCAGTTCATGCCCGCGCTCGTCTTCCCGCAGCTGCTGCTGTGCGGGCTGTTCATCGACCGCTCCGCGATGGCGCCGCTGCTCGAAGCCCTCTCCTGGCTGCTCCCGCTGACCTACGCGTACGACGCGCTCGCGCGCGCGACCGACCCCGCGCCGCTGAACGGGCACGTCGCGGTCGACCTCGCCGCGGTGCTCGCGTTCACGCTGGCGTCGCTGGCGCTCGGGGCCGCTACGCTCCGCCGCCGCACACCATGAAGATCGGCATTCAGCTCCCCGAGGTCGAGCGCGAGGTGCGCTGGCCCGAATATCTCGCGCTGGCCCGCGCGGCCGAGGAAGTCGGCTTCGAGTCGATCTGGCTCGGCGACCACCTGCTCTACGACAACCCGGACCGCGGCCCGTGGGAAGCGTGGACGCTGCTGAGCGCGCTCGCGGCGTCGACGTCGCGCGTACGGCTCGGCCCGCTGGTCGCCTGCGCCGGCTTCCACCCGCCCGCCGTGCTGGCGAAGATGGCCGCGACGATCGACGAGGTCAGCGGCGGCCGCTTCGTCCTGGGGCTCGGCGCGGGCTGGAACCGGCGCGAGTTCGACGCGTTCGGCATCCCGTACGACCGCCGCGTCTCCCGCTTCGAGGAGGCGTTCACGATCATCCGCGGCCTGCTCGCGGGCGAGCGGGTCACGTACGACGGCGCGTTCTTCACCACCGACGACGCGCTGCTGCTGCCGCCCCCGGCCCGCGCGACGCCGCTGATGATCGGCTCCAACGGGCCGCGCATGCTCGGCATCGCCCTCCCCCACGTCCAGGCGTGGAACACCTGGTGGGACGACTACGGGAACACGCCCGAGGGCTTCGCGGCGCTGCACACCCGGCTCGGGATCAGCGGCGTGACCCGCAGCGCCTGCATGCTCGTCCAGCTCGACGGGCAGCCGGTCGAGCGCGTCCCGACCGTGCCCGCGGTGCCGCAGGCACGGTTCGCCGAGCACGTCCGCGAGCTGGGCGAGGCGGGCGCCGACGAAGTGATCGTCGTCGCCTCGCCCATCACCGAACGGAGCGTCCGGGTGCTCGGCGAGCTGCTGCCGCGCTAGCTAGCCGACCGAGATCTTCTCGGGCTCCGGCGCAGCCGCGGCCGGCTTGACCGCCCCGGCGAGCTTCTGCGCCTGGCGCTCAGGCGTGATGCGGACGACGTCCCAGATCAGGCCGACGCGCTCCATCAGGCTGATCAGCGCGCGCGACGGGTCGAGCTCCCAGCGCTTGAGCCCGTGCTCGGCCGAGCGCGGGAACGCGTGGTGGTTGTGGTGCCAGCTCTCGCCGAAGGACGGGATCGCCAGCCAGAAGACGTTGGTCGAGTGGTCCTCGACGTCGAACCGGCGCTTGCCGAAGAAGTGGCAGACCGAGTTGACCGACCAGGTCACGTGGTGCTGGAAGAAGATCCGCGCGAAGCCGCCCCACAGCAGGCCGGTGAACGCGCCCCACAAGCTCCAGCTCAGCAGCCCGCCGAGCAGCGCCGGGATCGCCAGCGTGAGCAGCACGATCCACGGGAAGCGTCGGTTCAGGCGGCGCATCTTGGGATCCTCGACCAGGTCCTTGGCGTACTTGCGGGCCGAGGCCTCGCCGTGCGTGCGCCACAGCCAGCCGACGTGCGCGTGCCAGAGGCCCTGCAGCGCGCCGAGCACGCCGTCGCCGTGGCCGACGTGCGGCGAATGGGGATCGCCCTCGACGTCGGTGTGGGCGTGGTGCTTGCGGTGGTCGGCGACCCAGTCGATCACCGGCCCCTGCACGGACAGCATCCCGAAGAACGCGAACAGGTAGCGGTTCCACTCGTACGTCTGGAAGGCCCGGTGCGTGAGCATCCGGTGGAACCCGACGGTCACGCCGAATCCGCTGATCGTGTACATCACCACGAAGACGACGATGTCCGACCAGCCGATCAGGTTGCCCCAAAGAAACGGGATCATCGCGGCGACCACGACGAAGGGCAGAAAAACGGCGGTCATGTTTACGCGGCGCTCGAGAGCGGTCATGTGCTGGAGGCTAACCACAACGTCCAGCCCGTTCTTCCCCCTAACCCAACGATCTCGCTCTCATATTTGTAGCTATTCCTCAAAGGGGCGTTCGAAGAGCGTCGAAAGCACGATCTGCGTCTGTGTACGCGTGACGCCCGCCTGGTCGCGGATGCGCTCGAGCGTCTCCTCCAGGTGCGCGGTGTCACGGGCGCGCACGTGCACGACCGCGCTCGCCTCGCCCGCGACGGTGTAGGCCGCCTCGACCTCCGGATGGCGCTCGACCGCGTCGCGCACCTCCGACGCCGCCATGCGCCCCTCGGTGTAGAGCGCGACCAGCGCGTGCGTCGTCCAGCCGAAGCGGCTCGGGTCCACGCGCGCCGTGTACCCCCGGATCACGCCGTCGGCCTCCAGCCGGTCGACGCGCCGTTTGACCGCCGGAGCGGACAGCGAGACCCGCAGGCCGATGCTCTGAAACGAGCGCCGCGCGTCCTGACGGAGCAGCGCAACGATCTGCCGGTCGATGTCGTCCATCAGGGCACCATAACGCGCCCGCAAGACAACGGATCGGGATTGTCCGCCCGGCCCCATCGGCGGATCATGAAGTGCATGAGCACGCAGCCGATCGTCGCCCCTGCCCAAACCGAAGACTTCATGCCGCTGCACGGCATCGACCACGTCGAGTTCTATGTCGGCAACGCGCTGCAGGCCGCGTCCTACTGGACCCAGGCCCTCGGGTTCAAGGAAGTCGCCTACGCCGGGCTGGAGACCGGCGTGCGCGACCGCGCGTCGCACGTGCTCGAGCAGGGCCGCATCCGGATCGTCCTCACCGGCGCGCTGACGCCCGACCACGAGATCGGCGTGCACGTCGCCCGCCACGGCGACGGCGTGAAGGTGATCGCGCTCGGCGTGCCGGATGTCGACCACGCGTACCGCGAGGCGGTCGCGCGCGGTGCGCGCGGGCTCGAGGAGCCGCACGACCGCTCCGACGACCACGGCACCGTCCGGCTCGCCAGCATCGCCACGTACGGCGACACGGTGCACACGTTCGTCGACCGCTCGCAGTACAAGGGCGCGTTCCTGCCCGGCTACGCCCAGCGCGACGTCGACACCGGCGACACGGGCCTGCTGGCGATCGACCACATCGTCGGCAACGTCGAGCTCGGCCACATGGACGAGTGGGTCAAGTACTACGAGGACGTCTTCGGGATGCGGGAGATGCTCCACTTCTCCGACGACGACATCTCGACCGAGTACTCGGCGCTGATGTCGAAGGTCGTGACCAACGGCAACGGCCGCGTCAAGTTCCCGCTCAACGAGCCGGCCGAAGGCAAGCGCAAGTCCCAGATCGACGAGTACCTCGAGTACTACGGCGGCGCGGGCGCGCAGCACATCGCGGTCGCGACGCGCGACATCGTCAAGACCGTCGAGCAGCTGCAGGAGCGCGGCATCGAGTTCCTCAACACGCCCGACACCTACTACGAGGACGCGCCGGCGCGCGTGGGCGAGATCGCCGAGGACTTCGCGGACCTCAAGCGGCTCGGAATCCTGGTCGACCGCGACGACGAGGGCTACCTGCTGCAGATCTTCACCAAGCCGATCGGCGACCGCCCGACGGTGTTCCTGGAGGTCATCGAGCGCCACGGCGCGCGCGGCTTCGGCGACGGCAACTTCAAGGCGCTGTTCGAGGCGATCGAGCGCGAGCAGGCGCTGCGCGGAAACCTCTGAGGCATGCCGTTCGGGCTGGCGCTGCTGGAGCGGCTGGAGGGCGACGCCGTCCTCTCGCCGTACGGTGTGGCGCGGGCGCTGCGAACCATCCGCGACGGCGCCACCGGCGAGACCCGCGAGGCGCTGGCGCGGATCCCCGACGTGCCGGTCGTGCCCGGCATCCTCAGCGCGCAGGCGGCGTGGCTCGAGCCCGGCGGCGACCTCGACGAGCTGATCCACGGGCCGGGCGCGAAGGCGCTCGGCCGCGTGCTCCAGCGCGCCCGCGTCGACGTCGACGAGGAGGGCACGCGC
>DATMGH010000141.1:0-4850 GCA_035555675.1 Solirubrobacter sp. | reverse complement strand
AGGCGACGAGGCCGGCGTCGTCCGGGCCGGCCAGGCGGATGCTCACATCACTCATCAGCGGAAGACCTTAGGCGCCGGCCGGTCGAGCATCCCGCGCACGCGCGCCAGCAGCGTCGCGCGGTCGAACGGCTTCTCCAACCGCTCACTGCCCCACGGCAGCTCCGCAGCCGAGGCCGAGTAGCCCGTGATGAACAGCACGCGCGGTACCGCCAGCCGCGCGGCCAGCTCGAGGCCCGACAGGTCCGGCATCACGATGTCGGTGATCAGCGCGTCGACCGGCCGCCGGACCGCGAGCGCCTCCGCCGGATGCGCGCACGCGATCACGGTGTAGCCCGCGTCGGTGAGGATCAGCTCGAGCAGCCGCCGCACGCCGTCCTCGTCCTCGCACACCAGCAGCGTCTCGTCCCCGCCGGGACGCTGCCGCCCAGCCGGGGCGACGGCGCCCGGCACCGCCACGGCGTCCGGCTCCGCCGCCGGCAGCAGCACGGTGAACGTGGAGCCGATCCCCGGCTCGGACGTCACCTCCACGCGCCCGCCGGACTGCGTGACGATCCCGTGCACGGTCGCGAGCCCGAGCCCGGTCCCCAGCCCGATCTCCTTGGTGGTGTAGAACGGCTCGAAGATCCGTTCGAGCACCTCGGGCGCGATCCCGGTCCCGGTGTCGGACACCGCGAGCCGCACGTGCGCACCGGCCCGTTCGGTCTCGATCGCGAGCGTCCCGCCGTCCGGCATCGCGTCGCGCGCGTTGATCGCGAGGTTGATCACCACCTGCTCGAGCTGCGCCCGGTCGGCCAGCACCGGCGGGAGATCGTGGCCGGCCAGCATCGCGATCTCGACCGTCTCGCCGATCAGCCGCCCCAGCATCGGCACCAGCCCGGCCGCGACCGCGTTGACGTCCAGCAGCGCCGGGGCGAGCACCTGGCGGCGCCCGAACGCCAGCAGCTGGCGCGTCAGCGCGCCCGCGCGCTCCGCGGCACGCAGGATCTCACCCAGCTCGGACGCGCCCGGCCCGGCGCCGATCCGCGACCGCGCGAGCTCCCCGTAGCCGGACATCACGGTCAGCAGGTTGTTGAAGTCGTGCGCGATCCCGCCGGCGAGCTGCCCGACCGCCTCCATCTTCTGCGACTGGCGCAGCTGCTCCTCGAGCTCGCGACGGACGGTCACGTCGCGCAGGACGAACAGGTGCTGGCCGGGGAGGAACTCGGGCGTCGCGCGCACCTCCAGCACCAGCCGGCGGCCGTCCTGCTCGCCGTCCCAGACGTTCTCGAGCATGCCCTGCGCGATCCGCTCGGGCGTCAGGAACCCCGCCCAGTCGGCCTCGGCGCGCTCGCTGCCGATGAAGTCGTCGAGCCGCGCGCCGATCAGTTCCTCGCGCGTGCGGCCGTAGAACCGGCAGGCGGCCGCGTTGACCGAGAGGAACCGCCGATCGGAGTCGAAGACGGCGACGACGTCCATCGTCGCGTCGAGAATGGCCTGGAGATCCGTCTGCACCCTGCGACCGAGCAGGCTACCCGCTAGCGTAAGCGGAGTGCCTCGCTCCGGATACGTCGCGGGCGTCGCGGCGTATCTGCTGTGGGGCCTCTTTCCTCTCTACTGGCCGCTGCTCGAGCCCGCCGGCGCGATCGAGATCCTCTCGCACCGGATCATCTGGTCGATCGCGGTCGTGGTCGTGCTGCTGGCCGTCACCGAGGGCTTCCATTGGGTGCGCACGCTGGGGCGCCGGCGCGTGCTGCTGCTCGGCGTCGCCGCGGCGCTGATCACGGTCAACTGGGGGACGTACATCTACGGCGTCAACAGCGGCCACGTGGTCGAGACGTCGCTCGGGTACTTCGTCAACCCGCTGGTCACGGTCGCGCTGGCGGTGCTGATCCTCGGCGAGCGGCTGCGGCCCGCGCAGTGGGGCGCGGTCGCGGTCGCGTCGCTCGCGGTGATCGTGCTGACGGTCGCGTACGGCCGCCCGCCGTGGATCGCGCTGATCCTGGCGTTCTCGTTCGGCTTCTACGGCCTGGTGAAGAAGCAGGTCGGGGTCGGCGGGTCGCAGAGCCTCGCGGTCGAGACCGCGTTCCTGGCGGCGCCGGCGATCGCGGTCGTGCTCTACCTGGAGCTGAGCGGGCGCGGGACGTTCGTCTCCGAGGGCGCCGGCCACGCGCTGCTGATGGTCGGCGGCGGCGTCGCGACCGCGATCCCGCTCGTGCTGTTCGGCGCGGCCGCGGTGCGGATCCCGCTGACGATGATCGGCCTGCTGCAGTACATGGCGCCGATCCTGCAGTTCGCGATCGGCGTCGGCATCCGCCACGAGGCCATGCCGGCGTCGCGCTGGGCCGGGTTCGCGCTGGTCTGGGTCGCGGTCTCGATCTTCACCTGGGACTCGCTGCGCGCGCGGCGCCTGGTCGCGGCGGCTTAGCGCTTCTTGCGCGCCGTGTAGAGCTTGGCCTTGCGCACGATCACGGTCTTGCGCTTGACCTTGTCGCGGAAGCTGACCGCGCCGAGCGCGACGCGCACGCGCGTGTAGCTGCACGTGTCGGTCAGCAGCCACTTGGTGCCGCGCACGGTCGCCGCGCCGTACTGCCCGTTGGTGCGGAAGCGGCCCTTCCCCTCGCCCCAGAGCTTGCGCGACTTGGGCTTCTTCGCCGCCGCGTGGGCGCTCTTGCGGCCCTTGCAGGCGAGCTTCTCGGTGAGCGTGAGCGTCGTCAGCCCCTTGCTCTGGCTGATCTTGAACAGGCCGGCGTAGAAGTCGGCGTGGTCGCTCGCGGCCGGGCCTTCGATCGTGACGCGGCCGTGGCGCGTGTCGACGGTGGCGCCGACCGGGATCTGCTCGCCCTTGGTCAGCGTCGAGAAGGACTTGGCGCCCTTGCGCTTGATCAAAACCTTGCCGCTGACCGGGATGATGTTGACCTCGCCGCGGTCGGGGCGGGGAAGCGGCGTCGGCGTCGGGGTCGGCGTCGGGGTGGGGGTCGGCGGGGGCGGTGGCTGCGCCGGGGACGGGCTCAGGAGCACGTACAGCTGGTTGACGAAGATCGAGCTGACGGCGGCGTCGGCTCGGCCGTCACCGTTGAAGTCCGCGACCGCGACGCCGTTCGGCGTCCCCGGGACCGGCGTCGGGGTGTCGCGCGTCCAGCCGCCGGCACCGCGGTGCAGGACGTTGAGCGCACCGCCGTTGGCGGCGACGGCGAGGTCCGGCGTCCCGTTGGCGTCGAAGTCGCCGCTGGCGATCTGGACCGGGCGGTCGGTGACCGTCACCGGGGACCCGGCGTCGGGGACGAAGCCGGTGTTGGCGGCGTTGCGCACGAAGATCGAGACCGTGTCGGTGGCGTAGCTGGCGACGGCGAAGTCGGGACGCCCGTTGCCATCGAAGTCGGCGGCGACGATGCTGTCCGATTGGCCGCCGACGGGGTAGACCGTGCCTTCCGTGGTGAACGTGCCCGTGCCGTTGCCGAGCAGCACCGTCACCGTCCCGGAGGCATCGCTGGCGACCGCGAGGTCCAGCGCGCCGTCGCCGTTGTAGTCCGCGACCGCGATCCCGCGTGGGGTGGATACGCCGGCGATCGCCTGGCCGAACGTGAAGCCGGTATTGGTGGCGTTGCGCAGCAGGATCTGCAGGTTGCCGTTGGCCTGCGAGATGGCGAGATCGGTCCGCCCGTCGCCGTTGAAGTCTCCCGCGCCGGCGCCGGCGAGCGACACCCCGTACACCGTGCGCTCGTCGGTGAAGCCGCCGCCCGGGTTGCGCAGCAGGACCGACACGCCGGCGCTGTCGAAGCCGGTGGTGACGATGTCCGGACGCCCATCGCCGTTGATGTCGGCGACGGTGCCGCTGCTGTTGGCGGCCGGGAACGGCGAGCCCGGCTCCTGCACGAAGCCGCCTCCCGCCTGACGCAGGAACACGGACGCCGAGATGCTGTCCCCGTTGGCGGTCGCGACGTCGGGCCGCCCGTCGCCGTTGAAGTCGCCCACGTAGACCGCGTAAGGACCGCCGCCCGTCGGGTAGGGGCCGCCCTCCTGCGTCAGGTCCGCCCACGCGGGCGCAGCGTTCGCCAGCAGCGCCGCCGCGGCGAGCGCGACGGGAATCCGTCCCTTCACGGGCGGATGATCCCCGATCGGTGCGGGGAAGTGCAACCGACAACCGGCTAGGGCCGCTCGTAGCGCAGATCGAGCGTGTCCTCGCGGCCCGCCCAGCGCAGGGTCACGTGCCAGCAGCCGGCGTGGGGGAGGTCGATGCCGGACGGGCCCGGGCCGCCGGCGACCTCGCGGTCGGCGACGTCGTCGCCGTCGACCGCGTGGATCTTCAGCGTGGTCGGCTCGTTGACGGCTTCGCGCGCGACCCAGAGGATCTTGTTGCCGCGGTCCTTGAGCGGCGGGGCGTACAGGGCGTCGCCGAAGACGATCGCGGTGATCTCCCCGCGGTCGCCGAGCACGTGCGGCATCTTCGGCTCGGGGTCGCTGAAGCCGGTCCGCGCCCATTCGGGCAGGACGCTCGTGGTGAGCTTCCCGCAGTCGCTCGTGGCGCTCGAGCCGCAGCCGGCGAGGGCGAGCAGGGGGAGGAGGAGCAGGCGCGCGGCGGGTGCCATGGAAGGAGTACACCGTCGCCCGGCGTTGAGGTTCCGCCAAGGCTGGAGTGCGATCATCGCCGCATGAGCGACGAAGACAAGCCGAAGTCCTTCGAGGAGACGCTGCGCGCGATCGCCGACGAGGTCAACCGCGGCGTCGAGCGCCTGCAGCAGGGTGACGTCGAGGACCTCGCCCGCGACTACGGCATCGACACCGAGCGCGCGAAGAGCTACGTGGACGCGGCCGGCAGCTGGCTGCGCGCCCAGGTCGAGGCGTTCAACACCTCGTCGCCGCCCGCCCGCCGC
>DATMGH010000140.1:0-56340 GCA_035555675.1 Solirubrobacter sp. | reverse complement strand
CGCGATCGCCGTGCGCGTCGCCAGCGGATGGTCGGACGCGACCGCGACCCGCAGCTCGTCGTCGCAGATCGGCAGGTACTCCACACCCGGGTGCGGCTTGGACGGCGAGAGCGGCGACTGGACGATCGTGGCGACGTCGATCCGGCCGGCCAGCAGCGCGTCCAGCGCCGGGTCCTGCTCGAGCACCTGCAGCGTCAGCTCCGCGTCCGGCCGGCGCGCGCGCAGCTCGCGCGTGGCGCCCGGCAGCAGCCCGGCGGCGGCCGACGCGAACGCGCCGACGCGCACCTGCGCGCGGCCGACGCCGCCGGCCTCGCGCACCGCCGCCTCGGCCCGGCGGGCCGCGTCCAGCAGCGCGGAGGCGTGGCGGACGAGCACTTCGCCGGCCGGCGTGAGCGACACGCCGCGCGCGCCGCGCTCGAGCACGCGCACGCCGAGCACGGCCTCCAGCCGGCTGATGTGCTGGGACACGGCGGGCTGCGTGAAGTCGAGCGCGGCGGCCGCGTCGGAGAACGATCCGCGGACGGCGACCTCACGGAACGTGGTGAGGAGCTTGAGGTCGAGCATCACGGCGCATGATGCCACAACCCCGCATTCATCACCCCGCGTGATCGCCGGCTATCGCCTGCCAGACGCGCTGCGGGGTCAGCGGCATGTCGAGGTTGCGCACGCCGTACGGCGCGAGCGCGTCGATCACCGCGTTCCAGACGGCGGGCGTCGAGCCGATCGCGCCGGACTCGCCGACGCCCTTGGCGCCGAGCGGGTTGCGCGGCGTCGGCGTCTGCGTGCGCTCGGTCTCGAACGACGGCAGGTCGCCCGCGCTCGGCAGCGCGTAGGACACCAGCGAGCCGGTGACGTTGTTGCCGTCCTCGTCGTAGGCGATCTCCTCGTAGAGCGCCTGCGCGACGCCCTGCGCGATGCCGCCGTGCACCTGACCCTCGAGCAGCTTCTCGTTGTGGATCCGGCCGGAGTCGTCGACCGTGATGTGGCGGATCAGGTTGACCAGCCCGGTCTCCGTGTCCACCTCGACGACCGCGAGATGCGTGCCGAACGGGTACGTCGCGTCCGGCGTCTCGAAGTCGTTCTCGGCCGCGAGCCCGCCTTCGAGGCCATGCTCCTCGGCGACCGCCGCGAGCTGCGCCCAGGGGATCGCCGACGCCGGCGAGCCCGCGACCGCGAGCCCCTCCCCCGGCACCACCTGGATGTCGGACACGTCGGCCTCCAGCAGCCGCGCGGCCAGCCGGCGGCCCTTCTCCAGCACGTCGTCGGTCGCGCGCTGGACCGCGGTGCCGCCGACCTGCAGCGAGCGCGAGCCCATCGTCCCCCCGCCGCGCTTGACCAGCTTGGTGTCCGACTGGATGACCTTCACGTCGCGCAGCGGGATCCCCAGCGTGCCGGTGACCAGCTGCGCGTACGCCGTCTCGTGGCCCTGGCCGTGCGAGGACGTGCCGGCGGTGACGGTGGCCGTGCCGTCCGCGTTGATCGTGCACGTGCCGAACTCCGAGCCGAACCCGGTCCACTCGACGTACGAGCAGAGCCCGAGCCCGAGCTGCAGCACGTCGCCGCGCTCGCGCCGCACCGCCTGCTCGGCGCGCAGGTCCTCGTAGCCGGCGTTGGTCAGGCAGCGGTCCAGCGCGGCACGGTAGGCGCCGCTGTCGTAGTTGGCGCCCGTGACCGTCTGGTGCGGGAAGTCCTCGATGAAGTTGCGCCGGCGCAGCTCCGCCGGGTCCATCTCCAGCTCGGCCGCGAGCATGTCGACCGCGCGCTCGACCAGCGCGGTCGCCTCCGGGCGCCCGGCGCCCCGGTAGGCGCCGATCGGCGTCGTGTTGGTGACGACCGCGTCGAAGCGGAAGTTGACCTTCGGCACCGTGTAGACGCCCGAGGCCATCAGCCCGGTCAGCATCGGCATCAGCGACGCGTCGGCCGGGTAGGCGCCACAGTCCGCGATTACACGGACGTTGAGCCCGGTGATCCGGCCGTCACGCGTACCGCCGATCTCGACGTCCTGCACCTGCGCGCGGCCGTGCTGCATCTCCAGCATCGTCTCCGAGCGCGTCTCGACGTAGCGGACGGCGCGGCCGAGCTCACGCGCCAGCGCGACCACCACGATCTGCTCCGGGTAGCACGCGATGCGCGCGCCGAAGCCGCCGCCGGTCGCGGTCGAGACCACGCGCAGCTGCTCCGGCTCGAGCCCCAGCGACGCGCAGATCGCGCCCTGGTAGGCGTGCGGGCCCTGGCTGGGCGTGTAGAGGATGAAGCCGCCGGTCTCCGGGTCGGGCGTCGCCAGTGCCGCGCTCGGCTCCATCGGCACGGCGGCGAGCCGCTGGTTCAGGAAGCGGCCGGACACGCGCACCTCGGCGTCGGCCAGCGCGTCCTCGCCCTCCGGCCCGGAGGTCGCCGCCAGGTTGCCGATCTCGAACAGCTGCGGTGCGCTCTCGTCGAGCGCCGTGGTCATGTCGACGACGGCGTCCAGCGGGTCGTAGTCGACGTCCACGAACGCGGCGGCGTCGACCGCCTGCGCGCGCGTCTCGGCCACGACCACCGCGACCGGCTCGCCGACGAAGCGCACGCGGTCGGTGGCCAGCACCGGGCGGCGCATCTCCTCGGGCGTCGTCACCGGCGGGCCGGCGGCGGCCAGCGGCTCGAGGCTCAGGTCCGCGGCCGTGTAGACGCCGACCACGCCCGGCGCGGCGAGCGCGTCGGTGGTGTCGATCCCGCGCACGTGCGCGTGCGCGAAGCCGGCGCGGACGAAGACGGCGTACAGCGCTCCCGGCTCCCGCAGGTCGTCGGTGTACGGCCGCGCGCCGCGCAGGAACGGCGGATCCTCCACCCGTCGTACCGAGGCCCCGTGGCCCTCACCCGCTCCGTTCGCTGCCGACATGTCGCTCCTCCGTGGTCAGACGCGAGCTGGAACACTACCCGGCGATGGCGACCTTCGCAGGCGATGCCGAGCGGCTACGCGACCGGCTCGCCGAGGTCGAGACCGAGCACGCGACGCTGCGTGCGGAGCTGGCCGCGTTCCAGGCGGACTACCTGCGGATCGTCGGCGTCGTCCAGGTCCAGGCCCAGGAGCTCGAGGCGCGCGTCCTGGCGCTCCTCGCGGCCCGTTCCGGGCTGCTCGACGACCGAGCGGCGGCGGCCGCCGCCGAGCAGCGCTTCCGCGAGACCACGACCGCGCTGCGCGCCGTCCCCGCGCCGGCCGTGCCGCCGACCGACGACCTCAAGACGCTGTTCCGCGACGCCGCCAAGCGCATGCACCCGGACCTGGTCGCCGACGCGGCCGCCCGCACGCACGCCGAAGCGTTCATGAAGCGCCTCAACCAGGCGTACGCGGCCGGCGACGCGGACGCGATCGGCCACCTGGTGCGCCAGTGGGAGACGTCGCCGTACGCCGCCGCCCGGCCCGGAGGCGGCGCCGCGCCCGCGCTGGCGGCGGCCATCGCGCACGCCGAGGCCGCGCTCGCGCAGGCGCGCGCGTCGGACCTGGCGCGGCTGATGGAGCAGGCGTTCGCCGCCAGTGCCGCCGGGCGCGACCTGCTGGCCGAGCTGCGCGGCGACGCCGAGGCCGCGCTCGCCCGGGCTCGAGCCCGGTTGGCGCAGCTGGACGAGTAGACGATCAAGGGCTGGCGCGGCGAGTCGATCATGGGGACGGTGCCAACCGTCCGCCGAAACCGGCTCCGCGGCGTCCCCCGGACCTGGATGTCCTGGCCGCTGCTCGCCGTCTTCGTCGTCCTCGCGGGGCTCACCGCCTGGGCGTGGCGCGCACAGGTGCAGCGCCAGCACACGCACGCGTTCGAGGCCCAGGCGGCGTCGGTCGTGGCGTCGGTGACCACCGCCGTGCGGCGGATGGACGACCTCACGCTGGCGGCGCGCACGCTGCTCGGGACCGAGCCGGAGCTGACCGAGGCCGACTTCGAGGACTGGTACGCGTCGATGGGCGTCGACCAGCGCTTCAGCGGGGTCGCCGGGTTCGGCTATGTCGAGCTGGTGCGTGCCCCGGGCCAGCCCGTCTATCCGACCGGCGCGCGGCCCTACTACTGCCTGCCGAAGTTCGGCGTCGCCGGTCCGGGCATGATCGGCGCGCTGCGCGACGCGGCGATGCCGGGCGTCGACCTGTGCCAGATCTCGCGGCTGCTGATCTCCACGCGCGACTCGGGCCGCTTCCGCGCGTTCGTCGGCAGCTCGCAGAGCGGGCACGAGCTGTTCGAGGTGATCGCGCCGGTCTACCGCGGCGGCGCCGTCCCCGCGACGGCGGCGCAGCGGCGCGCGCTGGGCGTCGGCTGGATCGTCGGCCTGTTCGACGCCGAGCCGATCCTCCGGCTGGCGGTCGCCGGCCAGCGGCACGTCGCGGTCTCGCTCGAGCGCGAGCCGCTCGGGCTGACCGAGAACCGCGCCCCCGCGGGCGCGACGCGCGCGTTCCGGACGCTCTCGGAGACGCTCGCCAGCCCGTCGATCGCGCGCTACGGCACGCCGCGCCCGGGCGCGCTGCTGCGCAAGCGGACGACGATCGACGCGGACGGGCGCTGGACGGTCACGGTCGCCCGCGCCGAGCCGCACGGGCTCTCCTCCGCGAACGTGCAGGCCGCGTTCGTGCTCGCCGTCTGGCTGATCATGGGCGCGCTGGTGTTCGGCCTGGTGCAGGCGCTGGCGCGCGGGCGCACCCGCGCGCTGCGGATGGTCGAGGAGAAGACCGGCCAGCTGCGCCACCAGGCGCTGCACGACGCGCTGACCGGCCTGCCGAACCGCGCCCTGATCATGGACCGGGCCGAGCAGATGCTCGCCCAGGCGCGGCGCGACGGCGGCGAGGTGGCGGCCATGTTCATCGACCTCGACGGCTTCAAGGCCGTCAACGACACGTTCGGCCACCCGGTCGGCGACGAGCTGCTGCGGCACGTGGCGGCGCGGATCGGCGGCGTGCTGCGTGAGACGGACACGATCGGGCGGCTCGGCGGCGACGAGTTCGTGGTGCTGGTGAGCGGCGGCGCGGCGCAGATCGCCGAGCGGATCCTGACCGTGCTGCGCGAGCCGTTCGAGCTGCAGACCGGGACGCCGATCACGATCACCACGTCGATCGGCATCGCCGCCGGCGAGCGCGAGGCGGCCAAGGACCTGCTGCGCGACGCCGACATCGCGCTCTACGAGGCCAAGGGCGCGGGCCGCGACCGGTACGCGGAATTCCGGCACGAGATGCACATCGCGGCGCACGACCGGCTCGCGCTCGAGCACGATCTGCGGCGCGCGGTCGCCCGCGAGGAGCTGTTCCTCGTCTACCAGCCGATCCTCGAGCTCGACTCGGGGCAGATCGGCGGCGTCGAGGCGCTGCTGCGCTGGCAGCATTCGACGCGCGGGCTGGTGCCGCCGAGCGAGTTCATCGCGCTCGCCGAGGAGAGCGGGCTGATCGTGGAGCTGGGCGCGTGGGTGCTCGACGAGGCGTGCGCGCAGGCGGCGGCCTGGCTGGACGCGGGCACGCCGGTGCGCGTGAACGTGAACGTCTCGGCCCGCCAGCTCGACGACCCGGCGCTGCTGACCGCGGTGCGGCGCGCGCTGGAGGCGTCCGGGCTGCCGAGCTCGCGGCTGGCACTCGAGATCACCGAGACGGCGCTGATGCGCGACCCGGCGGCCGCGGCGGCGCTGCTGTCGGAGCTGCGCGACGTGGGCGTGCGCGTCGCGATCGACGACTTCGGCACCGGCTACTCCTCGCTCGCCTACCTACAGCAGCTGCCGGCGGACGCGCTGAAGATCGACCGCACGTTCATCGCCGCGTCGGCGCGCTCACGGGACGCCGATCCGCTGATCCAGACGCTCGTGCAGCTGGGGCGCTCGCTCGGGCTGCGGACGGTCGCCGAGGGCGTGGAGGACGAAGCGCAGCTGGCGCACCTGCGCGAGCTCGGCTGCGACGCCGGGCAGGGCTACCTGTTCGCCCCGCCGCTGGAAGTGCACGCGCTCGAGCGGCTGCTGGCCGAGCAGGCGGCCGCGGTCGCGGCGGTCTAAGGGCAAAAAGAAAGGCGCCCGCGGTGCGATCGAGTCGCACCGGCGGGCGCCCGCAGAGAAGGTCTGCCTAGATCGGGCTGACGTTGACGGCGTTCGGGCCCTTCGGGCCGTTCTCGGCCTCGAAGCTCACCTTCGAGCCCTCCGCGAGGCTGCGGAAGCCCGAGGAGTTGATGCCGGTGTGGTGGACGAAGAGGTCCTTCCCACCGTCATCGGGCGTGATGAAGCCGAAGCCCTTCTCGTCGCTGAACCACTTCACGGTTCCGGTTGCCATTGGTTCGTGTCCTCCACGAGGTATGTGTGCTGCGAACGCGGAGGAGCTCGTGAAGCAACTTGCGGGCGCTGGCACTACGTGGCCGGATCCCTGTGATCCAGCCCTTACCAATGGCATTTTACAGGTTCACGGGCACCACATGTATTCAGCTCGAGAACGGGTGGGCTAACCGCACCCCACGACTACGGAAGCCTCGGCTGCAACGGCGCTCCCGCGCCGGGACCATCAGGGGCAATGGCTCCCCTGATCTCCTCCCCCGCTCGCGTGAGCTACGGCGCCCAGCTCATCTTCGAGACGCTGACCGCCGAGGCCACGCTTCGCTTCCGGCCGCTGGAGGACACGCTCCTGCGCGTGATCGACGGCGTGGCCGAGCTGCGCTTCGACGGCGAGGAGCATCTGCTCGGCCCGGGCGGCGAGGCGATCGTGCCCGCCGGCTTTCACCACACGCTGTGCGCGGTGTCCGGCGAGGCCCGGATCGTGATGGGCTATCGCGCCGCCGTCAGCGGCCGGTGACGGCGTCGACCAGCCCGTACCACCCGGCGCGCAGTCGCTCCATCGGCCAGCCGAGGCCGTGCCGGACGCGCAGGTAGTGCGCGGGAGCGAGCGTGGACAGCAGCGCCTCGGCCGTGAACTGGGCGTCGAGCAGCGGGGCGGCCTCGCGCAGCAGGATCGCCAGGTGCGTGGTGTACAGCGAGAACGGTCCCTCGCCCTCGCGGGCGCCCGGGGTGGCCGCGACCATCAGCGCCGCGTGGCGGTCCATCAGGTCCAGGTAGCCCACGCCGAACGCGCGCAGCCGCTCGGCGGCCGGCGCGCCCGGCCCGAGCGGCGGCGGGCCCGAGATGAGCGCGTCCTGGAACGCGCGCGTGTGCTCGTCCAGCAGCGCGAACGCGAGCCCCGCCCGGTCGCCGAAGCGCCGGTACAGCGTCCCGGTGCCGACGCACGCGGCGCGCGCGACGTCGTCCATCGAGACGGCTTCGATCCCCTGCTCGGCCACCAGCGCCTCGGCCGCGGCCAGGATGCGCGCGCGGTTGCGCGCGGCGTCCGCCCGCTCGCGCGGCTCGACGGCGATCAGGGGAAGCTCGAACGTAACGTCGCCCGAGGTCCGAGCTTGCGAGGACGGAGGGCGAAACATCATCTCAGTTCGACGGGTGCGGTGACCTCGCGCACCAGGTCGCCGAGCAGGTCGCTCAGCCGCTCGGCCAGCATGGGGTCGGCGAGCGCGTCCTCGCCGTCGGCGAACGCCGAGTCCGCCATCCCGACCGGCAGCTCTGACTCGAGCACGTGCGCGCCGGACGCCTTCAGCGTCTTGCGCACCTCGGCCTGCGACCAGACGGCGCCGAACAGGCCCGTCGACGCGCCGATCACCGCGGCCGGCTTGTAGCGCAGCACGTTGTCCGGGAACGGCCGCGAGGCCCAGTCGAGCGCGTTCTTGAGCGCGCCGGGGAGCGACGAGTTGTACTCCGGTGTCGAGATCAGCAGCGCGTCCGCGTCCTCGATGGCGTCGAAGAAGTCGCGCACCGACGGCGGCGGCGCCTCCTCGAGGTCCTGATCGAACGCGGGCAGCTCCCTGAGGCCGTCCCACTCCACCAGCTCGCTGCCGGGCGGCAGCAGCGCGGCCGCCGCCCGGAGAAGCCTGCGGTTGTGGGATCCTCGGCGCAGGCTGCCGGAGATGCCGAGGATCCGCATCGACTAGCCCTGCTGCAGCAGCGCGATGTCGACGGCCAGCGTCACGTCGTTGGCCAGCGCGTTGCCGCCGTTGGGCAGCGGCGCGTTCCAGTTGAGGCCGAACTCCGTGCGGTCGATCGTCGTCTCCAGGTGCAGGTGCGCGCGGGTGTTGCCGAACGCGTCGACCGACGCCGGCTGCCAGGTGCCGGTCGCGGTGACCGGCTTGGTGACGCCGCGGATGGTGAGGTCGCCGTTGACGGTCGCGGTGCCGTCCTCGCCGAGCTGGACGTCAGAAGAGCTGAACGTGACCGTCTTGTGGTTCTCGACGTCGAAGAAATCAGGGCTCATGACGTGCGCACGGAACTGCTCGGGCGTGCGGATCGAGATCGACTCGACCTGCGCGGTGCCGTCGAGCTTGCCGTCGGCGAACGTCGCGGCGACGTCGTCGAGCGTGCCGCGGAACACGGAGACGCCCTGGTAGACGACGGAGAAGCCGAAGCTGGAATGAACCGGGTCGCTCGTGTACGTGCCGGCAAGCGCGGTGATGGTGCTCACGGGAAGGGTCCTCCTCGGGGGTCTTGACCACGTAACCGGAGGGGGTTCCGGTTACGCCGCGACACTCTAGCGCAACCGATTCCAGATGCAACTACCTCGCGAGCAGCTCCGACAGCCCGGTGATCTCCATCGCCTGGCGCACGGGGCCGGCACCCGCCTCGATCGTCAGCGTCACGCCGCGCGCGTGCAGCGTCGAGCGCAGCTCGAGCAGCAGGCCGAGCCCCGAGCTGTCGATGAACTCGACGCCGCCGAGATCGAGCTGGAGCCGGTCGGCGCCCTCCGCGGCCGCGGTGGCCGCCGCGCGCAGGTCGCCGACGGTGGACAGGTCGATCTCGCCGGCGATGGCGACGGTGGCGGTACGGCCGTCACGGGACGTGTGGAGGGTGAGCTGGTCATCCATCGAGGCCTGCCGGTACCCGTCGTCCCGGTCGCTAAACGGACCGGCCCGGTCCCGCCCTCAGGTGACGCTGAAGCCGCCGTCGACGTCGAGCACCGCGCCGGTCACCCAGCCCGCGCGCTCGGACGCCAGCCACGCGATCGCCTGAGCCAGGTCCTCGGGCTCGCCGAGCCGCTTGAGCGGGTAGGCGAGCGCCATGGCGTCCTGGCGCTGCTCGAAGTCCGGCCGGTCGGTGTGCGCGAGCGCCGTGCGGACGACGGCGGGCATGACCGCGTTGGCGCGGATGCCGTCCGGGCCGTAGTCGACCGCGAGCGCCTTGGTCATCGACACCATGCCGCCCTTCGCGGCGGCGTAGGCGACGTGGCCGGGGACGAGCTTGTGCGCCAGCGTGGAGCCGACGTTGACGATCGCCCGGTCGCCCTGCGCGCGCAGGAGGTGCGGGAGCGCGGCGTGCAGGATCAGGAAGTGGCCGGTGAGGTTGACCGCGATCTGCTCGTGCCAGGTCTCGACGTCGAGCTCGTGCAGACGGCGGTTGCGGCGGATCGCGCCGGCGTTGTTGACGACCACGTGCAGCTCGCCGCCGAGCGCGGCGACGGCCTCCTCGACGATCCGGGGCGCGTCGGCGACGATGTCGCCGACGACCACGTGGCCGCCGATCTCGTCCGCGACCGCCAACAGCGGCTCGCGGCGGCGGCCGGCGAGCGCGACCGTCACGCCGTCCGCGGCGAGCGCGCGGGCCGCGCTCGCGCCGATGCCCGTGCCCGCGCCGGTGATCAGTGCCGTTCGCATGTGCGGCGCAAGGATGGCACGGTCGGCGCGCGACGAAACCCCTCGCGAAACGAAAGAAACGTCAGCCGACGCTGTGCGCCATCGCCGCGATGAGCACCAGGCTCAGGAACAGGCCGACCTGGCGCAGCAGCCCGACGACGTACGTCCAGGCCGCGGCGCCGAGCACGCTGCGGACCGCGCTCGTCTCCCCCGCGTCGGTGAGCCCGGCGCTCTGGAGGAGCGTGAGCGCGCGGCGGCTCGCGCCCAGCTCGACCGGCAGCGTCGCCAGCGCGAACGCCACCAGCCCGGCGACATAGACTACCGACAGGACCATCAGCAGCGGGACCCCGAACCAGAAGCCGCCGATGAACAGCAGCCCCGACCAGGGCGCGAACGCGCCGAGCGGCTCGGCGATCGCCTTGCGCAGGCGGTACGCGCGGCTGCCCTCCGCGTCCTGGTAGGCGTGCGAGACCTCGTGGCCGGCGATCCCCAGCGCGGCCACGCTGGCCTCCTGCGCGACCGCGTTGGACAGCCGCAGCGCGCCCGCCGCGCCGTCGTAGTGGTCGGTCAGGTAGCCCGGCGCGGACTCGAGGCGGACGTCGCGCAGCCCGTGCGCGTCCAGCAGCGCCCGCGCCAGCTCGGCGCCGGTGACGCCGAGGTGGTTGGGCACCCGGCGGTAGCGCACGAACGTCTGGTTGAGCCGCCGCTGGACGAGCCAGCCGGCGGCCAGCGGGGCGAGCAGCAGCAGCCACAGGAGCGCGGTCACGCGTCCCGGCGCACCTCGCGCAGCCGCGGGTCGTCGTCGCCGGTGACTAGCGGCGGGTCGCCGTACAGGCCGGGCCCGGCGACCTCGAGGTCGGCCAGGAACGCGCGGCTCTGCTCGTAGGCCTCCTTCATCAGCCGCGGCGAGTGGACGAACTCCAGCGGCGAGCCGACCAGCGGGAACGGGCCCGGCAGGTACACGACCGGCACCTCGCGGGCGACGCGCGGGACGTCGCGCACCACCTGCTGGCGCATCATGATCGCCGCCACGTGCGCGACCGTCTCCGGCAGCGAGCGCGGCACCTCCGGGCGCATGCCGATCACGCCGCAGTCGAGCACGACGAGGCTGGCGGCGCCGCGCGCGAGCGCTTCGTCGACCGGGACGTTGCTGACCACGCCGCCGTCGGCGAGGTCGCGCCCGTCGATCCGCACGGGCGGATACAGGCCGGGGATCGCGGCGCTCGCCAGCAGCGCGGGGATCAGCGGGCCGTTGTCGAGGTGGACGATCCGGCCGGTCGCGAGGTCCATCGCGGTGGCGACGAACGGCAGCGCGAGGTCCTCGATGCGCTCCTGCGTCAGCTCACCGGCGATCAGGTCGTGCAGCCCGGTCGAGGCGACGAGGTGGTTGCGGTGCTTGCGCCAGGTCCGCACGCGGTCGAACGGCCCGCCCGGGAACACCACGTCGCGCGTCACCTGCATCCATAGGTGCGAGAGGCGGTTCGCCGCGCCGCGCGGGTCCGCGGCCAGCAGCGCGCCGTTGATCGAGCCGACCGACGTGCCGATCACGAGGTCCGGCGTCAGCGCCGTCTCCGACAGCGCCTGCAGCATCCCGACCTGGACGGCGCCAAAGCTCGCGCCGCCGCCGAGCACGAACGCCACGGGGCGCGGAAGCTCCAGCATGTCCTGCATTATGGTCCGGAGCATGTCCGACTACGCGATCGTGAACCTGCTCGAGATCGACGACTCCACGAACGGCCGGGTCGAGGGGCTCGAGGGGCGCTTCGCCCGCTCGCACCTCGGCTCGCGCGACCTCGGGGTCAGCCACTGGCGCTACGCGCCGCACACGCGCAACCCGCTCGCGCACAGCCACCGCGAGCAGGAGGAGGCGTACGTGGTCGTGGCCGGCTCCGGGCGAGTGCGGCTCGACGACGAGGTGCGCGACGTCGCGCAGTGGGACGTCGTGCGCGTGGCGCCGGCGATCGTGCGCGGCTTCGAGGCCGGCCCGGACGGGCTCGAGCTGATCGCGGTCGGCGGGCCGAAGCCCGAGGGGGGCGACGGCGTGATGGTCGACGCGCCCTGGCCCGAGGCCTAGCCCCGATGCGCGCCGCGGTCCTCACCAGCTACGACCGCTCGCCGAGCGCGAGCGAGTTCCCCGCGCCGGAGCCGGACAACGGGAACGTCGTCGTCGACGTCGCCGCGGCCGGCGTCAACCACGTCGACCTGATGAAGGCGAGCGGCACGTTCTATACGGGCGCGCCACCACTGCCGTCGGTGGTGGGGAGCGACGGCGTCGGCCGGCTGGCGGACGGGCGCCGCGTCTACTTCGACACGACCGTGGCGCCGTACGGCGCGATCGCCGAACAGGCGCTGGTCGACCCCGCGGACCTGCTCGACGTGCCCGACGGCGTCGACGACGCGGTCGCCGCCGCGATGGGCAACTGCGGCCTGGCCGCGTGGCTCGCGCTAACCCGCCGCGCGCAGCTGGCGCCCGGCGAGACCGTGCTCGTGCTGGGCGCGTCCGGGGCGGTCGGCGGCGTCGCCGTGCAGGCGGCCAAGGTGCTCGGCGCGGGCCGGGTGATCGCGGCCGCGCGCGCCGGCGAGCGGCTCAGCCGCCTGGTCGAGCGCGGCGCCGACGCGATCGTCGAGCTCGACGCCGCGGACGACCCGCACGCCGCGTTCGCGGCCGCGCCGCCGGACGTCACGATCGACCTGCTGTGGGGCGCGCCCGCCGTGGCCGCGATGCGCGCCGCCGCCCACGGCGCGCGCCACATCCAGATCGGCCACATCGCGGCGCCCACGGCCGAGATCGCGGCGGCGGCGATCCGCGCCCCCGCGCTCGACGTGCGCGGCTTCGCGGTGTTCCACCACCCGCTCGAGGAGCGCCGCGCCGCCTACCGCGAGCTCGGCGAGCAGGTGCTCGCCGGCCGGATCGCGATGGACGTCGAGCGCGTGCCGCTCGACGGCGTGGCCGCCGCCTGGGAACGTCAGCGCGCCGGCGCCGGGGTGAAGCTGATCGTCACGCCGTGAGCGCGCGCGTCACCCCGCGAGCGTCAGCGCCGCCAGGTTCTCCCGCAGGTGCTCGATCGAGCGCGTGCCGGGGATCGGGAGCACGACGGGCGAGCGCGCGAGCAGCCGCTTGAGCCGCACGGTGTTCTCGCTGACGCCGAGCCGCGCCGCCTCCTCGGCCACGTCCGCCCCGCCGCCCCGCAGCGGGTAGTACGGCACGTACGCGATCCCCTCGCGCTCGCAGACGTCGATCATGCCGTCGTCTTCGCGCTCCTCGAGGTTGTAGCGGTTCTGCACCGCCGCGATCGGCACCACCGCGCGCGCCCGCTCGAGCTCGGCGACGCTGAAGTTGGAGACGCCGACGTACCGGATCGCGCCCCGGTCGACGTACTCCTTGATCGCCCCAGGCCCTCTTCGAGCGGCGTCTCCGGGTCGACCTGGTGCAGGTAGTAGAGCCCGATCGCGTCCACCCGCAGCGACTTCAGGCTCTGCTCGATCTGCGCGCGCACGATCTCCGGGCGCCCCTGACCGGCGCCGCCGTACCCGCCCTTGGTGGCGACGAGCACGTCGTCCGGGACGCCCGCGGCGCCGATCGCGCGCTCGCTCTCGCCGCCGGTGTACAGGTGCGCGGTGTCGATGTGGCGCAGGCCCGCCGCCACCGCGTCGCGGATGAAGTCGACGTTCTCGGAGGTCAGGCGGTTGGTGCCGAGGCCGATGCGGGGCAGCTCGAGGCCGGCAAGGCGGATCGTCGTGGTCACGCCCCCAAGGCTACGATCGCCCGATGGCGACCGGCACCGCACTGCGCGGGACGACGAGCGCGGAGCCCGCGGAGGTCGTCGCCGCGGCCCACGAGCTCGGCGTCCACGGCTGGGTGCGCCCGACCGGTGAGCTGCACGCCGAGGGCGCCCCCGACGCGCTCGACGCGTTCACGCAGCGCATCGAGGCGACCGGCGCGCCCGTCCGCGTCGAGGGCCACGAGCAGTTCGCGCTCCGTGGCGTCCCCGCGGGCCCGTTCGTCGTGCGCGAGCGCCCGCGCGGCTACACGCTGCATTTCGACGGCCGCACCTGGGCGCTGCCCAAGGCCCCCTCGATGAACCCGGCCGACAAGCGCTTCGCGACCGAGACCGAGACCGGCGACGAGACCGGCGCGGTGTGGGACGAAGGCACCTACGAGCGCGGCGGCCGCGTCGGCTGGCCGGAAGCCTTCCAACGCGGCCACGCCGTCTTCGTCCTGCACGGCGCGAAGCTCGAAGGCGGCTTCGCGCTGCAGCGCACGCGCCCCGGCGCGTGGCTGCTGATCAAGCGGCGCGAGGGAGGAGCGGGCCGCTAGCGGCCCGCTCCCCCGACCCCCGCTACGGCGTCGTCGCCGACAGCGTGAACGTCAGCGTCTTGGCGTACGTCCCGCGCAGCAGGCTCTCCGTCGCCGCGATCGGCTGCTTGAAGCCGATCGTGACCGGACGGGCGCCGACCGGCGTGTCGAACGCGAGCAGCGGCAGCGCCGCCCCCGTGGTCGACAGCGGAGCGAACGCGCCGTCCCCGGCGTTGAGCTGCAGCGGCTGCGTGAGCGCCTGCGTGCCGTTGACCAGCCGGCCCGTCGCCGTCGCGCTCGGGTCACGGACGGTCAGCGCCGCCGCGGCCGCGCTCGACGTCACGGTCGCCGCCACCGAGCTGGTGTAGTCCTGCGCGACGCCCGGCATGAACGTGCCGAGGCTGATCGGCGTGGTCAGGCTGAGCGCGAGCACGCTCGGCACCGTCCCGCCGACGGTCACGTCGACGTCCGTCTGGTCGCCGCCGGTGCTCGGAGCGACCCCGCAGTCCGCGTCCGGCAGGACGCCGGCCGCGATCTCGATGCCGGTCTCCAGGTGCGACTGGAAGCCGGGCTCGGCGTACGTGGCCTGGGTGTGGCCCATGCCGGTGTAGAACGAGCGGCCGCCGTCGTAGCGCTGGCACCACGAGATCGGGTGATCGTCGTCGGTGCTGTTGCCGTCGTCCTCGTTGTAGGTCGACTCGTCGAGCGTCAGCAGCACGTGCACACCGGGCGTGTTGCGCGGGCTGTAGTCAGCGTCGCTCGAGTTATCGAACTTCTTGTAGTTGTACCACTCGTCCGTGCGCTCCCAGCGGGCCGGCAGGCCGGCGTTCGCCTGGTGCGCCGGGTCGTCCACGACGACGGTCGCGGTCGGGGTCCCGGCCGGGTGGTTGCGGAAGTAGCCGCCGACGAGCTGGCCGTACCAGTGCCAGTCGTACTCGGTGTCGGCGGCCGCGTGGATGCCGGCGTAGCCGCCGCCGGCGCGGATGTAGCGCTCGAACGCCGCCTGCTGGGTGTCGTTGAGCGGATCGCCCGTCGTCGAGTTGAAGATGACGACGTCGTAGTGGCTGAGGATCGCGTCGGTGAACAGCGAGGCGTCCTCGGTCTGGTCGACCTGGTAGCCCTTCTGCTGCCCGAGCTGTGCGATCAGGGCGTTGCCGGTCGGGATCGCGTCGTGACGGAACGCGGTCGTCTTGGAGAACACGAGCGCCCGGAACCGTGCGTTCGCGTCGTCGCCCGGCAGCACCTGGACCGGGACCGTCTTGGTCGCGGTGCCGTCGTGCCCGTCGCTGACCGTGAGCTTGACGTTGTGCGTGCCGGCGCTGGTGAACGTCGTGCTCGCCGTGGCCCCGGTGGCATCGGCGGTGCCGTCGCCGTCGTAGTCCCACGCGTAGGTGAGCTGGTCGCCGTCGGCGTCGGTCGCCGCGGCGTTGAGCGTCACCTGCAGCGGCGCGAACCCGGCGGTCGGCGTCGCCGCCGCCGTCGTGATCACCGGCGCGGTGTTGCCACCGCCGTCGCCGGGGCACCCGGTCGACCCGTTGACCTTGAAGTAGTCGAAGGTCACCGTGTCGCCGGCGCCCGCGTCCTGCACGCCGAGCGTGTAGAGCCCGAAGCGCGGCGCGGTCTGCGTGTTGGCCACGGCGTCGCTGAACGCCGTCCAGGTCGTGCCGTCGTACGAGTACTCACCCGAGTACGACGTGCCCGCCTTGGTCAGGCGCAGCCAGATGTCGGTCGTCCCGGTCGGGACGTTGGTGACCTGCGGCTGCGGATCCTGCACCGCCCCCGCGACCTCCGAGCGGAGCTCGAGGCGGTTGATGCGCGTGTTGTCGACGTCGGAGATCGCGTCGACCTTCACGTAGTTGTCGTCGTCGGTGTAGACCAGGATGCCGCCCTGGCCGTAGCCGCCGTCGATCGTGCCCGAGAGCTTGGTCTCCAGCACGTAGTCGCTGCTGGCGTGATCGGCGCTCTGCAGGATGAAGTTCCGCGTCTGCGACGAGTCACTGTCGGTGTAGATGTCGCCGAGCGTGGTGGTCACGGTCAGCTTGCCGTCGGCGACCTTGTACAGCGCCGGGTCCTCGCGGACGATCGAGTTCCAGATCGTCTTGTTGAGGCTGGTGCCGTCGAACTCGTCGCCGGGGCCGGACGCGCTGCCGCCGCCGGAGCCGCCGTCGAGCTGGAAGTAGTCGAACTTGGCGGTGACGTGCGTCGCCGCGGCGTTGTCGAGCGCGAACACGCCGACCTTCGCGTTGGCGGGCAGGTTCGCGGCCTGGCCGACCTGCGACCACGTGGTCCCGTCGGTCGACCTGTAGCCCTTGATCTGCGTGCCGTCGGATTCGATCTTCATGTAGACGTCCGCCGGGTAGTCGGCGGCGAGGTTCGCCGTCGAGTCAGCGGCGTCGTTGCGCGGCGTGCCCGCGACCTCGTTGATGAACTCGAACTTCTCGGTGACCGCGTTGCCGGAGGCGTTGGTCGCCAGCCGGTCGAACTTCGTGTAGTTGTCGTCGTCGCCGTAGACGATCAGGCCCGCCTGGTGGTACTGGACCGTGCCGGACAGGTTGAGCTTGATCGTCGCCGTCCAGGCGCCGGACGGCGCCGGGCGCAGGACGATGTTCTTGGCGTTGTTGGTGTCGGTCCCGTAGACGTCGCCGTTCTCGGTCCCGATGTTCAGCGCGCCGTCGGTGACGCTCAGCGCCTGGCTCTGGCGCACGACCGTCCAGCTCGAGTCCAGCGCCGAGCCGTTGAAGTCGTCGCGGTACGTCGTGTTGCACGACGACGCCGGCGACACGCTGATCTGGATGCTCCGGGTCGTCACGCCGCCGGCCTTGTCGGACACGGTCAGCGTGGCCAGGTAGGTGCCCGGGTTCTCGTACGTGAAGCTCGGGCTGGCCTGGCTGGAGGTGTCCGCGTCCGTGCCCGGCACGCCGAAGTCCCACGCGTAGGACAGGTCGCTCGCCGGCCCGTCCGGGTCGGTCGCCGAGGCCGTGAACTGCACGGCCAGCGGCGCGCTGCCGGAGGTCGGCGTGGCCGACGCGGTCACGTCCGGCGCCGCGGTGACCGCCGCGCCCTTGCCGATCGCCTCGATCCAGTTGAGGTTCATCAGCGAGCCGGTGTCCCCGCGGTTGCGGAACACCAGGAACAGCTCGTGCGTGCCCGCCGGCGGGTTCGTCAGCGCCAGCGTGACGTCCTTGAACGTCTGCCAGCCGCCGGTCGGCGTGATGGTCTCGGTCGTGCCCACGAGCGTGCCGGTCGGCGAGTCGAGGTGAACCTCGATCGTGCCGCCCGAGCCCGCCGAGGCCACGCGGAAGCGCAGCGCGGACACGTCCTGCAGGTTGTACGGCTTGTAGGAGACGTAGTCGCCGTCCTCGATGAAGCCGATGTTCTTGCCGCCGCCGAGCACGTCGGTCGTCTCCTCGACCTGCACGCCCGGGTCACCGCCGGTGGCGCCGTCCGCCACGCGGCCGGTCGAGGCGAAGAACTCCGCCTGCTTGGTCTTGGGCTGCAGGATCACCTGCGCGCGGCCGGTCAGCGGCACGATGCCGCCGGGGCCGCCCTTGTCGGTGTAGGTGACCGTGATCACGGTGAACGTGTTGGCCTCCGGGCCGTGGCCGGACGTCAGGCCGGTGTGCACCTGGCCTTCGCAGCCGGTGGTCGACGAGAGGTCGTGCGCGTGCTCGTCGTGGCCGAGCGAGACCGTGACCCTGACGTCGTCGCAGGAGATGCCGCTCGGCGTGCTGCCGTCCTCCGGGTCGGTGACCGAGAGCTTGAACGGCACGGTGTCGGTGAACGACGCGACCTGACCGTCGATCGGCTCCTGGAACGTGATCACCGGCATGCGGTTGCCGACCGTGATCGGGATGTTCTCCACGCCGGTCAGCCCGTTGGAGTCCTTGACGGTCAGCTTGGCGACGTACGCGCCGTTGGCCGTGTAGACGTGCGACGGGTTCGGGTCGGTCGAGTCGACGTTGCCGTCGCCGTCGAAGTCCCAGGCGTAGGTGATCGGGCCGTCCTCCGGGTCATGCGAGCCGGTGCTGTCGAACTGCACCGTCAGCGGCGCGAGGCCGGTCGTCGGCGTCCCGGTCGCCTGCGCGATCGGGGCCTTGTCGCCGGCGACGTAGTCGATCCGGTAGACGCCCGAGTCGGCGTTGTCGCCGTTGAAGCCCGAGCCCCACTCGATCACGTACAGCGCGCCGTCGGGACCGAACTTGATGTCCATCGGCCGCTTGTAGCCGGTGCCGAGCGCGAACGCGTCGAAGCGGGCGATCGTGCCGTCGGCGTTGAGGTCGGCGGTCTTGATCCAGTTGTTGTTCCACTCGCCCACGAACCACTTGTTGTCGTAGTAGGCCGGGAACTTGCGGTCCGAGCTGAGCGTCGGATCGAAGTGGTAGCGCGGGCCGCCCATCGGCGCGCCGCCGGTGCCGAGCGTGGGCGTGAAGCGCGGGTCCTGGTCGCCGTAGCCCATCCAGGCGCTGGCGCCGATCGCCGGCGGCAGGTCACGCAGGCCGGTGTTGTTCGGCGAGTCGTTGACCGGGTGCGCGCAGTCGAACTTCGGGCCCGACGTCTTGGTGGCGAAGTCGTAGTCGTTGTACGGCGTGTTGTCGCGGATGCAGTAGGGCCAGCCGTAGTTGCCGGCCTTCGTGAGCACGTTGAACTCGACCGAGCCCTGCGGGCCGCGGTTGGCGTTGGTCGTGCCGGCGTCCGGACCGTAGTCGCCCATCAGCACCCAGCCGGTGGTCGGGTCGACGGTGAAGCGGAACGGGTTGCGGAAGCCCATGCCGAAGATCTCCGGCCGCGTCTGCGCCGTGCCTTCGGGGAAGAGGTTGTTCGACGGGATCGTGTACGTCGTGCCGGGCCCGGGCGACCCGAGCGGGATCTCCATCGGCTTGATGTGCAGGATCTTGCCGTTGAGGTCGTTCGTGTTGCCCGCGGTGCGCTGGGAGTCCCAGTACTCGCGGCCGGCACGCTCGTCGATCGGGTTGAACCCGTCGGAGTCGAACGGGTTCGTGTTGTCGCCCGTCGAGATGTAGAGGCTGCCGTCCGGCGCGAAGCCGAGCGCGCCCGAGGAGTGGCAGCACTGCGCGGTCTGGTGCTGGAACGTGAGGATCTTCTGCTCGGAGCTGAGGTCCAGCGTGTCGCCGTTGACCTTGAAGCGCGAGATCACCTGCGTGAGCGTGTTGTCCGGCAGCTGCGAATAGAACAGGTACACCCACTTGCTGAACGCGAAGTCCGGCGCCAGCGCGATGCCCAGCAGGCCGTTCTCCTGGCTGAGCGTGACCGGGACCTTGCCCGCGGTCACCGTCTGCTGGGAGTCCGGCTTCCAGATCTGCACGCGTCCGTCGCGCTCGATGTAGAACACGCGCCCGTCCGGCGCGATGTCGAGCTGCATCGGATTCTGCGTGTTGTCGTCGAGCGTGACTTTCTGGAAGTCGCTCGCGACCGGCGCCTGTGCCCGTGCCATGCCCGTCCATAGCAGGCAGGCGAGCACCGCCGCGATGACGGCGGCTGTAGTCCGACCCATCTTCCCTCCTCCGGCGACCTACATTCAGTGAGTCACCCAACTAATAGGTCGTCCGATGGGTTTATGTCAAGAGTTGAAAACTCTTGAAGCCTTTTGTCTCTCACAATGTCAGCTGCCCGACAGCGTCAGGTGCCGGCGGTCCAGCTGCGCCACGCCAGCTCGGCGTCCGCGCCGCCCTCCTGGGCCAGCAGCAGCCGCCCGGTGTCCAGCACGTGGCGGCGCATCGCCGCCGCCGCGCGCTCCGGGTCGCGGGCCCGCAGCGCCTCGAAGATCACCACGTGCGCCTGCAGCACGGCGTGCAGATCGCGCGAGCGGCCGACGGTGGACGCGCCCCGGTGGCGGACCAGCTCGCGCAGGCCGCGGACGCTGTCGACCAGCCGCTGGTTGCCCGCCGCCGCGAGGACGAGCTCGTGGAAGCCGAGGTCGTGCGCCATGAAGGCGGTCTCGTCTCGCTCGTCGGCGAGCCGCGCCATCGCCGCCAGCTCGTGCTCGAGCGCGGCCAGCGCGTCGTCGTCGATCAGCGTCGCGGCGCGGCGCGTGGCCGGGACCTCCAGCAGCAGCCGCAGGACGAAGATCTCCTCGAGATCGTGCGCGGTGGTCTGCAGGATCCGCACGCCGCGGTTGCGCTCGAAGCGCACCATCCCCTGGCGCTCGAGCACCAGCAGCGCTTCCCGCACGGGCGTGCGCGAGATCCCGAACCGCTCGGCGAGCCGCGCCACCGAGTAGCGCTCGCCGCCCGCCAGCCGCCCGTCGACGATCGCGGCGTGGATGGCGCCGGCGGCCTGGGCGGCGAGCGTCGTGCGCTCGCCGCCCAGGCTGTCCAGCTGCAGCTCGCTGTCGTCCGGTCGGCTCAGTCGTAGTACTCCGGTGCGTGACGGAAGCCGGCCCACGCGTCCGGGTCATGGCCCGTCACGACGGTGGAGCCGGAGCGCTCCGCGATGCGCCGAAGCTTACGCACGGAGCGGACGGTGTCGACGGTCGAGGCCAAGAAGCCCGGCAGCGCGCGCTCCTCCCAGTGGTCCATCGTGTACGCCGCGTCCACCGTCAGCAGCATCGACCCGCTGTTGGGCAGCGTGACCTCGAACGACTGGTGGCCCGGCGCGTGGCCGGGCGAGGTCCACATGCGGAGCACGCCGTCGCCGTAGAGGTCGTAGCCGTCCTCGTGGTCCTCCAGGAGCTGCCAGTCGATCCCCGGCTTGAGGTAGTCGGCGCGGATGTAGCCGCCGTCGGCGAACCAGTCGGGCGAGTGGGCGTACTCGTACTCGGTGCGGCGGACGATCGCCGTCGCGTTCGGGAACGACTCGTAGGCGGCCAGCGCGCCCGTGTGGTCGAGGTGCAGGTGCGACTGCACGATGTAGCGCACGCTGGCCAGGTCGATGCCCGCCGCTTCCAGCGCCGGCACCACGGCCTGCTCGCGGGTCATATCGGGCCAGTAGACCTCGGTGATCGCGCCCCAGTGGCCGACCGGGTCGGTCACGCACTCGGCGGCGTTGCCGCCGTCGATGACCACGTTGCCCTTCGGGTGCGTGATCAGAAACCAGGGCACCGGGATGTCGAACGGCTCGCCGAGTCCCTGGTTCATCTTGATGTTCTGCAGCTTGGTCTTCAGGACCCCGCCGTCGAACATGTACAGCCGTACGTCGGTCACCTCACCCCTCCTACCAGTTGGACAGCGACTCGGTCAGGATCCGCGCGAGGTCGCGCGGGCCCGCTTCGCGCGGTGCGACGACGAGCAGCCGCTGCTGCTTGAGCGCGCCCTCCACGAGCGCCGGGACGTCGTCTTCGTCGTAGCCGAGCTCGGCGATGCCGCTGGGCGCGCCGACGTCCTGCATCAGCTTGCGCAGCACGTCCGGCAGCGTGTCCGGCCCGGGATTCTCGATCGGCGCGCCGTTGAGCAGCTCCGCGACGTGGTGGTGGCGCTCGGGCGCCGCTTCGTAGGTGAAGCGGAACGCGGCCGGCGCGGTCACGATCACCGAGTGCCCGTGCGGGACGAACGGGTGGTCGTCCGGGTAGCCCGACGGCCGGTAGACGTGCTTGAGCCCGGCGATCGGGTACGCGCACGCGTGCGGGATGTGGACGCCGGCGGAGCCGAACCCGACGCCCGCCATCGTCGCGCCCAGCATCATGAAGCCGCGGGCTTCGACGTCGTCGGCGTCGGCGACCGCGCGGCGCAGGTACTGACCGCCGTACTCGAGCGCTTTCGCCGACCATACGTCGGCGACCGGGTTGGCGCCCTGGTAGGGCGGGCGGTCGTCCGGGCTGGCCGGGCGCGGGCGCGTGTTGTACGGCCGCGAGATGTAGGACTCGGCGGCGTGGCAGATGACGTCCAGGCCGGTCGACGACGTGACCTCGGCCGGCAGCGTGCGCGTCAGCTCCGGGTCGACGATCGCCTGGCTGCAGCGCAGGTAGCGGTGGCTGATGCCGGTCTTGACCTTCAGCTCCGGGATGTCCAGCACGGCGACCGTGGTCGCCTCCGAGCCGGTGCCGGACGTCGTCGGGATCGCCAGGTGCGGCAGCAGCGGGGACGGGGGCTTGCGGCCCTCCCCCACCGGCGGGTTGACGTAGGCCATCACGTCGGCCGGGTGGGTGGTGACGAGGTTCGCGACCTTCGCGGTGTCCATCGAGGAGCCGCCGCCGACCGACACGAACCCGTCGACGCCGGCGTCGCGCGCGAACGCGGCCGCCTCCGACAGGGACTCGATCGTCGGCTCGACGCGCGACCGGTCATAGACGATCACCTCGATGCCCTCGGCCTCGACGCTCTCGCGCACGCGGTCGGGGACGCCGAGCGCCGCGACGCCCGGGTCGGTGACCAGCAGCGCGCGCGTGACGTTGAGCCGCTTCAGCTCCCAGCCCGCGTCGGCGGCGGACCCGGGACCGAACTTGACCGGCGTGGCCTCCAGCGTGAAGACGGCCTCGTGAGCTTCCTGTACGCCCATCGCACTCCTCTCTGCGGATAGACTCACATGCAGCATGCTACATGACAGCGAGACCCTGCTCGCCGCGCTCGCGGCGGCCGTGGGCGACGCGCACGTGCTGGTTGACGCGGACCTGCGCGCGCCGTTCGAGACCGACTGGACGGGGCGCTTCAGCGGCACCGCGCTGGCCGTGGTGCGACCCGCGGACACCGAGCAGGTCGCCGCGGTGCTGCGCGCGTGCGCGGCCCACGGCGCGGCCGTCGTCCCGCAGGGCGGCAACACGGGCCTGGTCGGCGGCGGCGTCCCGCGCGGCGGCGAGGTCGTCCTCAGCCTGACGCGGCTGAACGAGGTCGGGCCGGTGGATCGCGGCGCGGCGCAGGTGACGGCCGGCGCGGGCGCCACGCTCGCGGCCGTCCAGGCCGCCGCGAGCGACGCCGGGCTCGACTTCCCGCTCGACTTCGCCGCGCGCGACAGCGCGACGGTCGGCGGGCTGATCGCGACGAACGCGGGCGGGCTGCGCGCGGTCAGCCAGGGCACGATGCGGGCGCGCGTCGTCGGCCTCGAGGTCGTCCTGTCCGACGGCGCCGTGGTCGACCGCACGGCGGCGCTGCTGAAGGACAACGCGGGCCTCGACCTCGGCGCGCTCGTGATCGGCAGCGAAGGCATCCTGGGCGTGGTGACGCGCGCGCGGCTGCGGCTGGCGCCGTCGCTGCCGGCGCGCGTGGCCGCGCTGGTGGGCGTGGACGGGCCGGCCGCGGCGGTCGAGCTGCTGGCCGCGCTGCGCGCGCACGCGCCGGCGCTGGACGCGGTCGACTTCATGCTCGAGGACGCGCTCGCGCTGGCCCTCGCCCACCTCGACGTGCCGTCGCCGCTGCCCGAGCCCTCGCCGCTGTACGTGCTGGTCGAGTGCGCCGCGTTCGCGGACCCGCTCGAGCAGCTCGCGGACGCCCTGGAGGCCGCCGGTGCCGCCGAGCGCGCGGTGGTCGCGGAGGACCGCGCGGACCGCGCGCGGCTCTGGCGGATCCGCGAGGCGCTACCGGACGCGATCAACGCCGCGGGCATCCCCCACAAGCTCGACGTCGGCGTTCCGCTCGACCGGCTGGCGGCGTTCCTGGACGCCGTCCCCGGCGCCGCGCCGGGCGCGCGCATGGTGCTGTTCGGCCATCTCGGCGACGGCAACGTGCACGTCAACGTGCTCGGCGCCGGCGACGGTACCGACGAGGCCGTGCTGCGGCTGGTGGCCGCGTCCGGCGGCACGATCAGCGCCGAGCACGGGGTCGGGGTGGCGAAGGCGCGGTGGCTGGACCTCGTCCGCGCGCCGGCGGACATCGCCGCGATGCGCGCGCTGAAGGCCGCGCTCGATCCCGGCGGCCGGATGAACCCGGGCGCCGTGCTGCCGTGAAGCCGGTGGTGGTCGTCGGCGCGGGGATCGGCGGGCTGACGCTGGCCGCCGGGCTCACGCGCCGCGGCGTGCCGGTGGTCGTGCTCGAGCGGGCCGAGCGGCTCGCTGCGGTCGGCGCTGGGCTGACGCTGCAGCCCAACGCGGTGCTGGCACTGCGGCGGCTCGGGCTGGCCGAGCCGCTGGAGGCCGCCGGCGCGCGGCTGGCCTCGGCCGCGCTGTACGACGCGCGCGGCCGCGTGCTGGCGCGCCCGTCGCCCGCGCAGACTCGGGAGCTGTTCGCGCGCGCCGGGGCGCCGGCGCTGGGGCTGCACCGGGCGACGATCCACGACGCGCTCGTGGCGCAGCTCGAGACGCTGCGGCTCGGCGCGCGGGTCACGGCGGTGGAGGACGGCGCGGTCACGCTCGCCGGCGGCGAGGTGGTCCACGGGTCGGTCGTGGTCGGCGCCGACGGGCTGAGCTCGACCGTCCGCGCGGCGTTGCTCGGGCCGGCCGAGCCGCGCTACAGCGGCTACTTCTGCTGGCGCGGCGTCACCGCGGGCGGCGCGTTCCCGCGCGACTGGGCCGCCGAGTACTGGGGCGCGGGGCAGCGGTTCGGCGGCTGCGCGATCGACGGCGACCGGCGCTATTGGTTCCTGGTCGCGAACGGGCCGCCGGGCGCCGACCCGGGTGTCGCGCACGTGGCGGCGGCGTTCCCCGCCGAGGTCCAGGACATGATCCGGGACACGCCGCCCGAGGCGATCCGCCGCGATGACATCAGCGACCGGCCGCCCGCCGAGCACTGGGGGTTCGGCGCGGTCACGCTGCTCGGCGACGCCGCGCACCCGATGACGCCGAACCTCGGCCAGGGCGCGTGCCAGGTGATCGAGGACGCGCTGGTGCTGACGGAGCTGATCGGCCGCGACGGTCCCGGCCCGGACACGCTGCGCGCCTACGAGCGGGTGCGGCGCCCGCGCGCGAACGCGCTCGTCACCGCCTCCTACCGGCTCGGACGCGTGGCGCAGGCCGGTGGCCCGGTCGCCCCGCGGCTGCGCGACACGCTGGTGCGGATGGTCCCGGCGGGCGTGATGGTCCGCCAGATGCGGCGCGTCTGGCGCCCGTTCTCGCCCACCACTCACAATCCTTGACCACGCTGGAGGGGTGTCTTACGCACTCGAGCGAGCCCGGCACCGGCGGCGGTCACGGGTCCCGCTGCTGATCGTCGGCGGGCTGCTCGTGGCGCTCGCGGTCGGGGCCGCGACGGGCGGCGCGTCGGCGGTGTCGGCCGCCTGCGGGTCGGTGACCATGCGCCCGCGCGCGCTCGGCGGCGACACGCTGCTGACCGCGTCCGGCGGGCAGCCGCTCGGGTACGTGCCGACCAGCCAGAACCGCGAGCTCGTGTCCACCGCCGAGATGTCCTCGTGGCTGCCGCGCGCGACGGTCGACGTGGAGGACCGCCGCTTCTGGCAGCACGGCGCGCTGGACGCGCTCGGGATCGTGCGCTCCGCGTTCGCCGACCTGAAGGCCGGCCACGTCGTCCAGGGCGCGTCGACGATCACGCAGCAGCTCGTCCGCAACCGCTACCTGGACGGCAAGCCGATGACCGCGTCGCGCAAGCTCACCGAGGCGTGCCTGGCCGTGCGGCTGTACCGGCAGTGGCCGCGCTCGAAGATCCTCAACGAGTACCTGAACACGGCGTACTACGGGCACCACGCGCGCGGCGTGCAGGCCGCGGCGTGGACGTACTTCTCCCGGCCCGCGTCCAAGCTCACGCTCACCCAGTCGGCGCTGATCGCCGGGCTCGTGCAGGCGCCGACCGACGACGATCCGCTCGTGCATCCGGGCGCGGCGCGAAGGCGTCGCAACGAGGTGCTGGGGGCGATGCTCGCGGCGAAGTCGATCACGCCCGCGCGCTATCGGGCGGCGCGCGCCGCGCCGCTGCACCTGCGTCCGGGCGACCACTACGGCGGCGTCCGCTCCGGGCCGTTCTTCGCGGCCGCGCGCGCGGAGCTCCAGCAGCGCGTCGGCGCGGGCGCGACGCGCCACGGCGGCCTGCACGTGCAGACGACGCTCAACTCGCGCCTGCAGCGGCTCGCGCAGCACGCGATCGGGAACTGGATCTCGGCGCCGGGCGATCCCGCCTCCGCGCTGGTGTCGATCGACCCGCGCAACGGGCGCGTGCTGGCGCTGGCGACGCGGGCGCCGGGCGTCAAGTCGCTCGACTTCGACCTGGCGACGCAGTCGCGCCGGCAGGCCGGCAGCGCGTTCAAGGTGTTCACGCTCGCGACCGCGCTCGAGCAGGGCATCTCGCTCAACTCGACGTGGAACGGGCCGCCGTCGCTGACGATCCCCGACCCGCGCTGTGAGAACGCGAACGGGCCGTGGGACGTGCACAACTTCGCGGACGAGACCAGCGGCACCATGACCCTGGCGGACGCGCTGGCGCACTCGGTCAACACGATCTTCGCGCAGGTCGCGGTCAAGGTCGGGCCAGAGAACATCGTCAAGACCGCCCACCGGATGGGCATCCGGACCAAGCTCACGCCGGTCTGCTCGATCACGCTCGGGCCGGAGGGCGTCTCGCCGCTGGAGCTGACGGACGCGTTCGCGACGCTCGCCGACGGCGGCGTCCGCCACGCGCCCGAGTTCCTGCGCAGCGTCACGCGCGACGACGGCACCGCGGTCGCGCTGCCGTCGCACGCGCGGCGCGGCGTCCGGGCGCTGCCGCCGCAGATCGCGTCGAGCGTCACGTCCGCGCTGACCGGCGTGATCCGGCACGGGACGGCGACCGCCGCCGCGATCGGGCGGCCCGCCGCCGGCAAGACCGGCACCGCCGAGAACGAGGCCGACGCGTGGTTCTGCGGGTTCACGCCGCAGCTGGCGACGTGCGTCTGGGTCGGGTACGCGCAGGGCGAGATCCCGATGACCGCGCTCGACGGGTTCTCGCCCGTGGTCGGGGGCAGCGTCCCCGCGCGGATCTGGCACGACTTCATGAGCCCGGCGCTGGCCGGGCGGCCGGTCGAGCCGCTTCGCTAGTCGGTCAGGGCACGCGCGCGTCGATCGCGGTGATGCGGCCGCCGGCGATGGTGAACGCGAGGATCGCGACCGGGACGCCGTTCTCGGTCGCGACGATTCCCGCGGCGCCGTCGATCACCGCCGGGTGCGCGGTGCGGTGCGCGTACAGGCGGGCCTGAGCGGCGACCGCCTGCGCGCCGCGGATGGCGACGTCGCCGCCGCGCAGGACCACGTCCGGGTCCAGCAGCTGCAGCAGCCGCTCGAAGTCGCCGTCGCGGGCGGCGGCGACGAACGCGGTCACGATCTCGCGGTCGGCGGTCGGCGCGTCGCGGTCGGCGCCCTGGACGCGCCGCCGCGCCCGGGACGCCAGCTGCCGCGCCGCGGCCGGCGACCGGTCCACGATCGGCGCGATGTCGTCGTACGGGACGGCGAACATGTCGTGCAGCACGAACGCCAGGCGTTCGGCGGGCTGCAGCGACTCGAGCACGACCTGCAGCGCCGCGCCGACCGCGTCGGCGGTCAGCGCCTCGGTCTCCGGGTCGAGCGCCTGGGGGTCGACGAGCGTGACGACCGGCTCGAGCTCGAGGGCGTGCTGCTCGGGGCGGCGCCGGCGCGCGTCGAGCATCGTCAGGCACACGCGCGAGACGACCGTGGTCAGCCACGCGCGGGCGTTCTCCACGTCGCTGGTGTCGGCGCGGTTCACCCGGATCCAGGCTTCCTGCAGGGCGTCGTCGGCCTCGGCGGGCGAGCCGAGGATCCGGGTGGCCACGGCGTGCAGGTGCGCGCGGTGGGCCTCGAAGTCGTCCATCTCTCGTCACATCCTCGCGGTTTCGGTCTTACGACCGTGACCGACGGCGGGGGCCGGATGTGACTCAAGTTCCGGGACGTGTCGAGCGCGGGCGGTCGGCTCCGACTCTTGGGCATCAACCACGAAAGGAGCAGGAACGATGACCAGAGTGACCGCCCAGATGTCCGTGTCGCTGGACGGGTTCTACACGGGGCCGCGGGGCGCCAGGGACGTGCAGGGGTGGATGCGGGGTCCGGAGGCGCCCGGGTTCTTCCGGGTCACCCGCTGGGCCGTCGACGCCGCGGCCTGGCGCGAGCGGCAGGGCTTCGCCGGCGGCGAGCGGTCGGTCGACTCGGAGATCGTCGAGGAGATGTTCGCGGCCGCCGGCGCCTACGTCATGGGCCGGCGCATGTTCGACGCCGGCGAGGTCCCCTGGGGCGAGGAGCCGCCGTTCCACGCCCCGGTGTTCGTCGTCACCCACCGGCGGCGGGAGGTGCTCGAACGCCGAGGCGGCACGTCCTTCACCTTCGTCACCGAAGGACTCGAGCGGGCGATCGAGCTGGCCCGGGACGCCGCCGGCGGCAAGGACGTGGCGGTGGCGGGCGGCGGGGAGATCGTGCGCCAGGTGATCGCCGCCGGGCTGCTCGACCAGCTCGAGCTGCACGTCGCCCCGGTGCTGCTGGGCGACGGCCAGCGCCTGTTCGACCCGAGCCTCGGCCTCGGCCTCGACGAGGGCATCGAGCTGGTCCCGACCCGGGTCGTCGCGGCGCCCGCGGTCACCCACGTGCGCTACACCGTCAGCGGCCGGTCGAAGCTGGTGCTGGACGATCGCGGCGCCAGCGGCGAGCTGGTCCGCGAAGAGAGGAGCGAACCGTGAAGTACATGCTGTTGATCTACGGCAACGAGGAAGCCTTCAGCTCGGTGGGTCCGGAGACCTTCGCCGAGATCGTCCGCGAGACCGACGCCCTCAACCGGGAGCTGTTCGAGTCGGGCGAGCTGGTCGGCGCGTACGGCGTGGCCGACCAGGTGAACGCCAAGATGGTCCGGGTCGGCGGCGGCGCGCCGGTGGTGACCGACGGCCCGTACGCCGAGGCCAAGGAGTACCTGGGCAGCTTCACGATCCTCGACTGCGACAGCCTGGAGCGGGCGCTGGAGATCGCGGCCCGCAACCCGTCGGCGCGCTACTGGGGTGTCGAGGTCCGGCCGCTCATGCACGAGGCCGACGTCGGGCCGTGACCGACTGGCGGGACGTTCGCCGGCTCGTCCCGGAGGTGCTCGGTGCGCTGGTGCGCCGCTACGGCCACTTCGATGCGTGCGAGGACGCCGTCCAGGAGGCGCTGGCGGCGGCCGCGGCCCAGTGGCCCGTGCAGGGGTGGCCGGCGAATCCCCGCGCGTGGTTGACGACGGTGGCGTCGCGCCGCCTCGTCGACCAGCTGCGCAGCGACGCCGCCCGCCGCCGGCGGGAGGAGGCCGACGCCGCCCGCGCTTCCGTGCACGCCGACCGCGACGACACCCTCGCGCTGCTGTTGTTGTGCTGCCACCCGGCGCTGACGCCGCCGTCGCAGGTCGCGCTGACGCTGCGGGCCGTCGGCGGCCTGTCGACGGTCGAGATCGCCCGCGCCTTCCTCGTGCCCGAGGCGACGATGGCGCAGCGCATCAGCCGGGCCAAGCAGCGCATCAAGGCGGCCGGTGCCACCTTCGAGCTGCCGCCGCCGGCCGAGCAGGCGCAGCGGCTCGGGGTCGTGCTCCACGTGATCTACCTGATCTTCAACGAGGGCTACACGGCCACGTCGGGAACGCAGCTGGTGCGGGCCGAGCTGACGGGCGAGGCGATCCGGCTGGCCCGCGAGCTGCACCGGCTGGTCCCCGGCGACGGCGAAGTGGCCGGGCTTCTGGCGCTGCTGGTGTTGACCGACGCCCGACGCCCGGCCCGCACGGCCCCGGACGGGTCGCTGGTGCCGCTGAGCGAGCAGGACCGGACGCTCTGGAACGCCGAGGCCATCGCCGAGGGCGTGGCGTTGGTGACCGACGCCCTGTCTCGCGGCCCGGTCGGCCCGTACCAGCTCCAGGCCGCGATCGCCGCCGTGCACGACGAGGCGCCGGACGCCGGCGCCACCGACTGGCGGCAGATCCTGGCCCTGTACACGGTGCTGGAGCGCGTGGCGCCGAACCCGACCGTGACGCTCAACCGGGCGGTGGCGGTCGCCGAGGTGCAGGGACCCGCGGCCGGGCTGGCCGTGCTCGACGCGCTTTCGGCCGACGAGCACCGTTCGCACCACTTCGTGTCCGTGCGCGCGCACCTGCTGGAGATGGCCGGCGAGCCCGCCGCGGCGCGCGCCGGCTACCGGGAGGCGGCGCGACGCACCACCAGCGAGCCCGAGCGGCGCCACCTGTTGCGCCGCGCCGCGCGGCTGGGGTGAGGACCCGGTCTTGCCAGATCTCACCGCGTCAATCGTCCCCCTGGAGGATGTCGTCGGGCGTTGCGCGGCGGGCGTGGACGCGTTCGTCGGCGAGGATCGCGTCGACGAGCGCAGCGGAGCCCGCGACGGCGAATTCGTCCGTGTAGATCGGAGCGCCGACGAACCACGCGCGATCGTGCGGCCAGATCAGCGATGGCGGGGCGTACTGGTGATGGCGCAGCGCGAGCGCTGAGCGCAACGGGCCGCGCCACACGTGGTAGCGCCGGTTCGGGAGCTCCAGCGGACGCGTGTCCGGGCTCTCGACGAGATCGGCGGCCACCTGTTCGATGGCTTCAGCGCGCGACCGAGCGAGCTCTTGGTCAGACGGGCGCTCTCCCTCAGCCCAGAACAGGTCGACGTGGACGGCATCGCGGGGATCGGTCCCGGTCGGGTAGGTGATCGGGAAGCCGTCCCAGATGCCGGAGTAGACGGGCCCCTGACCGGTGTAGGGCTCCAGCAGGCCGAGCAGCGCGTCCAGGGTGGTCATCGCCGCGTCGTCGTCCTCCGCCTCCTCGTCCCAAGGGATCGGGACGATCGCGTAGGCGGGATAGTGCAACGGCACCGCGTGGCCGACGCTCGGCCCGAACGGCCCGAGCCGTTCGGCGATCCAGCCTCCCACGTCCGCCCCATGGACCCAGACGGCTCCGACGGCAGCCAAGTGCGGACAGGTCACAGCGCCATCGTACGATCGAGCGGCGGGGGTAAGGGGGTGTGGCCGCCAAGTCGCCTCACAGGCGACCCAGCGGCCACACCCCCGCCGCCGCGCGGCGCCCCGTAACACCCGCGAGCGGCACTTCCGCGTCGAGGCGAATCAGCTGCCGGTCGCGGTGATGGCCGTGGCCTTGACGGTGCCGTTGTCGTTCGCGTCGCCCTGCACGGTCACGGTGTCGCCTGGCTGGATCTTGCCGGCGTCGCTGGAAGCGGTGCGGGTGACGTCGGCGCCCGAGGACACCTTGACTCTCACCGTCGTCCCGTCCGCCTGCTCGACGTAGAGCGTGTCGCCGGACGCGTACTTGACGGTGCCCGCGGTCCCGCCCGACGCAGCGGACGGCCCGCCGGCGGGCATCCCGGCCCCGCCCGCCGGCAGCCCCGCGGGCACCCCGCCCGCGGCCGCGCCGCCGCCCCCACCGCGGCTCTTCTGCGCCTGCACGCCCCCGGCGAAGGCGCCCGCGGCGACGATCACCGCCACCAGCGCGCCGGTCATCGGCGTCAGCAGCTTGCGGCGCGGGCGTCTCGCACCTGTCATCTCCCGGTCAGCGACAGCGGTCATCAACGTCTCCTTACTCGAAGCGGAGCGCCTCGACGGGGCGCAGTCGTGCGGCGCGAGCCGCGGGATAGGTGCCGAAGAACAGGCCGCAGAGCACGGCGGCGCCGAAGGCGAGGCCGACGGCGGGCGCGGCGACCGCGGGCTGCACGCCCGCGATCTCGACGTGCCCGGCGATCAGCCCGACGGCCACCCCGAGCGCGCCGCCGAGCACCGAGACGAGGATCGCCTCGGTCAGGAACTGCTTGAGGATGTCGGCGCGGCGCGCGCCGATCGCCTTGCGGATCCCGATCTCGCGCGTGCGCTCGGTGACCGAGACCAGCATGATGTTCATCACGCCGATCCCGCCCACCAGCAGCGAGATCGCCGCGACCGCCGCGAGCAGCGTGGTGAACACGTCCGTCGACGCGCTCGACGCCTCGCGCACCGAGCCCTGGTTGATCACCGAGAACCCGGGGTTCGAGGTGTCGGTGACGGCCTTGCGCGCGTACAGGATCGACTCGACCTCGGCCTGCGCGGCGTCGAGCGTGTCGCCCGACGTCGCCTGCACCGTGATCGAGCTCAGCGATCCGTACCCGGTCAGCACGTCCTGCACCGCGGTCAGCGGCGCGATCACGACGTCGTCCTGGTCCTGCGTGCCGTTGGAGCCCTTGCTCGCGAGCACGCCGGCGACCTGGAAGCTCGTGCCGTTCACGCGGATCGTCTGCCCGACCGGGTCGCTGCCGGAGAACAGGCTCTCCGCGACGGTCGAGCCGATCACGACCTTGCGGGCGTGGTCGCTGACGTCAGCCGACGTGAACCCGGCGCCCGACGCGACCGTGAGGTCGCGCGTGGACAGGTAGTTCGGTGTCGTGCCGACGAACGAGCTCGGCTGGTAGCTGGTCTCACCGGCCACGAGCGTCGTCCCCGACGCCTGCACGACCGGGCTGACCGCCTTGACGTCAGGCGCGTTGAACCGGTCCGCGAGCGCGTCCGCGTCCTTCTGCGTGAACGTCACCGACGACGCGCTCGCGCCCGGCCCGAACCCACCCGGCTGCGTCTGCACGACGAGCACGTTGGAGCCGAGCGCGTCGATCGACGCCTGCACCTGCTTGCGCGACCCGTTGCCGACCGCGACCAGCGCGATCACGGCCGCGACGCCGATGCACAGGCCGAGCACGGTCAGCCCGGACCGCAGCTTGTTCGCGAGCAGCGCGCCGAGCGCGGTCCGCGCGGTCTCGAGCGCGCTCACGCCGCGATCCGCCCGTCCGCCATCCGCACGACACGCTGGGCGCGGGCGGCGACGTCGTCCTCGTGCGTGATCAGCACGATCGTGCGCCCGTCCCCGTGCAGCCGGTCGAAGATGTCGAGCACGTCCGCGGTCGAGTGCGAGTCGAGGTTGCCGGTCGGCTCGTCGGCCAGGATCAGCGCCGGGTCGCACACGATCGCGCGGGCGACCGCGACGCGCTGCTGCTGACCGCCGGACAGCTCGGACGGCAGGTGGTTGCGGCGGTCGCCGATCCCGACCGCGTCCAGCGCCGCCAGCGCGCGCCGGCGGCGCTCGCGGCGGCCGACGCCCGCGTAGGCGAGCGGCAGCTGGACCTGCGCCGCGGCGCTCGTGCGCGGCACGAGATTGAACGCCTGAAAGACGAACCCGAGCTTGAGGTTGCGCAGGTCCGACAGGTCGTCCTCGTCGTAGTCGCGCACGTCGGTGCCGTCGAGCCGGTAGGTCCCGCCGGTCGGCAGGTCCAGGCAGCCGAGGATGTTCATCAGCGTGCTCTTGCCGGACCCGGACGCGCCCATGATCGCCACGTACTCGCCGCGCGCGATCTCCAGCGACACGCCGTCGAGGGCGTGGACGGCGAGCTCGTCGGTGACGTGGTAGACGCGCTCGACGTCGCGGACGTCGATGACCGGGGTCATCGCCCGCCACCCGGGAAGCCCGAGGGCGGCCCGCCGGCCGGCATCCCACCGCCGCCACTGAAGCCCTGCCCGAGGCCGCCCTGCTGCTGGGACGTCTGGGTCCCGGTCGCCGACGCGCCGGCAGCGGCGCTCGTCGAGGTCACGAGCACCTTGTCGCCAGCTTCGAGCCCGCTGACGATCTGGGTCGTCGAGTCGCCTTGAATGCCGGTCTCCACGCGCGTCTGCGTCTGCTTGCCGTTCTCGACGACGGTGACGGTGTTGCCACGCAGCGCCTGCGTCGGCACGGTCACGCCGGACGCCTGCTCGGTGACGATGTCCGCGCTCGCGGTCATGCCGGGCTTGAGCTTGCTGCTGCGCTGGGTCAGCTCCAGCGTCACCGGGTAGGCGACGGCGGACGACGACGACGAGGTCGCGTCGCTCGTGGACGACGTCGAGTCCACGCCGACCGCGGTCACGCGCGCGGACAGCTTCTCGCCGGTCGCGCTGACGGTGACCGTGGCGACCTGGCCCACCTTGACCTTGCCGATGTCCGACTCGCTGACGGACACCGGCAGCTCGTAGCGGGTCAGCTGGACGAGCTCGAACGCGGCCGTGTCGCTCGTGCTCGACGTGCCGCCGGCGCTCGTGGCACCGGACACCGCGTCGCCGACGGCGATGTTCACGGTCGCGACCGTGCCGCTGAACGGCGCGCGCAGGTACGTGGTGTCGAGCGAGTCGTCGGTCGGGTCCAGCCGCGCGAGCGCCTGCCCCTGGGTCACCTTGTCGCCCGCTGCGACGTAGACCTTCTCGATCTCGCCCGCGGTCGAGAACGACAGATCACGGCGGTTGGTGACCTCGAGGTTGCCGCTGCCGGAGACCGTGCTCTGCACGACGCCGCGGCTGACCGTGGCGGTGCGTGAGACCGTGGCCGGCGCGTCGGTCCCGCCGGAGGCGAGCGACGCGGCGGCGCCGGCGACCGCGGCGCCCGCGAGCGCCACCAGGGCGACGAGGGCGGCGGGATGCCCGCGGCGGCGCGAACGGCCGCGGAACGGCAACGACTGGGTGATGGCGCTCAAGATCGGACGCTCCTTCAGGACGGGAAGACGTGATCCCGAGTCTTGGCGGGGACGCTCGGAATTGCCTCCGGCGTCCTTGAGCGTTTCCTGAGACCGCCTAGCGCCAGAACGTCAGGCTGAGCCGCGTGGCCGGCGAGGTCACGCGATGGTCGGGCCCGGTGGTGAGGTCCGGGTCATAGAGGACGCCGAAGCCGGTCGCGAACGGCGACACCGCCCAGGTCGGTCCGAGCGTGCCGGGCACGAGCGGATCCTCGGTACCGTCCGGCCGGCGGACGGTGACGCCGATGTACGGCGTGCTGAGGAGCACGTTGCCCGCGGCGTCCGCGGCCAGCGGCATCCGGTCGTCGCGCACGACCGCGGTCTGGCGGCCGTCAACGAGCGCGACCTGCAGGAGCCCGCTGTCCGCCCAGGCCGCGACGAGGCCCGGCGCGAACGCGGTCGACCCGGACGTCTTCAGCGGCTGCCCGTCGGGCCCGGTCAGGATCGTCGGCGGCCCGAAGCGGCCGTCGCGCAGCACGTTCGCGTGCAGGATGCCCGGCGGCGTGCCGGCCGCGGCGTCGGTCGTGCAGCGGGTCGGAACCCAGCTCGCGAGGCCGGTCCGCCCCACCGAGAGGCTCATCGCCGCCGGGCCGGAGGTGAGCGGCACGCGCCGCAGCGTCCGCGCGTGCGGACGGGTGATGCCGACGACGCCGTCGCAGGTCGTCCACACGTACGCGCGCCCGCGCGGGTCGAACGCGGCGCCGTTCCGGCTCGACAGCCCTTCGCCGGGGATCAGCACCGGCGCCGGACGGCGCAGGATCTGCGCGTGCTCGAATCGCCGCGCCGGGCTGCGCCACGCGACCCCGGTGCGGGTGCCTGTCGTCCAGACGAGCAGGACGCGGCGATCGCGCGCGACCGCGAGCGTCGGCATGACCGCGCCGCTCCGCGCGACCCGGCGCGGCTGTGACCAGCGGTTGTGCGGCGTCGCGCTCGCGGTGTAGAGGCGGCCGCGCCGCGTCCAGGCGGCGGTCGCGACGGCGCGCGAGTCGAGCACCACGACGAGGTCGTCGGTCAAGGCCCCGGGCAGCGTGCGCGTCGTGCGGGTGCCGTTCGCGCGGATCAGCGTCGCGCGCACCCGTTGCGTCCGGCTCGTCCAGACGGCGAGCGCGTCACCCTGGGCGTTGGTCGCGAGCTGGACGCCGGTGTTGGGTGCGCGGACCGCGGCGAACGTCACGGGCTGCGACCACAGGAGGGTCGTCGCCGCTGCGAGCGCCAGGAGCATGTTCGCGACGATAGGTCCGCGGGGCGGGGTCTCGCATCCGGGTGGTCAAGCGGATCGGCTGCGGACTTCCCGTAACTCGCAGCGCCGGCGGTCTCAAGTGTTGAGCACGTCCGCGGCCGTGGCGCCGCCGCGGCGGGCGGTGTGGACCGCCAGCGTCATGTGGCCGAGGCCGCGCGTGGAGTGCGCGTCGGTGGAGCAGACGATCTTCACGCCCGCCTGCAGCGCGCGGCGGACGTGGTCGCCGCTGAGGTCCAGCCGCGCCGGGAGGCCGTTGACTTCGAGCGCGACGCCGTGCTCGCGCGCCACCTCGTAGACCCGGTCGAGGTCGAGCGCGTTCTCCGGGCGGTGGCCGATCAGCCGGCCGGTCGGGTGGCTCAGGCAGCGCACGGCGGGGTGGCGCAGGGCTTCCTCGACGCGCCTGGTCAGCTGGTCGCGCGGCGTGCGCTGGCCCGCGTGCACGCTGGCCTGGACCCAGTCGAGCTCGGCGAGCACGTCGTCGGGGAGGTCGAGCCGGCCGTCGGGCAGGATGTCGCATTCGATCCCGCGCAGGATCCGAAACGGCGCCAGGCGCTCGTTCGCGATCGCGATCTCGTGCGCCTGGCGGCGGACCTCGTCCGCGGTCAGGCCCTTGACCGCCCCGACCGCCGGCGTGTGGTCGCAGATCGCGATGTAGTCGTAGCCGCGGTCGCGAGCCGCGCGGGCCATCTCCTCCACGCTGAAGCGGCCGTCGGACCACGTGGTATGGCAGTGCAGGTCGCCGCGGATGTCGGCCTCGGTGACGAGCGTGGGCGGGGTGCCGGGGTGCGAGCGCTCGCGCAGCTCAGGCGGCAGCTCGGGGAGGTTCAGGGCGCGGTAGACGGCGGCCTCCGTGGGCGCGTCGGGCAGCGGTTCCAGCGCGTCGACGTACGCGGGCGCCCCGGTCGCGCGCAGGAGCTCGGTGCCGTAGCGCTCGGGGGCGGCGACGACGAGGTCGATCGGCACGCCTTCGACGGTCAGGCCGCGCGCGTGGCGCTCGGTGCGCTCGATCACCGCGACGATCTGCGGGAGCTGCTCGAAGGCGGCGAGAGTGGGCGCCGGGTCCGCCGCCGCGGCGACGACCGCGAGGTGCGTGCAGACGTCGCACCAGCGGCGCGTGTCGCCCGCCGCGGCGCCGCCGAGCGCGTCCGCGATCCCGTCGACGAGCGCGCGGGCGCGGTCGAGCAGGAGGCTCGGCCGCTCGGCCGCGCCGCCGCCCCCGCGCGTCGCGGCGCCGCCCTTCCCGCCGCGCCTTTCCTCGTGCGCGAGCGCCTCGCGCACGCGCGCTTCGAGCTTCGGCCCGACGCCCGGGACCGCGCGCAGCCGCCCTTGATCGACCGCCGCGCGGAACTCGTCCGGCGTGCGCACGCCGAGCGCCCGCGCGATCTCGACCGACCGGCGCGTCGTCAGCCCGAGGTAGCGGCCGAGGCCGACCAGCCCGGGGACCAGCTCGCGCTCGAGCTCGCGCAGCTCGGCGATCTCCCCCGTCTGCACCAGCTCGCGCAGCCGCGCCTCGATCCCCGGCCCGATCCCGCGCAGCTGCCGCACCCGCCCGTCGTGGATCAGCTGCTCGATCGGCACCTCCGCCGCCCGGACCGTCTCCGCCGCCCGCCGGTACGCGCGCGGCTGGTAGGGGTTCGCTTCCGCCAGCGCGAGCAGGGTCGCGAAGGCGTCGAGCTGGTCGGCGATGCGCGCGTTGTCCACTCGCACAGTCTCGCCGTACAACGGCGCTCGTGCGAGCGCTGGCTCGAGGCGGCGCTACGGGCCGCCGCTGAGCGCGTACGCCTCGTATCGTCCCTCCCCCACGTCGCGGTACAGCAGCGTGGGCGCAACGTCACGGCAGCGGGCCGGCGTCGTGACGTAGAACCGGTCCCCGACCAGCGGGGGCGCGCGGAGGATCGCCGCGACCGGCCCGGACGGCGAGAGCGGCTCGCTCCCGTGCCGCAGGTACGTCCGCTCGCACCATTTCACCCGGTCGGGGCCGCCGTTCCAGGGGAAGCTCCAGTACGCCGACCGGTACCCCAGCGTGATCGCGGCGACGCAGACCGCGGCCGCGATGCAGCCGAGCGCCAAGCCCCGCAACCCGTTCAGCGCTCCAGCTCCGCCGCCAGCAGCGAGTCCAGGGCCTGCGTGGCGTCGTCCATGGGCGAACGGTAGCCGCCGATCGATCGTTTCGGAATCCGCGAGAATCAGCGGAACGATCGTGGCCGCCCTTGCCAACACGATGTCCGCGCCCGGCGAGCCTGTCCGTGCTTGAGCGGCCGGGGCCGTCCGAGCAGGCTGGGGCCGACGTCCGTGTGCGCGGGGCGCGTGAGCACAACCTCAAGGACGTCGACGTCGACCTGCCTCGGGATGCGCTGGTGGTGTTCACGGGCATCTCCGGGTCCGGGAAGTCCTCTTTGGCGTTCGGCACCCTGTTCGCGGAGTCCCAGCGCCGGTACCTGGAGTCGGTGGCGCCCTACGCCCGCCGGCTGTTCGATCAGGTGGGCGTTCCCGACGTCGACTCGATCGAGGGGATGCCGCCCGCGGTCGCGTTGCAGCAGCAGCGGGGGTCGCGCAACGCCCGCTCGTCGGTCGGGAGCGTGACCACGCTGTCGAATCTGCTGCGGATGCTCTACTCGCGCGCCGGGTCCTACCCGGCGGATCAGCCGATGCTCTACGCGGAGGACTTCTCACCGAACACGGTGCAGGGTGCGTGCCCGCGCTGCCACGGCATCGGCCGCGTCTACGAGGTGAGCGAGGAGAGCCTGGTGCCCGACGACTCGCTCACGATCCGCGAGCGGGCGGTCGCGGCGTGGCCGCCGGCTTGGCACGGACAGAACCTCCGTGACGTGCTGGTCTCGCTCGGCTACGACGTCGACAGGCCGTGGCGCGAGCTGCCCGCCGAAGATCGCGACTGGATCCTGTTCACCGAGGAGCGCCCGACGGTGCCGGTCTACGCCGGCCTCACTCCCGAGGAGACCCGCAAGGCGATCGCCGAGGGCACCGAGCCCAGCTACCAGGGCACGTTCACCGGCGCTCGCCGCTACGTGCTCGACACGTTCGCCAACACGAAGAGCGCGTCGATGAAGGCGCGCGTGCAGCGGTTCATGACCGCCGCGACCTGCCCCGCCTGTCGCGGCAAGCGCCTGAGGCCGGAGGCGCTGTCGGTCACGTTCGAGGGCTTCGACATCGCCGAGCTGGCGCGGCTCCCGCTCACCCGGCTGGCGGACGAGTTGAGCGCCGTGTTCAGCGACGCCTGGAGTCCGACCGCCGCGGACGTCGGCGGCGTGCTCGACGAGGCCGCGCGCCGGGAAGCCGTCGAGCGGCGGGTCGCGGCCGGCGGGTCGGCGCACGAGGCCGCGCCCGACGTGCGCCGCACGCCGAACCTGTCGGCCGAGAAGCGCGTCGCCGCGCGCCGACTCGCCACCGAGCTGCTCGAGCGGATCCGCCCGATCCTCGATCTCGGCCTGAGATACCTGTCGCTCGATCGCAGCACGCCGACCCTGTCGGCGGGCGAGCTGCAGCGCCTGCGCCTCGCCACGCAGCTCTCGTCGCAGCTGTTCGGGGTGGTGTACGTGCTCGACGAGCCGTCGGCCGGCCTGCACCCGCGAGACGTCGACGCGCTGCTTGGCATCCTGGCGGGGCTGAAGGCGCGCGGCAACAGCGTGTTCGTCGTCGAGCACGCGCTCGACGTGATTCGCTCCGCGGATTGGCTGGTCGACATCGGCCCTGAGGCCGGCGAGCGCGGCGGCCGCGTGCTCTATAGCGGCGTGCCCGCGGGGTTGGACGAGGTCGAGGCCTCGGTCACCCGCCGCTACCTGTTCGACCATCACGCCCAGGCGCCGAGGACGCCACGTCGACCGGACGGTTGGCTGGCGCTGGAGCGCGTGAGCCGCAACAACCTCCGTGACGTGACGGTGTCGTTCCCGCTGCGCTGCCTGACCGCCGTCACCGGACCGTCGGGCGCCGGCAAGTCGAGCCTCGTCAGCCAGGCGCTGCCCGCCCTGTTCCGGGAGCAGATGGGACACGAGGTCGATCGCGACGAGGACGAGACGGACCCCCTGCTGTCAGGCGGGCCCACGACGATCGACGGCAGCATCGTCGGCGGTGTCGGACCGCTGCGGCGGGTGGTGTGCATCGACCAGCGGCCGATCGGTCGCACGCCGCGGTCCAACGTCGCCACCTACACCGGCCTGTTCGACGACGTCCGGCGACGGTTCGCCTCCACCCCGGAGGCCCGGCGACGCCGCTACGGGCCCGGGCGCTTCTCCTTCAACGTCACCGCCGGGCGCTGCCCGACGTGCGCCGGCGAGGGATCGGTGATGGTCGAGCTGCTGTTTTTGCCCAGCGTCTACGCCCCGTGCCCGGACTGCCACGGCACGCGCTACAAGCCGAGCACGCTCGAGATCACCTGGCAGGGGCGCAACGTCGCCGAGGTCCTCGCGATGACCGTCGACGAGGCGCACGACTTCTTCGCCGGCGAAGCGCGGGTGATGCGGTCGCTGACCGTGCTTCGCGACGTGGGGCTCGGGTACCTGCGGCTGGGGCAGCCCGCGACCGAGCTGTCCGGCGGCGAGGCCCAGCGCGTCAAGCTCGCCACCGAGCTGCAGCGCGCACAGCGTGGGGATGCGTTGTACGTGCTCGACGAGCCGACCGTGGGACTGCACCCCGCCGACACCGATCGGCTGCTCGTCCATCTTCAGGGGCTCGTCGACGTGGGCAACACGGTGGTGGTCGTCGAGCAGGACATGCGGCTGGCGGCGCAGGTCGACTGGGTCATCGACCTCGGTCCCGGCGCCGGGGACGCTGGCGGCAGAATCGTCGCCGCCGGCCCGCCGGACGCGGTGGCGGCCGACGCCGACAGCGTCACCGCGCCGTATCTCGCCGCCGCGCTGTCGTCTCCTCGCCCCGTGTGAACGGAACCCGTACTGAAGGCGGGGGCTGCGCGTCGCTCTCGCGCTCGAGCAGCTCCCGCATCTGCACCAGCAGGTCCGCGATGTGCTCGGTCTGGCGGCGGTTCTCGTCCAGCAGGTGCGCCTGGTCGATCACCATCTGCTCGCGATGGCGGGACTCGGACTCGCTGCGGGCCTTGTCGCGGTCCGCCTGCCGGGTCTGCGCGAGCAGGATGAACGGCGCCGCGTAGGCCGCGAGCGCCGAGAACACCAGGTTCATGAAGATGAACGGGTACGGGTCGAAGCGCAGGACCGGGACGAGGGCGTTGACCGCGATCCAGAGCGCGATGACGGCCGTCTGCCCGGCGAGGAACCACGGCATCCCGAACGCGCGCACGAACCGCTCGGCCAGCCGACCGAGGCGGTCGGATCTGTACGTGTACTCGGTGTCGGTTGACGGCTGGGGCATGACAACCTCCATGGGCTTGCGGTCCACAGAGGCCATCAGCGGCGACGCTTGCCGCGCTCCGAGCGAGCCTCATCGCTCACACCTGATGATAGGTCCGGTCAGCCGCGCCAGCTCGGTCGTGACGGCGCACGCCTGTGCTTCGGCCCGCCCGTGACGTACATACCGATGCTGCTGGCCATCACGCCTCGTCTGATCGTGCTGTGGTGGGGGGTCCGACTGGACGAACATATCATTGATCGATCATTGACATTAGGCCGATAGATCGACAGACTGAGATGGTGGATCAGCGACCGACCGAGGACAGCGACGGTGCCGACGCACGCGTCGCCCGCGCCCGCAGCAGCGCGAAGGACGCCGAAGCGGAGCCACTCTCTGGGCGCCTGCTCATGGCGATCGCGGAGCAACCGGAGAGCCCGTCGACACTGGCCCGAGAACTGGGCGTCTCACCCGAGACGGTCAGCCGCAAGCTGCGGACGCTGCGTGAAAGCGGTCTGATCGAGGCGGCTGAGGTCTTCGGCGACAGCCGACGCCGTGCGTACGCGCTGACGACCGAAGGGCGGGTCCAGCTTGGACGCCTGCGCGCGTTCGCCGCGCCCGAGCCCGCTCCGCCTCCACCGAACGTCGCAGATGTCGAGCGGATGCTGCGGTCGGGAATCCGGCATGCCGTCGCGATGCGTCGGCGCGCGAACGAGCTCGAGCAGGCCGCGGACCGCCTGCGCCTCGTGATCCGCGAGGCCGAGAAGGCGCAACTGCCCGAGCTCACCGTCGAAGCGACGTCGGAGCTGGCGACGACACTGCGACAGTTGCGAGCCGGCGACGAAGTGCGCGTGCTTCTCGAGCGGCTCGCGCACTTCGCCTCTTCACCCGAAGCGCCTGCGTCCGTCGCCCTCCCGGCCGCCGCACACCGCCTCTATGGACTTGGCCGGCTCGACGAGCAGCGCGGGGAGCGGCTGAGCGAACGCGCGGCACAGCTCACGACCGCGGCGACGCTCTACGCGCAGCTCGCCGGCGCATCGGCCTGGGGTCCGCCGGAGACGTGGCGTCAACGCGAGGCCTGGAGCCTGCTCGGACTCGCCAACAACCTGCGCGCGCAGACGCGCTTCGAGCCAGCGTTGCTGCGTGCAGCCGCCGCGGCACGATCGTTCGAGGAGTTCGAGGATCCGTACGGACGTTCCCACGCCCTGTTCACGCTGGGCTTCTGCCTGAGGCTCCTCGGCGAGTTCGACCATGCCTGGTACGTGCTCGACCAAGCGCACCGCATAGCCGAGGAGCACAGCTTCGAGCGCTTCCGCGCAGACTCGCTGATGCAGCTGGGCGAGGTGCGTCGCTGCCAGGGCGTGGCCTCCGAGGCGCGAGCGCTGCTATCCGAGTCCATCGAACGGGCCGAATACCTGAAGCTGCCCGTAATCCAGGCGTTCGCTCGATCGGCGCTGGGTGCGGTCGAGTATCACGAGCAGCGTTTTCCGGAGGCGGAGAGCGAGCTGCGGTGCGCACAGCGGCTGTTCGAGCACTGGGAGCATCGCGAGGGTCTGGCGTTGAACACGCGCCGACTCGCGGTGGTGGCTCGAAGTCTGCTCCAGGCCGGGATCGCCGACGACCCCGCACGCGTCACGGGACTGATCGCGGCTGGACTGGACCGATACCGCGTGCTGGGCAGCCCGGCCGGCATCGTCGCGTGCGAGATCGAGCTGGGACGCCTGGAGCGGTCCGGTGGCAAGCTGCGACCGGTGATCGTTCGACTCATCCGCCGCTTGGACGACACGCCGCAGCGCAATCTGCTCGAACTGGATCCATGGGTTCCGCACGTCCTGCACACGTTCGCGGGCGAGACTGGGGACGAGGCGCTGTCCGAGCGGGCACTGCGGCTACTGGAGTCGGCGTGGGAACGGCTCGAGCAGCGACTGCGCGCCGGGGCCGCGCGGGCCACGGAGTTGGCGGGCGTATCAGCGCGGCGGCAGACCGCGGCGGTCTCGATCGACGAGATGGGCGGGGAGGCACGCGCCGACAAGGACGCGCTCGCCCCCCTGGTTGCCGCCTAGGACCGCCACGTCAAGGCTCGGTCGAGCGGCTGATTGGGATCGACGACGCCGACCGAGCCGCGCTGGCCGAGCGCGTCGGGATAGACGCGCGACTGCTGGGTCGGGCGCGGAACCGCAGCCATGACCAAGAACGGCGTGTCGCCGTCATCGTCGTGCGCAAGCTCCGCGTTCACGACGACGCTGACGGCCTGACAATGCGAAGCCAGCTGGCAGAGCGCACCGTTGAACGCTCCCGCACTCGGAGTCAATGCCGGAACGAGCAGCAGGTTGACACCGGCCTGCTCCAGGAGTCCCGGAATCGTCAGGCTGTTGAGGTCCGCGCAGATGACGACCGCGAGGCGTGTATGGGTGCCGGACAGGACGGTGACGCGCTTGCGCTCACCGGTGATCGCCTCGGCCACGGGTTGCGCGAACGTCCGCCCGTCGAGTGTCTTGGTCGCGTACGGAACAATCTTGCGATGCGTCGCCACGTGCCGGCCGTCGAGGTAGACACGGGACTCGTTCGCACGCGTCCCGCCCTCGACGACGTGCGCGCTGCCGCTGACGACGACGGGCGGATACCGGGCGGGCTCTGCGCTCAGCGCGTCGTCGAGCGCTCCCGCGGTCGGTAGGCAGAGCTCGGGGAGCACGGCGATCTCCACATCGCGGACGGAGTGCAGCTGGGCGAGCAGGGCCTCCAGATCCCAGGCGCTCGGCGTGACACCGAAGAAGGTGTCCTCACCGATCTCGCCGATCGTCAGCCGCTCCGATGTGAGCACCGGGTGCAGCGTCGCGACCCTTGGCAGTTGCTTGCGGTCACTCCACGTCAGCGCGTCGAGGCGATCTCGAACGGTGTAGTCGAGCACCACCTCCGCGTTTACGTGAGGGGGCTCGAACAGGGCGAAGGCCAGCGGATACATCAGGTCCAGCCGTCGCAGTGTCGGGTGATGCGGGGTCGTCGCAAAGGCGGCGTTGATCGGGCGGCTGACGAGCGGGACCGGGGCACCGCGGTCGAGCGGCACCTGACCCCCGATGCGCTCGAAGAAGTGCGGGAGCGCGTGCGTGCATAGCCCTCGCAAGACGGCGAGATGATCCACGGGATGCAGCGACTCCATCAGGCTGGCTCGGACGCCGGCGCTGCCGTCGAGCACGGATCGGAAGTCAGGCTCCGCGCCCAGCGCGGCGACGGTCGCCTCGAGGTCAACGAAGTCCCGGTGGACCTCCGGATCGCCGAGAAGATCGGTCAACCTCGACGCCTCGTCCAGGCAACTCCGGCCGAGTCGCGTCGCGAACTCGAACATCGAATCCGAACGTTCCAGCTCCTCGTGAACGGAGACGATCGGCATTCGTCAAGCGGAAGACTATCCGCTCATGACTCAGGAAAGCAAGAACGAGCGACTTAGGACGAAGCCCGGCGCGCAACCGCGACGCGCCGCGCGCGCACCAGCGCCCAGCCGCCCCCGGCCAGCACCAGTGCCCCGCCCACGACGAGCACGTCCGAGACGCCGCTCGTCACCCGCATCACCCACGCCTCGAGGTGCGCCTGCCGCGTCACCCCGAGCACGCCGCCCAGGGACGCCGTCCCGTCACTGACCAGCAGCAGCACGCCGACCCCCACGGTGAACGCGCCGCCGAGCACCGCGGTCCACGTGTTCCGCCACGCCCCGATGCGCAGCTCGCGCGGCCGCGCGAGCCCGCGGACGAACGGCAGCCGCTCCCAGAACAGCGCCAGCACGAGCAGCGGCGCGGTCATCCCCGCCGCGAACACCAGCAACGTGATCCCACCCTGCAGCGCGTTCCCGCTCAGCGCCGCGAACGTCAGCGCGGCCCCCAGCATCGGCCCCGCGCACACGCCCGCCAGCCCGTAGACGGTCCCCAACGCGAACACCGCCGCGACCGACGTGCCGGCGGCGCTGCGAGCGCGCGTGAAGGCCGGGAACCGGACGCCCAGCGCCATCACCAGCCCCAGCGCGATCACCACGACCGACGCGACCGTGACCAGCCCGGCGCGATGCTGATTGACGAACGCCCCGAGCGTCCCCGCCAGGATCCCGAGCGGGACGAGCGTCGTGCACAGCCCCAGATAGAAGACGCCGGTGCGGGCCACCAGCTCCGCCGGGCTCGTGAACGCGTACGAGAAGAACGCCGGCAGCAGCATCGCCGAGCACGGGCTGAAAAGCGTCAGCGCGCCGCCGAGCAGCGCGCCCAGCAGGCCGAGCTCCACCGCTAGCCGGCGGTCTTCGCGAGCGCGTCGTCGAGGAACTCGCGGAACACCTCAACCGGCTGCGCGCCCGCGATGCTGCTCTCCCCGGCCAAGAAGAACGGCACGGTGGTGACGCCCAGCCCCTGCGCGGTCGCGTTGCTCTGCCGCGCCAGCTCGTGCAGCGACGCGTCGTCGAGGTCGGCCTTGAAGCGCGCGAGATCCGGGACGCCCACCTGCGACGCGAACTTGACCAGCTTCGCCGCCGGCAGGCTCGGGTGCTTGCCCTCCGGCGCCACGGCGTAGACCGCCTTCAGGTACTCGAAGAACTTCCCCTGCGCGCCGGCCGCGCGCGCCGCGACCGCCCCGTTCTCGGACTGCTTGCCGAAGAACGCGACGTCGTGCACCTCGATGCGCACCTTGCCGGGCCTGACGTACTCGTCCATCAGCTTCGGCAGCGTCTCGCGGTTGAACAGCGCGCAGAACGGGCAGCGCATGTCCGTCCACAGCACCAGCACCACGGGCGCGTCGACGGGCCCGATCGCCATCGGGTCGCCGGCTTCGCGCCGCACGATCGAGTGCTCGGCGGGCGCGGACGTGTCGGCCGCCGACGACGACACGGGCGCCTCCCGTTCGTCATCAGACCCCTGCAGGGCCTGCGCGACGACGACGAGGACGAGGAAGGCGGCGACCGCGACGCCGACGATCCAGAGCCGTCGGCGCGTCTTCGCGGCAGGGGGACGGTCAGACTGCATCGTCCTAGGATACATCTGGGATTCATGAGGCATCCCAGATACGAGATACAACTTGTATCCTAGTTCGCGGTGCCCGACGATCAGAGCGCGACCCGCCGCGCCTACACCGCGATCCTCGAGGCGATCCTGGACGGCCGCCACCCCGCCGGGACGATGCTCTCCGAGGCGGCGCTGGCCGCGCAGGCCGGCCTGAGCCGGACCCCGATCCGCACCGCGCTCGCGCTCCTGCAGGACGAGGGCTGGGTCTCGATCTACCCGAAGCGGGGCGCGATGGTCCAGGGCCTCAGCGAGCGCGACGTCGCCGACTTCGCCGACGCGCGGCTGATCCTCGAGTCGACGTCGGTCCGGCGGGCGCGGACCGAGGACCTCCGGCAGCTCGCCGAGCGGCTCGAGAGCGAAGTGGCGGTCCAGCGCGAGGCGCTCGGCGGCGGCGACGTGCGCGCGTTCATCGAGTCGACGATCGCGTTCCACCGCTCGTTCGTGCAGGCGGGACGCAACCGCGTGATGCTGGAGCTCAACGACCGCCTGGCCGACCGCCAGCGGTTCCTGCTCTTCAGCTACGGCGACACCCTGCTGGCCCGCGCGGCCGACATCATCGCCGAGCACGAGGAGCTCGTCGCGCACCTGCGCGCCGGCGACGCCGAAGCGTTCGCGGAAGCGCTGCGCCACCACATCGGCGACACGCTCGGCACGCCGCTGGACGAGATCGAGCCCGCGCAGCCGCTGCCGCGCACGCACGGCGCCTGACGCCGCGGCTAGGGTGCAGGCGATGCTCGCTCACGAGAACCCGCTGGAGCAGCTGACGGTCGAGCAGCTGCGCACCCGCACGAGCGCGAAGTGGCGGGCGCACCCGGCCGACGTGCTGCCGCTGTGGGTGGCCGAGATGGACGTCCAGCTCGCCCCGCCGATCGCCGCCGCGCTGCGCACGGCCGTCGACAACGGTGACACCGGCTACGCGTACGGCGACGACTACGCCGTGGCGGTGCGCGACTTCGCGCTGCGCCGCTGGGACCTGCGCTTCGCGCTCGAGCAGGTGGCGATCGTCCCCGACGTGATGCTGGGCATCGTCGAGGCGCTCAAGCTGGTGACCGGCCCCGGCGACGCGGTCGTGGTCTGCGCGCCCGTCTATCCCCCGTTCTACGCGTTCACCTCACACGCCGACCGCCGGGTGATCGAGGCGCCGCTGGCCCCCGACGGCCGCATCGACCCCGACGCGCTGGACACCGCGCTGGCCGCGGCGCGCGCCGTGTCCGAGCGCCCCGCGCTGCTGCTCTGCAACCCGCACAACCCGACCGGGGTGGCGCACACGCGGGCCGAGCTGGAGGCCGTCGCGGAGACCGCCGCGCGGCACGGCGCGCGGGTGATCTCCGACGAGATCCACGCCCCGCTCATGCTCGACGGCGCGACGTTCACGCCGTACCTGAGCGTCGACGAGCGCGGGCTCGTTCTGCTCTCGGCGTCGAAGGCGTGGAACCTCGCCGGTCTCAAGGCCGCGCTGCTGATCGCCGGCCCCGCCGCGCTCGACGACCTGCGGCGCCTCCCGGAGGAGGTCAGCCACGGCCCCAGCCACCTCGGCGCGATCGCGCACGCCGCCGCCTTCCGGGACGGCGAGCCGTGGCTCGACGCGCTGCTGCGCGGCCTGACCGCCAGCCGCCACCTGCTCGGCACGCTGCTGGCCGAGCACCTCCCGCAGGTCGGCTACCGGCCGCCGGAAGCGACGTACCTGGCGTGGCTGGACTGCCGCGCGCTCGGCCTGCACGCCGACGCGGGCAGCACGCCGGGCATCGTCAGCGACCTCGCCGGCCCGGCGCGGATGTTCCTCGACGACGCCCGGGTCGCGCTCAGCTCCGGGCACGTCTTCGGCCAGGGCGGCGCCGGCTTCGTGCGGCTGAACTTCGCGACGTCCGCAGAGATCCTGCGCGAGGCGGTCGAGCGCATGGGCCGCGCGCTCAGCCCACCAGCTTGAGCGCCTGCAGCGCGAGCCAGAGCTCGGCGACGTCCCCGGTGTCGTCGAGCCGCCGCCCGGTCAGCTCCTCCACCCGCTTCATGCGGTAGACCAGCGTCTGCTTGTGCACGAACAGGGTCTCGGCCGCCCGCCGCCAGGACCGGTTCGCCTCCAGGAACTGCTCGAGCGAGTGCACGAGATCCGCCCCGTGCTCGCGGTCGTACTCGATCAGCGGCCCCAGCACCCGGTTGACGACGCTGTTGGCCTCGGCGACCGTGCGCGGCATGAACGGCTCGTCGTTCTCGCCGTAACGGACCACCCGCCGCTCTCCGCTGCGCGCCGCCCGCACCGCCAGCCGCGCCTCGCGCACCGCGTCCGGGATCCGCGCGGGACCCGCGATCGGCTGCGTAGAGACGCCGACGTACGCGTCGTGCCCGGCGACCTCGACCAGGTCCGCGACCGCGCCGCCGCCGGCGTCCAGCGCGATCAGCACCGTCTCGCCGCGCCGCAGCAGGACGTGCGCGATCCCCCGGTCCGCCAGCCGCGAGTGCAGGTCGCTGCGGACCATCGGCGACGACCGCTCGAGCGCCACCAGCACCAGCGTGTCCGGCCGCAGCCCGTGCATCTCGAGCTGGCTGGCCGCGACCGCGTCCTCGACGCGCCCCTCCAGGATCGACGCCAGCAGCTCGGACCCGATGCGCCGCCGGTGCTCGCGGTCCGCCATCAGCTTCTCGACCTCGAGCGCCACCATCGTCGCCACGTGCTGCAGCAGCGCCAGCGGCGGCTCGGCGCCTCGCGGCGTCACCAGCAGCAGGGCCGAGCGCCCGGCGGGAACGGGCACCGCGAGCGTCGTCTGCGCCCCGCCGCGCAGGCGCAGCACGGCCGGCGGGCGCATGTCGCGCGCCGCGAGCTGGCGCCGCAGCTCGGCCAGCAGCGGCTCGGGCGGGGCGGCGGCGCCGCGGAACGTCGTCGTCCCGTCGAACCCGACGACGTGCAGCTCCGAGCCGAGCTCGGCCGCCAGGTCGTCGATCAGCCGGACCGCGTCGTGCCCTTCGATCGCGGCCCGCCGCACGCGGTCGTACATCCGCACCATGCGCGAGAGCTGCTCCCGCTCCTCGCGCTGGTTGGCCCGCACGACCGCGCGCGAGAGCGCCACCCACGGCACCTCGTACGCGGTCATCAGCAGCGGGAACGCGCAGCGGTCGGCGGCCTCGAGCATCGCGGCGGTCAGCGGGGGCGCGTTCATGTTCTCACCGATCGCGATCCCCGCCAGCCCTTCCGCCGACAGCCGCTCCACGAACACCGCCTGGGCATCGCCGGCGGCGGGGACCGCGAACCCCGTCGTCATCACCAGATCGCCCTGGCCGAGCCACTCCCAGGGCGCGTCCAGCTCGCACGCGTGCGCCCAGCTGACCAGCCGGCCGGCGCCCGCCGCACCGGCGACGATCCGCGTCTTGAGCAGCGGATCGGACACGAGCTGGCCGACGGTGATGCCCATCGGCTTGAGACTATGCCGCGCGTCTGCGAGCGGTCGCCGCCTCGTCGACCTCGAGCGCGTCGGTCAGCACGACGCCGTACGCCTCGGCCGCCCGCTCGCGGGAGACGATCTCGTTGCGCACGTCCGCGGCCACGAGCCGCGGGTCGCGCTCGAACGGGTCGCCCCAGCCGCCGCCTCCGCCGCTCTCGAACACGAACGCCTCGCCCGGCTTGAACGTCACGTTGCCGAGCATCTGCGGCAGCCACGTGCCGTCCTCGGCCAGGCCGCCGACGGTCTCCAACGCGTCGTCCCCCGGCCGCTTGCGCAGCTGCTTCTGGCGCGACGCGCGGGCGCCGCCGTTGACGCCCGGCGAGCCCTCGCGGGTGCGCGACGTCTCCATGGTCACGATCTGCCCGCGGCCGAGGAACTCGACCTCCAGCCGCACGCCGCAGCCGCCGCGGTGCCGGCCCGGCCCGGCCGAGTCGGTGATCATCTCGTAGCTGTTGTACCGGACCGGGAACAGCAGCTCGGCGGTCTCGGCCGGCAGGTTCTGGCAGTTGCCGAGCGGGTCCATCGTGACGTGCATGCCGTCCCCGAACGGCGTCCCGCCCCAGCCGCCGGCGGGCAGGTCGGACACGACGGAGATCTCGCCGGTCGCGGGGTCCGCCGCGGTGGCCACGAACCAGTTGCACTCCGAGCAGCCGGGCGCGATCACCTGGTCCGGGATCGCCTTCGCGAGCGCGAGCCAGATCGCGCCCGTGATCTTCGAGGAGGCCGCGGTCGTGCAGCCGAACGTCGGCGACGGCCACTTCGGGTTCAGCCAGGTGCCCTCGGGGATCTTGAGGTCGATCTGCCGGTACAGGCCGGCGTTCGGCGGCGCGTCCGGGTTCAGGAAGAACTTCAGCGAGTAGTAGATCGCCGACGCCGTGTTCGCGTACGGCGAGTTGATCGGGCCGACGGTCGCCGGGTCCGAGCCGGAGAGATCCACCTCGATCCGGTCGCCCGCGACCGTGAGCTTCACGCGCACCGTCACGGGATCGTCGGAGAACCCGTCGCTGTCGACGTAGTCCTCGGCCTCGTAGACCCCGTCCGGGATCCGCGAGATCGCGGCCGCGGTCATCCGCTGCGTGTAGTCGAGCACCTCGGTCATGCCCTGCTTGACCGTCTCGGGACCGTACTTGGTGGCGATCCGCTGCAGCTCGTCGCGGGCCGCGCGCAGCGCGCCCAGCTGGGCCTGGATGTCGCCCTCGACGTACTGCGGCGTGCGCGTCGAGTTCTTGATGATCTCGACCAGCTCGGTGTTGAGCTGGCCGTCCTTGTAGAGCAGCAGCGGCGGCAGCCGCAGGCCCTCGCCGGCGATGTGCGTGTCGAGGTTGCCGCCGATGTCGGTCCAGTGCGCGCGGCTGACCGCGATCGCCAGCAGCTCGCCGTCGTGGAACACCGGCAGCGTCATCGTCACGTCCGGCGTGTGCGTGCCGCCCTGGTAGGGGTCGTTGAGCACGATCACGTCGTCGGGCCCGAGCGTGTCGAGCGGGTAGCGGGCCAGCGAGGCCCGCGCGCTGAAGTGCATCGCCGCGATGTGCACCGGGCAGTTCGCGGTCTGGCCGATCAGCTCCACGTCGGGATCGAAGATCGCGTTGGAGTAGTCGACCATGTCGTAGATGATGGGCGAGAACGACGCCTTCTGGAGGACCTGGCTCATGCGCTCGGGCGCGTACTCGAACGCGCGGCGCAGGACTTCGAACGTGATCGGGTCGAGCTTGCGCTCGGTCGTCGCGGTCATGCCACTGCCTCCAGCATCACGTTGTCGAAACGGTCGGCGCGGGCGATCGATCCGGGCGGGACGACGATCACGCCGTCCGCCTGCTCGATGATCGCCGGCCCGGGGATCTCCTGGTCGGCCACCAGGCGCGTCACGTCGTGGACCTCCACGTCGTGGTGCGAGCCGCCGAAGTACGCGCGGCGACGCTCCTTGATCGAGTCGCCCGCCGCGTGCGTGCCGAGCGCCGCGGCCAGCTCGTCCGGCCGCGGCTTGTGCGTGCGCCCGATGCCGGTCACGCGCAGGGTGACGAACGCGACCGGGAAGTCCGACGAGGCGACGCCGTACTCGCGCTCGTGGACGGCGTTGAACGCGCCCGCGAGCGCCTCCACGTCCGCCGCCTCCAGGCGCCCGTCCGGCACGGGCGTGGTCACCTCGTAGGACTGCCCGACGTAGCGCATCTGCGCGCTGCGCTCGAGCACGACGTCGGCGCCGGACACGTCGTCGGCGCTCAGCAGCGCGCGGACGTCGGCCTCGAGGCCCGCGAACGCGTCGTTGAGCGCGTCCGCGTCGGTCTCGGCCAGCGGCGAGTAGAACGTGCGCTCGAGGTCGTGGCGGACGTCCATCGTCGTCGCCCCGAACGCGCACGCGACCCCCGCGTACGGCGGGACGAGCACGCGGTCGATGCCGACCGAGCGCGCGATCTCGTACGCGTGCAGCCCGCCGGCGCCGCCGAACGCGACCAGCGTGTGGTCGCGCGGGTCGCGCCCGCGGTCGGTGGAGACCATGCGGATCGCGACCGCCATGTTCTCGCTGACGATGCGGGTGATGCCCTCGGCGCAGTCGAGCACGGAGAGCCCGAGCGGCTCGGCGACCGTGCGGATCGCCTCCGCCGCGGCGTCGACGTCGAGCGTGAGCTTGCCGCCGAGCGTCGGGTCGATGCGGCCGAGCACGAGGTTGGCGTCGGTGACCGTCGGCTGCGTCCCGCCGCGGCCGTAGCACGCCGGGCCGGGGTCCGCCCCGGCGCTCTGCGGGCCGACGCGCAGCGAGCCGCCGTCGTCGATCCACGCGATCGAGCCGCCGCCCGCGCCGATCGAGCGGATGTCGAGCATCGGCGTGATCACCGGCCGCTCCCACTCGATCTCGTACTCGTCGGTGACCAGGCCGGTGCCGTCCTCGAGCAGGCTGGCTTCGAAGCTGGTGCCGCCGACGTCGGTGATGATCAGGTCCGACGCGTCCATCAGCGAGCTCAGGTAGCTGCCGGCGGCGACGCCGCCCGCGGGGCCGGACTCGATCAGCTCCTCGGGACGCTCGCGCGCCGTCGCCGCGCTCATCATCCCGCCGTTGGACTTGACGATGTACAGCGGCGCGTTCGTGCCCGCTTCGCGCAGCTTGGCCTCGACGCGCTCGAGGTAGTCGCCGACGACCGGCAGCAGCGCGGCGCGGATCGCGGTGGTGACGAAGCGGCCGAGCTCGCGCATCTTCGGCCGGGTCTCCGAGGACAGCGCGACGTGCGCGTCCGGGATCACCTCGAGCAGGATGTCGCGCATCTCACGCTCGTGGCGGCCGTCCTGGTAGGCGTTGATGAACGCGATCGCGACGTTGGAGACGCCGAGCGCGGCGATCTCCTCGGCGACGCGGCGCGCCTCGTCGCGGTCGAGCGGCGTGACCGTGGCGCCGTCCGCACCGAGCTTCTCGGTGACCGTGAACCGGCGCGAGCGCTCGATCAGCGGCGCGACCTTGCGCTGGTACGGGTCGTACAGGTGCTTGCGCCGCTGGCGCCCGATCTCGAGCACGTCGCGGAAGCCCTGCGTGGTGATCAGCGCCGGCTCGGGGTAGCGGCGCTCGATCAGGGCGTTGGTGCCGATCGTCGTGCCGTGGATCACGGTCGCGATCTGCGCCGGGTCGATCGCGGCGGCCTCGATCGCCTCCATGAAGCCCACCGACGGGTCGGCGGGCGTCGAGAGCACTTTCGCCTGGCGCACGAGGCCCGCCTGGGGGTCCCACGCGAACAGATCCGTGAACGTGCCGCCCACGTCCACTCCAACTTGCAGCATCACTCTCTCCCTCGTGGCGTGTCCTGAGGTTGAGTATCCGCGTGGCGCGGTGGGGTGCAAACGCGACGCGAGGACGAACTGGGCCGCGCCGCTGGTACTCCCGTACGAAATGGGTTGCCGCGGGCCGGGCGGCTGACCACAATCGCCGACCATGCCACACCGTTCGCTCTGGCTCCAGCAAGCGCTCGACGACGCGCCACCGGCGCCCGCGCTGAGCGGGACGCAGCGGGCCGACGTCGCGATCCTCGGCGGCGGCTACGTCGGCCTGTGGGCGGCCATCCAGCTCAAGCGGCGCGAGCCGGACTGCGACGTGGTGGTGCTCGAGCGCGACGTCTGCGGCGGCGGTGCGTCCGGCCGCAACGGCGGCATGGTGCTGTCGTGGTGGCCGAAGCTCGCGAGCCTGATCAAGCTGTGCGGCGTCGAGGAGGCGCTGCGGCTGGGGCGCGCTTCGGCGGAGGCGATCGACGGGATCGCGGCGTTCTGCGACCAGTTCGGGGTGGACGCGGAGTTCCGGCGCGGCGGGTTTTTGTGGACCGCCACGACGCCCGCGCACATCGGCGCCTGGAACGGGGTCGTGGACCTGTGCGAGCGGCACGGGGTCGACGCGTTCGAGCGGTTGCCGGCCGCGGAGGTCGCGCGCCGGTCGGGCTCGGATCGGCACCTGGCCGGGGTGTTCGAGGCGCGCGCGGCGACCGTGCAGCCGGCGAAGCTGGCGCGCGGGCTGCGCGCGGCGGCGCTCTCGCTGGGCGTGCGGATCTACGAGGGGACGCCGGCGCTGAGCTTCACGCGCGAGCGGCCGCTGGTCGTCGACGTCCCCGGCGGGAAGCTGGCGGCCGACAAGCTCGTCGTGGCCATGAACGCGTGGGCGGCGGCGCTGCCGGAGCTGCGGCGCGCGCTGGTGATCGTGTCCAGCGACATCGTCGCCACGCCGCCGATCCCCGACCGGCTGGCCGAGATCGGCTGGACCGGCGGCGAGGGCATCACGGACTCGCAGATGATGGTCGCCTACTACCGGACCACCGCGGACGGGCGGATCGCGTTCGGCAAGGGCACCGCGGGCGTGTCCTACGGCAGCCGGGTGGACGAGCTGTTCGACCGCAACCCGGGGCACTCGGCGATGACCGCGGCGGACTTCCGGCGCTACTACCCGGCGCTCGCGGACGTGGGCATCGAGCACGACTGGGGCGGGCCGATCGACCGCACCCCGACGAGCGTGCCGATCCTCGGCCACCTCGGCGGGCGCGAGCACATCGTCTACGGCGTCGGCTGGAGCGGCAACGGCGTCGGGCCGAGCTTCGTCGGCGGGCGCATGCTGGCGTCGCTGGCGCTCGGCGAGCGCGACGAGTGGTCGGTGAACGGGCTGATCGACCGCGCACCGGACTCGTTCCCGCCGGAGCCGGTGCGGTTCCTCGGCGCGCGGCTCGTGCGCGAAGCCGTGATCCGCAAGGAGCGCTCGGAGCTGGCGGGGCGCCCGCCGCGGGCCTTGGCCGTGCGGGTCGCCGCGCTCGCGCCCGCGGGGCTCGAGGACAAGGACTGACCGCAATCGATGGGAAGATCGGGGCATGGCTCTGATCGAACGACTCGACTTCCTCGGCATCCCGACGCAGGACGCCGAACGCTCCCGCGCGTTCTATCGCGACGTCCTCGGCCTGCGGCCGGACGAGCACGCGGAGTGGGAGCAGTGGGCCGGCCACACCTGCTTCGCGATCTGGGAGCCCGAGAAGGCGGGCATGCCGTTCGTGGCGCAGAAGGGGAACCCGGTGCCGCTGCGCTGCGACGACGTCGCGGAGATGCGCGCGGCGCTGGAGGCGAAGGGCGTGCAGTTCTTCGGCGAGACGTTCGACACCGGCGTCTGCCACATGGCGATCTTCGAGGACCCGGACGGCAACCAGCTGATGCTGCACCGGCGCTACGCGCCCTACGAGTAGGGGCTCAGGCCGCCAGGTCGAGCGTCACGGGGTCGGCGAGCAGGCGGCCGCGCAGCGTGAGCACGGCGCGGCCGGCGGCGTGGTCGGCGGGCTCGAGCAGGCCTTGATCGACGTGGTGCTCGGCGGCGCCGCGGCCCGCCGGCGTGAGGTCGGCGAGCGCGACGCCGGACCGCAGCCGCAGCCCGAGCATCACGCGTTCGAGGCGCGCCTGGTCGTCGCCGAGCGTCTCGCGCGCCGCCGCCGGCGAGTCGCCGCGCGCGAGGCGCTCGCTCCACGCGCGCGGGTGCAGGACGTTCCACCAGCGGACGCCGCCGACGTGGCTGTGCGCGCCCGGGCCGGCGCCCCACCAGTCCCCGCCGTTCCAGTACCCGAGGTTGTGCCGGCACCAGGCGGCTTCGCCGGTCGCCCACGAGCAGGTCTCGTACCAGTGCATGCCGGCCTGCGCCAGCACGCGCTCGGCGGTCTCGAAGCGGTCGACGATCACGTCCTCGCCGGGCGGCGTGAGCTCGCCGCGGCGCACCTGCGCCGCCATCCGCGTCCCCGGCTCGACCACCAGCGAGTACGTCGAGAGGTGGTCGGGCGCGGCGCTGAGCGCGGCGTCCAGTGACACCCGCCAATCCTCCGCGGTCTCCCCCGGCGTGCCGTAGATCAGGTCGAGGCTGACCTGCTCGAAGCCCGCGGCGCGCGCTTCGGCGACCGCCTGCTGCGGGCGACCGGGCGAGTGCGCGCGGTCGAGCGTCGCCAGCACCCGCGGCACGGCGCTCTGCATGCCGAGCGAGACGCGCGTGAAGCCCGCCTCGCGCAGCGCCGCCAGCTTGGCGGGGTCGACCGACTCGGGGTTGGCCTCGGTGGTGACCTCGGCGTCCGGCTTCAGACCGAAGCGCTCGTCGATGCGGCGCAGGATCCGCACCAGCTCGCTCGCTCCCAGCAGCGTCGGCGTGCCGCCGCCGAAGAAGACCGTGTCGACGGCGCGTGGGGCGACGAGCACCCGCGCGGCGAGGTCGATCTCGGCGAGGACCGCGTCGACGTAGCCGCCCGCCTGCTCGGCGCCCCGCTCGCCCGGCACGTACGTGTTGAAGTCGCAGTAGCCGCAGCGCGACGCGCAGAACGGGACGTGCACGTAGAAGCCGAACGGCCCGCCGCTCGCGAGCGCCTCGGCCGGCAGCGCGCCGTCCGCGGGCGCGGGATCTCCAGCGGGCAGGCGAGCCATCTAGTGTCCTGCGGCATAAGTTAGTTGACATGTGCGATGATGGCGTATGTCGTCATCGCAACTGTCGCTGAGCGATCAGGATCGCGCGACGCTGGAGTATTGGACGCGGTGCTCGACGATCCGGGCCGGGCATGCTGAGCG
>DATMGH010000139.1:0-26009 GCA_035555675.1 Solirubrobacter sp. | reverse complement strand
GTGTCGCCGCGCTCGCGCTCCTCCTCGGTCTCGCCGACGCAGAGGACGGGAACCAGGCCCGCCTCCAGCGCGCGCGGGACCTTCGCCTGCAGCGCCCGGTCGGTCTCGCCGAAGTACTGGCGCCGCTCGGAGTGCCCGAGGATCACGCCGGCCACGTCGATCTCCGCCAGCATCGGTGCGCTGACCTCGCCGGTGAACGCGCCCGCGTCCTTTTCGTGCATGTTCTGCGCGTAGACGGACACGGCCGAGCCGCGCGTCGAGTCCACCGCCGCCTGCAGCGACAGGAACGACGGCGCGATCACGATGTCGACGTCCTCGACCGCGCCGACGCGCGGCAGCAGCGCGCTGACCAGCTCCTCGGTCTCGGCGATCGTGTTGTTGAGCTTCCAGTTGCCCGCGATGAACGGTCTTCTCATGACAGCGCCTGCACCCCGGGAAGCTCCTTGCCCTCGATCAGCTCGAGCGACGCGCCGCCGCCGGTCGAGAGATGGTCGACCTTGTCGGCGAGGCCGAACTGCGCCAGCGCGGCCGCGGAGTCGCCGCCGCCCACGACCGTGGTCGCGGACGTGGCGGCCATCGCCTCGGCCACGCGCTCGGTGCCCGCGGCGAACGGGGCGAGCTCGAACGCGCCCATCGGCCCGTTCCAGAACACGGTCCCGGCCGCCGCGATCGTCGCGCTGTAGCGCTCCGCGGTCTCCGGGCCGACGTCGAGCCCCATCCAGCCGTCCGGGACGTCGACGCCGTCGAGCGCCTGGACCTCGGTGTCGGCCGAGAACTCGCGGCCGGCGACGAGGTCGGTCGGCAGCTGCAGCTTCGCGTCACCGAGCAGCGCGCGGGCGGGCTCGATGCCGGCCTCCTCGCACAGCGAGGCGCCGACCGAGTGGCCGGAGGCCTTGAAGAACGGGAAGCACATCGCGCCGCCGATCAGGACCGCGTCCGCGCGCTCCAGGAACGCGTTCAGGACGCCGATCTTGTCGGTCACCTTGGCGCCGCCGACGACGGCGACGAGCGGGCGCTTCGGATCCTCGAGGATGCCGTTGAGCGTCTTGACCTCGCGCTCGAGCAGCCGGCCCGCGGCGCTCGGCAGCAGGTGCGCGACCGCCTCCGTGGACGCGTGCGCGCGGTGCGCCGCGCCGAACGCGTCGTTGACGTAGACGTCGGCGAGCGCGGCGTAGCGCTTGGCCAGCTCCGCGTCGTTGGTCGTCTCCCCCTCGAAGAAGCGCACGTTCTCGACCATCACCACGTCGCCCGCGGGCACGTCGTCGAGGTCGGGCGCGAGCGTCACCTCGACGCCGAGCAGCTCACCGAGCCGCTCGGCCGCGGGCTTGAGGCTGAACTTCGCGTCGCGGCCCTTCGGTCGCCCCAGGTGCGCGAGCAGGACGAGCTGCGACGCGCCCTTGGCGCGCAGCTCCTCCAGCGTCGGCAGGGCGGCGCGGATGCGCGCGTCGTCCGTGATGTTGCGGGCCTCGTCCAGGGGGACGTTGAAGTCCACCCGGACGAGGACGCGCTTGCCGTCGACGTCCAGGTCGTCAAGCGTGCGCACGCACCAGCACCTTCTGCGCGAGGTCGACGACCCGGTTCGAGTAGCCCCACTCGTTGTCGTACCAGGTGACGACCTTGACCAGGTTGCCCTGGAGGACCGACGTCAGCTGCGCGTCGAAGATCGAGGAGTTCGAGTCCTTCACGATGTCCGACGAGACGATCGGGTCCTCGGTGTAGCGCAGGATGCCGTCGCCCGCCTTGGCCTTGACGGCCGCGTTGATCTCCTCGACCGACGTGTCGCGGCCGGCGACGATCGTGAGGTCCACGACCGAGCCGGTCGGGACGGGGGCGCGCACCGCGAAGCCGTGCAGCTTGCCGTTGAGCTCCGGGATCACGAGCCCGATCGCCTTCGCCGCGCCGGTCGACGCCGGGACGAGGTTGACCGCGGCGGCCCGCGCGCGGCGCAGGTCCTTGTGCGGCGCGTCCACCAGGCGCTGGTCGCCCGTGTAGGCGTGGATCGTCGTCATCAGGCCCTTCTCGATGCCGACCAGGTCATGCAGGACCTTCGCCACCGGCGCCAGGCAGTTCGTCGTGCAGGACGCGTTGGAGATGACGTGGTGGTTCTCCGGGTCATAGACCTCGTCGAAGTTCACGCCGAGGACCACGGTCGCGTCCGGCTCGGTCGCCGGGGCCGAGATGATGACCTTCTTCGCGCCCGCCTCGAGGTGCTTGGCGGCGTCCGCGCGCTTGGTGAAGAAGCCGGTCGACTCGATCACGACCTCGACGCCGAGGTCGCCCCACGGCAGCGCCGCCGGGTCGCGCTCGGCGAGGACCTTGACCTCGCGCCCGTCGACGACGAGCGCGCCGTCGCCGACCGTCACCTCGCCCTTGAACGGCCCGAAGACCGAGTCGTACTTGAGCAGGTGGCCGAGCGTGCCGGCGTCGGTGATGTCGTTGACCGCGACGATCTCGATGTCGGCGCCAGCTTCGTGCGCGGCGCGAAAGACGTTGCGGCCGATCCGGCCAAAGCCGTTGATGCCCACGCGTACAGCCATGTTCGGTCCCGATCCTTTTCCGTTGAAAACCGGGCTCAGGCTACCGAACCGGCAGCCGGTCCACGTCGCGATGCGCGGCCTCGACGAAGTACTCGTCGCGGTCGCGGAAGCGCGCGGCCAGATGCTCGGCGACCGCGACGCTGCGGTGGCGCCCGCCCGTGCACCCGATCGCGACCATCAGGTGCGCCTTGCCCTCCGCCACGTACTGCGGCAGCAGGTACTCGAGCAGCGGGATCACGTGCGAGTAGAACTCGTCCAGCCGGCCGTCGCGGCCGACGTAGTCGACGATCCGCCGGTCGAACCCGGTCAGCGGGCGCAGATCCGGGTCGTAATGCGGGTTGGACAGGAAACGGACGTCGAACGCCAGGTCGGCGTCCCGCGGCGGCCCGTGCTTGTGCCCGAACGACGTGAACGTGACCGCGAGCTTGCCGGTCGAGGTCGGGCCGAGCAGCTCGTCGGCGACCTTGCGCCGCAGCGCCGCGGCGCTGAGGCCGGACGTGTCGATGATGATGTCGGCGCGCTCGCGCACGGGCGCGAGCAGCTCCTGCTCGGCGCGGATGCCGTCCAGGACACTGCCGTGCGGCGCCAGCGGGTGACGCCGGCGCGTCTCCTTGTAGCGCATCATCAGCGTCTCCTCGTCGGCGGCCAGGAACACCACGCGGTGCACCACGCCGGCCGCCGCCAGCTGGTCGATCACGCCCGCCAGCGCGGCCAGGTACTCACCGCCGCGCGAGTCGCAGACCACGGCCGCGAGCTCGACCTTGGAGCCCTCGTGCATGAACAGCTCGCTGAGCGAGCGGATCATCTCCGCCGGCAGGTTGTCGACGCAGAAGTAGCCGGCGTCCTCGAACACGTTCATCGCGCTCGACTTGCCGGCGCCCGACAGCCCGCTGATCACCACCAGGTCCTGGAGGTTCGAGCCCGGCCGGCGGCCGTCCCCGTCGCGTACCGCGTTGCCGACCGTCATCGCCCCGTCCGGTTGAGGTGGGTGTAGAGGTCCCGCGCGACCTTCTGCGGGAAGCCGGGCACGTTCTCGAGCTGCTCGCGCGACGCGGCCAGCACCGCGTCCGGCGAGCCGAAGTGCTTGAGCAGCGCGCGCTTGCGCGCCGGGCCGACGCCCGGCAGCTCGTCCATGATCGACTCGGTCATCGCCTTGTCGCGGCGCAGCCGGTGGTGGGTGATCGCGAACCGGTGCGCCTCGTCACGCACGCGCTGCACGAGCTGCAGCTCCGGCGTGTCGTGCGCCATCACGACCGGCACGGGGTTCCCGGGCAGGAAGACCTCCTCGATCCGCTTGGCCAGGGAGACGACCGCGACGCCGCGCTCGCGGAAGCCGCGCAGCGGCTCCAGACCGGCCGCCAGCTGGCCCTTGCCGCCGTCGATGATCACCAGGTTGGGCAGCGCCGAGAAGCTGCCGTCGCGCTCGGCGTCGTACGGCGAGCGTTCCGCCTGGCGCTCCCATTGCGCGTAGCGGCGCGTGAGGACCTCCGCCATCGCCGCGTAATCATCGCCGCTGGCGGTCTCGTGGATCGTGAAACGGCGGTAATCGCTCTTCTTCGGCGCGCCGCCCTCGAACACGACCATCGACGCCACGGTGTGCGTGCCGCCCACGTGCGAGATGTCGAAGCACTCGATGCGCACCGGCAGCGCGTCCAGGTCCAGCGCCCGCTGCAGCCCGGTCAGCGCGTCCACGCGCTGCTGGCGGCGGCGCTCGGCCTTGAGCTTCTCCTGGTCGAGCGCGAGCCGCGCGTTGCGCTCCGCCAGGTCGAGGATCCGGCGCTTGCCGCCGCGCTCGGCGGCGCGGATCTCCACCGCGCCCTCGCGCCGCTCGGCCAGCAGCGCGCCCAGCACCTCGAGCTCGGACTCCTCCGCCAGCGCGCTCTGCACCACGATCAGCGGCGGGATCGAGAGCGCGCTCGCGTAGTACTGGAGCATGAACTCCTCGGCGACGATCGCCGGGTGCTGCTCGGCCTGGTTCTCCAGGTAGAACGACTGGCGGTCGCTGAGCACGCCGTCACGCACCTGGAAGACCTGCGCGTTGGCCTCGGTGCCCTCGACCGCGACCGCGACCGCGTCGTAGGTCCCCGCGCCGCCGTCGGCCACGCGCTGGCGCTCCAGCAGCGAGCGCACGGCCTGCAGGCGGTTGCGCTCGATCGTCGCCTGCTCGTAGTCGCGCTCGCCGGCGGCGAAGTACATGCGCTGCTCGAGGTCGCGCTCGATCTGCTTGAAGCGGCCGGACAGGAACGCGATCACGCCGTCGATGCCCGCGCGGTACTCCTCCTTGGACACGTAGCCGACGCACGGCGCGCCACAGCGCTTGATGTAGTAGTCCAGGCAGGGTGAGCCCGAGTGGCGGCCCGGCTCCGGCCCCTCGCAGGAGCGGAACAGGAACACCTTGCCGAGCAGGTCGAGCGTCCCGCGCACGCGCTTGGCGGAGCTGTACGGGCCGAAGTAGGCGCGTTCGCGCTTGTGGCGCTCACGCGTGAAGTAGACGCGCGGGAAGTCCTCGTCGAGGCTGATCGCGATGTACGGGTAGGACTTGTCGTCGCGCAGCCGGATGTTGAACTTCGGCTTGTACTGCTTGATGAAGTTCTGCTCGGTCAGCAGCGCCTCGGCCTCGGTGACGACCACGAGCGACTCGATGTGGTCGATCTCGTCGGTCAGCGCCGCCGTGCCGTACATCGCCGGGTTGGAGAAGTGGCTGGCGACGCGCTTGCGGATCGACTTCGCCTTGCCGACGTAGATCACCCGCCCGCGCGCGTTGCGGAAGATGTAGACGCCGGGCTCGTCGGGGAGGTTGCGGCGCTGTTCGCGCAGGCGCTCTGGTGGTGCGTCGACGGCCATACGTGTCTGCCTATCGAGCTTAGACCTCGGCTCGGAGCGCAACTCGGGTCCGGCTCGACGGTTCCGACCACCATGCAGCGATTGAGAGTGACGATTGTGCTGGCCGCGCTCGCGGCCCTCGTCCTGCCCGCCGTCCCGGCGTCCGCGAACTACCGGGTCGGCCTTTCCGAGCAGGACGCGCGGACCTTCGACCAACCGCTCTGGCAGGGGCTGAAGCTCAAGCGGGTCCGCTACATCGTGCCGTGGGACTACTACAAGGGCGACGGCGCCGGCGAGGTCACGGCCTTCATGAACGCCGCCCGCGCGCACAAGCAGGAAGTGCTGGTCATGTTCACGGCCCGGCGCGGGTGCTACCACAACGGGAAGTACTCGAAGTCGAAGGCCTGCCGGGCGCCGTCCAAGAAGGCCTACACGACCGCGTTCAAGAAGTTCAAGGCCCAGTTCCCCTGGGTCAAGACGTACGCGCCGTGGAACGAGGCCAACCACGTCTCCCAGCCGACGGCCAAGAAGCCGAAGCTGGCCGCCGAGTATTACGACGTCCTGCGGCGCAACTGCAAGGGCTGCAAGGTGCTCGGCGCCGACGTGCTCGACCAGAGCACGGTCGTCTCCTGGCTGAAGGACTTCATCCGCTACTCGCACAACCGCGCGCGGATCTGGGGCCTGCACAACTACAAGGACGTCAACCGGCACCAGTCCAAGGGCCTCACGAACGTCCTCAAGACCGTTCCCGGCGAGGTCTGGCTGACCGAGACCGGCGGCATCACGAAGTTCGAGTCCAGCGGCTTCAAGCGCTCGCCGGCGCGCGCCGCCTCGGCGACCAGGTACATGTTCCAGCTCGCCAGCCGGTTCGACTCGCGCCGCAGGGGCTACAAGTCGCGCGTCACCCGGATCTACGTCTACCGCTGGTGGGGCGAGCCGGACGCCACGTTCGACTCCGGGCTCGTGAACCCGGACGGGTCGCCGCGGCCCGCCTTCGAGCAGTTCAAGAAGTACGCCAAGCACCGCTTGAAGTAGCTTCCGGGGCTTGATCGACCTCTACTCCGACACGCAGACTCGTCCGACCGCCGCCATGCGCGCAGCGATGGCGGCGGCCGAGGTGGGCGACGAGCAGCGCTTCGAGGACCCGCAGGTGACGGAGCTGTGCACGCGGGTCGCGGCGCTGCTCGGGATGGAGGCGGCGGTCTTCCTGCCGTCGGGCACGATGTGCAATGAGATCGCGTTCCGCCTGCACATCCGTCCCGGCGGCGACGAGGCGATCCTGCACCGCACGGCGCACCCGATCATCGCCGAGGCGGGCGGGCCGGCGGCGTTCGCGGGGGCGATGATGCACCCGCTGGACACGCCGGCCGGGATGTTCACCGGCGACGACGTGCGCGGCGCGCTGCGGTTTCCGGACCGCTACTCGCCGCGCTCGCGGCTGGTGTCCGTCGAGCAGACGACGAACATGGCGGGCGGGCACGTGTGGCCGCTGGCCCAGGTGCGGGGCGTCGTCGAGGTGGCGCGCGAGCACGGGCTGCGGCTGCACATGGACGGCGCGCGGCTGATGAACGCGGTGGTCGCGTCCGGCGTGCCCGCCGCGGAGTTCACGGCCGGCTTCGACACCGCCTGGCTGGACTTCACGAAGGGGCTGGGCGCGCCGCTGGGCGCCTGCCTGGCCGGCTCGGCGGAGCTGATCGACGAGGCGTGGCGCTACAAGCAGATGCTCGGCGGCGCGCTGCGCCAGGCGGGGATCGTGGCCGCGGGCGCGCTGTACGCGCTCGAGCACCACGTCGACCGGCTCGCGGTCGACCACGAGCACGCGTTCGCGCTGGCCGAGGGCCTGGCGGCGATCGACGGCGTCGCGCTCGACCCGGGCGACGTCGAGACGAACATCGTGATCTTCGAGGTGGACGACCCGGACGGGCTGTGCGCGGCGATCGAGCGCGACGGCGTGCGGATGGGCGTCGTCGGGCCGCGGCGCGTGCGTGCGGTCACGCACCTCGACGTCGATCGCACCGGCGTGGACCGGGCGATCGAGGCCGTCGCGCGCGCTATGAGAACGTGACGAGCGGGCCGTCCATGCTCTTCACGCCCGCGGCGCAGGCCTTGCGCGGCGCGCCCTTGGGCAGCTTCGGGCAGCCGTAGTCGAGCAGCTTGCCGTCGCTGACGACGCCGAGCGTCTTGCCCAGCCAGCGGTAGCACGTGGCCGCCAGCGAGCCCTTGAACTGGCGGCAGTCCTTGATCAGGTCGACCTTCATGTCGTCCGGGTACTGGAGCAGGTTCTGGACCTTGGTCCCGCGGATGCAGGCGACGACGTCCGTGGCGGAGGACAGCCCGCTGCAGAGCGTGAGCTGGTTGCGCGGGTCCGGCGGGCCGATCACGCTCGCGCCGGTCACGCACGCCTGCCGCTGCAGGCCCTCCAGGCCGCCGCACAGGTCCTCGAAGTCCTCGGGCGCGCCGACGCGGCGGCCCTGCTGGGTCTCCACGAACGCGCGGTACCAGCACGGGCGCACGAACTCGGCGGGCTGCGCGCCGCACAGCTCGCGCGGCTCGGTCACCGGGTTCTCCGGCCGTTTGGTGGCGTCGATGCCGTTCACCGAGAACCAGTAGTCGTGGTAGACGCCCTGCGAGCAGTCCGGCGCGGCGCCCGAGCCGAGCTGCCGGCACATCTGCAGCGACGGCTGGATCTGGTCGCTGTTGAGCCGCATGAACGCGTGTCCGAAGCCGTGCGTGCAGCTGTAGCGCTGGTAGCGCGTCTCGGCCTCGGCGCACAGCTGGTTGGCGACCTTCGGGCCGGCCTTCTCGATCTCCGGCGCGACCGCGGTCACGAGCCCGTGCGCGTAGCCGGCCGAGCAGCCGGGGTCGTTGGTCGCGGGCAGGTTGTCCATCAGCTTGGCCAGCGTCAGGTGCGTGCGCAGCGCGTACTCGCGCGCCACCGTGTGCATGATCCCGTGGCAGTTGGCGAGCAGGAAGCCGCTCTGGTCGGCGTACGCCGCGGCGGTGATGCCCTCGACCGCGGCCAGCGGGTCCTTGGCGTCGTCGACGATCTTGGCCAGCTCGGCCGAGTAGCACCCGCGACCTTCGTCGCCGACCATCCCGGCGCAGGAGGCGAGGTCGCCGGTCGCTTCGGGCGTGCTCGTCGTGGCCGGTGCGCTCGCGCGGGGCTGCTGGTCGGCGCCGCCGCAGGCGGCCAGCACGAGCAGGAGCAGCGCCAGCCCCGCGAGGCGGCTGATCATGAGACGGGGGACGCCCCGGCCAGCGGCTCGGTCCACCCGAGCCACGACGGCACCTGCTCGTCGACGACGCCGACGCGCGCGTGCAGGTCGCACAGCAGCGGCTGAGAGCCCGTGGTCGTGTCCAGCGACGCGAACGTCACCTCGCCGGAGCCGGAGGGCGCCGCCAGCGTGACGTCCGGGGTGGCGTCGCTGACCGCGGCGAGCTCGCGCGCCGTCTCGCGGGTGTAGCACGAGCGGGCGTCGTCGCCTTCGCGCGTCGAGCAGAGATCGAAGTTGCCGCCCGTGAGTAGCCGCTGCGGGGCCGGATCGCGCCGTTCGAGGCCGGCGTAGAGCAGCGCTCCGGCGGCGACCAGCACGCCGAGCAGGATCAGCGAGCGCGTCGATGACATCCGTGACATTGACAAGACCAGTTTCAGCGTATCCGAGGGTCGCGTGCGTTCTCATCCGGTGCGATCGCCCGCCGGCGTGTTCGGCCGGCGGGCGATCGGCGGCGGACGGCGCCTCCTATGGGTTCGTAGTGGAGAGCGTGAACGTCAGCGTCTTGCTGTACGTCCCCGTCCGCAGGGCGTCGCCGGCGCCGATGGCCTGCGTGAAGGCCACGGGCACCGCGTCGTTGCTGACCGGGCCGGCGTAGGTCAGCAGCGTGGTGGGCAGGGGCGCGGGAGCGTTCGTGCCCGCGGCGACGCCGAGCGGGCTCGGGAGCGCGAACGTCCCGTTGGTCAAGTGGCCCGGATGCGCGCCGTCCGGGTCGCCGACGGTGAGGGCGGCGTCGCCGGCGGTGCTGGTGACGGTCGCGGTCGTGGCGGCGCTGTAGTCACGGGCCTCGCCGGGCGTGAACGCGCCGAACGCCGCGGGCGCGCCGAGCGTGAGGCTCAGGGTGGCGGGGACCGTGCCGCTGACGGTGCCCTGGGTGCAGAACGAGCGGTCGGCGACCTGGCCGCGCGCGAGCCGGACGGTGGTCGTCTCCAGGACCTGGCCGCCGGGCGCGGTGCAGGTGAGCGTGTAGGACTCGTCGATGAAGCGATCGTCGTACTGGCTCGGGCGCAGCGACGGGTTGACGTGCCACTCGAAGCGGCCGTCCGCGGGAACGGTGAGCGTGGACTTGAGCGCGTTCGGGAGCGCGCGCACCTCCTGCGGGCCGCCGGTCGTGAACGCGGTGCGCGAGCTGTCGAGCGTGTACGTCTTGGTCAGCGTGAGCGTGGCGCCGGCGGGCGCGGTGCCCTTGATGACGGCGTGCAGGCTCGGGTCGATCGCGGCGGCGAACGCGTCGTAGTAGAGGCCGCGCATCGTCTGGCCGGCGTAGCGGGTGCCCGTGCCCAGGTAGTTGTCGATCACGTTCTGATACGGCGGGTGGAAGGTCTGCGTGCCGCTGAAGCCGGGGGTCGCCTCGGGGGTGAAGCCGAACGCGCCGTAGGCGTAGTAGGCCTGCTGCTCGGCGGTCGAGGACGCCTCGTAGTAGACGTCGGTCCAGGGGCCGGCGGGCCAGCCGGGCAGGTTGCGGGCCAGGCGCTCCAGCAGGTCCTGGTAGACCTGCTCGTCCGCGACCACGTCCGGCTCGTTGGAGGAGCTGGGCGCGCGCAGGAGCCGCTGGTCCGGCGTGTGGTTGTTGATCGCCAGCGTGACCTGGTGGGCGTTGAGCAGGTCGATCATGGCGGCGATCTCGGGCTCGGAGGCGGGCGCCTCGCCGCGCGTGTTGGAGGCCGTGAAGCTGGTGGAGGCGCCCGGGCCGCCCCAGAACGGCAGGTAGTTGCGGTTGAGGTCGATGCCGCGGTTGCTGTTCGCGGACGCGGCGCACTGCTCGGCCGTCGGGATCTCGCCCGCGTTGATGCGGCAGTTCTTGCGCTTCTGCTCGTTCTGGAGCGTGCGCGAGAGCTCGAAGCCGTCCGCGTTGACGACCGGGATCGCGATCAGGCGGCCCTTGTCGAGCAGGCGGGTCGCGTCCGCGTCGGTGCCGTCGTTGAGCAGCAGGTCCCAGACGAACTCGAGCGTGAACTCGGGGGTCGGCCACTCGCGGGCGTGGTGGGCGCCGGTGAGCAGGAACTCCGCCTTGCCGTCCTTGGCGTCGACGTTGCGGGTGACCTCGACGCCGTAGATCGTCTTGCCCAGCAGCGTCGGCTTGCTGAGCGTGAAGAGCTTGACCTTGTCCGGGTAGGTCGCCGCCAGCTGCTGGAGCTCGGCGTTGATCTCCGGGAGGGTGCGGTAGGCGACGCGGCCGGTCGGGAGCGTGGAGAGGGGCGCGATGCCCTTCTCGACGCGGGCCTGCTGCTCGCCTTCGGTGTGCAGGCGGGCGTCGTTGGCGCCGTCCATGTCGTCGAGCAGGACGGTGTACGGGACCCCGCTGTCCTTGAGGATCTGCACGTCCTCGGGGCCGTGCAGCATCAGCTCGGTGCGGTGGTCGCCCTCGTAGGTGACGTCCAGGCCGAGCGCTTCGAGGCGGTTGAGCGTGGCGTGGTCGGTGGCTTGCACCTCGACCAGCGTGGTCTTCGCGTCCGCCGCGGCTGGCAGCGTCAACCCGGTCGCGACGAGCGCGAATGCGACAGCGAGCTTGGTACGGGCGTGTGGCACGGCCGTTTCCCCCCTTGGTTCGCGAGTCTCCCCCTGCGGCGCTGGACGCTAGGGAACGTGATCGCGAAATGAAAACGTTCGGCCGTGGAGGTGTCTCAGCGGCGCGGCCGGGAGCAATAGTTCACTCTCAGGAGTGATGGATCCGGTCACAATTTCCGGCCATCATGTAATGCATAGAGAGGCTGACCACCTCTCCTCAACCGCTCGGCCCCCGGGCAGTTCTCCTCCTCTCGACACCCGCCGGCCGACGCACTGCGAGGGCCGCCGCGTCTGACCAACGCGGCGGCCCTCGAAATTTCCCGCCCCGTGCACAATGTGGGGATGGACTGGAACTCGCTCTTCGCCGCGCGGGCGCGCGATCGGGGCGGCGCGGAGCTCGCCGCCATCCTCGGAGGCGTGCCGGAGGGCGTGCTCGGCATGACCGGCGGGTTCCCGAACGTGGCGACGTTCCAGACGTCGGTGCTGGCGGACATCGCCGGGCGGGTGATCGCGGACGATCCGGGCGTGGCGCTGCAGTACGGGCCGAGCGCGGGGCTGCCGTCCGTGCGGGCGTACCTGCGCGAGCGCGTGTTCGCGTTGCAGGGGCGGCGGCCTGGCGAGGACGAGCTGATCGTCACCTCCGGCGGGATCGAGTGCCTGGAGCTGCTCTGCCGCACGCTGCTGGAGCCGGGCGACGTGGTCGCCGTCGAGGCGCCGACGTACCTCGGGGCGCTGATGGGCTTCGCGCACTACGGCGCTTCCGTGCTCGGCGTGCCGATGGACGACGACGGACTGCAGGTCGACGTGTTCTCGGACCTCTTGGCCGGCGGGGCGCGGCCGAAGTTCCTGTACGTGATCCCGGAGTACCAGAACCCGTCCGGGCGCACGCTGTCGCTCGCGCGGCGCTCGGCGCTGGTGGAGCTGTGCCGGCGGTACGGGGTGCTGATCGTCGAGGACGTCGCGTATCGCGAGCTGGCGTTCGCGGGCGATCCGCTGCCGTCGCTGTGGTCGCTGGGGCCGGACGTCGTCGTCCAGGCGGGGACGTTCTCGAAGATCTTCTCGCCGGGGTTCCGGCTCGGGTGGGCGGTCGGGCCGGCGCCCCTGCTCGCCGCGCTGGCCGACGCCAAGCAGAACACGGACCAGTGCGCGAGCGCGCTGGCGCAGCGGATGGTCGAGGAGTACGGGCGCGCGGGGCACTTCACCGAGGGCGTCGCACGGGCCCGCGCGCTCTACGCGTCCCACTGGGCGGCGCTGTCGGCGGCGCTCGCGGAGTGGATGCCGGAGGGCGTCACGTGGAGCGAGCCGACGGGTGGGATGTTCACCTGGGTCACGGTGCCGGCCGAGATCGACGTGCGCGCGCTGCGGCCGGCGGCGCTGGAGGGCGGCGTGGCGTACGTGCCGGGGCGGCCGTTCTACGCGGGGGACGAGGGGCATAACGAGATGCGGCTCTCCTTCAGCCATCTGGGCGAGGCCGAGCTCGCCGAAGCGGGGCGGCGCCTCGCGGGCGTGATCGCGGGCGCGCTCGACGCGTCGGGGGCCGCGGCGCGCTGAGGGCGCGTCGCCGCGTGGCGCCGCGCCTCGCCGCGCGTGGCGAGCCGCCCGGCACGCGCGTCACTGCGCCTCGCCGATCCGCGTGGCGCGCGCGTCGCCACGCCGCGCCGTGACGATCCGCGTGGCGCGCGTCGCCACGCCGCGCCATGCCGATCCGCGTGGCGCGCATCGCTGCGCCGCGCCGTGGCGCGCGTCGCCGCGCCGGGCCGTGGCGCGCGCGTCGCTGCGGGCACGGTGGCGCGCGTCGGCGCGGGCGCCGGGCCACGGTGCGCCCATCGCACGGCACGCGCGCACACACGTCGCCGCGACGCGCGTCGCCTCCGGCGCCCTCGGGGCCCGCGCGGTCACGCCGGCATCGCGCGGCTCTCCCGGCGGGGCGGTCCTCCACCCCCCAGCCTCGCGATGACGCCGCGAGTGGGCGCGTTTCGGCGCGGAGCGCCAGAAAGTGACCACTCGCGCGGGAACGTGGCGCGTCGCCGCTCCGTGTCTCGCCGCGGGCGGCCAATCGCTCAGCGGACAAGCCGGACCTCCAGCGCGAGCGGAATCGGGACGCCGGCGCCGGACATCAGCCCGAGCACGCGGGCGACGTAGCCGGGCGTCTCCCCGTTGCTCGGGACGCAGCCGCACGCCCCCACCGCGCCCGGGCCGGCGTTGTAGGCGGCGAGCGCGAGCGGGACCGAGCCGAACTGCCGCAGCAGATCGCGCATCAGATGCGCCTGGGCGTCGATCGCCCGCGCGGGGTCGAACGCGTCGTCGAGCCCATAGGCGCGGGCCGTCTCCGGCATGAACTGCGCGATTCCCCGCGCGCCGGTCTTGGAGACCGCGAACGGGTTGAAGCCGGACTCGGTGTAGAGCTGGGCAGCGAGCAGCGCGGCGGACACGCTCCAGCGCTGGGCGCTCGTCCTGAGCAGCGGGGCGAAGCGCACGGGTACGAAGCCGGGGACCGCGCCGTGCGACACGCCGGCACCGTCGGCGCCCGCCGCGCCGCCACTCCTCGCCACCGCACCATTCGCCGCCGTGCCGCCACGACCCACCGTGCCGCCACTCCCCGCCGCACCACTCGCCGCCGTTCCAACGCCGTTGCGCGGGGTTGACTGCGCGTTCAGCACGAATCCCCAGTGCCAGGGCTCCCAGCTGTAGCGCTGAACGAAGTGGAAGCGGGGCGCATTCGCCGCCAGCCACCGGTACGCGGACGGCGGGCCGAGGTCGAGCTCGGTCCCATTGCGGTGCAGCGAGGTGCCCGGGCGGGCGACCATCTTCGGGTCCGGGTTGCGGGCCCAGAGGATCGCCTGCTCGGCGTCGGAGCGGTAGCCGCTCGTGATCTGGAGCGCGATGCCGTCCGCGTGCGCCGTGGCCGCCATGCGGTCGAACGCGAGGGCGATGTCCGGACGCATCCGCTCTCCCTGGCGCACCGCGAACGGGCCGCTGTAGCCGCCGCCGGAGGAGATGGCATAGAGGCCGGGACTGAGCTCCGCCTCGGCGTCGACCTCGATCCTCGCCGCGCGGTTCTTGACGTGGACGGTCTCTTGGATCTCGACGCGGATCCGGACCGGGGCGAACGTGGCCTCGTCGGGGAAGCTGACGGCGGAGCGGTTGGCGCCGTTCGCGGCGGCGACGCGAGCCGCCGCGTCGCGACCCAGCGCGAGGTATGCGGGTTTGGTCAGGTGGTTCGGGTTCGGACGCTCGCGGATGTACGCCGGCTCGAAGAGCCGCCCGTAGTTGTCGTGCATCGCCCGGGCACCGGCGACGGCGGCGAGATCCGCGGCGCGCTGCGCCGCCGCCTCGCGGCCGACGGCGCGCGCCACCGCACCGATGACGACCGCGGCGATCAGCACGCCGGCGAGCCCGGCGATCAGCAGTACCGCGGCCTGGCCGCGCGCGCAGGTCACGCCGCACCGCCCAGCCGGACCTGCGCAGCTCGCTCCGCCACCCGCCTGAGCGCGGGCGGGGCGTACCGCCGTTCCGCCCGATCGCGCGCGGATCACGCCCTACCTCCGCCCGTGTCGATCTGGGGGCCGAGGAGGCGCGTGATCGGGCGGGCCGGGCGGATCCCGGCCCACGCGAGCGCGCGTCCGACCCCGCGTCTGAGTGGACGGACGACGACGACCGGTGCGTCCGGACCGAGACCGTGGGCGGCGAGGTGCGCCAGCGGGCCTTGCGGATCCGACGCGACGAGCACGACCAGGTCCTGCTCGCTGACGATCTCGTCGACATCGTGGGTGCGCGAGGCGGTGACGGCGAACACCGCGGGGGCGGCGACGACGGTGACGCGCTGGGCGAGGGCGATGACGCGGTCGCTTGCCGGCTCGACGTGCGTCCACGCGAGACAGCCGCGGGCGTGCGCCGCGAACCCGTGCGCACGCAGCCGCTCGGTGACGCGCCGTGCCGCGGCGCTTCCACCGCTCTCCGCCGCCGTGGGCGCCGAGCCGAGAACCGCCACGGTCGCGGCCTTCGACCGCGTGGTGCGACGCAGGGCGAGAGCCAGCGCGGCGGCGACCGGCTCCGCGTCCCCGGGTCGGCCCAGCACCGCGGCGGACGTGATCGCGAAGGCCGCAGACGACGCCGCCGTGGCGGCGAATGTGGATGCCAGTGGCGCCACCGCCGGGGTCGCGACGGACGGCGTCTGCGGCGAGATCGGCGGCGACGGCGGGCTCTGCGATGGCGGCGGCACCCGTGACGGCAACGGCGACACGGGCGACGGCGATGTCGGGACGGAAGCGGCGGGCACGTGCGGGGACGGGTGCGGGCGGCGTTTGCGCGATTGGCTGGGACTCGCCGAGCCGTGAAGCTCCGGCGATGTGTCGGACGGCGGCGCGATGAACCACGCGCGGACGGTGTCGAGCACGGTCATCGGCCCGCGTCGGCTCGGGCCTCGGCGGCGAGGCGGTCGGCGAGGCCGGGAATCGGAAACGCAGGGCGTACGCGGACGCGGACGCGATGGCCTGAGACCTCGATCGTCGCGCGCTTGCGCGTGGACTCGCCGAGCGCGCGCTCGGCGGCCTCGCGCGGGTCTTCCGCGCCGCCTTGGAGGAGCACGAGCGCGCCGGCTTCCGCGGCCTCGCCCGCCTGCTCGCCGGCGGTGTGTGACGCGATCACGCACAGGACGACGAGTGCGATCAGGGCGACCAGTGGGAGCAGCCCGAGGAGCTCGATCGATGCCTGCCCGCTCGTGCCGCATAGGGCGGGCGGGACATGAATGCGTGTGGCGGTCATTCGCTCTGCGGTCGGAAGTGGGCGGTGGCGGAGACGCGGCCGAGACGAATGTCCGGGAAGAGCGTCGGGATGCGCACGGAGACGTGGACGTCGCCGTCGCTGCCGGAGCGGACGCGGAGATCGCGTTCGAGGCCGGACTCGAGGTGTCCGCGGGCTGCGGCGGTCGCGTCGGCGCCGAGCGCGTGGGCGCGCGCCGCGGCGCGCGCGGCGACGCGCACCTCCCAGACCGCTTGGCCGACCAGGAGCGCCTGATAGGCGACCGCGAGAATCGCCGCGATGGCGGGCAGCAGGACGACCAGCTCGACCGAGGCCTGCCCACGTTCGCCGGATCGAACGGAGCGAGACCGACGCGGCGGTGCGTGACCAGGCGGGCCGGCGCCGGGCAACCAGGGCGGTGGCACGCAAGATGCGGGTGGCGGCACGGGCCGAGGCGGGCGGAGCCGCGCGGAGAAAGGCGGGCGTGGGGATGCGGGGCGAGACGGGCGGAGCCGTACGGGCAGTGCCACGGGGAACGGTGGGCGGAGCGGTGCGAGGCGCGGCGGGCGGAGCCGTGCGGGGCTTCGCGCCGGCCGTGACGCGGGAAGAGGTGGGTCGAGCGGCGTCCGGCGCGGCGTGCCCGGAGCGGGCGGTGAGGGCGAGTGCGGGAAGTGGGCTGCGCGACGTAGACGGGGCGCGAGCGGGCGGAGAGCGGCGGGCGCCGGAGTGGGTTCGCGTGGAGGGGCGGTGGAGGGCATGGCCGGAGCCTTCACCGCGCCGCTGAACGGATCTAGACGCGTTGGTTACAAGTCTGTGCCGAAAATGCCACGAAAGTGCGACGGATCGCGGCGTGGCTCAGCGAGGGGTCAAAGATTGGCGCCGAGCGCCAGTTTTCGACCACTCGGCGCGCCACCCGCGTGGCGAGGTGTGACGACCGCGGCCGTGACGGCGCGGAGTCGCGTCCGCGGGCGCGGAGAGGGCGTGACGCGGCAGACGCGCGAGCGCGCGAGGCGGGCGGCACGGAAGACACGCGAGTGCGAGGGGCCGTGGCGCGGAGGACGCGCGAGCGCGAGGCCGTGACGCGGAAGACACGCGAGCGGGCGAGGTGTGGCGACCGCGGCCGTGACGGCGCGGAGTCGCGTCCGCGGGCGCGAAGAGGGCGCGGCGCGGACAACACGCGAGCGCGAGGGGGCGCGAGGACGGCGCGCGGCCGCGACAAGCGCGCGCCAGAGCGCCGCCGCGGCTAGTACGTGCGGTACGCGCGCCAGACGCTGTAGATCGCCCAGCCGGAGGCGCCGAGCATGGCCACCCAGAGCAGGCCTCCGAGGCCGCCGGAGTCCCACAGCGTGCGGGTCGCGACGATCGCGAACGCGGCCAGGGCCAGGGCGCCGTAGAGCAGCGCGCGCTGGCGCTCCTCGAGCCCGTAGAGCGTCTCGCGATGCTCCATGTAGAGCCGGTAGCCGAAGAAGAAGAGCCCGCCGAGGAAGGCGATCGAGAGCGCGTTGGAGATCGTCGCCGCCGCGGTTCCGCCGCCCGGCAGCTTCCAGACGGCGACGGCGAGCACCACGACGATCGCGATGTTGCGCAGGTGCTTGTTGCGGTCCGGGCCCATCCGGACCGTTCACTTTACCCCGCGGGAACGAACACGGGCGCGGAGTCCGCCGGCGCCGAGGCGAGGCGCGAAGAGGAGCCCGCGGCCGGCGAAGAGGGGCTCGAAGCGAGGCGCGAGGAGGAGCCCGCGGCGGCCGGCGAAGTGACCGCGGACGCGGACGACGAAGCCGAGTCCGCGGCAGGCGAAGCGGAGCCCGCGGCAGGCGAAGCGGAGCCCGCGGCGACCGGCGAAGCGACCGCGGGCGCGGACGACGAAGCGGAGCCCGCGGCAGGCGAAGCGGAGCCCGCGGCGGCCGGCGAAGCGACCGCGGACGCGGACGACGAAGCGGAGCCCCCGGCGGGCGAAGCCGAGCCCCCGGCGGACTCGGAACCCAGCGCGGGCAGCGAAGCGTCGCCCGACCCGTCGTCGGCCGGCTCCGCCGCGAACCGGTACCCGATCCCGAAGTGCGTGTGGATGTAGCGCCACGACGGCGACGCCCGCTCCAGCTTCGACCGCAGCTTGCGCACGAAGACGTCGACCGACCGGTCCCCGTGGACCATGGCGTAGCCCCACACGCGCTGGTAGATCTCCTCGCGCTGCATGACCTGCCCCTCGGCCTCGGCCAGCAGCTGGATCAGCTCGAACTCGCGCCGCGTCAGCTCCACCGACGCACCGCTCACGAACGCCTGGAACTGATCCGCCCGGATCTCGACCTCGCCGACCAGCACGGGCCCTTTCTCGATCCGCACGTCGGCCCGTTTGCGCCGCCGCACCACGGCCTCGATGCGCGCGATCAGCTCCTCGGGGTGACACGGCTTGGTGACCCAGTCGTCGGCGCCGAGCCGCAGCCCGCGCACGCGCTGGGCGACGGAGGACTGCCCCGTGCACACGATCACGCCGAGCCCGGGCAACCGGGCGCAGAGCTTGTCCAGGTACGTCCATCCCTGCGGCCCGAGCACGGCCAGGTCCACCACGACCGCGTTCAGCCGCAGCGCCACCATCGCGTCCAGCGGCACGGGCGAGGCGAGCACGCGGTGCTGCCACCCCACGCCCTCCAGCCGCTTGCCCAGCACCTGCAGGAACCCGGTGTCGGAGTCGATCACCGCCAGGCGCACGCTCGCGCCCGCCGCGGCGCTCGCGGAAGTGCGCCGCTCGTCAACCACCATCGTCGTCATCTCGCGCCGCACATTATCCGCGCCGAGCCCTCAGAACCCAAGAAGTAACGACATGTTCACAGGGACACGCGGGAGGCGTCGGAGAACTCCCGGAACTCGCCGGTGACCACGAACGCGACCTGCTCGCCGATGTCCACGGCGTTGTCGCCGATCCGCTCGATCGCCCGCGCGACCAGCATCATCGACATCGCCCACTCGCGCCGGTCCTCGTCGGTCCCGATCTCGACCGCGCGCGCGAACACGCTCCGGTTGAGCCGGTTGATCTCCAAATCCTGGCGGACGAGATCCTCCGCGACCGCCACGTCGCGCAGCATGAACGCCTGCTTGGACTGCTCGACCTCCGAGCGCGCGAGCCGCCCCATCCGGAAGATGTGCTCGAGCATCACCTCGTCCGACGGCGGCTCGAAGCCGACCACCGGCAGCATCTTGGCGATGTTCACGCACTGGTCCCCCATCCGCTCCACGTGCTTGATCACGTGCAGCAGCGCGGCGACCACGCGCAGGTCCGACGCGACCGGCGCCTGCAGCGCGAGCAGCGACAGGATGCCCTGCTGGACCTCGAGGTAGCGGCCGTCGATCCGGTCGTCGTCGTGGACCACGATCGACGCCAGCTCGATGTCCTGGTGCTCGAGCGCCTCGAGCGTGCGGTCCAGCGTCCGCACCACCAGGTCGATCCCGCCGAGCGCCTGCGCCTCGAGCTCGCGCAGCTCCTCCTGGAAGTGCTGCCGGCCGCTACCCGAACTTGCCGGTGACATAGTCCTCGGTCCTCGAGTCGTCGGGGTTGGTGAAGATCTTCTCAGTCTCAGCGAACTCGACCAGCTCTCCGGACAGCATGAACGCGGTCTTGTCCGCGACACGCGCCGCCTGCTGCATGTTGTGCGTGACGATGATGATCGTGTAGCGCGTCTTGAGCTGCTCGACCAGCTCCTCGATCTTCAGGGTCGAGATCGGGTCGAGCGCGGACGCGGGCTCGTCCATGATGATGACCTCGGGCTCGACCGCGATCGTGCGCGCGATGCAGAGCCGCTGCTGCTGGCCGCCGGAGAGCCCGATGCCGGGCTGCGAGAGCCGGTCCTTGACCTCCTCCCACAGGCCGGCGCCGCGCAGCGACTGCTCGACGCGGTCCTTGACGTCGCCGCGCCTGCCCGACAGCCGCAGGCCGGCCGCGACGTTGTCGAAGATCGACATCGTCGGGAACGGGTTCGGCTTCTGGAAGACCATGCCGATCTGCCGCCGCACCGCGACCACGTCGACGTCGGCCGCGTACACGTCGGCGTCGTCGAGCAGGACCGAGCCCTCGGCGTGCGCGCCGGGGATCTCCTCGTGCATGCGGTTGATGCAGCGGACGACGGTCGACTTGCCGCAGCCCGAGGGCCCGATCATCGCGGTCACTTCGTTGGCCGCGTAGGTCAGCGAGATGCCGCGGACGGCCTCCGAGGACCCGTAGAACGCCTTCAGGCCGTCCAGCGTGACCGTGCGGCCGGGGCTGACGATCTCGGCGGGCGCCTTCGCGCCGGCGGTGCGCGGCGTCACGGCCGGGACGGCCTCCGCGGGCGCCTGCGCCGCCCGCTCCGTTGGCTCGGTGCTCATGCGAAACGACTCCTTCGCTGGATCAGTCGGGCGATCAGGGTGAGGATCAGGATCATGGCCACGAGCGTCAGCGCCGAGCCCCAGGCCCGCTCGACGATGTTGGCCTGCGGCTGACGGACGTCGTTGAAGATCTGGATCGGCAGCGAGTTCATCTGCTCGCCGAGGTTCCAGGTGGTCGCGTTGACGGCGAACGCGGTGAACAGCAGCGGCGCGGTCTCCCCCGCCCCGCGGGCGACGGCGAGCATCGAGCCGGTGATCAGGCCGGGCAGCGCGGTCGGCAGCACGATCCGGAAGACGACCTTCCAGCGCGGCGCGCCGAGCGCCAGCGCCGCTTCGCGCAGCGAGTTCGGCACCAGCCCGAGCACGACCTCGGCCGAGCGGGTGACGACCGGCAGCATCAGCAGCGCGAGCGCGATCGAGCCCTTCCAGCCGGCGAAGTTCCCGCCGATCCCGGTCAGCACGAGCACGATGTAGATGAACAGGCCGAACACGATCGACGGCACGCCGGTCATCACGTCGACGAAGTAGCGGACGACGTTCGAGAACACGTTCTGCTTGCCGTACTCGACCAGGTACAGCGCCACGCCGATCCCGAGCGGGATCGCGATCAGCGCCGCCAGGCCGACGATCATGATCGTGCCGACGATCGCGGACTTCACGCCGCCGGGCGGGCCGAGGAAGCGGCCGGTCGGGTCGGTGGTGAAGAAGTCCCAGCTGATCGCCCCGATGCCCTGCTTGAACAGGTAGTAGACGACGAACACCAGCGGGACCAGCGCGACCAGCGTGCCGCCCAGCAGGACGGCGCGCATGACCTGGTCGGTGCGGCGCCGCCGGGCCGCGACGGGAGCGATCATCCCGCCATCCCCTTGGGCACGCGGCGGGCGGTGGCGCGCTCGGACCGCAGCACGAAGTAGCGCGCGAGCGCGTTGACGATCAGCGTCAGGACGAACAGCACGAGGCCGGCGGCGATCAGCGCCGCGCGGTGCGTCGGATCCGACGCCGCCTCGCCGAACTCGTTCGCGATCACGGCCGCGAGCGTGTAGCCCTGGGAGAAGATCGAGTCGCCGATCACCGCCGCGTTGCCGATCACGAGCGTGGCCGCGATCGTCTCGCCGATCGCGCGGCCGAGGCCGAGCATCGCCGCGCCGGAGATCCCGGCGCGCGAGTACGGGAGCACCGCCATGCGGATCATCTCCCAGCGGGTCGCGCCGAGCGCGAGCGCCGCCTCCTTCTGCTCGACCGGCACGGTCGCCATCACCTCGCGCGAGATGGCGGACACGATCGGCAGGATCATGATCGCGAGGATCAGCCCCGCGATGAAGGAGTTGGGGCCGGCGACGTCGCCGCCGACGAACGGCAGGAACGCGAACGTGTCGCTGAACCACTGCTCGGCCGGGCGCAGCTTCGGGATCAGCACGAACACGCCCCAGAGGCCGTAGACCACGGACGGCACGGCGGCCAGCAGCTCGACCAGGATCGTCAGCGGCTGCTTGAGCCGCTGCGGCGCGAGCTCGGTGATGTAGAGCGCCGAGGCGACCGCGACCGGCACGCCGATCGCCAGCGCGATCACCGACGTGATGATCGTGCCGACCAGCAGCGGCAGCGCCCCGTAGAGCTCCTGCGACGGCACCCACTCGTCACTGAAGACGAAGTCGATGACGCCGTACTTCGAGAAGACCGGCTCCGACTCGGTGGCGAGCCGGATGAAGAAGAACGCGATCAGCAGGAGGATCGCCGCGGCGAGCCCGGTCAGCACCCACCGCAGGAGGCGGTCGGGGAGCCGGGACAGCGGCGACCGCGAGGCGATGCGGTCGCCGCTTGCAACTGTCCCGGTGGCCATCTCAGGTGCCGGGGATCGCCTGTCCGTTGCACTGCAGGCCGTCGACCTTGGCCTGCGCCTTCGTGTGCAGCTCGTCCGGCAGCTTCGCGTACTGGAGCTCGCTGGCGACCTCCTGGCCGTCGCCGAGCGCGTAGTCCAGCCAGGCCTTCAGGCGCTTGGCGCCCTGCTCGTCCATGCCCGCCTTGCACGGGTCCTGGTAGACGAGCAGGAACGTGAGCGCCGCGACCGGGTACGCGTCGGCGCCCGGCGAGTCGATCGTGGAGAGCCGCAGGTCCTCCGGGATGTCCAGGTCCTGGCCGGCCGCCGACGTCGACTCGAGCGTCGGCGCGACGAAGTTCCCGGACTTGTTCTTGACGCTCGCGAACGTGAAGTTGTTCGCCAGCGCGTACGCCTGCTCGACGTAGCCGACCGCGCCCGGGTTCTGCTTGATGCAGGCGGCGACGCCGTCGTTGCCCTTGGCGCCCGTGCCCGTCGGCCACTTGACCGACTTGTCGACGCCCGGCCCGCTCTCCCACGCCGGCGAGTACGCGGCGAGGAACTGCGTGAAGTTCTTCGTGGTGCCCGACTCGTCGGAGCGGTGGCAGACCGTGATCTTGGTGCTCGGGAGCTTGACGTCCTCGTTGCCCGCGGTGAGCTTCGGGTCGTTCCAGGTCTTGATCTTCCCGAGGAAGATGTCCGCGATCGTCGCGCCGTCGAGCTTGAGGCCCGAGTCGACGCCGTCGAGGTTGTAGGAGATCGTGACCGCGCCCAGCACGGTCGGGATGTGCACGGGCTCGCCCTTGGCCTGCGCCGCGGTGATCTCCTCGTCCTTCATCGCCGAGTCGGTCGCGCCGAAGTCGACCGTGCCGGCCGTGAACTGCGCGATGCCGCCGCCGGAGCCGATGCCCTGGTAGTTGACGGTCGTACCGACCTTCTCCTGGAAGCGGGCGGCCCACTCCTGGTAGACGGGCTGCGGGAACGTCGCGCCCGCGCCGTTGAGCGTGCCGCCCAGCTGGGCCGGCTGCTCGGTCTTCGCGCCCGACGAGGCCGTCGAGCTCGCGTTGTCGGCGTCGCTGCCGCAGGCGGCGACACCGAGCGCCAGGGTGGCGGCCAGCGCCGCGCACCCCGGCATCAACCGGTTGTTCATCGAACCTTCCTTCTCCGTGACGTGGGCCGGCGACCCGAAAGCGGCCGACGGCGCAAGTCTGTTATTGACGTGTGCTCGACCTGTGAAAAGGGTGTGAAGGCTCGGGCTGGAACCGGTAGCCGAAGCCGAAATGGGTGTGGATGAACACCCACTCCGGCAGCGCGATCGCCAGCTTGCTCCGGAGCTTGTGGACGTAGACGTCCACGGACCGGTCGGCGCCGCGCAGCGGCGCGCCCCACACCGTCTCGTACAGCTCTTCCCGGCCGACGATGCTCCCCTCGCGCCGGGCGAGGGCCGCGAGCAGGTCGAGCTCGCGGACCGACAGCGACAGCGCGCGCCCGCGGGCCCGCGCCAGGTGCTCGGAGGGTCGGATCTCCAGCTCCCCCGCGTTCAGAATCTCAACCTGCTGCATCGCCGCACACTCTTGAAGGCGCGCGGCGCGAGCCGGTTACGGTGCCGTGAACCGGCCGTGAACAGGTTGTGAAACGACGAGTGACCCGGAGCCCCGACGCGGCGAGGAGAGAGGAGGGACCGCGCCGAGGCTCCGAGTGAAGCGCGGCGCCGCTCCGGCCACCGCAGCTCACAGTCAAGTCCGGCGGCGGCTGCCCGACGTGACCAGGTGGTGAATGAGGGCCCGGCCCGTGAAGAGGCTGTGAACGCCGCCGCCGGGACGCCGCGCGACGGATACGTTCGGCCCGTGCGCTTGCGCCGGACGCGTCCCGACCCCGCCCTGCTCTCGCTCTTCGAGGAGTCCGGCCGCAACGTGCAGCGCTCCGCGATGCTGCTGCGCGACCTGTTCGCGTCCTACCCCGAGCAGGCCGGGCTCGCGCGCGACATCGTGCTCTGCGAGCAGGAGGGCGACCGGATCGTCCACGACATCCTGCACCGCCTCGCCGAGCGCGGCTCGCGCCGCGCGCACCTGGACTCCGCCGATGTGTACGCGCTCGCCGGCGCCCTCGACGACATCGTCGACTTCACCGAAGAGGCGGCCGACCAGCTCGCGCTCTACGCCGTCGAAGCGCCGATGGAGCAGGCGCAGCAGATCTCCGAGGTCCTGATCGCCGCGGCCGAGCAGGTCGCGACCAGCCTGCGCGGCCTGCGCAACGGCCTCGACGTCGGCGCCCAGCTGGTCGAGATCCACCGGCTCGAGAACGAGGGCGACCGGCTCCAGCGCGACGCGATCGCGAACCTGTTCGCCAACGGCATCGACCCGATGATCGTGATCCGCTGGAAGGACATCTTCGAGACGCTCGAATCCGCGGTCGACGCCTGCGAGACGGTCGCCAACGTGCTCGAGGGCATGGTCCTCAAGCGCGCCAACGGGCACTGACGGCGTGCATGCTCGCCGGGCCCGGCGGGAAGGATCCTCTCAACGAACTTCGGAGGATGCGATGACCACCGCTCCATACACCGATGGCCGCGCGCGCCGCGGCGTCTCGCTCGCGAAGGGGCCGATCGGCCTGCTCGGGCTCGTGTCGCTGATCTTCGGCGTGCTCGGGTTCATCTTCGCCAGCCGCAACTTCAGCATCGACTTCCCGCGCGGGACCGTGAACGGGACGACGTTCCTCGGTATCGAGGGCAACGGCTGGACCTGGGTCGCGTTCGCGGCCGCGGGGGTGCTGCTGTTGCTCGGCTCGCCCGTCCACTGGGGCGCCAAGTCGATGGCGTTCATCGTCGGGCTCGTGCTCGTCGTCGGCGCGCTGATCGGGCTGTCGGACGGCAACGACGTCCTCGGCGTCGTCGCCGTCAACGACTGGACGGTCCTGGCGTTCGGCGCCGGCGGCCTGCTCGCGATCGTGCTGGCGATGCTGCCCCGTGTCGGGGGCGGCGGCGGGGTGCCGGTCGCCGAGGACCGCCGCGGCGGGCGCTTCCGGCGCACCCGCACCACCACCGAGCGCGAGCCGGTCGCGCACGGCGGCGCGCTCGACGACCGCCCCTAACCGATCGCGGCGGCGACCTCGTCGAACGTCGGCTGCGGGCCGAACCCGGTCAAGCACCAGGTGGCGCCCGCGGCCTCCCACGGGGCGGGATCGGTGCCGGGCGGGTTCGTGACCACGATCTCCTTGCCCGGCCCGACCGCCTCGACGATCTCCGCCAGCGCCTCGGGCCCGGGCAGGTCGATCGGGAACACGCCCTGGTAGCGCGCGGCCCGCCGCAGCGGGCGCCGGTTCGGCCAGCGGGCGGCGACCCAGACCGGGATCGTCCCGTTGACCGGCCGGGGCAGGAACTCGCCCGCCCAGTACGCCTCCAGCCGCGCGAGCCCGTCGTCGAGCAGCCGCGCACGCTCGCGCCGGTCCCCCTCCTCGCCGAACCGCTCCGGATCGAACTCGCCGGTGCGGTCGCTGCCCAGGCCGACGCCGAGCACGAGCCGCCCGCCGGAGAGCCGGTCGAGCGTCACGGTCTCCCGCGCCAGCTGGTGCATGCGCCGGCGCGCGAGCGGCGTGACGAGCGGGCCGAGCAGCATCCGCGACGTGTGCGCGGCGACCGCGGCCAGCACGACCCACGGGTCCGCGAGCGCCGAGACCGGCTCGCGGTAGGCGACGTGGTCCCAGACGAAGAAGCCGTCCCAGCCGCGCGCTTCGGCGCGGCGCGCCAGCTCGACGACGCGCGCCGGCTCGGCCAGCTCGTCGAACGGGGCGATGAAGATGCCTCGCATCCGGGCGACCCTAGTGTCCTGCGGCATAAGTTAGTTGACATGTGCGATGATGGCGTATGTCGTCATCGCAACTGTCGCTGAGCGATCAGGATCGCGCGACGCTGGAGTATTGGACGCGGTGCTCGACGATCCGGGCCGGGCATGCTGAGCG
>DATMGH010000138.1:0-11073 GCA_035555675.1 Solirubrobacter sp. | reverse complement strand
GCCGCGCCGCGTGGCGGAGACGCTCAGCGCGTCGCCGGCGGCCAGTAGCGCGCGAGGTCGGAGATCGAGCGCAGGCCGAGGCGGGTCGCGGTGTCGCGCTTGGTGACGAGGACGTTGCGGTCCTGGGCGCCCGAGAGGCGGAGGGGCTCCGCGTGGATCCGGGCCAGCGTCCGCCGCAGCCCCGCGCGCAAGCGCTCCGGGCGCGTGCCGACCAGGTAGCGCAGCAGCGACCCGCTGTAGTCCGGCGTGAGGTCGATCCGGGACATCCATGGATGCCATCAGTGCGTCCTCTCGTCGTACTGGCGCTTGGAACGGTTCCCGTAAAACGGGCGACGGGGCATCACCCGGAGGGGGTGATGCGCGTTCGTCCCGGCGCTCAGCACCTGCCGCCGGTGGCAGCCAACGAGTCCGACCGGGCGGTCGCGTTCATCGTCGAGCTGGCGGCTGCGCTCAACGACGCCGGCGAGTCGGTCACGCTCAATCAGCGGCGCATGAACGCGCTCGCTGACCTCGCCGACGCCGCCGCCCGGCAGCCTGCTCACGACCGCGACGCTCGACCTCGCGGCGGGCGAGGTGATCAGCGGCGCCAGCCGGCTGGTCGACGGGACGATGCAGCTCGTCCTGCTGAGCCTCGGGATCGTGGCCGGGGCCTCGGTCGCCGGGGTCGCCGTCGACCCAGGCGATCACCAACCAGGCGCGCAACACGTTCGGCGCCTGGGCGCCGTGGCTCGGCGTGATCGTCTTCGGGCTGGGCGCCTACGTGCACTTCTCGGGCCCGCCGCGCTCGCTCGGCTGGCTGCTGCTCGTGCTCTTCTCCGCCTACCTCGGCCAGCGCGTCGGCGGCGAGCTCGTGTCCGACGAGCTCGGCGGGTTCTTCGGCGGGCTGCTGGTGACGCCGGTCGCCGCCTGGGTGGCCACGCGGAAGTCCGGCCCGCCGTCGCTGGCGACGTTCCTGCCCGCGTTCTGGCTGCTCGTTCCCGGCGCCGTCAGCCTGATCGGCGTCCTCGTCGGCAACGCGCTCGTCCTGCGGTTCTCGCGCAACCGGGCTCAGCTCGCCTCGGAGTGACGCCGAACGAGCTTCCACAGCTCGGACGCGAGCACCACCGTCGCGCCGGCGCCGATGCAGATCAGCCACTGCCGGCCGCTCAGCTCGATCGTGTCGAGGATGCGCTGGAGGAAGCGCAGCTCCGTCGCGAGGACGATCGCGGCGGCGGAGAGCAGCGAGCACAGCACGAACGTGCGGTCGTTGAACGTGTCGAGGTTGAAGATCGAGTGCCGCTCGTCGCGCGCGGTGAACGAGAACAGCAGGTTGGCGATCGCGAACGTCGTCAGCGCCATGGTGCGCGCGAGCTGCTCGCTGCCGTCGTGCTCGGCGCCGGCGGCGACGGCGAGCGTGGCGACGGCCATCACCACGCCGGCGACCACGAACCAGCGCGTGTCGGCGCGGCGCAGGATCGGCCGGTCGGGCTTGCGCGGTGAGCGTTCCATCAGCCCGTCGCCGGCGCGGCCGTAGCCGAGCCCGATCGCCTGGAAGACCTGCGTGGTGAAGTTCACCCACAGCGTCTGCAGCGGCGTGAACGGGATGCCGGAGACGACGTTGAGGATGCTCGCGCCCAGGAAGGTCAGGATCATCCCGGCCAGCGCGCCCATCTGGAAGCGGATGTACTTGACCAGGTTGTCGTAGAGCCCGCGGCCGAGCTCGACGGCCTTGACGATCGTCGCGAAGTTGTCGTCGGTCAGGATCATCGCCGCGGCCTCCTTGGAGACCTCGGTGCCGGTGATGCCCATCGCGATCCCGATGTCGGCGCGCTTGAGCGCCGGGGCGTCGTTGACGCCGTCGCCGGTCATGCCGACGACGTGGCCCTTGCGCTTGAGGATGTCGACGAGCCGGACCTTCTGCTCGGGCGTCACGCGCGCGATCACGCCGATCTCGTCGATCTCCGCGTCCGCCCGCTCGTCGTCGAGCTCGGCGAACTCGGCGCCGGAGATCGCGCGCCCCGGGATCCCCAGCTCGCGGGCGATCGCCGCCGCCGTGATGGCGTGGTCGCCGGTGATCATCCGGACCTGGATGCCCGCCGACCGGGCCGTGGCGATCGCGGCCTTGGCCGCGGGGCGCGGCGGGTCGACGATCCCGACGAGCGCGAGCAGCGTGACGTCCTGCATCAGCGCCAGCAAGTCGCCGCCGGGGTCGAAGGTCGCGGGGTCGAAGTCCCGCCGGGCCGTCGCCAGCACGCGCAGACCCTGGGCGGCCAGCCGCTCGTTCTCGCCCCGGTAGGCGGCCTCGAAGTCGGCGTCGACCGGCGCCGCGGTCAGCGACGGGTCCAGGTGCGAGGCGGCGCGCGCGAGCAGCTGGTCGGGCGCGCCCTTGACGAAGCAGCGGATCACGTCGCGCCCGGTCTCGTCGTCCATCCGGTGGAACGTCGCCATCAGCTTGTACGCGGTGTCGAACGGCAGCTCGGCGACGCGCGGATACCGCTCGCGGGTCGACGCGAGGTCGAGCCCGCCCTTCTCGGCGAGCACGACCAGCGCGCCCTCCGTCGGGTCGCCGATCATCTCGCCGGTGCCGGTGAGCACGGCGTCGCACGCGAGCGCCAGCGGGAGCATGAACGGCTCCAGCGGGATCTCGGGCTCGCCCGCGACGTGCTTGATCTGGCCCTCGGTCGAGTAGCCGCCGCCGGAGATCCGGTAGCGCCGGCCGGGAATCGTCAGCTCGACCGCGGTCATCTGGTTGAGCGTCAGCGTGCCGGTCTTGTCCGAGCAGATCGCCGACGTGGCGCCGAGCGTCTCGGTTGAGCGCAGCCGCTTGACGATCGCGTTCGCTTCGGCCAGCAGCCGCGTGCCGCGCGACAGGATCGTCGTCACGACCGCCGGCAGGCCGGTCGGGATCGCCGCGATCGAGAACGCGACGGCCACGGTGAACACCTCGGTGAAGCTCTGGCCGCGCAGCATGTTCAGCACGACCGAGGCGACGAGCGCCAGCCCGGCGATCGTGACCAGCTGCTTGGTCAGCTGCTCGAGCTGGACGGTCAGCGGCGACTTGGCCTCGTCCTGGTGCTGCAGCAGGCCGGAGATGTGGCCGACCTCGGTGCCCATCCCGGTGGCGGTGACCACGAACTCGCCGGCGCCGCGCGTCACGTTCGTGTTCATGTAGACCATGTCGGTCCGGTCGCCCAGCGGCGCATCGGGCGCCGGCACGCGCTCGACGCCCTTGCCCACCGGCAGGCTCTCGCCGGTCAGCGCCGCCTCGGCGACCTCGAGCGTCGCGGCGGCGAGCACGCGGCCGTCCGCGGGCACCACGTCGCCGGCTTCGATCTCGACCACGTCGCCGGGCACGAGCTGCTCGGCCGGCAGCAGCGCCAGCGCCCCGTCGCGGCGCACGCGCGCCTTGACGATCATCATCTTCGCCAGCGCGGCGACCGCCGCGGCCGCCTTGCCCTCCTGGCTGAGCCCGAGCACCGCGTTGAGCAGCGTCAGCAGCAGGATCATGATCCCGGTGCCGGGCTGCTTGACCGGGTAGATCGAGATCACGCCCGCGGCCAGCAGCACGAGCTGCATCGGATCGCGGTACTGGCGCAGGAACGCGTGCCAGCGCGGCTCGGCCTTCGCCTCGGCGAACCGGTTCGGGCCGTGGCGCGCGAGCCGCTCGGCGGCCTCGGCGCTCGTCAGGCCGCGCTCGGGCTCGACGCCGAGCTCGCGGACGGCCGCGTCGCGCGCGAGCACGTGCCACGAGGGCAGCTCGCGCTCGGCCGGCGGCGCGGTGGGTGTCGTCACGGTGGCCATCAGCCTGTCCTCACTGCGGTCGGTGGCGCGACCCGGGTTCCCGCCTCACCCGTCAGCAGCGCCTGCGTGTCCTGGATCGAGCCGATCGCGGCGAAGCCGCCGGTCCGCTCGGCGAACCAGCAGGCCGCGCGCACCTTCGGGCCCATCGAGCCGGCGGCGAAGCTCGCCGTGGTCAGCTCGTCCGGCGTCGCGCTGCGGATCGCGCGCTGGCGCTCGGTGCCCCAGTCCGCGTAGACGGCGTCGACGTCGGTGACGATCAGCAGCGCGTCCGCGCCGATCTCGATCGCCAGCAGCGCGCTGGCGACGTCCTTGTCGATCACGGCCTCGACCCCGCGCAGCCGGCGACCGGCCGGGCCGGGATCGTCGGTGTAGGTGGTCGGGATCCCGCCGCCGCCCGCGCAGATCACGATCACGCCCTGCTCGAGCAGCGTCCGGATCACGTGCACGCCGAAGATGCGCCGCGGCGCCGGCGACGGCACCGCGCGGCGCATGGCGTCGCCGTCGCGCATGAACGCCCAGCCTTTGTCGCGGCGTAGGCGGGCGGCGTCCTCGTCGCCGTAGACGGGCCCGATCGGCTTGGTCGGGTGCCCGAACGCGGGATCGTCGGCGTCGACCTCGATCAGCGTCAGCAGCGTCGCGAGGTGGCGCTCGAACGGCAGCTCGTTGCCCAGCTCCTGCTCGAGCAGGTAGCCGATCATGCCCTCGGTCTGGGCGCCGAGAACGTCGAGCGGGTAGGTGTCGACGGCCGTGTAGGCCGACCCCTGCAGCGCGAGCAGGCCGACCTGCGGGCCGTTGCCGTGCGAGACGACGAGCTCGTGCTCGAGCGCGAGCGGCGCGAGCGCCCGGCACGCCGCGCGGGCGTTCTCGCGCTGGTTGTCCGCCGACAGCGCCTGCCCGCGGCGCAGCAGCGCGTTGCCTCCGAGAGCGGCGACGACGCGCACGTCAGCTCCCGAGGGTGGCGACCATGACCGCCTTGATCGTGTGCATGCGGTTCTCGGCCTCGTCGAAGACGATCGAGGCCGGGGATTCGAAGACGTCCTCGGTGACCTCCAGCGCGGGCATCCCGAACTTCTGGAAGATCTCGCGGCCGACCTGCGTGTCGGTGTTGTGGAACGCCGGCAGGCAGTGCATGAACTTCGTGTTCGGGTTGCCGGTCGCGGCCAGCGTCTGCGCGTTCACCTGGTAGGGCTTGAGCAGCTCGATGCGCTCGGCCCAGACCTCGTCCGGCTCGCCCATCGAGACCCAGACGTCGGTCAGCAGCACGTCGCAGCCGCGCACCGCCTCGCGGACGTCCTCGGTGAGCGTCACTTGGCCGCCCGCGGCGGCGGCGAGCTCGCGCGCCAGCGCCACCAGCTCGGCCGCCGGCCACAGCGACTCGGGCGCGGCGATGCGCACGTCCATGCCGAGCTTGGCGCCCACGACCAGGTAGCTGTTGGCCATGTTGAAGCGCGCGTCGCCGAGGTAGCAGAACCGCGTCTGCGCGAGCGGCTTGTGCAGGTGCTCGCGCATCGTCAGGAAGTCCGCGAGCATCTGCGTCGGGTGCCACTCGTCGGTCAGGCCGTTGTAGACCGGGACGCCGGCCCAGCGCGCCAGCTCGTCGGCCACCGCCTCGCCGAAGCCGCGGTACTCGATCGCGTCGTACATGCGGCCGAGCACCCGCGCCGTGTCCTTGACCGTCTCCTTGTGGCCCATGTGCGAGCCGCTCGGGCCGATGAACGTGACGTGCGCGCCCTGGTCGTACGCGGCGACCTCGAACGCGCAGCGCGTGCGCGTCGAGTCCTTCTCGAAGATCAGCGCGATCTCCTTGCCGGCGAGCCGCGGCTCCTCGCGCCCGTCGCGCTTGGCGGCCTTCAGCTCGGCGGCGAGGTCGAGCAGGTAGCGGATCTCGTCCGCGCTGTAGTCGGTGAGCGTGAGGAAGTGCCGGCCGCGCAGGCCGGCCGCGACGTCGGCGGGTTCGATGGCTGCGCTCATGCTCGGGTCCTTTCAGGCGTCGCGGGAGAACGGGCAGGTCATGCAGTGGCCGCCGCCGCGCCCGCGGCCGAGCTCGGAGCCGGAGATCGTGTTGACCTCGACGCCGGCCTTCGCGAGCCGGGCGTTGGTGGCCTCGTTGCGCTCGTAGGCGACGATCACGCCGGGCGCCAGCGCGACGACGTTGTTGCCGTCGTCCCACTGGTTGCGCTCGGCCTCGAACTCGTCGCCGCCGGTCGTGACCACGGTCAGGCCGGTGATCCCGAGCGCGTCGGAGACCTCGTCGATGAACGGTCGCTCGGACAGCTCGCCGCGCACGCCGCCGTCGCCGTCGGGCGTGAAGCGGATCGGCATGATCTGCGACACGACCGGCTCGTAGACCGTGATCACGTTGCGGTCGCAGAACGTGAACACCGTGTCGAGGTGCATGGCCGCGCGCTCGCGCGGCATCTGGGCGCCGATCACCAGCCGGGCGGCCCCGGCCTCGAAGAGGTTCTTGGCCAGGATGCTCGTCGCGCGGGCCGTGGTGCGCTCGCCCTGGCCGACCAGGACCACGCCGTCGCCCGCGGGCATCATGTCGCCGCCCTCGATCGTCGCGGGGCCCCAGTCGTGGTCGACCCCGCCGTACCAGATGGGAAAGCCCGCGTCGCGGAAGCGCGGGTGGAAGCGGTAGATCGCCTCGACGTTGAGCGACTCGCGCTGGCGCGCCGTCCAGAACATCGCGCTCAGCACCAGCCCGCCGTACAGCCACGCGCTGGTGTCGCGCGTGAAGAGCTGGTTGGGCAGCGGCGCGAGCACGAAGTCGGTCGGGCGCAGCGTCCGCGAGATCACGGTCTGGACGTCCGCGGGCAGCTCCTGCACGGTCACGCCGCCGGTCAGCCGCGCGGCCAGCTCGCCGGCGGGCATCGCGCGCATCCAGGCCTGCAGCTCGTCCGAGAAGAGCGCGGTGACCTCCTCGGGCCGCAGCCGCCGCGACAGCAGCCAGTCGCGCGCTTCGGCGTCCTCGAGCGTCTCCGCCAGCAGCTCGTGCAGCAGCAGGACCTCGACGCCGCGCGAGCGCATCAGGTCCACGAACGCGTCGAACTCCTGGCGCGCCCGCCGCACCCAGATCACGTCGTCGAACAGCAGCTCGTGACAGTTGGTGGGGGACAGCCGCTCGTGCGCGAGGTCGGGGCGGTGGACCATGACGGTGCGCAGCGTCCCGACCTCGGAAGCGACGCCGAGATCGTGCGTGGTGGATGGGGCTGCCACGGTGACTCCTTTTCAGCTCAGGGCGGCCGCACCGCCGACGAATACGCAGGCGACCAGGAACGCGGCCGCGGCGAACTTCCAGACGAAGCGCAGGTAGTGGTCGTAGCCGACCTTCGACAGCGCGAGCCCGCCCATGATCACGGCCGACGTCGGCGTGATCAGGTTCACCAGCCCGGACGCCGACTGATACGCGGTGACCGCCACCGAGCGCCCGACGCCGGCGAAGTCCGACAGCGGCGCGAGGATCGGCATCACCAGCGCGGCGTGCCCGGAGGACGACGGGACCAGGAACGCGATCGGGACGTTGACGAGCAGCGCCAGCACGCCGAACGCGCCCTGCGACGAGCCCGACACCGCGTTCTCCATCCAGTGCAGGACCGTGTCGGTCATGTAGGTGTTCTTCATCACCACGGTGATGCCGCGGGCGAGCACGATGATCAGCGCGGCGCTGAGGAAGTCGGCCGCGCCGGCGACGATCGTCGTGACCGTGCCCTCCTCGCCGAGCCGGGCGATCACGCCGATCACGATCGCCATCACCAAGAACAGCGCGGCCGCTTCGGGGAAGTAGAACGAGCCGAACGTGGGCAGCGGGAAGTCACGCCCCCAGCCCTCCTGCCAGAGGTCGTTCCACGGGATGAAGCCGTAGACCATCACCGCGAACGATCCGATGAACAGCGCCAGGACGATCTTCTGGCGGCCCGTGAGCGACGGGACGTCGTCGATCATGCCGCGGGCCTGCTCGGCGTCCGCGGCCGAGATCCCGACGATCGACCGCTCGGGCGCCCGGGCGACGCGGCGCGCGTACCAGAGCACGTAGCCGATCGCCAGCGCGACGAGGACGACCCACATCGCGATCCGCAGGCCGATCCCGTCGCCGAGGCTGATGCCCGCCGCGTCCGACGCCACGCCGGTCGCGAACGGGTTCACGGTCGAGCACAGCACGCCGGTGCCGGCGCCCAGGAAGACGATCGACGCGGCGACCAGCCGGTCGTAGCCGAGCGCCAGCGTCAGCGGGACGAGCAGGACGAAGAAGCCGAGCGTCTCCTCCCACATCCCGTACGACGTCCCGCCGAGCGCGAACACGCCCATCAGCAGCGCGATCAGCACCGAACCGCTGTGGCGGAAGCGCAGCGCGAGCCGGCCGATGCCGGTCTGGATCGCGCCCGTCTTCATGGTCACGGTGATGAACGCGCCGACCGCGAGCACGAACAGGAAGATCATCGCCGAGCCGTAGAGCGTCCCGGACTCGTCCGCGCTCACGAACCCGCGGTCATTCTCGACGCCGTAGAGCCCGTTCGGCGCGGCGATGAACAGCTGCTTGACGCGCTGGTCGACGCTGGTCTGGACGCACAGCTCGTCGCCCTTGGCCTGCGAGCACGACGGCAGCTCGCGGTAGCTGCCCGGCACGGGCCCGCCCGTCTTGGGGTCGGTCTCATAAGCGCCCGCGGGCACGAAGAACGACGCGATCCAGACCAGGACGAGCACGGCGGCGAGCACCGTGAACGCGGTCGGGAACTTCAGCTTGCGCTGCTCCGCCGCAGGCGGCGACAGGTTCGGCTCCGTGGACGGGACCGTGCTGGACACGGCCGGAGCATCCGCCAGCTCCCGGCCCTCCACAATGATGCGCGCTTGACGGCCGCAGGGATGCACGCACCCTTGCTGGAGGTGACACGAGCGGGCGATCGTGTCTGTCGCAGATGCGCGCCGAACGCGACACCGCCGCTCCCGTCCGCGTCGTCACCGTCGACGACCAGGCGGTCTTCCGGAGCGCGGCGCGCGCGATCGTGGACCGCACGCCGGGCTTCGAGCTCGTCGGGGAGTCCGCCGACGGCGCGGCCGCGCTCGAGCTCGTCTCGCGGACCGACCCGGACATCGTGATCGTCGACGTGCGGATGCCGGGCATCGACGGCATCGAGGTCGCCGAGCGGCTGCACGCGGAGAACCCGGACCGGGTGATCGTGCTCGCGTCGAGCGTGGAGGTGGAGACGCTCGCGCGGCTCGCGCGTGAGGCTGGGGCGTCGGCGCTGGTGTACAAGCACTGGCTGACGCCGCGGTTCCTGCGCGGCCTGTGGGTCGCGCACCGGCGCGGGTGACGCCCGCCGGCGGTGCCGGCGGGCGCTGAGGGTGCGGTCTAGGTGGCGCCGGCGGGCTCGCCGAGCGCGGCCCGCAGCTGCGCCTCGTTCTCGTCGGTCAGCGACGTCTGGATCACCTCGCCGCCGTACGGGCGCACGCGCTCGATGACCTTCTCCGGCGCGCCGGCCCTCCCGAGCGCGATCAGGGCGGCGCCGCCGGGCGGCACCTTCGCGCCGAGCGTCTTCATGAACGCGTCGTCGACGCCGACGTCGCTGAACTTGCCGGCGACCGCGCCGCTGGCCGCGCCGATCGCCATGCCGAACAGCGGGGCGAGGAACAGCAGCCCGATCAGGCCGCCCCAGAGGGCGCCGCCGACGGCCCCGGCGCCCGCGACGCTCATGGCCTGGTGGAGCTTGATCTTGCCGTCAGGGCGGTGCTCGACGACCACCGCGTCGTCGAGCTCCAGCAGGTGCTCCTTGGTCGCCTGGATCAGCTCGGCGCGGACCTGGTCCGCGGTGCTCGCGTCCGGGTAGGCGATTGCGATCAGTGAACTCACCGTCACGTCTCCTCTCGTTGGCTGCCGCCAGTGTCCCGGCGGCCGGGTCCCGCCACCTCATCCGGATCGGGTGACGGCCCTGCTCAAGCGTCGGCCAGCGTGTCGCGCAGGTGCCGCTCCTGCTCGAGCGAAAGCTCCGAGCGCAGCGGCTCGGCGTCGAGCACCGCGGCGACGCGCGCGGCGGCCGCGCGGTCGCAGAGCACGAACAGCGCGGACGTCCCCGGCGTCGCCGCCGCGCGCACGCGCTGGACGAAGGCGTCGGCGATCCCGAAGTCCGACAGGCTCCCGGCGACCGCGCCCGCCGCGGCGCCGAACGCCGGCCCCGCCCGCGGCGTCAGGAACACGAGGCCGAGCAGCATGCCCCAGAAGCCGCGCCACAGGCGCCCCGGACCGTCGAGGCCGCCGAGCTCGCGCATCGCCGGCGTCCGCCGGGCGTCCGGCCAGGAGATCAGTGCGGCGTCGTCGATCTCCACCGCGGCGGCCCGCACCCGCGGAAGCGCGGCCTCGGCCGCACCGGGGTCCGCGAAGCACCAGACGCAGAGCGTGTTCATGGGGCGCCGCGCGGCCCGAAGCGCTCGGCGAGCACGCCGTGGCGGAGCCCGCGGTCGCTGACCGTCAGCGCGTCCGCACCGAGCAGCGTCAGTACGCAGCGGACGATGCAGGCGCCGCCCAGGATGATGTCGGCGCGCTTGGGCTGCAGGCCCGCGAGCGTGCGCCGCTCGGCAGCGCTGCGTGAGCGGTAGAGGGCGATCTGCCGGTCGATCTCGGCGCGCTCGAGCACGGTCCCGTGGATCACCTCGGGGTCGTACCTCGTCAGCCGGTGCCGGACCGCGGCGAGGTTCGTGACCGTGCCGCCCATCCCGATCACCATGCGCGGGCGCCGCCGGCCGTCCAGGCGCGCGAGGTCGCGCGCGATCGCGGCCAGCGCCGCCGCGACCGCCTCCTCGCCGACGTCCGCGTCGAGCCCGAAGCGCTCCGTGACTCGCACCGCGCCGACGTCGACGCTGAAGCGCTCGGTCACGTGGCCGGGGCTCCCGAACGTGAACTGCGAGCTGCCGCCGCCGCTGTCGAACACGACGAGGTCGCTCGCGGGCGTCGTCAGCGTCGACGTGGTGGCCAGGTACGCGAGCCGGGCCTCGTCCTCGCCGCCGATCACGGTGACGTCGACGCCGCAGCGGGCGCGCACGGCGGACAGGAAGTCGGAGGCGTTCGCCGCCTGCCGGAGCCCCGCGGTGCCGACGGCGGCGATCCCGTCGGCGCCCGCGCGGGTCGCCTCGGCGACCATGTTCGCGATCGCGGCGACGGTCCGCTCGATCGCCGCGGGCTCGAGCCGTCCCGTGCGCTCGACGGCCGCGCCCAGGCGCGTCAGCTCCGCCCGGTCGGCGAGCGGCCGCCACGCGTCGTCGCCGCGCTCGGCCAGCAGGAGCTTGACCGAGTTCGTCCCG
>DATMGH010000137.1:0-9797 GCA_035555675.1 Solirubrobacter sp. | reverse complement strand
GCCGTCGAGCGCGGGATCGCGTCCGCGCCGTGGGCCGACCCCAGGCCGGGAGCCCACGTGGCCCGCGCCGCGCTCGAGCTGATGTGGACGCACGCGAACGCCGGCGTCATGTGCCCGGTCTCGATGACGTACTCCGCGGTGCCCGCGCTGCGCGTGGACCCGGCGCTCGCCGCCGAGTGGGAGCCGCGCCTGCGCGACGGCGCCCTGTGCGGGATGGCGATGACCGAGAAGCAGGGCGGCTCGGACGTGCGCGCCAACACCACGGTCGCCGCGCCGGTGGGGGACGGCTGGTTCGAGCTGACCGGCCACAAGTGGTTCTGCTCCTACCCGCCGTGCGACGCGTTCCTGGTGCTGGCCCAGGCGCCGGCCGGCCTCTCCTGCTTCGTGCTCGAGCGCGGCCCGGGGATGGAGTTCCAGCGCCTGAAGAACAAGCTCGGGACGCGCTCGCTGCCGTCGTCGGAGGTCGAGCTCCGGGCGGCACCCGCGCGGCTGCTGGGCGGCGAGGGGCGCGGCGTGGCGACGATCATCGAGATGGTCACGCACACGCGGCTGGACTGCGTGGTCGGCTCGGCGGCGTCGATGCGCCGCGGGGTCGCCGAGGCGATCTGGCACGCGCGGCACCGGTCCGCGTTCGGCGCGCGCCTGATTGATCAGCCGGCGATGGTCAACGTGCTCGCCGACCTGGCGCTGGAGTCCGAGGCGGCGACCGCGACCGCGCTGCGGCTCGCGCGCGCGTACGACGAAGGCGACCACGCGCTGCGGCGGTTTGCGACGGCGATCTCGAAGTACTGGGTCTGCAAGCGGGCGACGGCCCACGCGGCCGAGGCGCTCGAGTGCCTGGGCGGCAACGGCTACGTCGAGGAGTCGCCCATGCCGCGGCTGCTGCGGGACGCGCCGCTGAACGGCATCTGGGAAGGCTCGGGGAACGTGATCGCGCTGGACGTCCTGCGCGCGCTGTCGCGCGAGCCGGACGGGCTGGCGGCGTTCGTCGCCGAGTGCGAGCTCGCTCGCGGCGAGAACGCGCTGCTCGACCACGCGCTCGCCACGCTGCCGCGGTCGCTGGACCCCTGGACGGCGCGGCGCGGCGTCGAGGAGCTGGCGCTCGCGTTCCAGGCGTCGCTGCTCGTGCGCTTCGCGCCGGAAAGCGTCGCGGACGCGTTCTGCGCGGCGCGTCTCGGCGGCGGCGGGCGGGTGTACGGAACGCTGCCGAGCGGCGTCGACGGGTCGGCGATCGTGGCGCGGGCGCTCGAGCTCTGACCGGACGGCGACATACACTGCCGGGCGCATGACGCTCCGCGAGCTGCTCGGGGACGGTCCCGACGTGGTCGTCACCGGCCTGACCTTCGACAACCGGCTCGTCGCGCCGGGCACGTTGTTCTTCGCCGTGCCCGGGTTTACGCGCGACGGGCATGACTTCGCGCCCGACGCCGTCGCGCGCGGCGCCGCCGCGCTCGTGGTCGAGCGGCCGCTCGGCCTGGGCGTGCCCGAGGTCGTGGTGGACGACGTCCGCGCCGCGATGGCGGTCGCCGCCGCGCGCTTCTACGGCGATCCGACGGCGACGCTGCGCGTGGTCGGCATCACCGGCACCAACGGCAAGACCACGACCGCGTTCCTCGTCCGCGCGCTGCTGGAGGGCGCGGGAATGCGCTGCGGGCTGCTGGGGACGGTCAAGTCCGTGGTCGGCGGCGTCGAGCACGCGGTGGTGCGCACGACGCCGGAGGCGTTCGACCTGCAGCGCTCGCTGAAGGCGATGCTCGACGCGGGCGACGTCGCCTGCGCGATGGAGATCTCCTCGCACGCCTTGGAGCTCAAGCGCGCCGAGGGCGTCCACGTCGCCGCCGCGGTGTTCACCAACCTCTCGCAGGACCACCTGGACTTCCACCCGAGCATGGAGGCGTACTTCCAGGCCAAGCGACGGCTGTTCGCGTCCGCGCTGACCGAGGCGCGGATCGTCAACGCGGACTCCTCGTGGGGGCGGCGGCTGATCGACGAGTTCGAGTGCGTCACGTTCGGGTTCTCCGAGGGCGTGGACTACCGCGCGGTGGACGTGGTCACGGACGCCACCGGGTGCGACTTCGTGGCGGTCACGCCGGACGGGCGCTTCGCCGCGCGCGTACCGCTGCCGGGACGCTTCAATGTGTTGAACGCGCTGGGCGCGTGGGCGGCGGCGCGGGCGCTGGGGGCGCCGGCGGGCGGCCTCGCGGACGCGCTGCGCGTGGCGCCGACCGCGCCCGGGCGCTTCCAGCCGGTCGAAGCCGGGCAGCCATTCGGGGTGGTCGTCGACTTCGCGCACAAGCCGGACGCGCTCGAGCAGGTGCTGCGGGCGGCGCGGGAGCTCGCGTCCGGGCGGCTGATCGTCGTCGTCGGCGCCGGGGGCGACCGCGACCGAGGCAAGCGGCCGGTGATGGGGGAGATCGCCGCGCGGCTGGCGGACGTGGCGCTGATCACCTCCGACAACCCGCGCTCGGAGGTCCCGGACGCGATCATCGACGAGATCGTCGCGGGGATCCCCGCGGGCGTGACGTTCGAGCGCGATCCCGACCGGCGGGCGACGATCTTCCGCGCGATCGGCCTGGCCGCGCCGGGGGACGTCGTCGTCATCGCCGGCAAGGGGCACGAGCAGGGGCAGGAGTTCGAGGACGGGCGAATCGAGCCGTTCGACGACGCCGCCGTGGCGCGCGAGGCGATCGCGGAGCGGTACGGATGATCGCCTGGGACGCGGCTCGCGTGGCCGAGGCCGCGGGCGCCACGCTGCTCGAAGCGGCGCCGGGCGGCCCGGCGCGGGCGGCGATCGACACGCGGGCGCTCGCCCCCGGCGACCTCTTCGTCGGCCTGACCGGGGAGCACGTGGACGGCGGGCGGTTCGCCGCCGCGGCGCTCATGGCGGGCGCGTGGGGCGTGCTCGTCTCGCCGGCGTTCGCGTCCGGGCTGTCCGGGGGCGCCGTGCTGGTCGCGGACGACCCGCTGGCGGCGTTGCAGCGGCTGGCGACCGCGTGGCGCCGGGAGCTCGGCGCGGCCGTGATCGGCGTCACCGGCTCGGTCGGCAAGACGTCCACCAAGCAGCTGATCGCGGCGCTCGTCTCGCCGTGGCGGCGGGTCGCCGCGAACCCGGCGAACTTCAACACCGAGATCGGGCTGCCGCTGGCGGTGCTCGCGGCGCCGGCCGGCACCGAGGTGCTGGTGCTCGAGATGGGGATGCGCGGGTTCGGGCAGATCGACGAGCTGGCGCGGATCGCGGAGCCCGACGTGGGCGTGATCACCAACGTCGGCCCGGTGCACCTGGAGCTGGTCGGGTCCCTGGAGGGCGTCGCGGCGGCCAAGGGCGAGCTGCTGGCGCACGTGCCGGTCGCGGTGATCCCGGGCGACGAGCCGCTGCTGGAGCCGTATCTGCGGCCGGAGCTCGACGTCGTGCGGGTGGGCGCGGACGTCGTGCTCGAGGCCTTCGATCCGCCGCACGCCTCGATCCGCGCCCGTGAGCTGCCCGTGGCCTTGGCGGTCCCCTTCACCGCCCGCCACCAGCTGCGGAACCTGCTCACGGCGGTGGGCGCGGCGCAGGCCGTCGGCGTGGAGCCGTCGGGGGTGGTGGACGTATCGTTCGGGCCGCTGCGCGGCGAGCGGGTCGAGCTGCCGTCGGGCGTGGTCATCATCAACGACTGCTACAACGCCAACCCGCTGTCCATGCGCGCCGCGCTCGACGATCTCGCCACGCAGGCGCCCACCGGGGGGCGACGCGTCGCCGTGCTCGGAGACATGCTGGAGCTGGGCGCGGGGGAGGCCGCCGAGCACGAGTCGGTCGGCGCGTACGCCGCGTCAGCGGGCGTTGACGTGCTGGTCGCGGTCGGGCCGCTGTCGGCGGCGGCGATGCCGGGCGCGTTCGGCGGGGCGTCGTTCGTCGCGTCCGACGCGGGCGAGGCCGCCGCGGTGGCGTCGTCGGTCGTCCGGCCGGGCGATACCGTGCTGGTGAAGGCGTCGCGCGGGATCGGCCTGGAGACCGTGGCGGAGGCGCTGGCCCGTGGGTGAGGTCCTGATCGCGGGCACCGCCTCGCTGCTCATCTGCATCTTCCTGTCGCCGAAGTTCATCGCGTTCCTGCGCGAGCGCGAGTTCGGGCAGAACATCCGCGAGGAGGGCCCGGAGGGGCACCACGCGAAGGCGGGGACGCCGACGATGGGCGGGATCATCATCTTCACCGCGATCGCGGTCCCGTTCCTGCTGCTGACCGACTGGGACTGGCGCGCGATCGGGGTCTTCGGCGTGGCCGTCGGGTGCGCGGCGCTCGGGTTCGCCGACGACTACACGAAGCTGGTCAAGCGGCGGTCGCTGGGCCTGCGCGGGCGGACGAAGCTCGTGCTGACGCTGCTGATCTCGGTCGGGCTGTGGCTGGTGGCCACGCGCGGCGCGGACCTGCCGGACACGCTGAACCTGCGGATCGTGGACGCGTCGATCGACCTCGGGTACCTGTACCCGGTCTTCATCTATTTGGTGGTGGCGGGGACGACGTCGGCGGTGAACCTGACCGACGGGCTCGACGGGCTGGCCGCGGGCTGTGCGGCGATCGTGCTGCTGGCCTACATCGCGATCACGTTCACGACCGGGCAGCTCGGGCTGTCGCTGGTCGCGGGCTGCCTGGTCGGGGCGTGCGTCGGCTTTCTGTGGTTCAACTCGTTCCCGGCGTCGATCTTCATGGGGGACACGGGGTCCTTGGGGCTCGGCGGCGCGATCGCGGCGATGGCGGTGATGACCAAGACCGAGGTGCTGCTGATCATCCTCGGCGGGATCTTCGTGATCGAGGCGCTGTCGGTGCTGATCCAGGTCTTCTCGTTCCAGACGTTCCGCAAGCGGGTGTTCCTGATGGCGCCGATCCACCACCACTTCGAGCTGCAGGCGTGGTCGGAGACGAAGATCATCCTGCGCTTCTGGATCGTCGCCGCGGTCTGCAGCGCGATCGGCTTCACGCTGTATCAGCAGTCGATCACGTAGCTTTCGCAACTTCTCTGTAACGAATCTGCGCAATCCGGGCGCTTTGCGGCTCGGGGTGATGACGTGCGGCTCCCACCATGAAAGGAGCGCTTCGCCATGGACCTCGAGAAGCTGCGCGCGACCGTCGCCGCGATCCCGCCGGGGGCGTGGATGAGCTACGGCGACGTCGCGGCCGCCGCCGGCGGCACGGACATCCACGCCCGCACGCTCAACCAGCGCTTCATCCGCGAGGGGCTGGAGGGTGCGCACCGCGTGCTCAAGTCGGACGGGTCGATCGGCGGCACGGCGCTCGGCGACCCCGCCGCGGTGCGCCGCCGCCTCGAGGCCGAGGGCCTCGAGTTCGAAGGCGGCCGCGCGGCCCCCTCCGCCCGCCTGCGCCCGCCCGAGATCGTGCGCGAGGCGGCCTGACGCGCGGCGCGCGCGTCGCATTGGGTCTCGTCTCGCCGCCGCTGGCCGCGGGTCTCGGGGAGGGGGTGCGTAACAAAACTGGCGTCTGGAGCAAGGTTTGTGACACACCCCCCCCGAGCGAACACGCGGCGCGCGGAGAACGCGCAGGAAGGCGTCCGGCCCAAGGTGTCGAATGGCGGTGCGATGGCGAGACAGAAGCAGCAGCCGCTCGAGCACCGACTGCTGCTCACCGCAACGTTCTGCCTGCTCGCGGGCGGGGCGGTGATGGTGTACTCGGCGTCCAGCGCGCGGACGATGCTGCAGGGGCAGGGCGACGGGACCGCGTACCTGACCAAGTACGTCGCGTACGGTGCCGTCGGGCTGCTCGGGATGTACCTGGTCTCGCGCCTGAACCTCGAGCTGATCCGCCGCTACACCGGCGTGCTGCTGGCCACGGCGTTCGCGCTGTTGCTGCTCGTCAAGGTGCCGGGCGTCGGCGTGCGCGTGAACGGCGCGCACCGGTGGCTCGGGTTCGGCCCGCTGCAGTTCCAGCCGAGCGAGATCATGAAAGTCGCGCTGATCCTCTACATCAGCGCGATGGTCGCGCAGCGGCCGAAGATGGCGCGCAACATCCGCACGCTCGGGCCGGTGCTGCTGGTGGCGATCGGGGCGGTCGGGTTGATCGCGCTGCAGCCGGACCTCGGCACCGACCTGGTGATCTGCGCGACCGTCGGCACGATGCTGATCGCGGCGGGCCTGCCGATGCGCCAGCTCGGGCTGGCGGCCGGCACGGGCGCGGGCCTGATCATGCTGTTCGCGATCTTCGAGCCCTACCGGCGCGCGCGGCTCACGTCGTTCTTGGACCCGTGGGACCACGCGTCCGGCGCGGGGTTCCAGGCCGTCCAGGGCCAGATCGCGATCGGCAGCGGCGGCCTGTTCGGCCACGGCCTGGGCGCGTCGATCCAGAAGATCTTCTACGTTCCTGAGGCCCATACCGACTTCATCCTCGCCGTCATCGGCGAAGAGCTCGGCCTGGCGGGGATCCTGGCGCTGCTGTCGCTGTACGGCATCATCGGGTACGCCGGGCTGCGGACCGCCCGCAACGCCAAGGGCATCTACGCCAAGCTCCTCGCCGGCGGCCTGACCTCACTGATCCTTTGCCAAGCCCTGCTCAATGTCTACGCCGTCCTCGGGCTCGCGCCGCTGACCGGCGTCCCGCTGCCGTTCATCTCCTCCGGCTCGACGTCGCTGATCGTGATGCTGGGAGCGATGGGCCTGCTGCTCAACGTCGCGTCCAACGGTGGGACGGCGTCGCATCTCCGGGTGGTGTCGCATGCCCCGGATCGTGATCGCGGCGGGCGGGACGGCCGGACACGTGGTGCCGGCGATCGCGGTCGCCGACGCGCTGCGAGCTGAGGGCGCCACCGTCACGTTCGTGGGCGGCGAGCGGGCCGAGCGCGAGCTCGTCCCCAAGGCCGGCTACGAGCTGGACACGCTCAACGTCGAGGGCCTGAGCCGCAGCAACCCGCTCAAAGCGGCGCGGGCGCTCGGCAAGGCCGGTGCCGCGGTCCAGGCCGCGCGCGGCCTCCTCAAGCGCCGCCAGGCGGACGCCGTGCTGGGCGGCGGCGGCTACGTCGCCGGTCCGGTCGGGCTGGCGGCGGCGCTGACCAAGACGCCGCTGGTGCTCGCCGAGGCGGACTCGCACCTCGGCCTGGCCAACCGCGCGCTGGCGTCGCGCGCCCGCCGCGTGTGCCTCGCGTTCCCGCTCGAGGGCCGCACCGGCGATCGCTACCGGGTGACGGGCCGGCCGGTCCCGCCGAAGTTCACCGACCGGGACGCCGCCCGCCGGCAGCTCGGCATCGGCCCGGACGAGACCTGCGTGCTGATCTTCGGCGGCTCGCTCGGCGCGCGCTCGATCAACCAGGCGGCGATCGAGGCCTTCAAGGACGCGCCCTACCGCGTCGTGCACGTCGCCGGCACGCGGGACTTCCCGACGCTGACCGCGCCCGGCCCGCACTACGTCCTGCTCGACTACCTGGCGCCGTTCGGCCCCGCGCTCGTGGCCGCGGACGTCGCTGTCGCGCGGTCCGGGGGCTCGGTGTTCGAGCTCGCCCAGTACGGCCTGCCGAGCGTCCTGATCCCCTACCCGCACGCGTCCGCCGACCACCAGACCGCGAACGCGCGCTGGATGGTCGACGCCGGCGCCGCGCGGCTGCTCACCGACGCCGAGCTCACGCCCGAGCGCCTGCGCGCCGCCACCGACGACGTGCTCGCCCACCGCGCGGCGATGGCCGGGGCGGCGCTCGCGCTGGCCAAGCCCGACGCCGCGCGCGACATCGCACACGAGGTCCTGGCCGCGGTCACCGGGGAAGCCTGAGCGGGGCGAGCCGCGGCGGCAGCCGCCGGGGCGAGCCGCGGCGGCAGCCGCCAGCGTCGCGCCGCACCCGTGCACGTCACGGCCCGCCGGCGGCGCTAACCCGGGTCGAGATCCGTCAGCAGCGGCCGTGACCGCACTAGCTCGAGCGCGAGCGTCTTGTAGCCCGCCTCGTCGAACAGCACGACCAGCGAGTCGTCGTCGTAGCGCTGGACGACGCCCGCGCCCCACTGCGCGTGCCCGACCCGCGCCCCCACCGGGAACGGCACGTCGGCCGGCGGCGCGTGGACCCGCCCCGCCTCGCAGTTGTCGCAGTACCCGCACGGCGGCTGGAACGGCTCGCCGAAGTAGCTCAGGATGAACGCGCGCCGGCAGTCCGTCGTCTCCGCGTACGCCCGCATCATGTCCACGCGCGAGCGGTCGAACGAGCGCCGCTGCTCCTCCGCCTCCGCGGCCCGCCGCAGCGCGTCCGCCGGCGCGCCCGCGACGGGCGAGACCTCGCCGTCGAGCGAGACGTCCAGCGCGCCCGCGTCCTCCAGCCGCGCCAGCGCGGACGCGAGCTTGGTCTGCGAGAGCCCGAGGCGCGCCGGGTCCGCGCCGCGCCGCACGGCGTCCAGCACCCGCGCCAGCTCGTCGACCTCGAGGTGCCCGCCGGCGAAGAACCGCCGCAGCCCCAGGTCCTCCGGCCGGTAGAACAGCACGGCCGAGGCCGGCGCGCCGTCGCGCCCCGCGCGCCCGACCTCCTGGTAGTAGGCGTCCAGCGACTCGGCGACCTCCGCGTGCAGGACCCAGCGCACGTCGTGCTTGTCGATGCCCATCCCGAACGCGGTGGTCGCCACCACCACGTCCAGCCGCCCGCTCATGAAGCGCTCCTGGACAGCGTCGCGCTCGGACCCGCGCATCCCCGCGTGGTACGCGGCCGCGCCCGGCACCGCCAGCGCCAGCGACTCCGCCTCGCGCCGCGTGGAGACATAGACGATCCCCGGCCCGGAGTCGATCCGCTCCTCCAAGGCCCGCAGCTTGCGCTCCGCGTCGTGGAAGCGCTCGACGGCGAAGTGCAGGTTCGGCCGGTCGAACCCGCGGACCAGCACCGCCGGGTCGCGCAGCCCGAGCCGCTCCACGATCTCCGCACGCACCGGCGGCGCCGCCGTCGCCGTCAGCGCGAGCACCGGCGGGCGCCCGAACGCCGCGATCGCCGCGCCCAGCCGCAGGTACTCGGGCCGGAAGTCGTGCCCCCACTCGGACACGCAGTGCGCCTCGTCGACCACGAACAGCGAGATGTCGGCCCGCCTGAGCTCCTCCAGCACGTCCGCCCGCGCGAGCTGCTCGGGCGCCAGGAACAGGAACTCCAGCCGCCCGGCCGCCAGCCCGGCCAGCGCGCGGGCCCGCTCGCCCTGCCCGATCGCCGAGTTCAGCAGCGCCGCGCGCGCACCGAGTGACTCGACCTGGTCACGCTGCAGCGCGATCAGCGGTGACACGACCACGGTCGCCCCGGGCGTCAACAGCCCCGCGATCTGGTAGATCGCCGACTTCCCGGCCCCGGTCGACATCACCACCAGCGCGTCCCGCCCGGCGAGCGCGACCTCGATCGCCTCGCGCTGGCCCGGGCGCAGCGAGGGAAACCCGAACGCTTCGCGCGCGACCCGCTCGATCTCCGGTTCGTCGGCCAGGGGGCCTAGGGTGACAGCCATGGACCAACCGTGGGCGCATCGACAGCTGCACTTCGTCGGGATCGGCGGCGCCGGCATGAGCGGCCTGGCCGTGGTGGCGAAAGCGCTCGGCGCGACCGTCACCGGCTCCGACCGCGCCGCCGGCTCGCCGTACGCGCACGTGCTCGCGGAAGCGGGGATCGAGCCGATCATCGGCCACGACGCGGCCAACGTGCCCGAGGGCGCGGAGGTCGTCTACTCCTCGGCGGTCCCGGAGAGCAACCCGGAGCGCCGGGCGCCCGAGCTGCACCGCGCCGACCTGCTCGGGGAGATCACGCAGCGCAAGCCGACGATCGCGGTCTCCGGGACGCACGGGAAGACGACCACGTCGAGCATGCTGGTGCACGCG
>DATMGH010000136.1:0-22863 GCA_035555675.1 Solirubrobacter sp. | reverse complement strand
GCCGTCCCCGTCGAAGCCCGCGTCGAGCGTGCCGCCCTGGGACTCGGCGCGCTCGGCCATCCCGCGCAGGCCGAGCTGGGATCCGCGCGGCGCGGACGCCAGCGGCGCTCCCGCATCGTTGCGGACCACCAGCCGCACGCGATCGCCGCGCGCCTCGATCTCCAGCGTCGTCGGCGCGCCGGCCGCGTGCTTGCGCGCGTTGGTCAGCGCCTCCTGGGCGATCCGCACGATCGTCGTGCGGTGGTCAGGCGCCAGCTCGTCCACCCGCGGGTCGACGTACGCCAGCACGGGCTGTCCCGCGGCGCGCGCGTCCTCGACGATCCGCGCCAGCGTGCGCGAGCAGGACCGCGACGGGCCGGAGGCGTCGGGGCCGTCGTCGAGCGCCGTCCGCAGCGCGGCGAGCTCGGCCTGGGTGGTGTGGGTCGCCTCGTCGACCAGGTCGAGCGCCTCGCGGGCGCGCCCCGGGTCGCGCGCCGCGAGCACGTCGACCACCCCGGCCTGGATCACGATCAGCGACAGCCCGTGGCCGACGACGTCGTGCAGCTCGCGCGCGACGTCCCGCCGCTGGCCGTGCACCGCCGCGCGGCACAGCCGGTCGCGCTGCTCGCGCAGCGCCTCCGCGCGGCCGCGCAGGGTCAGCGCCGCGCGCAGGTCGTACCGGATCGCCCGCCCCACCAGCCACGTGCCGAGCAGCACCGCGACCATGTACGCGTAGACGAGCCCGGCGAAGTGGTACTGCTCGGAGAGCCAGCAGATCACGGTCGTCGCCAGCGCGAGCGCGAGCGCGACCAGCGCCGCCGCCAGGCTCCGCGGCCAGGCGCCCGCGTTGTAGGCCAGCGCGCCGCACACGAACACCTGCGAGATCGTCAGCGAGGACAGCTCGTCGAGCTCGACCCGCACCAGCACGAACGCGGCGACGAGCGCGACCGCCGCGACCGGCGCGCGCCGCCGCAGCAGCAGGCCGCACGGCGTCAGCACCGCCAGCGCGTATCCGGCCACCGGGGAGACCGCGGACGCCGGGATCGTCAGCCGCACCCCGGTCGCGGTCATCGCCTCCAGCGGCAGCGGCGGCAGCTCGATCCGGTCCACGACACCGAGCGCCGCGAGCCCGACCACCGGGAACGCGAGCCCGGCCAGCCCGCGCCAGTCCACCCGCCGGCGCTCCGCCGGCGCGACCGCGTCGCCGGTCAGCGTGCGCAGCAGCCCGCGCAGCTCGTCCGCCGCCCGCCCCGCCGCGTCCGCCATCTGGCGCCCGAAGCCCGCCGCCGGCGCATCGGAGACGAGCGCGCCGCGCGCCTGCGCGATCAGCGGCCGGATCTCCTCCACCAGCCCTTCGACGACCCGCACCATGTCGCGGCTGAGCGTCCGTCGCTCGTCGTCGACCGCGGCGCCGACCTCGTTCGCCGCCTGGACGTACAGCGTGCGGACCTCGCCTTCGAGCCGGTCGACCTCGCGCTGCCGGCTGCGCAGCGCGACCCCGGGCAGGACGCCCGCGAACACGACCGCGCTCAGGTACAGGTACTGCGAGGTCGCGACGGCCTCGATCTCGCCGAGGTCCAGCACGGAGATCGTCCACAGCGCGACCGGCACGGCGGCGGCGAGCGCCAGCGCGAGCACCAGCCGCGACCGCGTCGCGGGCGCGTAGGCGGCCACGCCGAACAGGCCGAACGCCAGCGCCAGCTCGGGCGACATCGCGTCGTCCATCCGCTCGCCGAGCGCGTACTGAAGCAAGTAGGCGGCGCCGATCGCCACGGCGACCACCACCGGCGCCCGCCGCGACAGCAGCAGCGGCACGGTCACGACCAGCCCGAACGCGAGCGCGACCCACGGTGACGCGTCGCCCTCGAGCAGCAGCGGCTCGCTGATCGCCCACGCGATCACGACCAGCGCGACCCGCAGCTGGAGCGCTGGCGTGGCGGGAGTCACGCGCGCCAGCGTAGCCCGGACAAGCCGAACGTCGTACGGCAAACGTCGAGGTCGGCCCTACGATCCGGCCATGCCGCCGATGATCAAGGTCGTCGTCGCCGACGACCAGGCCCTGCTGCGCGCCGGTCTGCGCGCGCTGATCGAAGCCGAGGACGACCTGCGCGTCGTCGGCGAGGCCGGCGACGGCGCCGAAGCGGTCGAGGTCGCGCTGGCCGCGCACCCGGACGTCGTGCTGATGGACATCCGCATGCCGAACCTCGACGGGATCGCGGCGACGCGCCGCCTGCTCGCCGCCGGCTCCCGCGCGCGCGTGCTGATGCTGACGACGTTCGACGCCGACGAGTACGTCGTCGAGGCGTTCCGCAGCGGCGCCGCGGGCTTCCTGCTCAAGGACGGCCCGCCGGACCAGCTGGCCGGCGCGGTGCGAACCATCGCGGCCGGCGACGCGCTGCTCGCCCCCGCGCTCACCAGCCGCCTGATCCAGGAGTACGTCGGGACGGCGCCTCAGCAGCAGCTGCACGGACGGCTGCACGAGCTGACCGAGCGCGAGCTGCAGGTGCTCTCCGAGCTGGCGTCCGGCAAGTCCAACGCGGACATCGGCCAGGCGCTGTTCCTGTCGGAGGCGACCGTCAAGACGCACCTGACGCGCGTGCTGGCCAAGCTCGACCTCAAGAGCCGCGTGCAGGCGGTCGTCTTCGCGTACGAGAGCGGGCTGGTGCGGCCGGGCGCGGCGCGCCGAACGTCGTAGGCAGGGAAGACCTCCGGACGATTTCGCGGCCGGAGCCCGGCCGTACGGTCGGCGCATGGCTTCCTTGAAACGCATGTTCCTCGCCGTGCTGGTCGCGGCGTTCGTCTCGCCCGCCGTCGCCTCCGCCGGGACGGTCACCGCCGAGAACGGCGCGCTCGTCTTCCGCGCGGCGCCCGGCGAGGTCAACGACCTCTTCATCAACGACGAGGGGACGGAGATCGTCTTCGACGACAACGTCGCGCTGACCGCGGCCGGCGGGCTCTGCACGCGCGGCGAGTACGAGCCGGCCGGTCGGCTGCGCTGCACGCCGCAGCCGGGCGGGGTGCGCGCCGAGCTCGGCGACGGCGACGACGTCGCGCGGCTCGGCATGGGCTGGACGCCCGGCACGCCGCTCACGATCGACGGCGGCCCCGGCAACGACCAGCTCAGCGGCTACGCCGGCCCGGAGACGCTGATCGGCGGCGACGGCAACGACGTCCTCAAGGGCAACCAGGGCGACGACCACCTGTTCGGCGGCCCCGGCAACGACACGCTGGAGGGCGGCGACGGCGCCGACGAGGTCCGCGGCGGCGAGGGCGACGACACCGTGGGCGGCGGCGGCACCGCACAGTACGCGGACATCATCGACGGCGGCCCCGGCCGCGACACGCTCGACCAGTACGAGTACTCGGGCCCGGCGACCACCGGCGTGGTCAAGCTCACGCTCGGCGGCGGCGCCGACGACGGCCGCCCCGGCGAGAACGACGACGTCACCAACGTCGAGGTGGTCAAGCTGCTGGTCGCGGCCGACATCACCCCGGGCGCGGGCCCGGTCGAGCTGTCGGTGTTCCGCACCCTGGCGCTTCCGTCGCGGCTGGTCGGCACCGACCAGGCGGACCTGCTGACCGGCTTCGACTACGACGACACGATCCTGGGCGGCGCCGGCGACGACACGATCATCGGCGGCTACGGCAACGACACGATCAACCCCGGCCCGGGGCGCGACACGGTCAACGCCGACGCGGTCGCCGCGTGCAACTTCCTCGAGTGCCGCCCCGCGTACGGCAACGACACGATCGACGCACGCGACGGCGAGGTCGACACGATCACGTGCGGCGTCGGGCAGGACAAGGTGCTGGCGGACACGATCGACGTGGTCGCGCCCGACTGCGAGACCGTCGAGCGGTCGGCCGCGCCGGCGCCCGGCGGCGGTGGCGGCCCGGCCCCGGGCGCCAAGACCCCGAAGAAGCTGGGCGTCACCGTCCCGAAGAAGCTGACCGCGAAGGCGCTGCGCAAGGGCACCAAGCTCGCGGTCACCGCACCGAAGGCCGGCAAGCTGACGCTCAAGCTCACCCGCAAGGGCCGGACGTACGCCAGCGGCAAGGCGACCGCGAAGGCGGCCGGCACGTTCAAGATCCGGCTCCGCGCGCCCAAGTCGGTCCGCCGCGCGACGTACCGGCTGACGCTCGAGCTGCGCCCGAAGACGGGCAAGGCCACGCGCGTGAGCCGCACGGTGAAGGTCGGCTGATGCGCGCCCGCCTCGCACTCGCGGCGGCCGGGCTCGCGCTCGCGCTGCCGAGCGCCGCCGCCGCCGACTCGATCGTCTACATCAAGGACGCCAACGTCTGGATCGCCACGCCCGACGGCACCACCCAGTACCAGGTGACCCGCGACGGCACGCCGGACCGCCCGTACCGCTCCCCGAGCCAGGCCGACGACGGCACGATCGCCGCCTCCTACGGGACCGAGATCGTCCGCATGAAGCAGAACGGCAGCGTCCTGAACCGGATGGACCCGCCGCCGCTGACGAACTCCGTCAGCCACCCCGTCGACGGCCCGCCCTCGGCGGTCGCGATCTCCCCCGACGGCTCGAAGATCGTCTACTCGCTCGTCGGCTACGAGTGCCCGATCGCCGGCCCGGACTGCAGCGCCCGCGCGGCCACGGCGATCACGCCTGCCGACCGGATGGCGCCGAGCGGGAACGTCTACACGTACGGCTCCTCCTGGGTCACCAACACGCGGATCCTGACGTTCGCCGGGTTCCTGCACCAGGTCAACACGTACGACGCCGGCGCGAGCACCGACGTGCACTGGTTCGACGACCAGGACCTCGTCGGCCAGAGCAACAGCACCGACCAGAGCGACGGCGAGGTCAACCGCCAGGGCACCTACGTGGCGACGATCCGCGGCTACGGCGCGAACCGCACGGTCATGTGGCTGAAGATCCGCGGCGACGTGCAGAGCGGCTCGCGCGCGGACGGCACGCTGCTGCTGCCGGACGCCGACACCGGCTGCGTCACCACCGCGACGAGCCAGATCGCGGGGCCGACCTGGTCGCCGAGCGGCACGGCGCTGGCCTGGTACGAGGAGGGCGCGATCCACGTCTGGGACGACGTCAGCCGCTGCGAGGGGATGTCCTCACGGCCGGTGATCCCGGGCGGCACCGAACCCGACTGGGGCCCGGCGAACGTCAACCCCGGCCCGCGCGAGGGCGAGGCCCCGCCGCCGCCCGGCACCACGCCGCCGGCCGGCACCGGCACGCCGGCGCCCGCGAAGCCGGCGCTCAAGCTCGCCTCGCAGGTGCGGCTGAAGACCGCGCTCAAGCGCGGCTTCAAGCTCCGCGTGACCGGGGCGAAGCGCGGCACGCTGACGCTGGTCGCCAAGCAGGGCTCCAAGCAGGTGGCGTCCGGCAAGGTGACGGTCTCGGCGTCGGGCTCGGCGACGGTGACGCTGAAGTTCACCGCGGCCGCCAAGCGCAAGCTCGCGAAGCGCAAGCGGGTCAGCCTCAAGGTCTCCGGCGGCGGCCTGAGCGCCACGGTCACGCTCAAGCGCTGACCGCGCGTCGCGACGAACGGCGTATCCGCGCGCCGTTCGTCGCGACCTCCGGTGGACGCCGCGCGGCCGCGCGCAGGCGAGGCTGAGCCCATGTCCACGATTGCCTCTGATCACGTCATGCGGTTCGAGCAGGACGGCTTCCCCGAGCGCCTGACGATCCTCGAGCACGGCCCCGCCCAGACGCTCGTCGAAGTCGACCTCGGCCCCGGCGGCGGCACCCCGATGCACGTCCACCGCGGCTACGCCGAGTGGTTCGAGGTGCTGGAGGGCACGCTCGACATCCGGCTCGCGGACCGCACCGTCAAGCTCACCGCGGGCCAGACGTTCACCGCCGCGCCGGACGTCGCGCACTGCTTCGTCAACGCCTCCGGCGCGCCGACCCGCTTCCGCGTCGCGCTGCGCGACGGCCAGCGCGGGTTCCTGGAGATGCAGCTGATCCTGTTCGGCCTGCGGGCCGACGGCCGCGTCAACACCGAGGGCGTGCCGCGCGACCCGCGCCACATGGCGGTCGCGCTCGGCCTGTCGGACACCGAGCCGCCGTCCGCCGGCGCGGCCTGGTTCATGCGCGCGCTGCGGGGCGTCGCGCGGCTGACGGGCGAGGAGCGGCGGCTGCGCCGCCGCTACATCGCGCCCGCCGAGCCGGCGATCGCCCGGCTCAGCGCCTCATAGGACCTTCGACAAGAACGACTTCGTGCGCTCGTGCTGCGGGTTGTCGAACACGTCGGCCGGCGGGCCGGCCTCGACGACCACGCCGCCGTCCATGAACACCACGGAGTCGGCGGCGCCGCGGGCGAAGCCGATCTCGTGGGTCACGACGACCATCGTCATGCCCGCGTTCGCGAGCCCGCGCATGACGTCGAGCACCTCGCCGACCAGCTCCGGGTCGAGCGCCGAAGTCGGCTCGTCGAACAGCATCAGCTTGGGCTCCATCGCGAGCGCTCGCGCGATCGCGACCCGCTGCTGCTGGCCGCCGGAGAGCTGCGTCGGGTACGCCTTCGCCCGGTCCCCCAGCCCGACCCGGCGCAGGAGCTCCATGCCGCGCTCGACGGCCCGGGCCTTCGGCACCTTCTTGACCAGCATCGGCGCCTCGATCACGTTCTCGATCGCGGTCATGTGCGGGAACAGGTTGAAGCGCTGGAAGACCATCCCGATCTCCGAGCGCTTGCGGATGATGTCGGACTCGTGCAGCTCGTAGAGCTTGTCGCCCTGCTCGCGGTAGCCGACCAGCTCGCCGTCCACCCGCAGGCGCCCGGCGTCGATCTTCTCGAGGTGGTTGATGCAGCGCAGGAACGTCGACTTGCCCGAGCCGGACGGCCCGAGCAGGCACATCACCTCGCCGCGCTGGACCTCGAGCGTGATGCCCTTGAGGACATCGAGGCGCCCGAAGCTCTTGCAGAGCGCCTCGGCCTTGACCATCGGCACCTCGCTCACGCGCTCGCCTCCTCCTGCTTGGGCGGGCGGATGTAGCGCAGGTTCCGCCGCCAGCGGTCCAGGAACGTCGTCGGCTGCCGGCGGCTCGTGCCGCGCCCGAAGCGGCGCTCCACGTAGTACTGGCCGACCGACAGGATCGACGTCACGGTCAGGTACCAGATGCACGCCACGATCAGCAGCGGGATCTGCTTGTAGTTGACCGCGTAGATCAACTGCGCCGAGTAGAGCAGCTCCGACACGGCGATCACGCTGACCAGCGACGTGGTCTTGAGCATCGAGATCGTCTCGTTGCCGGTCGGCGGGATGATCACCCGCATCGCCTGCGGCAGCACGATCCGCCGCATCGTCTGCAGCCGCGTCATGCCGAGCGCCTGCGCCGCCTCCTCCTGGCCCTCGTCGACCGAGATGATGCCGGCGCGGACGATCTCGGCCATGTACGCGCCCTCGTTGAGCCCGAGCGCCAGGATCGCGGCGACGAACGGCGTGATGACCGCGTTGGCGTCGCCGCTGATGAACACCGGGCCGCCGAACGGTATCCCGAGCGAGATCGTCGGATAGAGCGCCGAGATGAAGCTCCAGAACAGGATCTGGACCAGCACCGGCGTGCCGCGGAACAGCCAGATGTAGAACGAGCTGGCCGCGGACACCAGCGGGTTCGGCGACAGCCGCATCACCGCGAGCAGCACGCCGAGCACGATGCCGACGACCATCGCGATGACCGTCAGCTCGAGCGTCAGCAGCAGGCCCCGCAGGATGCGGCCGTCGAACAGGAAGTCGCCGACCGTTCCCCAGCCGAAGCGCGGGTTCGTCGCTACCGAGTGGATGACGATGACGATCAGCAGCGCGACGATCGCGGCCACCACCCAGCGCCAGGGATGGCGCAGGGGGACGGCGCGGATCGCCTCAGGGCTTGTCGCCCCGCTCGGCTCGTTGGGGGAGTGGCCGACGGCCGCCATGGGTCAGCTCGTCGCCCCGTTGATCACCGGGTCGGTGATCCCGCCGGACTTCAGGCCCCACTTGTCGAGGACCTTCTGGTACTCGCCGTTGGCGATGATCGCCTTCATCGCGGCCTGGACCGCGGGCGCCATGTCGGTGTCCTTCGGCATCGCGATGCCGTACGGCGCCGTGCCGTAGGGCTGGCCGACGAGCTTGAACTTGCCGTCGGACTGCTTGACCTGGAAGTCCGCCACCGGCGAGTCGGCCATGCCGACCTGCGCGCGGCCGCTGGAGAGCGCCAGGTTCGCGCCGTTCTGGTCGGGGAACGTCAGCACCTTCACCTTGTTGGAGCCGCACTTCTTGCTCTGCGCCTCGGCGTCGTTCTGCTGCGTGGTGCCCTTCTCGACCGCGACGGTCTTCCCGCAGAGGTCGGCGAGGCCGTTGATGTCCGGTCCACCGTCGGCGTTGACGTAGAACGAGGTGCCCGCGTTGTAGTACGTGACGAAGTCGACCGTCTGCTCACGTTCCTTGGTGTCCGTGAACGAGGACATGCCGAGGTCGAACTTGTGGGCCGCGAGGCCCGGGATGATGCTGTCGAACGTCGCGTTCTTGACGTCCGCCTTGAGCCCCATGACGGCGGCCAGCGCCTTCGCCAGGTCCGGGTCCATGCCTTCGACGGTCTTGCCGTCGTTGCCGATGAACTCGTTCGGTGGGTACGTGGCGTCCGCCGCCACCGTCAGCGTGCCCTTGTCGCGAATCGCCGCCGGCACCTTGTCGCGCACCGCGGCGACGGCGCCGGACGCGGCCGCGGGGGCCGGGGTCGCCGTGCTCTCGTCTTTGGAGCTGCTGCCGCCGCACGCGGCGACCGCCAGCGCGCACAACCCCGCGAGCGCTGCCAAACGAGGCCTGTATCCGATCATCGTTTTGTAACCATCCTTCCTACCAATCCGCCCTGCCTCCCCGAACACGGTACTTCCGCGTTGAGGAGAGTTGTCTGAGACGGGGCTGACAGGCGGGCGTTTCGGACCGCACCAGACGTGCGGTTGCGCACGCGGTGGTCAGCGCGCGCGCTCGGCGCCGGTGAGCTCGATCGGGTCGTGCACGTGCTCGGCCACGCCCCGGTCGGCGCGTCCGAAGATCAGGTAGAGGAAGCCCAGCGCGGCGATCACGAACATCACCAGCAGCGTGATCCAGTCGAGGTTGAAGTAGGCGCGCGGGCTGGTGATCCCGGTCGGCAGCACGACGTTGATCAGCATCAGGCCGAGGTACGCGGCGGCCAGGATCGTCACCGCCCAGCCCCAGCGTCCGAGCCGGAACGAGCCCTCCGGCACCCAGCCGCGAGCGCGGGCCACGAGCGCGGCGATCACCGTCAGCAGGAAGGACAGGTAGATGCCGCTGACGCCGAACGAGACGAGCGACACCAGCACGTTCGTGTCCGCCGGGTAGGTGATGAACCAGATGTGGATGTCGTGGCTCGGCGAGGCGAACACGAGCAGGACGAAGAGGACCGTGACCGACGCTCCGGAGACGAGCGCGTTGACCGGCGTCTTGAACCGCTGGTGCACCGTCGAGAGCCAGTTGGCGCCGGGGAGCGCGCCGTCGCGGGCGTAGGAGAACGCCAGCCGGCTGCCCGCGCCCTGGATCGACGTGCCGCAGGAGAAGAACGCGAAGATGATCAGCAGCAGCAGGAAGTCCTGCAGCCCGGTCGACAGCTGGCTGAGGATGAACGGGACGCCGCCGCCGTTGACGGTCGCGCCCACCGGGTCGTGCGCGGGCATCGCCAGGATCAGCGCGGCGGTCAGGACGAACGCGGCCAGGCCGCCCCAGATGATCGCCAGGCGCATGGCGCGCGGGACCAGCCGGCCGGCGTCCTTGGTCTCCTCGGAGATGTCGCCCGCGGACTCGAAGCCGTAGACGATGTAGACCGGCGCGAGCACCGCGATCAGCCCGGCGCCGAGCAGGCTGCCGTGGAAGTCGAGCTTGAGCGGGTTGGTCGCCGCGTGCTCGACGCCCTGGGTCGTGAAGAGGAAGCCGAGGCCGTGGTGGAACCCGTGGATCGCCAGGATGATCGCGATCCCCAGCGTCCCGACCAGCTCGACCCAGACGCCGAACTGCGCGACGCGGGCCATCATCCGGGTGCCGGTGATGTTCAGCGTCGTCTGGATCGCCAGCAGGATCAGCGTGATGACGAGGATCGTCGAGTGCGTCGCGGGGTTCAGGTTCCAGCCGAACCAGTTGTGCGTCAGCGCCGCCACGTAGCTGACGACGCCCGTGTCCACCGCGGCGACCGTCACCAGCAGCGCGATGCCGTAGAACCAGCCGACCAGCCACCCGTAGCGGGGGCCGACCGAGAACTTGCTGTATTGGTAGACCGCGCCGGCGACCGGATAGTGGCTCGCCAGCTCGCCGAACACGAGCGCGACCAGCAGCATCCCGAGCACCGGGACCAGCAGCAGCCACAGGTACGCCGGGCCGCCCGTGCCGACGCCGAGCAGGAACAGCGAGTAGATGCCGACCATCGGCGAGAGGTAGGTGAAGGCGACGGAGAAGTTGCCGAACAGGCCGAGCACGCGCCGCAGCTGCGGCTGGTAGCCGAGGCTCGCCAGGCGAGCGTCGTCGTCCGTGGGCGTGCCGGCGGGGGCTGCCGTACCGAGTGTGTCCATCCTCAGCCTCCTCTCTCGCTGCGGATTAGTCTATGGTTTTATATGTTTGGCTGTCAAGGATTCTTCTGAGGACGGTCCGTCGCCGTCCGTCGGCCTCACGACGGCCACGGCGCGGACGCTGCTCGCGCCGCTCGAGGGCACGGGCGGCCGCGCCGAGCTGGTCGCGCGCCGGCTCGGGGACGCGATCCGCTTCGGGCTCGTGCTGGACGGCGAGCGGCTTCCGGCCGAGGCGCAGCTCGCGGCGCAGCTCGGCGTCTCGACGGTCACGCTGCGCGAAGCGCTGACGATGCTGCGCGCGCAGGGGCTGATCACGACCCGGCGCGGGCGCGGGGGCGGCAGCTTCGTGCGCGTGCCCGCCGACCTCGGCGAGCCGCTGCTGCGGTTCAGCGTCCAGGAGCTGCGCGACCTCGGCGACCAGCGCGGCGCGATCGCCGGCGCCGCGGCCCGGCTGGCGGCGGAGCGCGCCGTGCCGGAGGAGATCCGCCGGCTCGAGGAGCAGGTCGAGCGGCTGGCCGGCGCCGGCAGCGCGAGCGAGCGGCGGCGGGCGGACACGGAGCTCACGATCGCGATCGCGGGCGCCGCGCAGTCCCCGCGGTTGACGCGCGAGGAGGCCCAGCTGCGGGCCGAGGTCGGCGACCTGCTGGGGTTCGACGACCACGCCGCGCTCGTGCGCGGCCGGCGGCGGCTGGTGACCGCGATCGCGGGGCGGCGGCCCGACGTCGCCCGCAAGGCCGCCGAGCGCCACGTCGCGGCGGAGACCGAGGGGCTGATCCGGCTCCGGCTGAGCCTGCGCGAGGCGGCCGACCAGGCGCTGGAGGCGGTGGCGGCGGAGCTCGAGGGCGTCCTTGGCGAGCTCGACGCGCTCGGCGCCCAGTTCGCCGCGCTGGTGGGCTCGGGCCGGGTCCGGCGGGAGGACCTGGCGGACGTGCGGCCGGCGATCTTCGCCCTGCTGTCGGCGCACGGCGAGCTCGTGACCGGCGCCGGGATCGTGACTGCGCCCGGATTGCTCTCCGACGCGCCGCTGTGGCTGGAGTGGTGGTGGACCGACGGGCGCGGCGGAGCGCCCGAGGCGCTGCGCGTGAACCTCGACCCGGCGGCGCCGGACTTCTACGACTACACGGGGCTCGACTGGTACGCGACGCCGGTGCGGGCGCTCGCGCCGCGGATGGCCGGGCCGTACGTCGACTACGCGTGCACGAACCAGTACGCGATCACGTTCTCCGCGCCGGTGATCGCCGACGGAGCGATCCTCGGCGTGGCCGCGGCCGACGTGCTCGTCACCAGCCTCGAGCGGCGCGTCCTGCCGGCGCTCGGCCGCCCCGCGGCGCTGGTCAACGCCGACGGGCGCGTGATCGTGTCGAGCTCCCCGGCCGTACGGCCGGGGCAGCGGCTGGACGTCAGCGGGGCGGCGGTGGTGTCGCCGGTGCCGTCCTGGCGCGTCGTGGATCTGCCGTGACCGTCCGGTAGGCGCCCGGGGTCTCCCCCAGCGCGCGCCGGAACGCCTCGATGAAGCTGCTGGTGGTCCTGAAGCCGCACTGCTGGCCGGCGGCGGTGACCGACGCGCCGCCGGAGAGCAGGATCGCGGCGCTCAGCAGGCGCACGCTGCGCCGCCACTGGGGGTAGGTCATCCCCAGCTCGTGGCGGAACAGGCGGGAGAGCGTTCGCTCGCCCGCCCCCACTCGCTGGGCCAGCTCGCCGAGCGTGATCGGCTCGTCCAGCCGCTCGGAGGCGATCGAGCAGGCCTCGACGAGGCGCGGGTCGCTCGGGGTCGGAAGCGTGATCGGCTGCTGCGGGGAGCGCCGGAGCTGGTCGCGGATCACCGCCCGGACGCGCTGGACCTCGCGCGGAGCGAGCGCGGGATCGGCGCACGCGATCAGCAGCTCGCGCAGCAGGGGCGAGACGGCGACGACCGTCGGTCCGGGGTCCGCGAGGGGCGGCTTGCCGGCGGGGAAGCCGACCGTGTGGAGGCGGCTGGCGCCGTAGAAGCGGTGCTGGTGCCAGGTGCCGGCGGGCAGCCAGACCGCGCGGTCGCGCGACGCCACCCAGCTGCCCGCGGCGGTCTGCACGACCAGCACGCCGGTGGAGACGTAGACCAGCTGGTGGTCGTCGTGGCGGTGACGGTCGATCATGTCGCCGGCGGCGAGGTTCGTGGCGACGGTGCGCGCCCGCGGCTCATGGCGGATCTCCGACATTCTTGGGCAGATTACGGAGAGTCGAGCGCGGCTCGAGCTCGTACCGTGACGGTGCATGAGCCTGGTCGAGGAGCCCGCCGCCACGGACCCGGCGCCGCGCGCCGCGGCGCCGGCGCTCCCGTCCAACTGGCAGCGGATGCGGGTCTGGGCGACCGCGCACGCGGTCGACGACCTCTACCAGGGGCTCGTGCCCGCGGCCGTGCCGTTCTTCGTGCTCGAGCGCGGCTACAGCTACGCCGCCGCCTCCGGGCTGGCGCTGGCGGCGACGTTCGGCAGCGCGATCCCGCAGCCGCTGATCGGCCATCTCGCCGATCGCCACGCGCTGCGCTGGCTGGCGCCCGCCGGCTTGATCCTGGCCGCGATCGGGGTGGGGCTGTCCGGGCTGGTCGTTCCCTATCCGGCCGTGTTCGCGCTGCTGCTGGTGTCCGGGTTCGGCATCGCGATGTTCCACCCGCCCGCGGGGCGCGACGCGCGCCGGGCCGCCGCCCACAGCGCCACCGCGATGAGCTACTTCGCGGCCGGCGGCAGCGTCGGGTTCTTCGTCGCGCCCGCGCTGGCGACGCCCGCGCTGGCCGCGTGGGGATTGCAGGCGACCGCGCTCTTCATCCCACCCGCGGTGCTGATGGCGTTCGTGCTGTCGCGGCACCAGCGGCGCCAGCTCGCGCAGGCGGCGACGCACCACGCGCACGCCGGCCGGGACCAGCCGCGGATGTTCGGGCTGCTCGCGGCCGTCGAGATCACGCGCTCGTGCATCTCCTTCGGCATCAACACGTTCGTCGCGCTGTACTGGATCCGCCACCTCGGGGCGTCCGCCGGGCTGGGCGGGACCGCGCTGACGCTGGAGCTGGGCGGCGGGATCGCGGGGACGCTGATCGGGGGCCGGATCGGCGATCGCCTCGGGCTGCTGCGGGCGGTGCAGGTCGGCAACGCGCTGCTGATCCCGGCGTTCGTCGCGCTGCTGCTGTGCCAGAACCCGTACGCCGCGCTGCCGCTGGTGGCGCTCCTCGGCCTGGTCACCAACATCCCGTTCGCGGTCCTGATCAAGCTGGGTCAGGACTACCTCCCGAGCCGGCCCGGCACCGCCGCGGGCGTGACGCTCGGGCTCGCGGTCAGCGCCGGCGGGCTCTTCCAGCCCGTGCTGGGCGTGATCGCCGACCACCACGGGCCGCAGGGCGCGTTCATCGTGCTCGCCACGCTGCCGCTGGTCGCGCTCGCGCTCTCCTCGCGCCTGCGGCCCCCCGCTCCTCATTAGGGCGCCCTAATATACACAGCGCAGGTGTTTAAAACACAGCGCACGGAGGTCGGCATGGAGATCCAGCAGATCGCTCTCGGCAATGGGGTGCAGCGGAGCGCGTCCGTTCCCGGAAGCCCAATCGTGGAGGTGCTGCTCGGGACGGAGGCGGACTCGCCGCTCGGCGTCATCAGCGTCACCGTGCCGGCGGGCGGCGGGATGCCCGAGCACGACCACGGCCCCTCGACCGTCGTGCTGATCCCCCAGTCCGGCTCCGCGCACCTGGTCGACGTGGCCGACGACGAGCGCGTCATCGAGCTGCCGCTCGGCACGCTGACCACGATCCCGGTCGGCCGCCGCGTGCGGCTCGAGAACCCGGGGAGCGTCGACGCGCACCTGCTCGTCGCCCTGTCGCCGCCCGACTTCGCGCGCCAGATCGCGAAGTGGCCGGAGGCCGCCGAAGCGACCGCATAGCGCTCCCGAGCCTCGCGGCGGCCCTCCTGCCCGGCGCTAGAGCTCGGCCAGGCGCCGGGCCAGGAACCGCCGCTCGGCGTCCGTGACCGCCAGCCGCAGCGCGTCGGCGAACGCCGCCCGCGCCTCGTCGGTCCGGCCCAGGCGGCGCAGCAGCTCGGCCCGGGTGGAGGCCACGTAGCGGTAGTCGCCGAGCTCGAGCGCGTCGACGATCGAGAGCGCCAGCTCGGGCCGGCCTGCCTCGGCCACCGCGACCGCGCGGTTGAGCGTCACCACCGGCGAGCCGGTCAGGCGCTCGAGGCGCTCGTAGAGCAGCGCGACCTCGTCCCAGTCGATCGCCGGCTCGGCCTGCAGCGACGCGATCGCCGCCTGCAGCACGTACGGCCCGGGATCCCGCCGCAGCGCGAGCGCCCGCTCGAGCGCGGCGCGGCCCTGGGCCACCAGCGCCGGGTCGTGACGCAAGCGGTCCTGCTCGGCCAGCGGGACCAGCTCGCCGTCCACCACGCGCGCCCGCCGGCGCGAGTCGTGCAGCAGCATCAGCGCGAGCAGCCCGTGCACCTCGGGCTCGTCGGCCATCAGCTCGGCCAGCAGCCGGCCGAGCCGGATCGCCTCGGCGGCCAGCTCGTCGCCCTCGGGATAGCCCTGGTTGAAGACCAGGTAGACGACCGCGAGCACGGCGGCCAGGCGATCGGGGAGCCGGTGGTCGGCGGGCACCGCGAACGGGATCGCGGTCGCCTTGATCTTGGCCTTGGCCCGCGAGAGGCGGCGCTTCATCGTCTCCTCGGAGACCAGGAACGCGCGCGCGATCTCCGGCGTGCTGAGGCCGCCCAGCGCGCGCAGCGTCAGCGCCACCTGCGCCTCGACGGCGAGCGCCGGGTGACAGCAGGTGAAGATCAGCTCCAGGCGCTCGTCGCGGATCGTGCTGTCGTCGAAGTCGAGCACGTCGATCGTCGCGGTCAGCGGATCGGCTTCCAGCTGGCGCGTCTTGTCCCGCAGCGTCCGCTCGCGGCGGATGCGGTCGACGGCGCGGTTGCGCCCGGTGGCCACCAGCCAGGCCACCGGGTGCTCGGGCGTCCCGTCGCGGGGCCACCGCTCGGCCGCGATCGCGAACGCCTCCTGGGCGGCCTCCTCGGCGAGGTCGATGTCGCCGAGAACGCCGACCAGGGAGGCGAGGACGCGGCCCCACTCGCGCTGGAAGATCCGCTCGATCAGTGTCCCGTCTCCAGCGGGATCTCGACCAGCGGCCGGACCTCGACCGCGCCGCCGAGCCGGATCGCCGGAATCCGCTGCGCGAACTCGAGCGCCGCGTCCAGGTCGGCCGCGTCGAGCACGTAGTAGCCCCCGAGCACCTCCTTGGCGTCGGCGAACGGGCCGTCGGTGATCAGGTCGCCGGCGCGGACGGTCGTCGCCATCTCGCCCGGCTGCAGGTGCGCGCCGCCGAGGCAGCGCGGGTCGTCGCGCAGCGACAGGTACTCCGCCGTCAGCGCCCTGGCCGCGTCCTCTTCGAGCCCGTCGTGGCTGCCCGGCTTGGGGTAGATCAGCATCGCGTACTTCATGTCCGCCTCCTTGGGGGGATTGTCGATCTTCCTGGAGACGAACGAGCGAGACCGCAGGGGACAGCGCATAAACTCTAGTACGGATCTATAGTTTGTACTAGAGTAACTCTGAACATGGGTCGCTTCTTCAACCGCCGAGACGAGCTCGAGGCGCTCGAAGAGCGCTGGAGCTCCCCGCGCGCCGAGTTCGTCGTGATCTACGGGCGCCGCCGAGTCGGCAAGAGCCACCTGATCGCGCACTTCGCGGCCCAGCGCCGGCACCTGCTCTTCGAGGCGACCGCGGGCACCGAGCGCGACCACCTGGACGACCTCAGCAAGGAGATCGCCCGCGTCTCCGGCCGGCGGCTGTACGAGGAGCAACCGCTGAGCTCGTGGCGGGCGGCGTTCGCGGCGCTCGAGGAGCTCCTCGACGACGGCCCGATCCTGATCGCGATCGACGAGTTCCAGTTCGCCGCGCGCCGCAACCAGGAGCTCGGCTCGCTCATCAACACGCTGATGCGCGACCACAAGGACGATCCTCGCCTGCGGCTGCTGATCGCCGGCAGCGACGTCAGCTTCTTCGAGAAGGAGGTCGTGGGCTACGCCGCCACCAGCTACGGCCGCCGGACCGGGTCGCTGCACGTCGAACCGTTCACGGGCACGGACATCCGGCCGTTCGTGCCCGACTGGAGCGTCGAGGACCGCATCCGCGCGTGGGCCGTGTTCGGCGGCGTCCCCTACTACCTGGACGAGATCGACCCGGAGCGGGATCTCGCCGCCAACATCCTGCGCGCCGTCCTCGTGCCCGACGGGCTGCTGCGCTCCGAGCCGGAGTTCCTGCTGGCGCAGGAGAGCCGCATCCGCGATCGCGCCGTCTACATGTCGGCGCTGCGCGCCATCGCCGGTGGCGCCACCCGCCTCGGCGAGATCGCCGCCCGCCTGCAGCGCCGGCCTGAGGAAGCGCGCACCTTCCTGGAGACGCTCGAGGAGATGCGGCTCGTTCGCCGCCGCTACCCGATCACGCAGGCCGGCGGCCGTAAGGTCCTCTACGCGATCACCGACCCGTTCCTGCGCTTCTGGTTCCGGTTCGTCGCCCCGTACGAGAGCCGGTTGCAGACACGCGCGTCCGCGCGCGGGCATCTCGAAGAGACCGTCCTGCCGGAGCTTGACCACTTCGTCTCCCGCGACGCCTTCGAGGAGGTCTGCCAGCAGTGGATGCTGCGCCACGTGCCGGAGGCGGTCGAGGTCGGACGCTGGTGGGGCAGCCGCCGCGAGCGCCACGCCGGCCGCCTGCACTCGCGCCAGTACGAGGCCGACGTCGTGCCGGTCGACGCGTCCCGGCGCGTGCTCGCGCTCGGCTCCTGCAAGTGGAGCGTCAATGAGCACGGCGCCGAGGAGCTCGACAAGCTGGAGACGATCGTCAAGCTGCTCGGCGAGACCGGCACGCCGCTCTACTTCTTCGACAGGACTGGCTTCTCACCGCGGCTGCAGCAGCTCGGCCGCGACCGCGACGACGTCCATCTGGTCGCGGTCGCGGACGTCGACACCATCTGAGGTCAGACCGTCCGCAGCGCCACGGTCGGCGGCATCCGCGACGCCCGGACGGCGGGCAGCAGGCCGGCGAGCGCGCCGATCAGGAGCGCCGAGGCGATGCCGCCCGACCACGCCTCGGCGGGGATCACGACCGCCCAGCCCTTCGAGCCGGCGTACACGGCGGTCGCCGCGACCCCGGCCAGCACCCCGGCGATCCCGCCGCCGGCCGCGAGCAGGATCGACTCCGCCAGGAACTGCGTCCGGATCTGCCCCTTCGTCGCCCCGAGCGCGCGCCGCAACCCGATCTCCGAGCGCCGTTCGAGCACCGAGATGATCATGATGTTGGCGACGCCGACGGCCCCGACCAGCAGCGCCACGACGCCGAGCCCGAGGAAGAGGCTGTCGAACGCACCCGCGGCGGCCGCTCGGGCGGTGAGCACGTCGGACGGCTGGCTGACCGCGGCCTCGTTCGGCGCCGCGGGGTTCGCGGTCCGCGCGAGCAGCGCCTGCACCGCCGCCTCCTGCCCGGTCGCGGTACGCACGTAGATCGTGCTCGGCGAACCGTCGTAGCCGAGGTACCGCGCGGCGGCGGTGTAGCCGACCAGGGCGCTGTTGTCGACGTCGGACGCCAGCGGCGAGCTGTGCAGGATGCCCGCCACGCTGAACCACTGGCCGCCCAGCCAGATCCGCTGGCCGGCCAGGACGCGGTCCACCCCCAGCCGCTGCGCGGCGGCCGCGCCGAGCACCGTGACCGGCTCGCGGGCCGTGCCCGCGTTGAGCCAGCGGCCGCGCGCGACGCCGGTGTTGAGCACGGCCGGCAGGGTCAGGCTCGCGGCCTGCACCAGCAGGCCGCCGGTGTTGCTCGCGGGGATCAGCGAGCTGCGGTAGACGTTCGTGTCCTTCAGCAGGCCGGTGTGGGCGATCGACGACACGTCGCCCAGCAGCGCGATCCGCCCCGGCGCCTCGAGCGGCAGCTTCGCCTGCCCGCCGGTGAAGCGCTCCCCGGGCTCGACGGTCAGCAGGTTGGTCCCGAGCCGGTCGATCTCCGCCAGCAGCCCGGCCTGCGACGAGGAGGACAGCCCGAGCACCGCCACGATCGCCGCCGTGCCGATCGCGATCCCGAGCGCCGACAGCGCGGCCCGCAGCGGCCGGGCGCGCAGCCCGACGCTCGCGACCCGCAACCGATCGCGGGCGCTCACCGCTCGTCCGCGACGATCTGGCCGTCCAGCACCCGGATCCGGCGCGGGAGCTGCGCGGCGAGGTCCGCGTCGTGCGTGATCATCACGATCGTGGCGCCGGCGGCGTTGAGCTCGCGGATCAGCGCCATGATCGACGCGCCGGTGGCGCTGTCGAGGTTCCCGGTCGGCTCGTCGGCCAGTACGATCGCGGGCCGCCCGACGAGCGCGCGGGCGATCGCGACCCGCTGCCGCTCCCCGCCCGAGAGCTTCGTGGGCTTGAACCTCGCGCGCGGCGCGAGGCCGACCCGTTCGAGCGCCTCGTCCGCGCGCCGGTACCGCTCGGCGGCGGGGACGCCGGCGTAGAGCAGCCCGTCGGCGACGTTCTCCCGCACCGTGGCGTGCTCGGCCAGGAAGAACCGCTGGAAGACGAAGCCGATCTCCCGCGCCCGCAGCCGCGACAGGTCGCGGTCGTTCAGCCGCGCGGCGTCGACGCCGCCGATCCGGATCACGCCGCCGGTGGGCCGCTCCAGCGTCCCCATGACGTGCAGCAGCGTGGACTTGCCGGACCCGGACGGCCCGACGATCGCCACCAGCTCGCCCGGCGTCACGGCGAAGGACACGCCCCGCAGCGCGGGCACCGGCGGCTGCTCGCCGTAGACCTTGCTCACCCCGTCGAGCTCCAGGACGCCGCTCACGGCGACGGCACCACGACGGCGTCGCCCGCGGCCAGCTCGCCCGTGACCTGCACGCGCCCGCCCGCGGTGTCGAACAGGCCGACCTTCACGGCGACCAGCCCGCGGTGCACGACCTCGACCGCGAACCCCCCGCCGGCCTTCCCGACGAGCGCGGTCACCGGGACGCTCAGCGCGTCCTCCACGCCCTTGGTGGTGATCTCCACCCGGACCGGCGCGCGGTCGAGCCCGCGGACCGGCGTGTCCAGGCGGATGAACGCCGGGATCGTCGCGTTGGCGACGTCGTCGTCCTTGCCGGCGCTCCGCGCGACGGTCCCCAGCCGGCTCACCCGGCCCGGCACCGACCGGTTGCCGGGGAGCGTGATCCGGGCGCGGTCGCCCCGCCTGATCTCACCCTGCTGGGACGCCGCGAGGCTCACCTGCACCTCGAGCGCGTCGGACGTCGCCTGCGCGACCCGCATCCCCGGCCGCGCGGGTCCGCCCAGCTCGGCGGTCACCTTGGCGATCCGGACCGGCTTCGGCAGGAAGACCGCGGCGCCGACGGCGAGCGTGCCGGTTCGGTGAAGCCGCTTCAGCGCCCGCTCCGTTCTCCAGGTGAAGCGGGCTCCGGGGACGTGCAGGTTCCGGTTGAGCTGCCGGACGTCCCGGCCCGTGTCGCCGACGCGCAGGTCGCGGTAGGCCGGGACCGTGCCGCACAGCAGCCGCACCGGCGCGTCGTCCACCCGGTACAGGACGTCGCCGCAGCCAACTCGGTCGCCTTCGACGGGCAGCGCGGTGTAGATCCCGCGCGCCTGGTTGATCGCGGTGTACGGCTTGCCGTCCGGGCGCGCCCGGTAGGTCAGGACCCCGGTGAGCGTGAGCATCGAGGAGAGGTCGCCCCGCTGAACCCGCGCGGTGCTCACCGGCGCCGGCACCGGCGCCGGCGCGGCCGGAGACGCCCGCAGGGCACCCGCGACGACGACCGCGGCCAGCACGGCCGCGCCGGCCAGGATCCACCTCACCGGCCCTTCAGCCCCAGCTCGTCCGCGAAGATCGCGCCGCACTTGTCCGTCGCGGCCGTGAAGCCCGGGATGTCCAGGGCGCCGCGACCGGCGGCGGACGGGATGCGGGTCGTGTCGATCAGGGCGCCGTCGCGCGTCGGGTCCGGGAAGTCGGGCACGCCGTTGTCGCGCATGCACTGGGCGAACTTCAGCGCGTACGCCTGCTGCTGCTCGCTGCGCCGGTGGCCCGTGAACCCGGACGGCTGCAGGTCCTGGCACGCGCTGATCGCCCGCTTCCACGTCGTGGAGCTCGTGTCCAGCGACGAGCCGTTGACCACCGCGTCGACGGTCAGCTCGCCGGACGCGTCGGGGTCCGGGAACTGGGTGACGCCGTGCTGGCGCATGCAGGCGGAGAACTTGACCGCCTGCGCGCGGGCGCTGTCAGTCGACGGCGTGGGGATCGCCGCCGGGGCGCTCCCGCAGCCCGCGACGATCAGGGCGAGGGCGAAGACCGCGGCTCTGCTCATTGCATCCTCGGATCGTGCGTCGGGTCGGCGTACATCGCCGGGCAGCCCTGGCCGGCGGCGGCGGGACGCAGCTCGTAGTGCCAGGGCTCGTTGGCGTAGATCTGGCAGAGCCCGTACGCGACGCCGTGCGCCGAGAGCCAGGTCGCGGCGGTGGCCGGCCCGATGTCGACGGCGTCGCCGGAGACGTGCGCCGACGTGCCGGGCGTGGCCACCCAGCGGGCGGCTTCCGCCTTGGAGCCGTACGTCGCGACCGCCTCCTGGAGCAGGTGCTTCTGGTAGGCCGCGGAGCGCCAGCCGCTGTCGACGACGAACTGGACCCCGCCGCGTGCGGCGTCGGTCGCGGCCCGGCGCAGGGCGCCGAGCAGGTCGGGGTCGAGGTTGGCGACGCCCGGGACGGCGTCGTCGAAGACCGTCGTGCCGGCGGGCACGGCGCCGTCCGCCTTGCCGAGCGGGCGCCGGTGGTGCGACGTGCGGGGGCTCGGCGACGCGGTCGTCGTGATCGACGGGAGCGGCGCCTTCAGCAGCGACGATCCCTGCGACCGCGAGTCGAGGGCGACGGCGCCCGCCGCCACGAGGGCCAGCAGGCAACCGACGCGGAACCAGCGGATCCGCGTCCGCCGGTACGTTCTTCGGTACGGGTGGGACACGCCGCCATTGAAGGCAGCGCGGTGTTGCGGCCGCGTATGCGGTTTTCGATATGCGGACGATATGTCCCGGCACCTAGCATCCGAGCATGCGCGTGCTGCTGGTCGAGGACGAGCCGCTGATGGCGGAGGCGATCCGCGACGGGTTGCGCCTGGAGGCGATCGCCGCCGACATCGCGGGCGACGGCGACAGCGCGCTGGAGCTGCTGAGCCTGAACGCGTATGACATCGCCGTCCTCGACCGGGACATCCCGGGGCCGTCCGGGGACGAGATCGCGCGGCGCATCGTCGCGTCCGGCAGCGGCATGCCGATCCTGATGCTGACCGCCGCCGACCGGCTCGACGACAAGACGTCCGGGTTCGAGCTCGGCGCCGACGACTACCTCACCAAGCCGTTCGCGCTGCAGGAGCTGGTGCTCAGGCTGCGCGCGCTCGACCGCCGGCGGGCGCACCACCGGCCGCCGGTGCGGGAGATCGCCGGCCTGCGGGTGGACCCGTTCCGCCGCGAGGTCTACCGCGACGGCCGCTACGTCGCGCTGACCCGCAAGCAGTTCGCCGTGCTCGAGGTGCTCGTCGCCGCCGAGGGCGGGGTCGTCAGCGCCGAGGAGCTGCTGCGGCGCGCGTGGGATCAGAACGCCGATCCCTTCACCAACGCCGTGCGCATCACGGTCTCGGCGCTGCGCAAGCGGCTCGGCGAGCCGTGGCTGATCGCGACCGTGCCCGGCGTCGGCTACCGGATCGACACCGGGGGCGACGGTGGCTAGAGCGCCCGGCGTGAGCGTGCGCCTCAAGCTCACCCTCAGCTACGCGGGGTTCCTGATGGTCGCGGGCGCGCTGCTGCTCGCGGTCGTGTGGGTGTTCCTGCTGCGCTACGTGCCGGACCGCGTGGTCCTCTTCGGGTCCGACGGCCGGCCCGGCCCGTTCGTTCCCAACCGCTCGGACCTCCTGAACGCGTTCGCGCCCAAGGTGGCCATGGCGCTGGGGTTCCTGCTGGTGTTCGGCCTGGTGGGCGGATGGTTCCTCGCCGGCCAGATGCTCACGCCGCTGTCGCGCATCACGGACGCCACGCGCCTGGCGGCGCGGGGCTCGCTCTCGCACCGCATCCGGCTGCACGGCCGCCGGGACGAGTTCCGCGAGCTCGCGGACGCGTTCGACGCGATGCTCGCCCGGCTCGAAGCGCACGTCGCCGAGCAGCAGCGGTTCGCCGCCAACGCGTCGCACGAGCTGCGCACGCCGCTGGCGGTCACGCAGACCCTGCTCGACGTGGCGCGCAAGGACCCGGACCGCGACAACGGCGAGCTGATCGACCGTCTCCACACCGTCAACACGCGGGCGATCGACCTCACCGAGGCGCTGCTCCTG
>DATMGH010000135.1:0-20764 GCA_035555675.1 Solirubrobacter sp. | reverse complement strand
GACGAGGCCGCAGCCGACATCGCGCCCCGGAACGGCGAGCCGGTGTCACAGGGCGAGGTGCTGCGCACCCTGAACGACGGCGCGCGCGCCGGGGACTGGGTGGTGGCGGCCGCCGGTAGCCCTCCCGGCGACCTCCTCAAGCTCTGGGACCCGGTTCCCGGCGGGCGCGTGCACATCGAGTTCGCGTTCTCGTGCATGGGCCACGAGCTGCCGGCGGGGCTCGGAATCCGGATGGCCGATCCGGATGCGGGCGAGATCTACGTCGTGATCGGCGACGGCACCTATCTGCTGGCCGCGGGCGAGCTCGCCACCGCCGTGCAGGAGAAGCTCAAGGTGACCATCGTCCTGCTGGTCAACGGCGGCTATCAGTCGATCCACGCGCTCCAGCGCTCGACGGTCGGCGCGACGCTCGGCACCGAGTTCACGGACACGGACATCGACTACGTGGCCAACGCGCGTTCGTTCGGGTGGAGCGCCCGCGGCGTTCGCGACGTCGACGCACTCGCCGAGGCGTTGCGGGAAGCGCGGGACCTGGACGGCCCCGTGCTGATCGCGGTCGACGTCGCGCCGTACCGCGGTCTGCTCGACGCGGAGGCGTTCTGGGACCTCGGCGTCGCCGAGGTGTCGGCCCGCCCGCCGGCGCGCGCCGCGGCGGACGCCCAGCGGCGAGGGCGGGCGAGCCAGCGCGACTACGGATGGCGAGGCACGTGAGCGCCCCCGCCGCCGACCACGCCGCGCGCGCGTACGACGTGTTCGCCGGCTTCTACGACGACTTCACGCGCGCGCACGACCATGCCCGGTGGACGGGGATCCTCGAGCGGCTGGCGCGCGAGCACGGTCTGCGCGGGAACCGGCTGCTCGATCTCGGGTGCGGCACCGGCGAGAGCTTTCTGCCGATGCTCGCCCGCGGGTACGACGTCACGGCCTGCGACATCTCCCCCGAGATGCTCGCGCACGCGAACGCGAAGGCCGACGGCCGCGCCCGGCTGCTCGAGCAGGATCTCCGGGCGCTGCCGCTGGTCGGGACGTTCGACCTCGTCTGGTCGCTCGGCGATGCGCTGAACTACCTGCAGTCGGAAGCCGAGCTCACGGCGGCGCTGCGTGGAGCGGCCGCGAACCTCGCGCTGGACGGGCTGCTGGTGTTCGACGTCAACACGCTCGCGACGTTCCGGCGCCTGTACTCGTCGCTGCTCGTGCACGCCGACGAGCGGCGCGTGCTGATCCTGGACGGCCACGGCTCGCCGGCACTGCCCGCCGGCGGCCGGGCCGAGGTCTGGATCGACCGCCTGACGCCGGGCACCGACGGCTGGTGGGCGCGCGAGCGGAGCGTGCACCACCACCGCCATCACCCCGCCGGGAGCGTCCGCCGCGCGCTCGCGCGCGCGGGTCTCGAGCTGCTGGCCGAGTGCGGCTCGCTGCTCGACGGCGAGCTCGAACCGGAGCTCGACGAGACGCGCCACGTCAAGGCGGTCCTGCTTGCTCGTCTTGCCAGCCAGCGAGGAGAAGGGAGGTGAGCGGGGATGGACATCATCACGACCGAGACGATCGCGCCGGAGTCCAGCTACGCGAAGGGCTCCTGATCGAGGCCGGGGCGGGGCCGCGTGCCGGTCCCGCCGCCGTCTTTCGGCTGCGGCCGTCGGTGGAGCTGTTTCCCGCCTCCGACGGCCGGCTCTACTTCATCCGGCCGGGGCCGGGACCGGACCTCGCGGTGCCGCGGCCCGAGCCGGCCGATCGGGCCCTGCTGGAACGCCTGGCCGCAGGCGCCGCGACGGCGGACGAGCTGTGCGCGGCCGCGGACGTGACGCCCGGCGAGCTGGCACGCAAGCTCGAGAGCCTCGCGGCGGCCGATCTGCTGCTGGTCCTGCGCGCTCCGCAGCCGCCACTGGAAGCCGGCGACGCCGAGCGTTTCGCGCGTCAGCTGCCCTACTTCGCCGAGCGCGGCGATCCCGCGGCCGCGCAGCGTGCGCTGCTGGACGCGCGCGTCGTGATCCTGGGCTGCGGCGGCCTCGGCACCTGGGCGCTCGGCGCGCTCGCCACCGCGGGAGTGCGCCGTTTCGTGCTCGTCGACGACGACACGATCGAGCTGTCGAACCTCAACCGGCAGATCCTCTACGACGCCGGCGACGTCGGCGCGCCGAAGGTCGAGCGCGCCGCCGCCTGGGTCGAGCGCTTCGAGCCGCGTAGCGACGTGACGCGCGTCGCGCGGCGGATCCGGTCCGCCGAGGATCTGCGCGACGTGGTCGCCGGGGCGGACGCGCTCGTGCACGCCGCCGATTGGCCGCCGTACGACATCGTGCGCTGGGCCGACGAGGCGTGTCGGGAGGCGGGCGTGCCGTACATCACCGCCGGCCAGGCGCCGCCCGTGCTCAAGATCGGCCCGACCTACGTGCCGGGCCGCAGCGCCTGCTTCGCGTGTCACGAAGCGGCGCTGCACGCGCAGGCACCCCTGTTCGCCGAGCTGGCGGCCCAGCGCCGCGCGCAGCCGGCGCCGGCCACCACGCTCGGCCCCGCCTCCGGCGTGATCGGGGCGCTGCTCGCCATGGAGGTCATGCACCTGCTCCTCGGCGCCGTCACGCCGGCCACCGAGGGCCGCGCGCTGCTGCTCGACATGGAGACGCTCGAGACGCGCTGGGAGGCGATCGACCGGCGCGCCGATTGCCTGGCCTGTAACCATCTCGTCTGGCATGGATCCACACGAGCCGGCAGCGCTGCCGATTCAGCTCGCCAAGGCGTTGTCGCACCCGCTGCGTCAGCGCCTGTTGATGGCGTACAGCGATCGCGTCACCAGCCCGGTTGAGCTCGCCGCTGCGCTTCGTGAGCCGCTCACCGGTGTCAGCTACCACACGCAGCATCTGCTGCGTCACGGGCTGATCGAGCTCGTCCGGACCGAGCGCAAGCGCGGGGCGACCAAGCACTACTACCGCGCGGTCGTGCCGCCGGAGGTCGACGACGACGAGTGGCTCGCGCTGCCGCCCGCTCTGCGCCGCAGCTTCGCCGGGGCGATCCTGGCGGCGATCTGGCACGACATGATCGACGCCCAGGCCGCCGGCCGCTTAGAGGATCCGGGGGTCCACCTCGCGCGGACCCCGCTCGAGCTCGACACCGAGGGCTGGGACGAGCTCTCGGCGCTGCTCCGCGATCTGGGCGCGGCGGCAGCGCGCATCCAGGCGGAGAGCCGCGCCCGCACGCCCGCCCACGAGCTGCGCGGCTCGCGGCTCGCGCTGCTGCATTTCGCCGCCGGTTGACTCGACGGATAAGGGACGAAATCGATCGTTCCCAGCGCGCCGGTCGAGTGATTAGATCACTGGACCGCACCGCGATCCTGGAGGAGAGATGCGTGTCAATCGCTGGCGCGCGGCGGCCGTTGTGGCCGTCGCCGTGCCGCTTGTCGTCGCCGCCTGTGGTGGTGAGTCGAATGACGACCAACCGTCGTCCGCTCGGGCCGCCTCGGCGGACCTGCGCCTTTACGCCGTCATCCACGGCAACGCGAACGACCTGTACTGGGCACAGTTCCGCAAAGGGGTGGAGGACGCGTCCAAGCAGGTCGGCGTCACCACCAAGCTGCTCGCCACCGAGCAGTTCTCCGTACAGAAGTACGTCGACCTGCTCAACAGCGCCATCGCCGCCAAGCCCGATGGGCTGATCGCGAGCATCCCGGACGTCAAGGCGGCCGACGAGCCGCTGCGGCGTGCGGTGGCGGGCGGCATCCCGCTCGTCACCGTCGACAGCGGCGACCCGCGCCCGCGCGATCAGCGCATCCCGTACCTGCAGCTGATCGGCAACGACAACGGGCTCGCCGGCCGCGCCGCGGCCGAGCGGATCCTCGCCGAGCGCAAGCCCAAGCGCGCCGCCTGCCCGATCCACGAGGCCGGCAACACCGGCCTGGAGGCCCGCTGCCAGGGCTTCATCGAGGTCATGAAGGCGGCCGGGGTTCCCGTCGACAAGTTCGAGATCTCGGCCACCAACCCCACCGAGGCGACCGAGACCGTCCGCTCGTATTTCAAGAGCCACCCCGACACGGACGCGATCATGACCATGGGGCCACCGCCCGGGCAGGAGGTGATCACCGCGCTCGACGAGCAGAAGCTGACCGGCAAGGTGATGCACGTGGGCAACGTCCTCACGCCTGAGCTGCTCCAGGCGGTGATCGACGGCAAGCTGCTCGCGCTGATCGACTTCCAGCCCTACCTGCAGGGCTATCTGGCGGTGGTCAACACCGCCCTGTACGTGCGCCACGGGCTGATCCCGAACAACGACACCTACGTGTCCGGCGGCGTGGTCGACAAGAGCAACGCGGCGCAGGCCAAGGCCGGCGTCGAGGCCGGGATCCGGTGACGGCTGCCGCGCTCAGGCTGCCGCGCGCCTGGCGCGGCGTGACGGCCCGGCCCGAGGCCGGCGCGCTGGTGGCGACGCTGGCGCTGTTCGTGTTCTTCGGAGTCTGGGCCGACCAGTTCCTGACCACGGAGTCGCTGGCGTCGACGCTGGCCATCGCAGCGGAGCTGGGGATCGTCGCGATGGCGATCACGCTGCTCATGATCGCGGGCGAGTTCGACCTGTCGATCGGCTCCGTGCTCGGGTTGGGGTCGGTCCTCGTCGCGTACGCCATGACCAACCTCGGGCTGCCCGCCGCGCCGGCGATCCTCGCCGGCCTGGCGGGCGCCGCGGCCGTCGGGCTGCTCAACGGCCTGCTCGTCGTGTGGCTGCGGATCCCGTCGTTCATCGTGACCCTGGGCGCGCTGATGTTCTGGCGCGGCGTGGTCTCGGTGATCACGCACGGGTTCCCGATCGGCGTGCCGGACAGCGTCGTGCTCGAGCCGTTCTCACACCGTTTCGCCAACGGTCTCAACGCCTCGGCGTTCTGGTTCCTCGCGCTTGCGGTGGCGTTCACGTTCGTGCTCGGACGCACCGGGTTCGGGAACTGGATCCTGGCGTCCGGCGGCAACGAGCGCGCCGCCCGCGGCCTGGGCGTCCCCGTCGACCGCGTGCGGGTGACGCTGTTCGTCCTGACCGCGGTCTGCGCCGGGCTGGTCGGCGTCATGCAGGCCGGCCGCTTCGGCTCCGTCGACGCCAACCGCGGCCAAGGGCTCGAGCTCGAGGCGATCGCCGCCGCCGTGATCGGCGGCGCTCGGCTCAACGGCGGCTTCGGCAGCGTCGTCGGTACCGCCCTCGGCTGCCTGATGGTCGGCATGATCCGCAACGGGCTCGCGCTCGCCGGCGTGGCGTCCTACTGGTACACGGCGATCATCGGCCTCCTGGTCGTGCTGGCCGTGATCGTCAACCAACTCGCGGGGCGTTCGCGCCCGAAAGCGGGGGACGCATGACCGCGCTGCTGGAGCTCGAGCACGTCGGCAAGCGCTTCGGCCACGTCGAAGCGCTGCGCGACGTGTCGCTGACCGTCCGCGCCGGCGAGGTGCTGGGCCTGCTCGGTGACAACGGAGCGGGCAAGTCGACGCTGATCAAGGTGTTGTCGGGCGTGCACCGGCCGGACCGCGGCGTGCTGCGCTTCGACGGCGAGCCGACCGTGTTCGCCTCGCCTCGTGACGCCTACGCGCGCGGGATCGCCACCGTGTTCCAGGACCTCGCGGTCGTGGAGCTGATGAGCATCCGGCGCAACCTGTTCCTGGGTCGCGAGCGCGAGGTGTCGACCGGCCGCTGGCCGCTGCGGCGCATCGACCGGCGGCGTGCGGACGAGGAGACGCGTGAAGCGCTGGCGGCGATCGGGATCAAGATCCGGTCGCCGCGGGATCCCGTGGGCGGGCTGTCGGGCGGCGAACGGCAGTCGATCGCGATCGCGCGCGGCGTGCACTTCAGCGCGCGGGTCCTGATCCTCGACGAGCCGACGTCGGCGCTGTCGGTCACGCAGACCCAGCGCGTGCTCGACGCGATCGCGTCGGCCCGCGCACAGGGCCTGGCGGTGATCTTCATCTCGCACAACGTCCAGCACGTCGCGGCGGTCGCCGACCGGGCGGTGGTGCTCTCGCGCGGCCGGTCGGTCGCGGAGCGCACGCGAGACGCGTGGTCCGCGGACGAGCTCGCGCGGTTGATCTCCGGTGCGGAGGCGTGAACGTGCTCCGCATCGGCATCATCGGCGCCGGGTTCATCGCGCGACCGCACGTGCAGGGGCTGCGCGCGCTGCGGGAGATCTGGGGCTCGGCGTTGCCGGGCGTCGAGCTCGCCGCCGTCTGCGATGAGCGTCCGGAGCTCGCCCAGGCGTTCGCGGACCGCTTCGGCATCCCGCGCGTCGCCGGCGACTGGCACGAGCTGACCGGCGATCCGCGGCTCGACGCGGTCCTGGTGCTCGTGCCGAACGACCTGCACGTGCCGATCGCGCTCGACGCGCTCGCGCACGGGAAGCACGTGCTGTGCGAGAAGCCGCTCGCGCCGACGGCCGCGGCCGCCGCGGACCTCGTGCGCGCCGCGCTGGAGGCCGGTACGGTCGCGCAGGTGGCGTTCGCCTACCGGTGCTGGCCGGCGGTCCAGCACGCGCGCGACCTCGTCGCCACGGGCGAGATCGGCGAGGTGGTCGCCTTCCGCGGGCGGTTCCTGCACGACTACGGGCTCGATCCGGCGCACCCGTACTCGTGGCGCTTCTCGCGCGCCCGTGCCGGGGCGGGCGCGCTGGGCGACCTCGGCTCGCACGTGATCGACCTCGCCCGGGTGCTGGTCGGCGAGATCGCCGGCGTCGCCGCCGCCCGTACGCGGACGCTGATCGCGGAGCGGGCGGACGCCGACGGCCGGCGTCAGCCGGTCGACGTCGACGACGCGGCCGAGCTCTGGTTGGACTTCGACACGGGCGCCACGGGTGCGATCGACGTCGGCTGGGCGGCGGCCGGCCACCGCACGGACATCGCGTTCGAGCTGCACGGCCGCTCCGGCGCGCTGTCGTTCGCCTGGGGGCGGGGCGGCCGGCTCGAGCTGTGGTCCGGTCGCGGTCCCGAGGGCCTGGAGGGCGGGCGCACGGTCGAGCTCGGCCCGCATCACCCGGGCGCGCTGTGGCCGGTCCCGGGAATCGGGATGGGGTGGGGCGAAGCGTTCGTCCTCACGGCCCGCGAGTTCGTTCGCGCGATCGCCGGCGAACCCGCCGGCGCGGCCACGTTCTACGACGGCCTGCGGGCCGCGGAAGTGGTGGAGGCGGCGCAGGCCGTCGCCGCCGCGGCGCCGGCTCCCGAGCCGATTCGCCGCCCCCACCGATAGCGTTTCCGCGATCAAGACAAGTGCCCCGGGCGACGCTGGAACGTCCCCGGGGCCGGCACAGGAGCGTGACCTCCCATGCACACGGACCGTATCGAACCAGCGCCGATTCCCGGCAGCCGGGAGCACCGTCTCCAGCGGCTGGTTCTGCTCGAGCTGCTGGTGGATCCGCCAGCGGTTCCGGAGCGGATCGCCGACGTCGCGCGACGGCTGAACGAGCCGCTCGCGGGCGTCGCGGAGGCGGTGGCGGCGCTCGCTCGCGCCGGCCTGGCACGGCGCCAGGGCGACTGCGTCGCGGCGAGCGCGCTCGCCCGCTACTTCGACGTGCTCTGGCCGATCGCGCTCTGACGCCGGTAGCTGCTCGTTCCGTGGGGCCCGCGCCGCGTCGCGCGGCGCCCCACCCGCGATCAGCCGCCGTCGGCCGACCGCGCGAACCAGCGGGCGAGCTCGCGGGCGTGCAGCTGAACGGCGGTGCGGGCGGCCGCGCCGTCGCCGTCCTCGACGGCCCGCGCCATCTGCTGGTGCTGGCGCGCCGTCGACGTGAGCTCGCCCGGCACCAGCACGTGCCGGGCGCTCGCGAGGGCCAGGTGCACCGGCGCCAGCATCCGCCGCAATGGACGATTGCGCGCACAGGCCACGAGCCGGTCGTGGAACTGCGCCTCGGCGGTGATCCGCAGCTCGGTCGCGCTCGCGCGGCGTGACGTCAGCGCGGCCTCGAGCTCGTCGAGCGCCTCCACGAGCGCGGCGCGCTCGTCCGGCCGGGCGCGGAGCGCGGCCAGCTCGGCGGCGTCGGCTTCGAGCGTCTCGCGGCACTCCAGCACCTCGTCGAGCAGCGCGCGCTGTGCCGGGGCGAGCGCTGCCGCCCGCAGCACTTCGGCGTCGAGCAGGTTCCAGTCGGCCTCAGGCAGGATCCAGGCGCCGCGGCCGTGCCGGACGTCGATCACGCCGCGCAGGCGCAGCGAGTGGATCACTTCGCGCGCCACTCCACGGCTGATGCCGAATCGCTGCGCGAGGTCGACTTCGCGCGGCAGCCAGTCACCCGGCGCGTAGCCGCCGTTGACGATGTCGTCGATGAGCGACCGCGCGACTTCCTCGTGAAGCCGAGTCATCGAGTGATCTAACCACCGAACTACCTCGCGCGTCAAGCGACCGGTATTGCTCGAAGGAGTTGGAGCAATCTGTCATGATTTGCCTTGCTGATCGAGATATGTCCGCTGCTGTCACTTCCGCGCTGGTCCGAGTCGTGGTCGCCGATGGGCAGCCGCTGTACCTGGACGCACTCGCGCGTCTCGTACGGCAGCGGGCGAACCTCCAGCTGATCGCCGAGCTGAAGGACGGCTGGTCGGCGCTCGAGCGCATCCGTGCCGACGAGCCCGAGGTCGCGGTCCTGGCGCTCGGCCTGCCCGGGCTGGACGGGGACCGCGTGCTGCGCGCCGTCACCCGTGAGCAGTTGTCCACGCGGATCGTGATCGTCGGCGAGGCGTCGTCGTCGGTCGCGCCGTACGACGCGATCGCCAACGGCGCGTGGGGCTATCTGTCCCGCCTCGCCACCCAGGAACAGTTGGAGGACGCGATCTGGCGCGTCGTCCGCGGCAGCGTCGTGATCGCGCCCGAGGCCCAGGGCGCCGTCGCGGCCGGCATCCGCAGCCGCGAGCGTCGCGATGCGACCGTGCTGACGCGCCGGGAGCGGCAGATCCTGGCGCTCGTCGCACGTGGCATGTCCACCGAGGCGATGGCGCGGGCGCTGTATCTCACCGGCGCGACCGTGCGGACGCACCGGCGCCACGTGTACGAGAAGCTCGGCGTGTCGGACCGCGCGGCCGCGGTCGCGGAGGGCATGCGGCGCGGCCTGCTCGAATGACGGCTCAGGAGTCGAAGCCCAGCCCGAGCCGGTCGAGCAGCCGCAGCCACGGTCCGCGGCGGCCCTCGTCGCGGTCGGCGGCGGCGAGCCGGCTGCGCGTGTACTGCACGACCGCCCACCGCAGCGGCTCCGGCGGGAACGGGACCGGCTTGCGGCGCACGTACCGCAGCCGCGTGGCGTCGGTGTCGCGGCCGTCGAGCAGGTCGAGCGCGACGCGTGCGCCGAAGCGGGTCGCGGCCACGCCGAGCCCGGTGTAGCCGGCGGCGTAGGCGAGGCGCCCGCCGCGGGCGGTGCCGAAGAAGACCGAGAAGCGCGACGAGGTGTCGATCGCGCCGCCCCAGCGGTGCGTGAACCGCACGCCGTCCAGCTGCGGGAACGTGTGGAAGAAGTGCTGGGAGAGCGTCGCGAACGTCGGGTCGTGCTCGTCCTGGCGTGGGCCGACCGGGCCGCGGAACCGGTACACGGCGTCCCAGCCGCCGTAGAGGATGCGGTCGTCGGCGGTCAGGCGGTAGTAGTGGAAGCGGTTGCCGCCGTCGCCGATGCCCTGGCGGTGGCGCCAGCCGACCGCCTCGAGCTGCGCCGCGGTCAGCGGCTCGGTGACGAGCGCGTAGTCGTAGACGGGGACGACGTAGCGGCGGATCTCCCGCAGCAGCGGGGGATAGGCGCTGGTCGCGAGCAGGACCCGGCGGGCCTTCACGCGGCCCTGGGCGGTCAGGACGGTCAGGTCGTCGGTGACGTCGTGGGCGGCGGAGTGCTCGTGGATGCGCACGCCGCGCGCGAGCGCCGCGGCGCGCAGGCCGGCGGCGAGCTTGCCGGGGTCCAGGACGGCCGCGCCGGTGCGGTCCCACGTCCCGCCGACGTAGGTGGGGGAGTGGACCTCGCGCTGCATCTGCTCGCGGTCGAGGATCGTCACGTCGTGGCCGAAGCGCGTCAGCAGCTCGCGCTCCTCCTCCAGCCACGGGAGCTGGTAGTCGTCGGTCAGCGCCAGCAGGTCGCCGGTCGGCTCGAAGTCGCAGTCGATCCCGTACGCGTCGAGGTCGGCGCGCAGGTCGTCGTAGTTGGCGAGGCCGAGCCGTTCGAGCGCCGGCATCTCGTCGGCGAAGCGCGCGATCCCGTTCTCGATGCCGTGCGTCAGCGACGCCACGCAGAACCCGCCGTTGCGGCCGCTGGCGCCGAACCCGGCCGTCTCGCCCTCGAGCAGGACGACGTCGCGGCCGGGATCGTCGCGCTTGGCGTGCAGCGCCGCCCACAGCCCGGTGAAGCCGCCGCCGACGATGCACAGGTCGGCGTCCGTGCTGGTCGTCAGCGTGGGCGCGGGCGCGGGCGCCGGGTGCAGCCAGAACGAGCGCGGCTCGGCGTCCGCGTAGGCGGCGCGGTGCGTCGCGGTGGGAGGCGTCGTCGGCCAGGGCATGTCAGAGCGGCGGCGGGGTGAGCGGCGCGGCGGCGGCTTCGGCGAGCGCCAGCAGCGCGCCCTCGGCCTGGTGGCGGCCGACGAGCTGCAGGCCGATCGGCAGGCCGGCGGCGGTGAAGCCGGCCGGGACCGCGACCGCGGGGTGCGACGTGACCGTGATCCGCGAGCAGGAGCGGAACCACTCCAGATAGGAGCCCATCGGTCGCCCGGCGATCTCGGTCGGGAACTCCACCTCGACGGGGAACGGCGCGACCTGGGTGACCGGCGCGGCGAGCGCGTCGTAGCGGGTCAGGAGCTCGCGCATGCGCGCGAAGAGCACGCCCCGCAGCGCGAGCGCGTTGGCGATCCGCTCCGGCGTCAGGCTCAGGCCGAAGCGCACGTTCTCGGCCAGCACCGGCTTGAGCTGATGCTGGATCGCCTTGAACGCGCCCGCGAACGTGACGCCGCGCAGGACCTCGAAGCACTCGTCGGCGCCGCTGAAGTCCGGCTCGGCGTCCTCGACGATCCAGCCGCGCGCTTCGAGCGCCCGGCGGTGCGCGTCGAGGACGTGGGTGACCTCCGGCTCGACGGGCAGCCCGCCGAGCGTCGCGCTCCAGGCGATGCGGGGCGGCGTGGGCGCGGCGCCGTCGAGCTCGGGCGGACCGATCCGCGACAGCGGGTCGCGCGGGTCGGGCCCGGCGAGGGCGGCGTAGAGCAGCTTCAGGTCCGGCACGGTGCGGGCGATCGGGCCCAGCACCGGGAACGGGTTCCACGGGTCGCCGGGGCCGTGGTCGGGAATCCGGCCGGGGCTGGGGCGCAGCCCGAACAGGTGGCAGAAGGCGGCGGGGTTGCGGACGCTCGCGCCCAGGTCCGAGCCGTCGGCGAACGGCACCAGGCCGGCGGCGACGGCCGCGGCCGCGCCGCCGCTGGACCCGCCGGGCGTCTTCGTCAGGTCGTACGGGTTGCGGGTCGCGCCGAAGACGCGGTTGAACGTCTGCGAGCCGGCGCCGAACTCGGGCGTGTTCGTCTTGCCGATCACGATCGCGCCGGCCTGCTTGAGGCGCTCGACGAGCAGCGAGTCGGCGGCGGGGACGTGGTCCTCGAACAGCGGCGACCCGTACGTGGTGCGCATGCCCGCCGTGTCCTCGAGGTCCTTGACCGCGACCGGCAGGCCGTGCAGCGGGCCGCGCGGGGCGGTCCGGTCGGCCGCGTCGGCGAGCGCGAGCGCCTGCTCCGGGTCGAGCCGCGTGACGATCGCGTTGATCCGCGGGTTGACCGCGTCGATCCGCTCCAGGTACGCCGCCATCACGTCGCGCGCCGAGACCTCGCGGGTGCGGATGGCCGCGGCGAGTTCCGTGGCGCTCCGGCCCCACACGGGCGCTGACTCTACGCGAACCGCGGCGGCGGAGCGTCCACTAGCGTGCGGGCGATGCCCGACTTCGTCCACGAGCTGCGCGTCCGCTACGGCGAGTGCGATCCGCAGGGGATCGTCTTCAACCCGAACTACCTCGCGTACTTCGACCACACGGTGACCGAGCTGTGGCGCGCCAGCGCGATCGGCTCGTGGGACACGATGGTCGAGCGCGGGCTGGACGTCGTCGTGGGCGAGGCGAACGTGCGGTTCCGGGCGTCCGCGCGCTTCGACGACCTGCTCGCGCTGCACGCGCGCGTGTCCCGGCTGGGGACGACCAGCGCGACGATCGCGATCGACGTCCGCCGCGGCGACGAGCTGCTGGTCGAGGGCTGGGTGCGCCAGGTGTTCGTCGACGCGAAGACCTGGCGCAAGACCCCGATCCCGGACTGGGTCCGCGACGCGCTCGCGCCGTTCGTCAGCGGCGACGGCGGAGGATGAAGACCAGTACCGCGACGACGGTGACGCCGGCGATGATGCCGCGCTTGCGCGCGGTGATGACCGCGAGCGCGCCGCCGCCGGCCTCCTCGGCGGGCGGGGGCGGCGGCGTCCACGCCGCCTGCCGCGGCGGCTCGGGCGGCTCGGGCGCCACCGGCGGTTCCTCCTCCGCGGCCTCGTCCGCCGCGGCGGCTTCTTCCTCCTCGGCCGCCGCTTCTTCCTCCGCGATCTCTTCCGCCACCGCGGCCTCTTCCTCCGCGGCCGCGACCTCTTCGGCCGCTTCCGCCCGCTCCGTCGACGCCGGCGGCTCGCGGATCGCGGCCGCCTCCAGCTCCTCCGGCGAGGGCGGGGCGGCCGGGGGCGGGGCCATGCTCGGATCGGCGGCCGCGCTCCAGCCGCCCTCAGGCGCGCCCCAGGCGGTCGGCGTCGGCCCGGTCGGCGGGCGCTCGTGCTCGCGCGTCGGCGGCTCGGGCGGCGCGCCGAGGCCGTAGTGCTCGTGCAGCGCCAGCTCCTCGGCCTGCCCGATCCGCGGATCGGCGCCGAGGCCCGGCGCACCCGTCACCGTCTCGGCGTCAAACGCCACGCGGATCGTCTCCGCCTCGACGCTCGCGCCGGCCAGCGGCACGAAGCGCGCCTCGCCGCCCGCGACCTCGACCAGCACCCACTCGGGGCGCCCGGTTTCGCGGTCCAGGTAGATCTCGCGCACGCTGCCCAGCCGCGAGCCGCCGGAGTCGAGGACGTCGCGCCCGGGCCAATCGCCGTAGTCCCCGAACTGGGACGGAGAGGGAAGCTGAGCCATACCGGCACTTTCCCGCATGCGGGCCCGACGTGCGTTGCGGTCAGGTAGCGTCGGCGCGACCGCCATGACCGCCGCCGCGACCCTGCTCGCCCGCCACGCGCCACACCTCGTCTACGACTCGCGCGAGCGCTACTTCGCGGACGCCGCCGCCATCTGGACGGACTCGCCCACCAACGTCCTCAAGCGCCTGACCGGCGCCGTCATCGCCACGCCGCCCACGCTGTCGCTCGCCTTCCTCGGCCCGCACGTCTACGCCGACGGCACGAAGGTCCTCGCGTCCGACACGATCGGGGACACGACGCGCGACTACGCGGCGCACGCCGCCGCGCTGCACGCCCAGCCGCGCTACCGCGACCGCGTCCACGGCCACGCCCGCGCCGACGCGCAGGGCCGGCTCTGGCTGCAGTACTGGCTCTTCTACTACTACAACGACTTCCAGATCGTCGACGGGCTCAGCGGCGGCGACCACGAGGGCGACTGGGAGCTCGTCCAGATCCGCCTGAACGCGGCCGAGCAGCCCGAGCAGGTCGTCTGCTCACAACACAAGACCGCACAGGCCAAGGCGTGGCCCAACGTCCCCAAGCAGGGCACGCACCCGGTCGTGCACGTCGCGCGCGGCTCGCACGCGAACTACTTCACCGCCGGCCCGCACTGGACCGGCATCTGGTTCGACGAGACCAACGGGAAAGGGCGGCAGGTCACGCCCACGGTCGACGTCCTCGGCGACGCGACCCCCGACTGGGTCCTGTGGCCGGGCGCCTGGGGCGACACGCGACCCACGGCCTCGCCGCTGGACTCCGGCAGCCCGCTCAGCCCCGGCGTCCGCCCGCACTGGCTGGACCCGTCGCTGCTGAAGGCTCGCGGGTGAACGGCGCGAGGCGCCCACCGGCGCCTCGCGCAGGAACCTCGATCAGGCGGCCACCGGCTCGTACGCGATGAACTCGCCCGTGCCGTTGACGGTGCCCTGGGTCAGGGAGCCGTCGGCGTCGACGCGCGAGATACCGGCACCGGCGACGAGGCTGGTCGCGAGGCGAACCGCCTCGGCCAGCACGACCCCGTTGCCGCCGTAGACGCGCAGACCATCACGCACGACCACGTACTTGTCGCCGTCGTCCTTGATGCTCTCGACGCCGACGTTGCGGTTGGCCATCTTGGCGTTCTTCTTCTTCTCGGCCATGGGGTCCGTCCTCTTGGTGCTGCGATTGACATGGGGCAGCGGCGACCCACGTCCGCCCCGCCGTCCGGCATGAATCCGGACGGGCGGGACCACGGCGTCCGCGGTCGCGCGCGCCGGGATAGTAGACATGACCCCCGGCGGAGCGCAACCGCCCAGCCCGTTCAGCCCGTGTTGCGCATCCCCGCCGCGATCCCCGTGATCGTGGCCAGCAGCGGCGCCCGCGCGTCCTCGCGCCCGGCCCGCACGCGCCGCAGCAGCTCGACCTGCAGGTGCGACAGCGGGTCGATCCACGGGTTGCGGTGCTCCAGGCGCCGTTGCAGCGCCGGCGTCTCGTCCAGCAGCCGCTCCTGGCCGGTGACCAGCAGCACCCGCTCGACGACGCTGTCGTACTCGCCCACCAGGTCGGTCCAGAAGCGGTCGGCGATGTCGGCGTCGACCAGCGACAGGTATCGCTCGGCCACGCCGAGGTCGGACTTGAAGAGCGCCATCTCGAGCGTCCCGATCAGGCCGCGGAAGAACGGCCAGTCGCGCCACATCTCCCGCTGCAGCTCCAGCGAGCCCGCCTCGAGCGCCGCGCCCGCGCCGTACCAGGACGGCAGCAGCAGGCGGTTCTGCGTCCAGGCGAACACCCACGGGATCGCGCGCAGCGACTCGACGCCCGCGACGCCCTTGCGCGACGGCGGCCGCGACCCGATGTTCAGCTGCGAGAGCTCCGCGATCGGCGCGATCTCCCCGAAGAACCGCAGGAACTCCGGATCGTCGTAGACGAGCGTCCGGTAGCGCGCCCGCGAGACCTCCGAGAGGCGCTCCATCTCGTCGCGCCACGCGTCGCGGACCGGCGGGTTCGGCAGCGCGCTGGCCAGCAGGACCGCGGACACGGTCTGCTCCAGGGAGCGCTCGGCCAGCTCGGCGTCCGCGTAGCGCGCCGACACGGTCTCGCCCTGCTCGGTGATCCGGATGCGCCCGTTCACGGTCCCTTCGGGCTGGGCCAGGATCGCCCGGTAGGTGCGCCCGCCGCCGCGCGACGGCGAGCCGCCGCGGCCGTGGAAGAGCTCGAGCACGATGTCGGCCGCGCGCGCCTGCGCCGCCAGCCGCTCCTGCGCGTTGTGGAGCGCCCAGGTGGACCCGACGTACCCGGTGTCCTTGCCGGAGTCGCTGTAGCCGACCATCACGGTCTGCCGGTTGGCCTGCGTACGCAGGTGCGCGATGTACGGCTCACACGCGTACAGCTCGGCCATCGTCGCCGGCGCCTGCTCGAGCGCCGCCCGCGTCTCGAACAGCGGCACCATGCGCAGGGACGTGGCCCCGGCGCGCTGCGCCAGCCACGTCGCGGCGAGCACGTCCGACGGCCGCTCGGTCATCGAGATCACGAACGCCGGGACCGCCTGCGGACCGTAGGCGTCGGCGCTCAGGGCGACCGTGGCCAGCACGCGCATCAGCTCGCCCGCCTCGCCGCCCGGGTCGTGGCCGATGCCGCGCCGTCCGGACGCGAGCGCTTCGGTCAGCAGCTCCTGCCGCCCGGCCTCGTCGGCGTTGGCGAAGCCGGGGAGGATCGCCGCCGCCGCTTCGCGCACGACGCCCGCGCCCTGGCGGATGTCGATCCCGGCCAGGTGGAAGCCGAACACGTCGATCTGCCACAGCAGCTTGCGGATCGACGCGCTGGCGACGTGGCGCGAGTTCACGTGCGCGAGCACCAGCTCGATGTCGCGCCGGAACGCCTGCGCGTCCGCGTAGCCGGGCTCGCGCCCGCGCGGCGCCAGCGTGTTCCCGAGCCGGTGGTGGGCGAAGCCGAGCTTGGCCCGCAGCGGCTCCCACTCGCGGTGCGGACGGCGCAGGACCGCGGCCGACGGCAGCTCCGCCGCGTCCTGCTCCAGCGACGCGCTCAGCTCCTCCGACACCGGGATCCGCAGCGACGAGTGCGAGAACATCCGCGCCAGCCGGTCCACGCGCGTGCGGAACAGCTGCAGCGCGGTCGTGCGGTGCAGCGCCAGCGCGGTGGCCAGCGTGTCGGCGCCGACCTCCGGATGCCCGTCCATGTCGCCGCCGGTCCAGGAGCCGTAGGACAGCACCGGCTGCACCAGGTGCACGTCGAGCGCGTGCTCGATCTCGCCCAGCACGGACGGGACGGCGTCGAACAGCACCGCTTCGAAGAAGAACAGGTTGCGGCGCACCTCGTCCTCGACGCGCGGGCGGACCCGGCGCAGCTCGTCGGTCTGCCACCACAGCGTCAGGACCTCGCGCAGCTCGTCGAGCAGCGCGCGGCGGCGCACCGCGCCGATGCGCGGGTCGTCGAGCCGATCCAGCAGCGCCGCGACGTCCCACTGGTGGTCCAGCACCGACCGGCGCGTCGCCTCGGTCGGGTGCGCGGTCAGCACGTGCTCGATCTCGAGCTGGGCCGCCAGCGGGCCGACGTCGATCCCGTTGTCGTTGAGGATGCGCGCCGTCTCGGCCAGCGACTCGCGCTGGACCTCGCCGGTCGCGTCGTACTGACGCCGGCGGCGTACGCGCTCGCGCTCCTCGGCGATGTTCGCCAGCTGCAGCTCGAGCGAGCAGGCGCGGATGATCGGCTCGACGGACTCGTCGGGTACGCCGCCGAGATAGGCGACGAGCCGCTCGGCGGCGGCGTCGTCGCCGGCGCGCACGGCGGCGGCGGTCCGGAACAGCCACTGCAGGCGCGATGCGAACACGCGACCGGCCTGCTCTTCGAGCACTTCGATCAAGGTCGCCGACAGGACTTCGGTATCGCGGGCCAGGCCATCGGTGGCCCGCGTCGGGCTAGGGACGTCAAGTTTGGTCATTGGAGAGAGAGCGGGGAGGGGGACCGCTCGCTTCCATCATGAACGACGCCCTAGATTTGCTCCCCGTGGCCGGTGAGCACCGCACACGCGACGCCGCGATCTGGGGCGCCGCGCTGGGTGCGGCGGCCGGTGCCGTGCTGGTGCCGGACGCGGCGCTGGGCGCGGTCGCCGGGGCGGTTCTGTCGGCCGTCGCGCACGGGGTCGCCGCGCGCACGCAGCGGCCCGCGGCGCCCGGGCCGCTGTGGGGCCGGGTGCTCGCGAGCGCGGAGCTGATGGCGCTGCTCGGCGCGCTGCTGCCCGGCGGGCTCGTCGCCGGGCTGGTGAGCGGCGCGCTCGTGGGCGCGCTCGGGCTGCGGCCGCTGAAGCTGGTGCTGGGCGTGGCGATCGGCGGCGCCGTCGGGGCGCTCGGCCTGGCGGGCGCGCTGACCGCGGCGCTCGTGACCGTCGTCTACCGGCTGTGCTCCGCGTGGATCTACCGCAAGCGGCCGATGGTGCGGATCATGGCCGAGCGGGTCCCGCCGGAGGAGCTGCCGTACGTCGTGCCGTTCGAGGCGCTCTCGGGCTCGGTCGGCGCGGACTACGTCGAGCAGCTCGCGCATGTCCGCGGCGGGCGCTTCGAGCGCAACCCGCCCGACGTCGGCATCCTCGCGTCGCTCGACAGCCTCGCCGGGCCGGCGTTCGACCCGCGCTCGGTGCATCCGCTGGTGCGTGAGTTCTACGAGCACACGAGCCGCTTCACGCTCTCGATCGTCCCCGAGTGGCGCACGTGGATGAAACCGCTCTACGCGCTCTTCAAGGCGACGGTGGCCGAGCCGCTCGGACAGGCCGCGATCCCGTCCAACATCGAGCAGGCGCAGCGCGGGATGGTGTCCACGATCGACACGATCGCGGTCGACGGCGAGATCAGCATCCGCGGCTGGATCCGCACGTTCGCGGACTCCGGCGAGCCGATCTACGTCGGCATCTACACGAGCTTCCGGCACGAGGACCGCGGCTACGTCAGCGTCGGGTTCCCGATCCCGGGCTCGAACTTCACCGCGACGCTCGAGCCCCGCAACCTGCGCGGGGACGGGCTGCAGCTGACGTCGCGCAGCGCGCTGCCGTTCCCGGGCCACTACCTGAGCGCGGTCGAGGACGGGCGCTTCACGGTGCTCAAGCTGCTGGCGTTCCACGAGTGGATCGAGGTCTTCGTCGCGGGCGGCCGCTTGCGGACCGAGCACAGCTTCTCGCTGCTGGGCGCGCGGTTTCTGACGCTGCACTACGAGATCGCCCGATCGGCCGCGCGCACACCGTGATCCGGCACCCGGACACGCCGCGCGTCGGGCCGTCGCCGGCGCGGGTCGCCGCACGCGGCTCTCGCCGCCCTCACCCCGACGCCGCGAGTGGTCACGTTCCGGCGCAGGGCGCCGGAACGTGACCACTCGCGTCAATCGAACAGCGCGTCCGGGGTCACGGACAGGCGGCGCGCGGTGACGATCGGGGCGCCGCGTGGGTTCAGCGGGTCGTCCGGCAGGCGCGTGACGTCGCACGTCGCGAGCACCTCGGGCGTCAGGAAGCGGGACGGCTTGCCGTACCCGTGCGCGTCGTCGCGGCCGTGCGGCCGGTGGTGGTAGCGGACCGGGACGTAGAGCGCGAGGTCGCGCCGCGCGCGTGTCATGCCGACGTAGAGCAGCCGCCGCTCCTCGTCGATCTCCTCGCTCGTCCCCGCCGACATGCACGCCGGGAAGTTGCCGTCGTAGACCGCGAGCACGTGCACGCTGTCCCACTCGAGCCCCTTGGCGGAGTGGATCGTCGAGAGCGTCAGGTAGTCCTCGTCGAGGTGCGGCGGCTGGGCGAGGTCGGCGCTCGAGCTGGGCGGGTCCAGCACCAGCTCGGCAACGAAGTGGCGCGCGTCGGTCGCCTGGTGCGCGGCGTCGACCAGCTGATCGAGGTCCTGCACGCGCAGCGCGCCGTCCGGATAGCGCAGGCGGATGAGCGGCGCGAGCACGTCGCGCAGCCGCTCGGCCCTTGGCCCGGGCTGCGACTCCTCGCGCGCGGCCGCGAGCGCCGCGACCAGGGCGTCCGCGCCGGCCCGCGCCCCGCTCGGCACCACGCCGCGCGCGGCGGGCCAGGCCGCGAGCCGGTCCGGCACGGCCGCGAGCCGCCCCTCACCGACCTCGTCACGGACGGAGTCCGCGAGCCGCCCCGGAGCGCCGTCGCGCGGCGCCGCGGCGAGCCGCGCGTCCGCGCCCGCCGCCGCGCCGTCACCCGCGCCCGCCCCGCCCGCCATCGCCGCGATCGCGCGCCGGGCGCTCACGGGGCCGAGGCCCTCGACCAGCTGCAGCACCCGGAACCACGCCACGTCGTCCGCGCCGTTGTCCACCAGCCGCAGCGCCGCGACGAAGTCCTTGACGTGCGCCGCCTCCAGGTACCGCAGCCCGCCGTACTTGTGAAACGGGACCCGCCGCCGCGTCAGCTCGAGCTCCAGCAGGTCGGAGTCGTGCGACGTCCGCGCCAGCACCGCCTGCGCCCGCAGGTCGATGCCCCGCTCGCGCGCCTCCAGCACCCGGTCGCAGACCTCCACCGCCTGCGCCGCCTCGTCGCGCACGAACACGACCCGCGGCCGCAGCCCGCCCAGGCGCTCGGCCCGCAGCCGCTTCGGGAACCCCCGCGCCGCCTGCGCCGACAGCGCGTTCGCCGCGTCCAGCACGGGCTGCGTCGACCGGTAGTTGCGCTCCAGGGTCACCACGCGCGTGCCCGCGAACGCGTCCGGGAACGCCAGGATGTGCTCCGCCGACGCCGAGCGGAACCCGTAGATCGCCTGGAAGTCGTCCCCGACCGCGGTCACGGTCGCACCGAACCGCGCCAGCGACCGCGCGATGTCCACCTGCAGCCCGTTGACGTCCTGGTACTCGTCGATCAGCACGTGGTCGAACGCGCCCGCCAGCCGCGGCCCGATCACCTCGTCGGCCGCCAGCGCGCGCCAGAACAGCAGCAGGTCGTCGAGGTCGACCACCCCCAGCGTCCGCTTGCGCGCCGTGTAGTCCCGGAACAGCGCCGAGATCGCCTCGCGATGCTCCGCGCACCAGGGGAACGCGCCGTCCAGCACGCTCGACAGCGGCTGCTGCGCGTTGACCGTGCGCGAGTAGATGTCCAGCAGCGTGGACTTGCGCGGGAACCGCGTCCGCGCCTCGGCGTGCCCGTGCTCGGACCGCAGCAGGTCCAGCACGTCCGCCGCGTCGCCCGCGTCGAGCACCCCGAACCCGCCCGGCAGCCCCAGCGCCGCCGCGTACCGCCGCACCAGCCGGTGCGCGACCGAATGGAACGTCCCGCCGTGGGGGAGGTGGGCGGGCATCCGCTTCCGCGACGCCGCGGGCACCAGCCCGCGCGCTCGCGTGAGCATCTCCCGCGCCGCCCGCCGCGTGAACGTCAGCAGCAGGATCCGGTCCGGCGGCACCCCGGAGTCCACCAGCCAGGCGACCCGCGAGCACAGCGTCGTGGTCTTGCCCGTCCCGGCCCCGGCGAGCACGAGCAGCGGCCCGCCGGAGTGCGTGGCCGCCGCGCGCTGCTCCTCGTTGAGCTCGTCCAGCCAGGTCTCCGTCGCCACCGCCATCGGCCGCCGCACGCTACGAGGCGCCCCGGACGGCATCCGCGCCGGTATAGGATCACCCACGATGGAGGCCAACGTCCGCCCCCTGAGGGCCGACGCCGCCCGCAACC
>DATMGH010000134.1:0-10243 GCA_035555675.1 Solirubrobacter sp. | reverse complement strand
CGCCAGCCGCGCGTACGTGTCCGCCAGCAGCAGGTTGCGCAGCCGCGGCCGCTCGCGCCACAGCTCCGCCGACGACGTCCACGACGGCTCCAGCGCCCGGATCGCCCGCGCGATCCCCGGCGTCAAGGGAAACCCGTCGCGCGCGTAGCCGATCGCGTACGCGATCACGTCCGCCAGCTCGAACGTCCCGAAGTCGCGCAACAGCAGCAGCCACGCGTCGAACGCGCCCGGCACGCAGGCCGCGAGGTATCCCGTCCCGGGCACCAGGTCGAGCCCCGCGTACGCCGCCAGCGTCGCGCCCGCCGGTGCCGGCCCCTGCCCGCACAGCACGCGCACCTGGCCGTCGTGCCGGAACAGCAGCGGCATGTCGCCGCCGAGCCCGTTCATGTGCGGCTCGACCACCTGCAGCGCGAAGCCGGCCGCCACCGCTGCGTCGAACGCGTTGCCGCCCCGCTCGAGCACCGCCATCCCCGCCGCGGAGGCCAGCCAGTGCGTCGAGGCGACCATCCCGAACGTCCCGGAGAGCTCTGGTCGGGTCGTGAACACCCCACAGACGCTAGCCTCGTCGGCCGCAATGACGCTCATCGACGGCAAGGCCATCGCCCAGCAGGTGCGCGCCGAGGTGCGCGACGAGATCGCCGCCTGGAACCACGAGCCGCCGGGCCTCGCGACCGTCCTGGTCGGCGAGGACCCCGCTTCGGCCATCTACGTCGGCGGCAAGCAGAAGGCGAGCGCCGAGGTCGGCATCCGCGGCTTCGACCACCGCCTGCCGCACGACGCGCCCCACGAGCAGGTCCGCGCGCTGATCCACGAGCTCAACCAGGACCCGCAGGTCAACGGCATCCTGCTCCAGCTCCCGACGCCGCCCCAGGTCGACGGTCCCGCGTTGACCGCCGAGATCGACCCCGGCAAGGACGTCGACGGGCTGACGCCGATCTCCACCGGCCTGCTGGTCAAGGGCCTGCCGGGCCTGCGCCCGTGCACGCCGAGCGGGTGCATGGAGCTGCTGCGCCGCCACGACGTGAACCTGGAGGGCGCGGAAGCGGTCGTCGTCGGCCGCTCCGACCTCGTCGGCAAGCCGATCGGCGCGATGCTGCTGGCCGCCAACGCCACCGTCACCACCTGCCACTCGCGCACCCGCGACCTGCCCGGGGTGATCGGCCGTGCGGACGTGCTGATCGCCGCCGTCGGGGTGCCCGAGCTGATCAAGGGCGACTGGATCAAGCCCGGCGCGGTCGTGATCGACGTCGGCATGAACCGCACGCCTTCCAAGCTGGTCGGGGACGTCGAGTTCGAATCCGCCGCCGAGCGCGCGTCGCTGATCACGCCGGTGCCCGGGGGCGTCGGCCCGATGACGATCGCGATGCTGCTGCGCAACACGCTCGAAGCGGCGAAGGCCGCCGCGTAGCGATGCGCCGCGCCGAGCCCGTGGCCGGTCTCGGCGGCGTCGGGCTGCTGGTCGCCGCGTTCACGGGCGGCGCCGGGTTCGGCCCCACCGACGTCGTGCTGGTCGCGATCGGCCTGCTCGCGCTCGCGGTCCCGGTCGTCTCGCTGGCGGCCAAGGGCCCGGCGGCGCCGATGGCGGTCGCCGTGCTGGTCAGCGCGTTCGGCTGGATTGCGGTCGTGCTCGGCGCGATACGCCTGACCGGCGAGTGGCTGCCGCTGGCGGCGGCGCTCGTCGCCTGGGTCGGCAGCTGGCTGAGCATGCGCGACGAGTCGACGCCGGGCGCGGCCGCGCCGGACATCCCACGCCGTCCGGCGCCTCCTAAGATCACCGCCAATGCTGAGCCGTGATCAGGTGCTCCACGTCGCACGCCTCGCCCGCCTCGAGCTGACGCCCGACGAGGTCGACCGCTTCTCCGGCGAGCTCTCGAAAGTGCTCGACCACATCGAGCTGATCTCCGAGCTCGGTGACCTCGCGGACGTCGCGCCGACGTCGCACGTCATCGACGTCGAGAACGCCCTGCGCGCGGACGAGCCGCGCCCGTCGATGCCCGCCGAGCAGGCGCTCGCGTCCGCGCCGGACGCGGCCGCCGGCGGCTTCCGCGTGCCGTCCCCGGGGGCGTCATGATCGAGCTGACCGCCGCCCAGGCCGCGGCCGCGATCAAGACCGGCGACCTCGACGCCCGCGAGTACTTCGACGTCTACCGCGAGCGCGCGGCCGCCGACGCGCTCAACGCCTACACGTGGGTCGCGGAGGCGGCGCCGGAGATCGATGCGTCCGGCCCGCTGGCCGGCGTGCCGGTCGCGATCAAGGACCTGTTCTGCACCGAGGGCGTCCCGAGCCAGGCCGGCTCGAAGATCCTCGAGGGCTACCGGCCTCCGTACACGGCGACGTCGGTCGCGAACCTGCAGCGCGCCGGCGGGACGCTGCTGGGCAAGACCAACCAGGACGAGTTCGCGATGGGCTCGTCGACCGAGAACTCCGCGTTCGGCCCGACGCTGAACCCGTGGGACACGGCCCGCGTCCCGGGCGGCTCGAGCGGCGGCAGCGCCGCCGCGGTCGCCGCCGGCACCGCGCCGTGGTCGATCGGGACCGACACCGGCGGCTCGATCCGCCAGCCCGCCGCGCTGTGCGGCATCGTCGGCCTCAAGCCGACCTACGGGGCGATCAGCCGCTACGGGATGATCGCGTTCGCGTCCTCGCTCGATCAGGCCGGGCCGTTCACGCGCGACGTCACCGACAGCGCGCTGCTGCTGTCGGCGATGGTCGGCGCGGACCCGTGCGACAGCACCAGCATCGGGCTGCCGGGGCCGGTCGAGCTGCCCACGCGGACGGACCTCAAGGGCATCCGCCTCGGCGTCCCCGCGGAGCTGTCGGGCGAGGGCATCGAGCCCGGCGTGCTGGCCGCGTTCAACGACACGCTGGACAGGGCGCGCGCGCTCGGCGCGACGGTCGAGACGATGCACCTGCCGCACGCGCCGCACGGCCTGGCCGCGTACTACCTGATCGCGCCCGCCGAGTGCTCGTCGAACCTGGCCCGCTACGACGGCGTGCGCTACGGCTTCCGCGCGCCTGGCCAGGCGACGCTGCTGGACATGTACACGGCGACGCGCGAACAGGGCTTCGGCGCGGAGGTCAAACGCCGGATCATGCTCGGCACCTACGCGCTGTCCTCCGGCTACTACGACGCCTACTACGGCCGCGCGCAGAAGGTCCGCACGCTGATCGCCAAGGACTTCACGGACGCGTGGGAGCGCTTCGACTTCGTCGTCACGCCGACGGCGCCGGGCGTCGCGTTCGAGCTGGGCGCGAAGACGGCCGACCCGCTCGCCATGTACGTCAACGACGTCTGCACCGTGCCGATGTCGCTGGCCGGGATCCCCGCGATCTCGATCCCCAACGGGCTCAGCGAGGGGCTGCCGACCGGCTTTCAGATCACCGGCCCGGCGTTCAGCGAGAACCGCATCCTGGACGCCGCGTTCGCGCTCGAACAGGCCATCGGCTTCGACGGCGGAAAGGCCCGCGCATGACCGCGTACGAACCCGTCATCGGCCTCGAGATCCACGTCCAGCTCAAGACGCGGACGAAGATGTTCTGCGGCTGCGCGCTGAGCTTCGGCGAGGAGCCCAACACGCGCACCTGCCCGGTCTGCCTGGGCCTCCCGGGCACGCTGCCGGTCACCAACGCCCAGGCGGTCCAGTACGGGATCATGATGGGCCTGGCGTTGGGCTGCGAGATCGCGCCGCGGTCGATCTTCCACCGCAAGAACTACTTCTATCCCGATCTGGCCAAGGGCTACCAGATCTCCCAGTACGACATCCCGCTGTGCCTGGGCGGCCGGCTGGGGGACGTGCGCATCCACCGCATCCACCTCGAGGAGGACGCGGCCAAGCTCGTGCACGTCGGCACGTCGGGCCGCATCCACGGCTCGGACGCGAGCATCGTCGACTACAACCGCGGCGGCACGCCGCTGGCGGAGATCGTCACCGAGCCGGACATCCACTCGGCCGAGCAGGCCCGCGACTGGCTGCAGCTGCTGCGCGAGACGCTGCGCCAGCTCGGGGTCAGCGACGTGAACATGGAGGAGGGCTCGCTGCGCTGCGACGCCAACGTCTCCATCCGGCCGGCGGGCAGCAGCGAGCTGGGCACCAAGACCGAGCTCAAGAACATGAACTCGTTCCGGTTCGTGATGCAGGGCATCAACGCCGAGATCGCGCGCCAGACGGCGCTGCTGGAGGCGGGGGAGGCCGTCGTGCAGGAGACGCTGCACTTCGACCCGACGTCCGGCCGGATCAGCTCGCTGCGCTCCAAGGAGGAGGCGCACGACTACCGCTACTTCCCGGAGCCGGACCTGGTGCCGCTGGTGCCGACCCCGGAGATGCTCGAGGCCGCGCAGGCCGCGATCCCGGAGCTGCCGGCTGAGCGGTCCGCGCGCTACGAGCGCGACTTCGAGCTGGCGCCGGACACCGCGTACCTGTTCTCGTTCGAGCCCGAGTGGGGCGACTACTTCGAGCGGGCGGCGGACGGCGCCGACGCGCGCGCCACGGCGATCTGGGTGACCGAGCTGCGCTCGCGCGGCGGCGACGTGCCGCCGGAGACGCTGGCGAAGCTGGTCGCGCTGGTCGGCGCCAAGACCGTCACCGCGGCGGCCGGCCGCACGATCCTGGACACGCTGATCGCCGAGGGCGGCGACCCGGCGCAGATCGCCGAGCGCGACGGCCTCACGGCGCTGGAGGACAGCGGCGAGCTGGAGGCGATCGTGGCCAAGGTGATCGCGGAGCACCCGGACGTGGTCGAGCGCATCCAGGGCGGCAACGCGAAGGCGATGGGCGCGCTGGTCGGCCCGATCATGCGCGAGACCAAGGGCCGCGCGGACGGCGGCGAGGTCAACCGCCTGCTGCGCGCGGCGCTCGGGCTCTAGCCGGACCGCGCAGCGTGGGGGGGTGTGGCCAGTGGGTCGCCTGTCAGGCGACCTGGCGGCCACACCCCTACCCGGCGTCCTGGACCAGCAGCGCGACCTGGACGCGGTTCTCGACGCCGAGCTTGACCAGCAGCCGCGACACGTGCGCCTTCACGGTCGCGACGCTCATGTGCAGCTCGGCGGCGATCTCCGCGTTCGCGCAGCCGCGCCCGACGGCCAGCGCCACGTCGCGCTCGCGCGCGCTGAGCGCGTCCAGCCGCCGCCGCGCCTGCTCGCGCCGCCCGTCCTCGTCGGCCACGAGCGCGATCAGCTTGCGTGCGACGCCGGGTGAGAGCGTCCCGTCGCCCGCGTGCACGTGCTCGATCGCGCGGACGATCTCGGCCGGCGGCGTGTCCTTGAGCAGGAACCCCGCGGCGCCGGCGCGCAGCGCCCGCAGGACGAGCTCGTCGGCGTCGAAGGTGGTGAGCACGATCACCGCCGGCGGTGACGGCTGGGCGCGCAGCAGCCGCGTCGCCTCGATCCCGTCGACGGCCGGCATGCGGATGTCCATCAGCACCACGTCGGGCCGGTGGCGGTCGACGGCGGCGAGGACCTCGCGGCCGTCCTCGGCCTCGCCGACGACCTCGACGCGGCCGGCCAGCATCATCCGCAGCCCGGAGCGCACGAGCGCGTCGTCGTCGACCAGCAGGACGCGGATCACGGGCGCGGCAGCGTCGCGCGCAGGACGAAGTCGCCGCTCGGCGCGCGGCCGTAGTGCAGCTCGCCGCCGGCCAGCGTGACGCGCTCGGACAGGCCGATCAGGCCGGTGCCGCCCGGCTTCGGCGGCGGCGCGTGGGTCGACGGGCGGCTGACGACCTCGACCACGAGCGCCTCCCCGGCGTCGACGGTCACGTCGACCAGCGCCGCGGGCGCGTGCTTGCGCGCGTTCGTCAGGCCCTCCTGCACGACCCGGTAGGCCGTGCGGCCGAGCCGCGCGTCGCCGCCGCCGTCGATCCGGGCGCGCACGCGCATCCCGGCCGCGCGGGATTCCTCGATCAGCCGAGGGATGGCCTCCAGCGTCGGCTGCGGCGGCCCGTCCTGCTCTTCCCGCAGCACGCCGATCACCTCGCGCAGCTCCTGCAGCGCGGCGTGCGCGTTCTCGCGGACGACCGCGGCCGCGGCGGCGATCTCCTCGGGCGGCGCGTCCGGCCGGAACTCGAGCGCGCCGGCGTGCACGCTCAGCAGCGAGAGCCGGTGCGCCAGCACGTCGTGCATCTCGCCGGCGATCCGCCGCCGCTCCGCCTCGCGCGCTCGCTCGACGTGCGCGCGCTGCTCCTGCTCGGCTCGCAGCGCGCGCTCGTGCGAGCTGCGCAGCAACTCGCGCTGCGTGCGCGCGAACAGGCCCCACGCGACGACGGCGGCCGGGCTCAGCACGGCCAGCGCGAGGTCGAGCAGGTACGGGGTCCGCGGGTCGTCGTAGAGCAGCGGGAACACCGCGCCGGTGACCAGCGTGAGCGCCACGGCGACCGCGATCGCGCGCCGCGACCCGCGCAGCGCCACGTTGAACAGCGCCACGATCCCCGCGCCGGCGGCGAAGGCCGAGATCACCCCGGGCGTGATCGCCAGCACCGCGACCGCGAACGGGTACCGGCGCCGCCACCACAGCGGGACGATCGCGGCCAGCCCCAGCAGCAGGTCGAAGAAGACGGCGTCGTCGGACGGGTGCAGGTCCTCGGTGTTGCCGAGCGCGAAGCCGCCGATCGCCACCGCGAACGCCAGCATCGTCGCGTCGACGATCCAGTCGCGCGCGGTGCGCTTGGCGCCCGGCTCGTGCAGCAGCCCGCCGGGCAGCATGTGGCGGGGCGCGCTCATCGTGCTCGCCAATGTACGCGGGTGGCCGCGGCCCGACCCCCTACCGAAGTCGATGCGCGGATCGACCCGGGGCGGTGGGCCGCGTCCGCGTCCGCGGGCATCCTGTTGAGCATGATCGAAGCGACAGGGCTCACGAAGCGCCTCGGCGGGCGCGCCGTGGTCAGCGACGTCTCGTTCCGCTGCGAGCCCGGAACCGTCACCGGGTTCCTGGGGCCGAACGGCGCGGGCAAGACCACGACGATGCGCATGCTGGTCGGGCTCTCCGCGCCCGACGCGGGCGCCGCGACCGTGCTGGAACGGCCGTACCGCCAACTCGAGAACCCGGGCCGCCGCGTCGGCGTGCTGCTCGACGCGGGCGCGCAGCACCCGGGCCGGCGCGGCCGCGAGGCGCTCACGGTCTCGGCGCAGACGATGGGGGCGGGGTCCGAGCGCGTCGACGAGCTGCTCGACCTCGTCGGGCTCGACCGCGGCGCGGCGCGCAAGCGCGTCCGCCAGTACTCGCTCGGCATGCGCCAGCGGCTCGGGCTCGCCCAGGCGCTACTCGGCGACCCGCAGGTGCTGATCCTCGACGAGCCGGCCAACGGGCTCGACCCCGAGGGCATCCGCTGGATGCGCGGGCTGCTGCGGGGCTTCGCCGACCGCGGCGGGACCGTGCTGCTGTCCTCGCACCTGCTGGCCGAGGTCGAAGCGGTGGCCGACCGGCTGCTGATCATCGGCAACGGGCGGATCGTCGCCGACGGTGCGCGCGAGGAGCTGCTGGCGGGCGCCGGCGTGCTGGTGCGCGCCACCGACCCGGCCGCGCTGACGGCCGCGCTGACCGCCGCGGGCCTCGCGTTCACCGAGGTCGACGGCGGCGGCTACGTGGTCGACGCGGCGGCGGAGGCCGTCGGCGCCGCGGCGCTGGCCGGCGGCGTCGTCCTCACCCACCTCGGGCCCTCCGAGGGCGCCGGGCTCGAACAGCTCTTCTTCGACCTCACGGAGGCCCCGGCATGACGACCCCCTCGTTCCCGCGGCTGACCGCCGTCGAGCTGCGCAAGATGGTCGACACGCGGGCCGGGTTCTGGCTGCAGCTGACCGTCGCGGCGCTGACGCTCGCGATCGTCGTGCTGGTCTGCCTGTTCGGCGACACGTCGGACCTCGAGCTGCGCTCGATGTTCGCGCTGGCGATCCTGCCCGCGTCGATCCTGCTGCCGATCGTCGGCATCCTGCTGGTCAGCTCGGAGTGGTCGCAGCGGACCGCGCTGATCACGTTCACGCTCGTGCCGCGGCGGATGCGCGTGATGGGCGCCAAGCTCGCGGCGGGCCTGACGCTGGGCGTGATCATCCTGGCGATCGCGCTGGTCGTGGCCGTGGTCGCCGTCCTCGCGTCCGGCGGCGAGTGGACGATGAGCGCGGCCGTGTTCGGCCAGACCTCGCTGCTGTGCCTGACCGCGATGATCACCGGGATCGCGTTCGGCGCCGCCTTCCTGAGCTCGGCGCCGGCGATCGTGCTCAGCTTCGTGCTGCCGATCGGCTGGTCGGCGCTCGGCTCGATCCCGTTCCTCAACGACGCCGCCGACTGGCTGGACACGACGCGCACCACCGAGCACATGACCGACCGCGCGCTGGACGGCACGGAATGGGCGCAGTGGGCGACGTCGATCGCGGTCTGGATGCTGCTGCCGCTGGCGATCGGCCTGTGGCGGATCGCCCGCGGCGAGATCCGGGCTAGTTGAGCCTGGCCAGCAGCCGTGCGTGCTCGCGCACGCGCACGTCCCGCGAGCCGTGCTCGAGGGGCAGCGTGAGCGTGAGCGCGCGGGCGGCGGTGGCCAGCGGCAGGTCGCCGGTGCGCTCGGCCCGGGCCGAGATCCGGTCCAGGATCGTGGCCGCGGTCTCGTGCGCGCAGCGCCACTCGAGGTCCACGCCCAGCGTGCGCCCGTCGAGCAGCCGCCCGGCCGGGTCGACGATCAGCGTCGCGTCCGGGTGGGCGAGGTAGAGCGCGTCGCCGGCCGGAGCGGCCGGCTCGGCGCCGGCCCGCAGCGCGAACGCGTCGTCGGGCTGCGGCTCAGCCCGCGGCGCCACGACGTCGAGCGCCAGCCCCGCGCGCTGCGCGGCCGCGGCGACCGCCAGCGTGACGGCGGCCGGATCGCCCGCCCGCGCGCGCAGCACGTCCGGCAGCAGCAGCGCCGGGCCCGTCCCGAACGTCGCGCAGAGCGCCCGCACGGCTTCGAGCTCGGCGAACGCGTCGCCCGGCGCCAGGCCGGCGGCCAGCGACGCGAGCGCCGCGTCCGTGCCGTCGACCGCGCAGCCGAGGTCGTGCGCGACCGCGAGCCCGAGCTCCGCGTGGGCGGGGCACCTCACAGCCGCGAGTACAGCTCGACGATCAGCTGCTCGTTGACGGGCGCGTTGATGTCCGAGCGCTCCGGCAGCCGCAGCACCTTGCCCTCCAGCGCCTCGAAGTCGGTCTGCAGCCAGCCGCTGACCGCGCCGGTCAGCTCCGTGCTGGCGGCGGCGACGTCGCGCACCGGGCCCTTGATCGCGACCGTCTCGCCCGGCGTCACCAGGTACGACGCGATGTCGACCTTCTTGCCGTTGACGGTCACGTGGCCGTGGTTGACGAACTGGCGCGCCTGCGCGCGCGTGCCGGCGAACCCGAGGCGGTAGACGACGTTGTCCAGCCGCCGCTCGAGCAGCCGCAGCAGCTCCTCGCCGGTGACGCCCTGCGTCCGGTTGGCCTTGTCCACGTACCGGCGGAACTGACCCTCACGGATGCCGTAGTAGCGCTTGGCGGTCTGCTTGGCCCGCAGCTGCGTCGAGTAGATCGACGGCTTGCGGCGGCGGGCGTTGCCGTGCTGGCCGGGCGGGTTGTCGCCGCGGCGCTCCAGTGCTGATTTGCCGTTGAGGGCACGCTCACCCTTCAGGAAGAGCTCCACGCCCTCGCGGCGCGAGAGCTTCTCAACAGGCCCGGTGTAGCGGCCCAATCTATTCTCCTACTGTTGCGGTCGGGATTAGTTAGGGGAGCCTAACAGATGACGGCCGCATGGGGTCCTCACCCCATCTACCCGGTTTTGGACGTCTGTTCCATTCAGTTCCCCGGGGCGCCGGAGGAACATCCCAGCCATGGGTCAGGTCATCAGCTTCCCGGGCCAGCCGGCCGCAGAGGCGACGGGGGTCACCTCCGAGCGCCGGCACGCCTTCGTCACCGGGCTGTGCGTCCTGACGTACCTGCTCGGCTTCTTCATCGTCGGGCCTTCGCTGGCGCTCTTCGCGTTCGGCTTCGCCACCACCGCGCACGCCGGCTCGGCCGTCATGTGCGTCGGCGGCCTCCTGGTCACCTGGCGGCTCACCCGCTGGGCCTACACACGCATCTAGTCCGCGTCGCCGCGCGTTCCCCTTGCGCGCGGCGACGCTAGTGTCCCGCGTCTGAAGTTGGTTGACGGGTAGCGCGCGGCAGGATCTCGTCGGCCGTCTTGGTCCAGGTGAAGGGCCTGCAGCGTTGGTTGTAGCCGTCGATGAACGCGCGGATCGCGTTGATGAGTTCTCCGACG
>DATMGH010000133.1:0-29242 GCA_035555675.1 Solirubrobacter sp. | reverse complement strand
GGAGCCGTTGCGGAACGGCGAGCGCCACAGGTACATCTGCATCCGCGGCGAGGACCCGTCCGGCGGCGTGAACATGTTCGCGTTGTTGACGTGGTTGTTGTCCGGCCCCGTGCTCGCGCCGTCGAGCGTGTTCAGCTGCAGCCGGTCGTTGCCCTCGAACGCGCGGTCGACGAACCCGAGCGAGCGCAGGTGGTCGTGGAAGCGGTTGGCGAAGTAGAAGGCCTGGACGGCGTCCTGCTCGCGGTTGAGCGTGCGGTCGGCGGCGCCGCTCCAGGAGCACAGGCGCAGGGCGTCGCAGCCGCTGCCGGCGACCGGCTGGAACGCGTAGGCGCCGGGCGCGACCTCCTCGCCCGCGTCGGCGCGGTCGTTGTCGTTGAGGTCGCTGTAAGCGTGCGCGTTCGGCCCGTCCAGCACGGTCGCGCCGGCGCTCAGCCAGCCGCGTGCCTGGAGGTCGACGGTCTGCGCCGTCCCGCCCGGACCGCTGCCCGGGAACCGCTCCCAGACCAGCGCCGGCGCCTCCGACTTGACCATGTTCACGCGCCGCAGCACCTTGCCCGTGGCGGCGTCGACGGTCGCGTCCCAGACCGTGTCCGGGCCGGCCCGGTACTGCACGCGCCAGGCCAGCGCGTCGCCCTGGAGCTCCAGCGCGGCGCGCGTGTCCTCGCCGTAGGTGGTGGTGCGGCGCGCGCCGGACGGCCCGGAGCGCCGCACGAGCGGCCGGTGCGACCCGGTGGCGTCCTGCACGGCGCGCACCGCCGCGCCCGCGTCGAGCGCGGGGACGGTGTCGGCGCTCGCGGGCGGCTCGGGGTCGGCCCGCAGGCTCAGGACGCGGCCGTCGTCGGCGAGGTTGACGCGCAGCTCGCCGGCGGGGATGCCGTTCACGCTGCGCCGCCAGCGCACGGCCGTGGCGCCGCCGGGCAGCGCGTGCACGGTGGGCGCGGCCGCGGGGACGTCGGCGCCGACCGAGCGCGCGTAGTCGGCGGCGACCGCGCGCGGGGAGCGCGTCGACGGGGCGGTCAGCGCGCGGTCGAGCCGCTCGAGCCGGCGCGGCTGGCCGCGGTCGAACTCGACGACACCCTGATTGCCGAGCCGCGGTCGCTCCGAGGCCTGCGCCGCCGGCGCCAGGACCACGAGGGCGAGCGCGGCCCATAGCGCGCACCTGCCTCCCATTCGAGTCGTGAACTTTCGACGCTGCGCGGGCCGTCCGCGATCAGATATCCGTCCAAGCGAGCGGCGCCAGGTCGTTCTCGAAGCCCGGCGTGGCCTCGACCAGGGCCAGCCACTCACGCACGCGCGGGGTCAGCTCGGCGCCCGCCTCCTCGGCGCAGTGGACGTACGCGTACAGCGCGATGTCCGCGACCGTGTAGTCCGGCCCGGCGATGAAGTCGGCGGTCAGCCCGCGCTCGAGCGACTCGAGCGCGCGCCGCCCCTGGCGCAGCCGATCCGCGAACACCTCCGGCGCCTTCGCCACGCGGCCGATCGCGGCCTGAAAGCGCGCGACGGCGAGGCCCGGCTCGACCTGGTTCTGCTCGAAGAACAGCCACTGGTGCACGCGGGCGCGCTTGAGCGGATCGGCGGGCAGGAACGGGGTGCCCTCGGCGAGGTAGAGCAGGATCGCGCCGGACTCGGGAATCAGGTCCCCGGAGTCGAGCTCGAGCACGGGCACGCGCCCGTCCGGGTTGCGGCGCAGGTGCTCGGGCCGGCGCGTCTCGCCGCTGAACAGGTCGACCGTCTCGGTCTCGAACGGGATCCCGAGCTGGCGGAGCAGGATCCGCGGCTTCAGGCAGTTCGCGGACGCGGGGTGGTCGTAGAGCTTCACGTGGCCTGGAGTGTAGGTTCGCGGCATGCTGCCCGTGCTCAACCCCGCCACCGCCGAGACGATCGCCGAAGTGCCGGTGTCCACGCCGGAGGAGGTCGACACCGCGGTCGCGGCCGCGCGCGCCGCCTTCCCGGGCTGGGCCGCGGCCACGCCCGGCGAGCGCTCGCTGGCCCTGCTCAAGCTGGCCGACGCGGTCGAGGCGCACAGCGACGCGCTGGCGGAGATCGACGCGCTCAACGCCGGCAAGCCGCTGCACGCGATGCGCGACGACGAGCTGCCGGTGTGCGTCGACAACCTGCGCTTCTTCGCGGGCGCGGCGCGCAACCTCGAAGGCAAGGCGGCCGGCGAGTACCTGGAGGGCTACACGTCGATGGTGCGGCGCGAGCCGGTCGGCGTCGTCGCCCAGATCACGCCCTGGAACTACCCGCTGATGATGGCGATCTGGAAGATCGGCCCGGCGCTGGCGACCGGCAACACGATCGTGCTCAAGCCGGCCGAGACGACGCCGCTGTCGACGCTGCGGCTGGTGGAGCTGGCGAACGAGATCCTGCCGCCGGGCGTGCTGAACGTCGTGACGGGGGCGGGCGAGGTCGGGCAGCGGCTGGTCACGCATCCCGACGTCGACATGGTCGCGTTGACCGGGAGCGTCGGGACCGGCAAGTGGATCGCCCGGGCGGCGGCGGACACGCTCAAGCGCGTGCACCTCGAGCTGGGCGGCAAGGCGCCGGTCGTGGTGTTCGACGACGCGGACCTCGAGCGGCTCGGCGAGACCATGCTCGTCGCCGGCTACTACAACGCCGGCCAGGACTGCACGGCGGCGACGCGCGTGCTCACGTCGGCGCGGCTGCACGAGGACGTCGTCGAGGTGATCGCCGAGCGGGCGCGCTCACTGCGGATCGGCGACACGCTGGACCCGGCGACGACGCTCGGCCCGGTCAACTCGGCGCGCCAGCTCGAGCGCGTCACCGGCTTCCTGGAGCGCCGGCCGGCGCACACGCGGGTCGTGACCGGCGGCGCGCGGGCCGACGCGCCCGGATTCTTCGTCGAGCCGACCGTGATCGCCGGGCTGCGCCAGGACGACGAGCTGATCCAGCGCGAGGTGTTCGGCCCGGTCGTGGCGGTGCAGCGCTTCGACGACGAGGAGCAGGCGGTCGCCTGGGCCAACGGCACGCCGTACGGGCTCGCCGGGAGCGTCTGGACGCGCGACGTGGGGCGCGCGCTGCGGGTCAGCGCCCGGATGCGGTTCGGCTGCGTGTGGATCAACGAGCACCTGCCGTTCCTGAGCGAGATGCCGCACGGCGGGTTCAAGCAGTCCGGCTACGGCAAGGACCTCTCGATGTACGGCCTGGAGGACTACACGGTGGTCAAGCACGTCATGGCTAGCCTGCGCTGATGGCCTCTCCCGACCAGCCCCAGGCGCCGTACCTGAACGCGGTCGTCGCGTACGGGTTCCGCGGCTCGACGCGCTTCCACGTGCCCGGCCACAAGGCCGGCAGCGGCGCCGATCTCGGCGTGCGGACGGCGATCGGGTGGCAGACGCTCAAGCTCGACATCCCGCAGGACATCCACGGGGTCGACCTGGGCGAGTCGCCGACCCCGTACGAGCGCGCCGAGCAGCTCGCGGCCGAGGCCTACGGCGCCGCGCGCTCCTGGTTTCTGACCAACGGCGCGACGCAGGGCAACCACGCGCTCTGCCTGGCGCTGGCGCCGCTCGGCGCACCGGTCGTGGTGCAGCGCAACGCGCACGCGTCGGTGATCGACGGGCTCGTGCTGAGCGGTGGGCTGCCGACGTGGGTCGCGCCCGAGTACGAGCCGGAGCTGGGCATGGCGCACGGCGTCACGCCGGCCGCGCTGCGGGCGGCGCTGCGGGCGACGCCGGACGCGCGCGCGGCGTTCATCGTCTCCCCCACCTACTACGGGATGGCGGCGGACGTGGCGGGCTGCGCGGAGGTCGCGCACGCCGCGGGCGTGCCGCTGGTGGTCGACCAGTCCTGGGGACCGCACTTCGGCTTCCAGCACGAGCTGCCGCCGAACGCGCTGGCCGTGGGCGCGGACGCGATGCTGACGTCGGTGCACAAGATCGCCGGGTCGCTGACCCAGTCCGCGCTGCTGCACGTGTCGGGCTCCGGGCGGGTCGACCCGGAAATCGTCGGGCGCACGCTGCGGCTGATGCGCTCGACGTCGCCGTCGTCGCTGCTGATGCTGTCGCTGGACGGCGCGCGCCGGCAGCTCGTGCTGCACGGCGAAGCGCTGCTGACCGCGACGGTGGCGGCGTCGCGGCGCACCGCGCAGGCGATCGACCGGATCCCCGGCTGCCGGGTGGTCGGCGACGAGGAGGTCGGGCGGCCGGGCGTCGCCGCGCGCGACCCGCTGCGGCTGGTGATCGACGTGCGCGGCACCGGCGCCACCGGCTACGAGATGGCCGAGGCGCTGCGCTCGAACTTCGACACCCAGGTCGAGCTGGCCACGCAGGCCACGATCGTGCTGGTGCTGGGGATCGACGAGCTGCCGCGCGAGCTCGAGCGCTTCGTCTACGACCTCACCTCGATCGTGCGGCGGATGGAGCGGCCGGGCGCGACCGAGGAGGTCACGCTGGCCACGGGGACGTTCGAGAACGAGGTCGTGATGCCGCCGCGCGACGCGTTCCTCGGGGCCTCGGAGAGCGTGGCCGTGGACGCGTCCGTCGGGCGCGTCAGCGCGGAGGCGATCGCCGGGTACCCGCCCGGCATCCCCGTGCTGCTGCCGGGCGAGCGCATCACCGACGAGGTGATCTCCTACCTGCGGTCGCTGAAGGCCGTCGGCGCCCGGCTGCACGGGGCCAGCGACCCGGAGTTCGAGACGATCCGCGTCGTCGCCGGCTGAGCGGAGCCATCGCACGGTCCGCGCGCCCCGGTGCGCTGTAATCCCTGGATGGCTACGACCGACGTCAGCGAGCGCGAAGCGCGGCAGGTCGCGGAGGCGGCGCGCGAGCAGGAGTGGACGCTGCCGAGCTTCGGCAAGGAGCTGTTCCTCGGCAACTACCGGCTGGATCTGATCCACCCGCAGCCGCGGCTGGACGCGGCCGCGATCGAGAAGGGCGAGCGGTTCCTGACCGAGCTGCGGGAGTTCCTGGAGCGCGAGGTCGATCCGCTCGTGATCGAGCGCGACGCGAAGATCCCGGACGCGGTGGTCGCCGGCCTCAAGCGGATCGGCGCGATGGGCATGAAGGTCGCCGAGGAATACGGCGGGCTGGGCCTGTCGCAGGTCTACTACAACCGGGCGCTGACGATGATCGGCACCTGGCACGGGGCGCTCGGGGCGCTCGTGTCCGCGCACCAGTCGATCGGCGTCGCCGAGCCGCTGCGGATGTTCGGGTCCGAGGAGCAGAAGAAGAAGTGGCTGCCGCGGGTGGCGCGCACCGACATCTCGGCGTTCCTGCTGACCGAGCCCGACGTCGGCTCCGACCCCGCCCGGGTCGCGACCAGCGCCACGCCCACCGACGGCGGCTACGTGCTCAACGGGACCAAGCTGTGGGCGACCAACGGCTCGATCGCCGACGTCGTCGTGGTGATGGCGCGGGTGCCGAAGTCCGAGGGCCACCGCGGCGGGATCAGCGCGTTCGTGCTCGAGTACGCCGCGCCGGGCGTGACCGTCCTGCACCGCAACGCGTTCATGGGGTTGCGCGGGATCGAGAACTCGGTCACCGAGCTCAAGGACGTGTTCGTCCCCGCGGAGAACCTGATCGGCCAGGAGGGCTGGGGGCTCAAGATCGCGCTCTCGACGCTCAACACCGGGCGGTTGGCGCTGCCGGCGATCTGCGTGGGCCAGGCGAAGTGGGCGACGAAGGTCGTGCGCGAGTGGTCGACCGAGCGCGTCCAGTGGGGCCGGCCGGTCGGCAAGCACGACGCGGTCGCGCAGAAGAACGCCTTCATCGCCGCCTCCGCGTTCGGGCTGGAGGCGATGCTCGACGTCGCCTCGCGGCTGGCGGACGAGAAGCGCAACGACATCCGGATCGAGGCGGCGATCGCCAAGCTCTACGGCTCCGAGCTCGGGTGGCAGGTGATGGACGAGCTGATCCAGGTGCGCGGCGGGCGCGGGTACGAGACCGCGGCGTCCCTCAAAGCGCGCGGCGAGAAGCCGATCGGCGCCGAGCAGGCGCTGCGCGACATGCGCATCAACCGCATCTTCGAGGGCTCGACGGAGATCATGCACCTGCTGATCGCGCGCGAGGCGGTCGACCAGCACCTGCAGGTCGCGGGCAACGTGCTGGAGGCCGAGACGCCGCTGCAGGACAAGGCGCGCGGCGCGGTCGGGGCGGGCGTCTTCTACGCCAAGTGGCTGCCGAAGCTCGTCGTCGGCGAGGGGCACAAGCCGCGCGCGTTCGACGAGTTCGGCGTGCTGGCGACGCACCTGCGCTACGCCGAGCGCGCGTCGCGGCGGCTCGCGCGGTCGACGTTCTACGCGATGGGGCGCTGGCAGGCCAAGCTCGAGCAGCGGCAGTCGTTCCTCGGGCGGATCGTGGACATCGGCGCCGAGCTGTTCGCGATCTCGGCCGCGGTCGTGTACGCGGAGACGATCGCGAGCGAGCACCCGGAGCGCGCGGACGCGGCGCGCGAGCTCGCGGACCTGTTCTGCAAGCAGGCGCGGCGGCGCGCCGACGGGTACTTCCACGCGCTGTGGTCCAACGACGACGACGCGGGCTACGCGACCGCGATGAAGCTGCTCGACGGGCGCTACGCGTGGCTGGAAGCGGGCGTCAGCGACCCGTCGGAGTACTCAGCGTGACGCGCTTGCGGCGCGTGTAGAGCGCGGGGTCCGGCGTGGCGGCCGGGTCGCCGTTGAGGGCGACCCGGTCGGCGGACAGCGCCGCGGCGACGCGATGGGCGCGGGCGAGGTCGCGCGTCCAGACGCTCACGGCGCCGGCCGCCTGCGCGATCGCCTCAGGCTCGTGATCGAAGGGCGCGAGCGTGACGGCGGCGTCGAGGTCGACGGTGGGCGGCGCGACGTCCGGGTCCTCGACGCCGGGGCCGACGGTGAGCGCGGCGCGCGCGGTGTCGAGGCGGGCGCGGAGGGCGTCGTAGGCGGTCCGCTCGACCAGGATCCGGGCGTGCCACGGCGCCGGGAGCGGGAAGTCGGCGCCGGCGTCCGCGAACACGATCGCGGTCGGCGGGCCGGCCGGCTCGAGGACGAACGGGACGGTCGCCGGCGTCGGCGCGGACAGCGTGAGGTGGTCGGCGCCCGCCAGCAGCGCCTCGGTGCCGCCGGTCGCGACCTGCACCAGCCCGCGCGGCACGCCCGCCTCGTCGGCGAGCTGCGCGAGCCGCAGCGGCGTGATCGCGAGCGCGTCGTCGGGGCGGACGAGCGCCGCGTTCCCGGCCGCCAGGGCGGCGGCGAGGAAGCGCGCGGTGCGCTCCAGCGGCGGCTCGGCGGGCAGGAGCAGCGCGCACACGCCCCAGGGGTGCGGGAGCGCCCACGCGCCCGGCCGCGCCTCTCCGAGCGGCGCGGCGACGCGCTCGAAGTGGCGCACCGCCGCGGCCACCGCGCGGCGGGCGTGGCGCAGCGGGATGCCGGTGTCGCGCGTCTCCAGCTCGGCCAGCGCGTCCGCGTCGGCCGCGAGCGCCCGCGCGACGTCGCGCAGCACCCGCACGCGCGCCTCGCCGTCGCGCCACTCGGCCTCGGCGGCCAGCGCGCGGCGGGCGTCGTCGATCATCGCCCGTGCCTGCTCCGGCGCGGTGCGCGGGATCTCGGCGAACGCCTTGCCGGTCGCCGGGTCGACGGCCATGAACGCACCCATGCCCGGTAGCGTCCCACGGATGCGGGTCATCCACTGCGTCGACGCCCACGCCGAGGGCGAATCCACCCGGGTGATCGTCGGCGGCGTCCTCGACGTCCCCGGCACGACGATGCTCGAGAAGGCCCGCCACCTCGAGCGCGAGCACGACGAGCTGCGGCGGCTGTGCCTGTTCGAGCCGCGCGGGTCGGCGCCGCTGTCGGCCGTGCTCGTCCAGCCGAGCGCGCACCCGGAGGCCGACGCCGGGATCGTCATCATGGAGTCCTCGTCCTACGAGGGCATGTCGGGGACGAACGCGATCAACGCCGCCACCGTGCTGCTGCAGACCGGCATGGTGGCGATGACGGAGCCCGTCACGACGCTGGTGCTGGAAGCGCCCGCCGGGCTCGTCCGCGTGTCGGCCGAGTGCGCGGACGGGCAGGTCCAGAGCGTCACGTTCGAGAACGTCCCGTCGTTCTGCACCGCGCTCGACGCGCCCGTCGAGGTGCCGGACGCCGGCACGCTGCACGTCGACCTGGCGTACGGCGGCGCGTGGTGCGCGTTCGTCGACGCCGCCGCGCTCGGCTTCGCGATCGTGCCGGACGAAGCGCGCGACCTGGCCGACCTCGGCGAGCGGATCCGGCCGCACGTCAACGCGCAGCTGCCGATCGCGCACCCGCTCGAGCCGGACCTCTCGCACCTGTCCTTCGTGGTCTTCGTGGCGCCGGGACGGGCGGGCGGCGACGCGCGGCACGCCACGATCGTCTCCCCCGGCCGGCTCGACCGCGCGCCGACCGGCACGGCGACCTCCGCGCGGCTCGCGGTGCTCGACGCGCGCGGGACGCTCGGCGAGGCCTACGTGGCCGAGGGCGTGCTCGGCACGCGCTTCGTCGACCGGATCGCCCGCCGCACCCGTGTCGGGGAGCTCGACGCGGTCGTCCCGGCGATCACCGGCCGCGCCTGGATCACCGGCCACCACCAGCTCGTGCTCGACGCGACCGACCCGCTCGCGGAGGGCTTCACGCTGCCGGACACGTGGGGCTCCGGCCGCCGGGACGGCACGCTCAATACGTTTCGATCCGCACCGACACCGTGACCCGGCCGCCCGTGCGCGCCCCGAGGTCATGGTGCGCGCTCGGGCCCATCGCGACCAGGTCGGCGGCGTCGGCGAGCGTCAGCTCGTACTCGAGCAGCCGCTCGGCCCGCGGCGCGCCGAGCGCGTCGTGCAGGCGTTCCTGCTTGCGCGGGTGGACGCCGATCAGGTCGAGCTCGCGCAGGTGGCGCTCGGTGGGCGTGACCACGAGCAGGGTGCCCGCCAGCACGCGGCGGATCTCCGGCACGTTGCGCGGCGCGAACACGTTGAGCATGAGGTCGGCCGCGCCGTCCGCGAGCGGCAGCGCGTCCCAGATGTCGCACGCGACGGCGGTGATCTTCGGGTGCGCCCGCGCGGCCCTGCGCAGGGCGGGACGCGAGGCGTCCAGGCCGATGCCGCGCGCGTCCGGCCGGGCGTCGAGCAGCGCCGCCAGGTAGTAGCCGGTCCCGCAGCCGAGGTCGACGATCGTGCGCGCCGGCGGCGCCGCCTCGACCAGCGCGGCGGCGATCGGCGCGTAGTGCCCGGCGGCGAGGAAGCGCTCGCGCGCGGCGACCATGTCGGCGGTGTCCCCGCGCGCCGGCCGCCGCTCGAGCGCGACGTAGCCCTGCCGCGCGACATCGAAGCTGTGCCCGCGCGGGCAGCGCAGCGCGTGCTCGGCGCGGGTGAGGGCGCCGCCGCAGTGGGGGCAGACGAGCGCGTCGAGGGCGTCGGGCGAGAGTGCGGGCCGTGAGGGCGCGGGCGGGTCGGTGCCCGGCGCGGGCCGCGAGGGGCCCGGTCCGGGCGCGTCAGGCACGCGTGCGGATGACGATCCGGACCGGCGCGGCGCCCGGCGCGCTCGCGCGCAGGACCAGGCGCTTGGCCGTCGTCCGCCGCAGCCGCACGGTGATCGTGGCCGTGCCCGCGTTGCCCAGCTTGCGCGTCACGTGCCCGACGAAGCGACGCGTGCCCGCGACCCGCACCGACAGCCGGACCGCGGCCGGCGCGCTGACCGTCACCCGCGCGCGCAGGCCACGCTTCGCCAGCGTCTTGCGCCGCACCCGCCGCGTGGTCGAGACACGCAGGGTCAGCGCCGCCGGCTTCGCCGCGCTCGGCGCCGCCGGGTCGCTCGCGGGGCTCCAGTACGGCTCCCACGCGCCCGGCAGCGTCACGACGCGGGTGCGGATCGCGCCGCACGCGTCCAGCGCGCCGACGCTCGCGACGTGGATCCCGTCCTCCTCCGCCCAGGCCAGCCGCGTGCCGTCCGGCGACCAGGTCGGGCTGACGGACTCGTAGGCGTCCGTCGGCAGCAGCTCGAGCTCGCAGCGGAACGCGACGTCCGCGCCGGGCGCCGCGGCCGTGAACAGGCGCAGCGCCAGCCGGGTCGGCGTGCCGTCGTTCTCCGGGCCGTCCGACGCCAGGACCGCGATCCGGCGGCCGTCGCGGGACGCGGCGGCGTCGAACCCGGACGCCCAGGGCGCGCCGTCGTCGTCGAACCACGGCTCCGGCTCTCCGCCCGCGTACAGCGAGAACGCGGTCTCCGGATCGTCCGCCGAGACGTCGCGCGTCAGCAGCAGCGTCCCGTTGCCGATCCAGGACGGCGCGCCGACCCCGATCGGCCCCGGGTCGGCCCCATCCGCGAACAGCGTCGTCGGGTCGCCCCCGACCACCGCGTCGTACGCGATCCGCGCCCCGTCGGGCGAGATCCGCACGTGGGTCGGCTGCTCCGCGGGATCGTCCTCGGTCGCGGCCACCGCGGGCGTGTCGATCGGCGGCCCGAGCGGCGCGCCGTCGCGCGTGAGCTGGTGCAGGCGCCCCGTGTCGTCGGCCGCGACGACCGTCCCGTCGTCGGCCATCGACGGCCACTCGTAGCGCTGCTCGCCGCGGGTGACCGCCTGCTGGTGCGACCCGTCCGGGCTCATGCGCCACACGTCCCCACCGCGGCGGTACACGATCGTGTCCGCCCGCGCGGGGACGGCGACGAGCAGCACGGCTGACACGGTGGCGACCAGGACCCGCATGGCGATCGCGCGCACGCTACCCGATCACCGAGTTAGGGTCACCTAACAAATCCTGATAGCGTTGGTCGGAAATGGAAGGCTTCACGCGCCTGGCGAGCGGCGAATGCCCGCCCATCGCCGACCTGATGCTCGCGCTCGCCGCCGAGTTCCACGCCGTTGACGAGGCCGCGGCCGACGCCCGGCTCGACGCGCTCGCGCTGCCGCTGTTCGGCCTCGCGAGCGACCACCCGCGGACCGCCGCCGCGCGGCTCGCCGAGGTGATCGACACGTTCCACGCCGACCGGATGAGCGTCGCCGGGCTCTGGCTCGACCGCGCGCTCGAGACCCGCAGCGGCCACCCGCTGATGCTGGCGGCGCTGATCGCGGAGGTCGGCCGGCGGGCCGGGCTCGCGGTGCAGGTGTTCTCCGCCCCCACCGGGTGGTTCGCCGGCCTGGCGGCGGAGGGCCGGCTGTGGCTCGTCGACGCGACGCTCGGCGACAACACCGCCGACCCCTGGACGCTGCGCCGCCACTGCACGCACGAGCTCGCGTTCGCGGCGCTGCTCGGGCTCTCCGACCGCTTCCAGCGGGTCGGCGACGCCGGCGGGTCGGCCAAGGCCGCCCTGCTGCGTGCGCGGCTGCCGCTCAAGACGACGTGACTCAAGCCGCGGCCACGGACGCCGGGCCGTCGCCCGCCACGTCCACCCCGCGCGCGACCAGGCCGCGCCAGCGCGGCTTGGCCAGCACGACCTGCACGCTGTGGATGCGGCGCTCGCTGAACCCGGCCTCGCAGAACGACAGGTACAGCCGCCAGAGCCGCTGGAAGCGCTCGTCGTAGCCGAGCGCCGCCAGCCGCACGGCGTGCGCCTCGACGTTCGCCCGCCAGCGCCGCAGCGTCTCGGCGTAGTGCGGCGTGAGGTCCTCGAGGTCGACCAGGCTCAGGTCGGTGCGGCGCCCGACCTCGCGCGCGATCACCGCGAGCGACGGCAGGCACCCGTTCGGGAAGATCAGGGTGTTCATGAACGAGCGCTGCGCCTTCTCGGCCTCGTACAGGCGGTCGTCGATCGTGATCGCCTGTAGCGCCATCATGCCGTCCGGCCGCAGCAGCCGCGAGCAGCGCTCGAAGAACGTGCCGAAGTCCTTCCAGCCGACGGCCTCGATCATCTCGATCGACGCCAGCTTGTCGAACGTCCCGCGCAGCTCGCGGTAGTCGTTCGTCAGCACCGTCACGCGGTCCTCCAGCCCGGCTTCGCGCACGCGCTCGGCCGCCAGCGACGCCTGCTCGCGCGACAGCGTCGTCGTGGTCACCCGGCAGCCGTACGCCGACGCGGCGTGCAACGCGAAGCCGCCCCAGCCGGTCCCGATCTCCAGCACGTGGTCGGACGGCCCCAGCGCGAGCTTGCGGCAGATACGGTCCAGCTTGGCCCGCGACGCTTCGGCCAGCGTCATGTCGCGCCGCTCGAAGACCGCGTTGGAGTACATCATCGTCTCGTCGAGCATCAGCTCGAAGAGGTCGTTGCCGAGGTCGTAGTGGGCGGCGATGTCCGCTCGCGAGCGCCGCGGCGTGTTGCGCGCCAGCAGCGCCCGGCCGCGCAGCCACGGCTCGCGCACCGGCGCCAGCCGGCGCCGCCACGCGTCGAGGCCGCCCAGGTTGCGCGCCGCCAGCGCGATCACCGCGGCCGGGTCCGGCGAGTCCCACCAGCGGTCCGCGTACGCCTGGGCCAGCCCCAAGCTGCCGCGCCGCAGCGCGCTCCAGAGCCGCTGGTCGCGGACGACGACGCACGCCTGCGGGGAGCCGGAGCCGTACACCCAGCGCCGTCCGTCGTCGACGACGGTCAGCTGGCCGCACGCGATGCGCGCGAGCAGCGCGTGCACGGCGTTCCGCGCGATCGCAGCCTCGAGCTTCACCACGGCATGCGAGTAGATCAGAAACGGAGCACTCGTGGCCCACACATGCTGGGATAGTTCCCCGCAATGAGGACCTCGATGCGCCAGTTGAGCTCGCTCGACGCCCAGTTCTTGGCCGTCGAGTCGGCGCGGATCTACGGTCACGTCGCCTTCCTGGGCATCTACGACCCGAGCACCGCGCCCGCGGCACGGCTCGGCGGCGCCGAGATCCGGGCGCTGCTCGAGCAGCGCCTGCACCTGCTGCCACCGCTGCGCTGGCGGCTGGTCGAGGTGCCGCTGGGGCTCGACCTGCCGTACTGGGCCGAGGATCCGGACTTCGACGTGGAGTTCCACATCCGGGAGACCGCGCTGCCGCCGCCGGGCGACGACCGCCAGCTCGCGGAGACCGTCCAGCGCCTGTTCGGGCGCCCGCTCGACCGCGGCCGGCCGCTCTGGGAGCTCTACCTCATCCACGGACTGTCCGGCGGCCGTGTCGCGCTGCTGACCAAGATCCACCACGCGGCCGTCGACGGGATCTCCGGGAACGAGATCATGGCCGCGGTGCTGGACCCGGACCCGGCGGGCCGCGTCGTCGACCCGGCGCCGCCGCACCGGCCGCCCCCGCCGCTGCCGCGCGACCGCGAGATGCTCGCGCGCGGCCTGCGCGGCCTCCCGCGCCAGCCGCTGCGCGCGCTGCGCTCGCTGCCGACCACGGTCGCCGGCTTCACCGACCTGCCGGGCGCGAACGCGCTGCCGGGCGTGCCGACGCTCAGCCACGTCTACTCGCGCCTGCGCCGCACGCTCGGCGCCGACGAGAGCGCCGGCGTGCTCGAGGTGACCACCGCGCGGCCGCCCAAGACGCCGTTCAACGGGCCGATCTCCGCCCACCGGCGGTTCGCGTTCGGCTCGCTCTCGCTCGATGCGGTGCGCCAGGTGCGGCGAGCGTTCGGGACGACGGTCAACGACGTCGTGGTCACGCTCTGCGCGGGCGCGGTGCGCGACTGGCTGATCGAGCGCGACGCGCTGCCCGAGGATCCGCTGGTGGCGATGATCCCGATGTCCGTGCGCCGGCGCGACGAGCGCGGCGCCTGGGGCAACCGGATCTCGATGATGATCGTGCCGATCCCGACCAACGAGCCTGACCCGGCGACGCGGCTGCGGCGCACGCACGAGCTGCTGCGCAGCGCCAAGGAGCGCCACTCCGCGCTGCCGGCGTCGCTGCTGACCGACGCGACCGCGTTCATCCCGCCCGCCGTGGCGTCGCTGGCCGCGCGCAACACGGTCGACATCCTCAGCCGCACGCGGCCGCCGCTGAACCTGGTGATCTCGAACGTCCCCGGCCCGCGCACGTCGCTCTACTGCGCGGGCGCCGAGCTGATCTCGAACTTCCCGCTGAGCGTGATCGTGGACGGCGTCGGGCTGAACATCACCGTGGTCAGCTACAAGGACCGGGTCGACTTCGGGATCGTCGGCGACCGCGAGCAGATCGACGACGCGTGGGCGTTCCTGGAAGGCGCGCGGCACGCGCTCGGCGAGCTCGAGCGCCTCGACGGCGCCTGATCGCGCGGCCTATCCTTCGCGGCATGCCCTCCACGCCGAATCGTTCCGGCCGTCGCGTGACGATCAGCGACGTGGCGGCCGCGGCCGGCGTCTCGCGCACGACCGCGTCGGACGCGCTCAACGGCAAGGGACGCGTGGAGGCCGCGACGCGCGAGCGCGTGGCGCAGACCGCGGTGCGGCTCGGCTACCAGACCAACCGCACCGCGCGCAGCCTGCGGTCCGGCCGCAGCGGCATCCTGGCGCTGCTGGTCCCGGTCGTGGGCACGGGCGACCAGGGCGACGAGACGGTCGGGCTGGACTACTACATGCACCTGGCCAGCTCGATCACGGCAGCGGCGTTCCAGCACGACCACGCGGTGATCCTGGTGCCGCCGCTGGGCTCGATCCGCGACCTGCGCGCGTTCCCCGTCGACGGCGCGATCGTCGCCGATCCGGTCGACGGCGACCCGCGCGTGCAGATGCTCGACGGGCTCGGCGTGCCGGTGGTCACGGTCGAGCGCGATCTGCAGCGGCGCGACCCCTGGTACGTGGCGTCCGACAACGCCGGCAACGCGCGGCTCGTGCTCGACCACCTCGCCGGCGCGGGCGCGCGGCGGATCGCGCTGATGGTGCCCGAGGTGACGTGGGCGTGGCGGATGGAGACGGTGACCGCGTACCGGGCGTGGGCGGCCGAGCGCGACATGGCGGCGCGGGTGGTCTCGGTGCCGCCGCTGGGGCTGGAGAGCAACTCCTACGTGGCGGCGTACGAGCTGCTCGCCGGCGCGGAGCGGCCGGACGCGATCTTCGCGCTCGCCGAGCGCTTCTCGACCGGCGTGCTGCGCGCAGCGGCCGAGCGCGGGCTGGGCGTGCCGGAGGATCTGCTGGTCGTGGCCGGCGTGGACAGCCACCAGGCGCGCGCCGGCGACCCGTCGGTGACCGCGCTCGACCTCGACCCGCAGGCGCAGGCGGCCGCGGCGGTCGCGATGCTGATCGCACGCCTCGAGGGCGCCGCGGTCGAGGCACCGCAGTACACCGTGGCGACGCTGCACGTGCGCGCCTCGACGCGCCGCTGAGCCGCGCCGCGTCCTCGACACGCGGTCCGAGACGCCTGTCCCGGGTGCGCAAGTTCGTGTCAACAGTTGCATTGCCGGATCGATCCGGCAATACTGCCACGACCTCCGACGACCCGATCCTGTGAGGGCAGCCTTGACGACCGGCGCCACATCTCCAGACGTCTCCACCAGCCAGCCAGCGTCGCTCGCGGTGTTCACGCGCCGCTCGTCCGGCCTGGTCCGGAGCTTCTCGCTCTTCGACGCGGTGATCTACGGGATCCTCGCCGCCGGCACGCTGTTCCAGCTGCTGTACGCGTTCCCCGGGCCGCAGGTCTCGCTGCCCGGCCTGAGCCTCCCGCTGGCGTACCTGCTGGCCGCGCTCTTCTCCCCCGCCGTCTTCGCCGTGTACGCGGCGCTGGGCTCGGCGATGCCGCGCAGCGGCGGCGACTACCTGTACCAGAGCCGGTTCCTGCACCCGGCGCTCGGCTTCGGCTTCGGGTTCGCCTGGGAGGTCTTCCTCTGGGTGACGTTCACGACCACCGGCGCGCTGCTGGTCACCCAGCTCGGCCTCGGCCCGCTGCTGTTCAACCTCAGCTACCGGCTCGACTCGCCCGGCCTGCTGAACGCGTCGAACTGGTTCCTCGGCGACACCGGCTTCCTCGTCACCGCGCTCACGGTCACGTTGATCGGCTTCGTCATCTGCCTGTCGGGCCTCAGCTTCTACGGCAAGCTGCAGAAGCGCGTCCTGCTGCCGATCGTGCTGCTCTCCAACGGGCTGCTGATCATCCTGCTGGCGCGCTCGCACGCGTCCTTCCTGGCGCACTTCGACGCGTTCGCCGCGCAGGACCCGAAGACGCTCAAGACGGCCGCGGAGATCCAGGCCGCCGCCCAGAAGGGCGGGTTCGTGAACCCCGCGTTCTCGTTGCGCAACACGATCCTGTACCTCTCGATCGCGTTCGGCACCTGTTACGTGATGTTCGCCGCGCAGGGCCTGCTCGGCGAGACCAAGCAGGCCTCCAACTACACGCGGCTGTTCCGTGCGTTCCTGATCGGCGGCGTGTACGTCGGCGTCGTCTCCTTCATCGTCCCGACGTACCTGTTCGAGCACGCCACCGGCCGTGAGTTCGCGAACGCGTTCGCCTGGCTGAGCGCGAACGGCGACGCGGGCGCCGCGGGCGGCGGGTCGATCGCGACGCTGGCGATGATGATGACCTCGAGCCCCGTCGTGATCATCCTCACGTCGCTCGGCTTCATCCTGGTCGGCGTCTACTTCGCCACCTGCGTGTTCCTGAACATGACCCGCGTGATGTGCGCGATGGGCATGGACCGGACGCTGCCGGAGTGGTTCGCGAAGGTCAGCGCGCGCTTCCACGTCCCCGCCAACGCGGCGCTCTTCTACGCGGGCCTGGCGGTCGCGTTCAACGTGCTCTACGTGCTGGTGCCGTCGGTGCAGACCCCGATGCTGCTCGGCGGCGTGCTGACCAGCACCGGCATGGTCGGGGTGACCGGGCTGTGCGGGATCCTGTTCGTGGTCCGCGGCGGCGACGTCTACCGCTCCTCGCCGGTCTTCGGCAAGAAGGTGCTCGGGATCCCGGTGCCGGCGTTCGCGGGCGCGATCGCGCTGATCTGGGCCGGCGGCGTCACGATCGCCAACCTCGTCGTCCCCGACCTCGGCTTCACCAGCTGGGCGGCGCGGATCCTGGTCCTGGCCAGCCTCGCGCTCAGCATCGTGTGGTTCTACGCCTACCGCGCCTGGCTGCGCGCGCGGCGCGGGATCGACATCGACCTGGCGTTCAAGAGCGTTCCGCCGGAGTGAGGATGTTCGGGCGGCGCAACCGAGCGAGCGCGGCGCCGCGCACCCGGCTGCTGTTCGTCAGCGACCTGCACGGGAGCGAGACGACGTTCGCCAAGCTGCTGCGCGTCCTGGAGCTGTGGAGCCCGGACGTCCTGGTCGTCGGCGGCGACGTCGCCGGCAAGGGCCTGTGGCCGGTGATCGTCGACAACGGGCGCCGGCGCTTCAGCTGGATGGGCGAGGAGCACGAGGCGAGCGCGGACGCGTACGCCGCGGTCCGGCGCTCGGCGCTGCAGGTCGGCTACTACCCGCTCGAGCTGCCGGCCGGCGAGCTCGAGCGCGTGCAGGCCGACCCCGAGGCGCGCGACGCCGCGTTCGACGCCCTGATGCGCGAGCGCTGGGCGGACTGGCTCGCGCGGCTCGACGCCCGCTGCGCCGAGCTCGGCGTGCACGCGTTCGTGATGGCCGGCAACGACGACCCGTGGTCGCTCGACGACCTCACGTCCGCCGAGCGCGAGTGGGTGCGCGGCGCCGACGGCAAGGTCCTGCCGCTGCTGGAGGACGGCAGCTGGACGCTGCTGACGTGCGGGCTGGCCAACCAGACGCCGTGGCAGTGCCCGCGCGACGTCACCGAGGACGAGCTGGCCGCCGCGCTGGACGCGCTCGCCGCCGGCGTGCCCGACTTCGGCACGACGATCGCCAACATCCACGTGCCGCCGCGCGGCTTCGGGCTCGACCTCGCCGCCGAGCTGGACACGTCCGTGGACCCGCCGCGGCCCGTGTTCGGCTCCCAGGCACCGGTCGGCAGCAGCGCCGTCGCCGCGTTCCTGCGCGCGCGCCAGCCCGCGGTGTCCCTGCACGGGCACATCCACGAGTCCGGCGGCGCGGCGGCCATCGGCCGCACGCGCGCGTTCAACCCCGGCAGCGAGTACGGCGAGGGAATCCTGCGCGGCGTCCTGGTGACCCTGCGCGGCCGCGACGTGCTCGGCCACCAGTTCGTGTCCGGTTAAGCAACGGAGGTCCAATGCGTTTCCCCAAGGACGAGTACGAGCAGCGCTGGAGCCGCCTCGACGCGAAGCTCGCCGAGCTGGGCTACGACACGGCCGTGATCTGGCAGCGCACCGGCGGCAGCTACGACCGCGCCGGCAAGGTCTGGTACTTCACGGGCTACGCGTCGCACGCGTCCGGGCAGGAGCCGTCGAGCGGCGCCTCGCTGATCGGGTCCTCGCTGGCCGCCCTGCTGTTCCGGCGCGGGCACGAGCCTGAGCTGCACATCACCGAGGCCGAGTCCACGGTCGACCCGCGCTACGTCGCCGTCGAGCGGATCCACGGGCACGTCAAGAACCTGCCGGCGGGGCTCGCCGCGCGGCTGAACGAGCTCGGCATCGAGGGCCGCGTGGCCTACGTCGGGGACGACTTCCTGCCGCTGGAGATCGACCGCATCCTGCGCGCCGACGCGCCCGCCGTCGAGTGGTGCGCCGAGGACGCCATGCTCGACGTGCTGCTGGGCGTCAAGAGCGAACGCGAGCTCGACCTCTACCGCGAGGCGGGCGCGATCGCCACCGACGCGCTGACCGTGTTCATGGAGAAGCTGATCGCCGGCGAGCGCCAGTGCGACGCCGCCGCGGCCGCCGCCTCGACGATCATCAAGGCCGGCGGCGGGTTCCAGCGCGTCTCGTGCCACACCGGCCCGGCGTCCGAGCACTACATGTGGGACTACCCGCTCTACGGGTACTCCAAGGAAGCGGCCAAGCCCGGCGAGATGGTCCGCGCGTGGGTGTACGGGCCGATCCTCGAGGGCTACTGGCTGGACCCGGGCCGGAGCTCGGTCTGCGGCACGCCGTCGCCGCAGCAGCGCAAGCTGATCGAGGACACGGTCGCGATCACCGAGGCGATCATGGACGTCGTCCGGCCCGGCGCGACGCCGCGCCAGGCGGGCGTCGTCGGCGACCGGCTGGCGGCCGAGCGCGGCTACGGCGCCGACATGGGCGGCGCGCTCTGGGACCTGTACGGCCACGGCCTGAGCACGTTCTGGAACGGGCCGATCATCCCGTCGCACGGCGCCGCGGAGTTCCAGGACGACCACGCGTACTGGGACGTCGACCGGCCGTTCCACGCCGGCCAGGTCTACACGGTCGAGACGTTCTTCCGCGAGCCCGGCATCGGGACCGCGACGTTCGAGGAGGTCTTCATCATCCACGACGACGGCCTCGAACGGCTGACCACGACCCCGATGCTGTTCTGGTGAGCGCCGACACTGCGATCCTCGGCGCGCGCGTCGTCACGCTCGACCCGCGCCGCCCGGAGGCCACCGCCGTCGCGTGGCGGTCCGGCACGATCGTCGCCGTCGGCGACGACGCCTCCGTGCGCGCCGCGTGCGACGCGCGCACGGAGCTGATCGACGCGCGCGGCGCGGTCGTCACCCCCGGCCTGGTCGACGCGCACATCCACCCGTTCCACGTCGAGGAGACGCGCGGCGCGGACCTCACGCGCTGCTCGACGCTGGCCGAGGTCAACGCGCAGCTGGCGCGGGAGCGCGGCAACGGCTGGGTGCTGGGCTGGGGGCTCGAGTACGGCGTGTTCGGTCCGGACGCGATCCGGGGCGAGCAGCTGGCCGGCGAGGCGCCGACGCTGCTGACGTTCATGGACGGGCACACCGCGGTCGCGTCGCCGGCCGCGCTGACCGCCGCGGGCGTCACCGGCGCGGAGCCGTTCGCCGAGAGCGCGGCGATCGTGGTCGACGAGCGCGGGCCGACGGGCGAGCTGCGCGAGCTGGCCGCGATCGACCGCGTGCGCGGCGTCGTGCCCGCGCTGACCGAGGCCGAGCACCGGGCGCGCGTCGTCGCGATCCTGCGCGCGCTCAACGCGCACGGGATCACCGGCGCGCACGCGATGACCGGCGACCCGCCGACGTTCGACCTCCTGCGCGAGCTGGAGGACGCCGACGAGCTGAGCGTGCGGCTGATCGTCCCGCTGTGGCAGAAGCCGGAGACGCCGTGGGAGTCGATGCTCGAGCAGGTGCGGCTGCGCGGCGAGCACGGGCGGCTGTGGCGCGGCGGGACCGCGAAGTTCTTCATCGACGGCGTGATCGACTCCGGGACCGCCTGGCTGTTCGAGCCCGACGCGCTGGGCGCCGGCACCGACCCGTTCTGGCCGGACCCGGACCGCTACGCGGCGGCGGTGGCGCTGTTCTCCGAGCACGGGTTCCAGTGCGCGACGCACGCGGTCGGCGACCGCGCGGTCGCCGCCGCGCTCGACGCCTACCGGGCGGCGCCGCCCGGCCCGATGCACCGGATCGAGCATCTGGAGACGGTGCGGCCGCAGGAGCTGGGCCGGCTGGCGGCCGAGGGCGTCGCCGCGTCGATGCAGCCGCTGCACATGCAGTGGCGCGCCGATGACGGCGGCGACAGCTGGTCGCGCCGGCTCGGGCCCGACCGGCGGGCGCGCGCGTTCCCGACGCGGTCGCTGCTGGACCGCGGCACGCTGCTGGTGCTGGGGTCGGACTGGCCCGTCGCCACGTACGATCCGCGGGTGGGCATGTGCTGGGCTCGATTCCGCACGGCGCCGGACGGGGCGGCGGGCCCGTTCGAGCGCGAGCAGTGCCTGACCGGCGACGAGGCGCTGCGCGGGTACACGGCGAACGTCGCGGCGCTGGTCGGCGAGCGTGACCGGGCCGGGATGCTGCGCGCGGGCTACCGCGCGGACCTGACCGGCTTCGGGGACGACCCGCGCGCGCTCGGCCCGGCGGACCTGCTCGACGTGCCGATCGTCCTGACCGTCGTCGACGGCAAGGTCGTGCATCAGGAATGAGCGACGCGCTGGAAGCGATGGCCGGCGAGGCGGCGGCGCTGTCGACGGCCGCGGCCGAGGAGGGCATCGTGCTGCAGGCGGTCGGCGGCGTCGGCATCTGGCACGCGCTGCCGGTCTCGCTGCGGTCCACGTTCGCGGCGGCCCGGCCGCTGCCCTCGGACCTGGACCTGGTCGGCCCGCCGGGCGCGTCGGTCGTTGTCCGGCGCGTGTTCGACGCGCGCGGCTACGCCGCCGACGAGCGGCTGATCGCCTGGCACGGCAAGCACCGGCACCGCTACCAGCGCGCGGAGCTCGACGTGGACGTCTTCCTCGGCTCGCCGCCGAGCTGCCACGAGCTCGACGTCCGCCTCGACGCGGGGACCGGCGTCGCGATGGCGTCGACCGACCTGCTGCTGCAGAAGCTGCAGATCCACGAGGTCAACGCCAAGGACGTGCTCGACACGGCGCTGCTGCTGGCCGGCACCGAGATCGACGCCGAGCGCGTGGCGGCGGTGCTGCGCGACGACTGGGGCTTCTACCACTCGGCCACGGTCAATCTGGAGCGGGTGGCGGCCGCGGCGCTGCCCGCAAGGGTGGCGTCGGCGGCGTCCGAGCGCGCGAACGCGCTCCGGCAGGCCGTCGAGGCGGCGCCGAAGTCGCGCCGCTGGAGGCTGCGGGCGCGCGTCGGCACGCGCGTGCAGTGGTACGCGGACGTCGAGGAGCTCGACCGCTAGCCGGCGCGCGACGAAACCCCACGCTTGACGGGGGGTTTCGTCGCGCGGTCCAGCGCCGTCCACACGCGCTGCGGGGACATCGGCAGCTCGGTCAGCCGCGCGCCGGTCGCCGCCGCGATCGCGTTCGCGACCGCGCCCGGCACGCCGCACACCGGCGGCTCGCCGACGCCCTTGGCGCCGAACGGCCCGTCCGGCGCCGGGACCTCGACGATCAGGGTCTCGATCGGCGGGACGCGGTCGCTGCTGGGCAGCGCGTAGTCGGCAAACGAGCCGCCGCGCAGCTGGCCGTGCTCGTCGTGGGCGAGCTCCTCCAGGAGCGCCCAGCCGAGGCCCTGCGCGGTGCCGCCGTGCATCTGGCCCTCGACCAGCGCGGGGTTCAGCGCGCGGCCGACGTCCTGCGCGATCACGTGCGCGAGCACGGTCACCGCGCCGGTGTCGCGGTCCACGCGGACGTGCGACAGGTGCGCCGCGGCGCCGGGCGCGCGGCTGACCTGCGCGACGCCGCCGTGGCCCTCGATCGGCGCGTGCGGGGAGCCGAACACGTACGTCTTCGCCGCCAGGTCGGCGATCCTGAGCGCGCGGCCGGGCGCGCCGACCGGGCGGACCTCGCCGTCGGCGATCTCGAGGTCCTCGGCGGCGATCTCGAGCTCGGTGGCCGCGACGTCGAGCAGCCGCTCGCGCGCGACGGCCGCGGCGCGCTCGATCGCGCGGCCGTACGTGTAGGTGACCTTCGAGCCGCCCGCGACGCCGCCGTAGGGCGCGCTGGCCGTGTCGGCGGTGACGACCCGCACGCGGTCCTCGGCGAGCCCGAACGTCTCGGCCGCGATCGCGATGAACGCGTTCTCGATGCCGCTCATGTCCGCGGCCGCGCTGACGACGGTCAGCTGCCCGTCGGCGTCGAGGCGGCAGACCGCGGCGGCGGGCTCCAGGCCGCCGGGCCAGAAGCCCAGCGCGACGCCGATGCCCTCGTCGTGCGGCAGGTCGTCGCGGCTCATCCACAGCGGGTGCTCGCGCACGCGCTCCAGGCACTCGCGGGCGCCGAAGACCTTGATCTCCTGGCCGTCGAGGCCGCGGTCGCCGGCTTCGAGCACGTTGCGCAGGCGCAGGTCGAGCGGGTCGAGGTCCAGCTCGGCCGCGACGCGGTCCAGGAGCGTCTCGATCGCGAACGCCGCCGGGGGCGCGCCCGGCGCGCGGTAGGCGCCGGCGCTGACGCGGTTGGTGGCGACGCCGATCGCGGTCAGCTCGTGCGCGCCCCAGCGGTACGGGCCGGCGGACAGCAGCGCCGAGATCGACTCGACGCCCATCTCCCCCAGGCCGCCGCGGTCGCCGACGATGCGTCCGCGGATCGCGGTCAGCTCGCCGGCGCGGGTCGCGCCCAGCTCGAGGTCGATCAGCTCGCCCGGGGCCGGGTTGGCGGCGGCGAAGTCCTCGCCGCGCGCGAGCACCAGCCGCACGGGGCGCTTGAGCGCCAGCGCGGCGGCGGCCGCCAGCGGCTCGGAGATCATCAGCTTGCCGCCGAACGCGCCGCCGAGCGGCGCGGCCTGCACGCGCACGCGGTCGAGCGGCAGGCCGAGCAGGGCGCTCAGGCCCTGCCGGACCATGAACGCGCCCTGGGTGCTCGAGTGGACGACGAGCGTGCCGTCGGGCTCGGTCCAGGCGAGCGCCGACTGGGGCTCGAGGTAGGCCTGGTGGATCCAGCTGGTGCGGAAGCGGGCGGCGACGACGGCGTCGGCGCGCGCGAAGCCGGCCTCGACGTCGCCGGACGCGATCCGCTGGCGGGTGGCGACGTTGGGGCTGCGCGGGGCGCCGGCGTCGCCGCGCCCGGCCGCCGCGCCCTCGTCCTCCCCGCCCACGCCGTGCGCGCCCGCGCCGCCGTCGCCGCCGGCCGCCGTCGCGGTCAGCCGCGCCGGGGGCGCGTCGTCGGCCAGCGCGGACTCGAGGTCGACCACGGCCGGCAGCGGCTCCTCCTGCGCCCACACGCGCGCGGCGCCGTCCTCGGCCGCCGCCTCGGTCTCGGCGATCACGAGCGCGACGGGCTGGCCGGACCACACGATCTCCTCGCGCGCGAGCGGCTCCGCCGCACGGCCCGTGCCGCCGGCCAGCGGGAGGTCGGCGGCGGTCAGGACCGCGACGACGCCGGGGACCGCGAGCGCCTCGCTCGCGTCGATGCCGAGCAGGCGGGCGTGCGCTTCGGCCGCCAGCACCGGCCGCGCGTGCAGGAGGCCCGCGACCGGCAGGTCCGCGACGTAGCGCGTCTGGCCGAGGACCTTCGCCTCACCGTCGCGCCGGCGGCGCGCGGTGCCAATGACGTCAGGCATGCTCCGATGCTAGGCGCTCGACCGGACCGGCGGGTCCGGTCCGCGAGGCGGGGGCGCGCTACGCGGCCGCGACCAGGTGCTCGTCGGTCGGGCCCTCCACCGCCAGGAAGTGCTCCTCGGTGGGCCGCTCCGCGGCGAGCAGGTGCTCCTCGGTCGGGAGGTCGTCCGGCGCGCCCGCGACCAGCTCCGCCGCGCGCATCAGGTCGACCGCCGCCGACCGCACCGGCGCGGCCACTTCGGCCGAGGCCAGCCCGCCGCCGGCGCCGATCGCGGTCGCCCGCCGCGCCGCCGCGGCCGCCAGCGAGCGCGCGCGCTCGGCGCGCTCCGGCTCCTCGTAGGCCGCGGCCAGCGCCCACACGGCGCCGGCCAGGTCGGCGACGGCGTCGCGCAGCTCGACCGGCGGCTCGCCGGCCCGGATCGCCCGCAGCGAGTGGCGCGCGAGCACGCGCGTGTTGCGCACCGCGAGGTCGATCTGGCCGACGCTGCGGTCGTAGCGGTCGACCGACGCGCGGTCCCCGAAGCGCCCGGGGGCGGTCCGCACGGTCTCGCGGCTGGTCGCGAGCGCGGCGTCGAGCTCGCGCAGCAGCGCCTCGATCCCGCGCGCGTCCTCGAGCGCCGCCCGGGCGCGGCCGGCGTCGCGGCGCGCGAGCGCGGCCGCGGTGCGTTCGAGCGCGCCGCCGAGCTGACCGAGGACCGCCTGCGCCGCGCGGCTGACCGGCAGGACCGGGTCCGGCGAGGAGAGCATCACGACCGCCAGCGCGACGGCGCCGCCGATCATGGCCTCCAGGATCCGGTTCGGGGAGAACCCCGCGGGCGCGGCCATCATCAGCAGCATCGCCGACACGGCGGCCTCCGAGATCACGAGCTCCGAGCCGCCGAGCAGCACCGCGACCGACATCGCGAGCACCACCATCACCGCGAGCTGCGGCGCGCCGGAGCCGATGAAGTGGATGATCACGTCGGCGACCAGCAGGCCCGTGACGACGCCGGCGACGAGGTGCAGCGCGCGCTGCCGGTGCGCGCCGTGCGTCGCCCCGATCGCGATCACGGTCGCGATGCACGCGAACAGCGGCGTCGGGTCGGGCAGCAGCAGGACGCTCAGATACCAGGCGACGAGCGCAGCGACCGCGGTCTGCACGATCGCCAGTCCGCGGCCGCGCAGGCGGCGGCCGGCGACGGAGACCTGCGTGAGCGGGCGCGCGCGGAAAGCTGAGGAGACGAATCCCACACGTTCACCATCGACCCCTTCGTCATACGTATCAAGGGGCCGCTCACGGGCCTTAACAGCGACCCCAGACCTCCTCGGCGACCTCCACCACCAGCCGCAGCTTCGCCGCCTCCTCTTCGATGCTGAGCGCGTTCCCCTCGACCGTCGAGGAGAACCCGCACTGCGGCGAGAGGCAGAGCTGGTCGAGGTCGACGAACCGGGCCGCCTCCTCGATCCGCCGCTTGAGCTCGTCCTTGGCCTCGAGCTCGCCGCGCTTGGTGGTCACCAGCCCGAGCACGACCACCTTGCCCTTGGGCAGGAACCGCAGCGGCTCGAAGCCGCCCGAGCGCGCGTCGTCCCACTCCATGAAGAAGCCGTCCACCGCCAGCTCGTTGAACAGCGCCTCGGCGACGAAGTCGTAGCCGCCCTCGGCCACCCAGCTCGACCGGAAGTTCCCGCGGCACATGTGGGTCGTGACCGCCATCCCGTCCGGACGCCGCGCGAGCGCCTCGTTGATGTGGCGGATGTAGGCCTCGTGCAGGTGCTCGGCGTCGTCGCCCTTGGCCGCCATCTCGGCGCGCTGCGCCGGGTCGTTCAGGTACGCGAGGCTGGTGTCGTCGAACTGCAGGTAGGTGCAGCCGAGCGCGCCGATCGCCACCACCTGGTCGGCGTACGCGGCGGTCAGGTCGGCCCAGAACGCGTCCATGTCCGGGTAGACCGAGCGCTCGATCGCGGCCCGGCCGCCGCGGTAGTGGACCATGCTCGGGCTCGGGATCGTGAGCTTCGGCGTCGCGTCGCCCGCGACGCTCTGCAGGAACCGGAAGTCGTCGGCGAAGATCGGGCGCTCGAGCCGCACCTTCCCGTCGATGTGCATCGCCGCCGGCGTGAACTCGAGGTCCCCGTCGGCGTTGTGGAAGCGCACCGTGAGGTTGCCGGGGGCCTTCGAGATCCCGCCCAGCTGGTAGATGAAGTCCATGTGCCAGGAGGCGCGGCGGAACTCGCCGTCGGTGGCGGTCCGCAGCCCCGCGTCGCGCTGCAGCGCGACGGCGCCGCGGATCGCCTCGTCCTCGGCGGCGCGCAGCTCAGCCGCGGTCAGCCGCCCCTCGGCGAGCTCCGAGCGAGCGCGCAAGAGCTCCGGCGGGCGCAGCAGGCTGCCGACATGATCGGCGCGGAACGGCGGAGTCGTACGATCGGACATGATCGGCACCGTACCCCCAATCGCGCACGTGGCCTTCGAGGTCGCCCCGCTGCAGCTCGCCCCGGCGCTGATCGTGGGCGTGATGTACGGGCTGCGCGCGCGCACGCTCGCAGCGCGCGGCGCGCCGGTCGCGGCGTGGCGCCAGTGGTGCTGGTACGGCGGGCTGGCGCTGATGGTGGCGACGCTGGTGTCGCCGCTCGGGCACCTGTCCGACGAGCTGTTCTTGGCGCACATGGTCGAGCACCTGCTGCTCGCCGACCTCGGCGCGCTGCTGCTTGTGCTCGGGCTGACCGGCCCGCTGCTGCAGCCCGTGCTCGCGGCGCCCGGGCTGCACTGGCTGCGCTGGCTCGCGCACCCGGTCGTCGCGCTCGTGCTGTGGGCCGTGAACTTCTACGTCTGGCACCTGCCGCTGCTCTACCAGGGCGCGGTCGAGCACGACACCGTGCACGCGCTGCAGCACATGCTGTTCGTCGCGTTCGGCGTCGGGATGTGGATGGCGCTGCTCGGGCCGCTGCCGAAGCCGGCCTGGTTCGGCAACGCGGCCAAGATCGGGTACGTCATCGCGGTCCGGCTGATCCAGAGCGTGCTCGCGAACGCGCTGCTGTGGTCCAGCGGCGTCCTCTATCCGCGCTACGCGCGCGGCGAGGCGTACTGGGGCATCACACCGGCGAACGACCAGAGCGCGGCCGGCGCGATCATGATGGTCGAGGGCTCGTTCGTCACGATCGGGCTGTTCTGCTGGCTGTTCCTGCGCGCCGCGCGCGAGAGCGAGGAGAAGCAGGCGCTGCTCGAGCTGGCCGCCGCGCGCGGGGTCGAGCTCAGCGAGGAACGCGCGGGTCGCGCGGTCGCCGCGGGGCGCGGCGCCGCGCTGCGCGAGCGGATCCTTCAGGTCCAGGGCAGCGAGGAGCGGCGCGTCCAGTAGGCGGCGCTGTCCTCGACGAGGTCGGCGCGCTCGCCCGGCGCGGGCGTGCTCAGCGCGCGCAGGTTCGAGCGCAGCGTGTCCACCGAGGCGGCCCCGGACAGCACGACCGTCGCCCACGGGCGGTGCAGGGCGGCGGCGAGCGCCTCGGCGTCGATCCGCGCCAGGCGCCCGTTGGCCAGTGCCTCCTTGACGTACACCTTCAGCCCGGCCGCGTGGACGCGTTCGAGCGCGGGCTCGGCGGCCCGCTCGTGCAGGTTCCAGGTGGCCTGCACGGCGTCGAACAGGCCGGTGGCCAGCGCGGCGTCGATCGTCTCGCCCTGCGCGGGGCCGCTGACCGAGACGCCGAGCGGCAGGTCGGTCTCCTGCATCGCGGTCAGCACCTCGTCGTTGGCCAGCACGCCGCTCTCGGGCGTGGCGCTGTGGATCTGGTAGAGGTTCAGCCACTCGCCCAGGTGCTCGCGCGTCTCCGACAGCTGGCGGCGGAACGTCTCCACGTCGTGGTGCTTGACCTCCGGCGGATCGCGGTCGACCTCCCAGTCGGCCGTGTACACGTAGCCCCACTTGGAGGAGATCCGCACGCCCGCCGGGTTGCGCGCGCGCAGCCACGCGCCCAGGAACTCCTCGCCGCGGCCGTAGGACCGGGCGACGTCGAAGTCCCGGATCCCCTGCGCGTACGCGAAGTCGAGCACGTCGAACGTGCGCGCCCGCAGCGCGGCGACCGAGCGGTCGGCGCCGAGCTCGGCCCCGTGGCCGACGTTGAGATAGCCGGGGCGCCCGAGCGCCGCCAGTCCGAGACCGAGGCGAGCTTGCATGCGGGCAGGGTGCCACACTGATCATGTGTTCTCCCCCGATGAACTCCTGGCCGACGCGCCGCTCGGTGCCGCCGTCGACGCGCTCGCCGAGCGCAACCGCCACCACCTGGAGCAGATGACCGACGCCGAGCAGCGAGACGCGATCCAGCACTGGCGCGAGCTCGCGGTCACGGTGCTGAGCGCCGCGGGGGCCGCGCTGGGGTCCGACGAAGACGGCGCGGGCCCGGGCCCAGGCCGCGCGGTCATCGTGCTCGAGGACGCCGGGGAGGACAAGGTCACCGTCCACGCGAGCTTCTTCCCGCAGCCGGAGGAGCACGGCGGCGAGCTGCTGGTGACGCCGGCGCAGGCCGCCGCCTTCGAGCTGCTCAACGCGATCGAGCCCGACGAGGACGACCTGTAACACCAGCGCCTCAGGAAGGACCGTACGACATGCTCCTGTTTGGTACGAAGACCCGCATGGTCGCGCCGGAGGACGCACTCCCCGGCCGGCCCGACCCGATCCCGACGTCCACCACGCACGTCGTCCTCGGCACGCCGCTCAAGCCCCCGTTCCCGGAGGGCTTCGAGGTCGCCGTGGTGGCGATGGGCTGCTTCTGGGGCGCCGAGCGCGTGTTCTGGCAGGCGGACGGCGTCTACACGACCGCGGCCGGCTACGTCGGCGGCTACACGCCGAACCCGACCTACGACGAAGTGTGCAGCGGCCGGACCGGGCACACCGAGGCCGTCCTGGTCGTGTTCGACCCCGCCAAGACCAGCTACGAGGAGATCCTGAAGCGGTTCTGGGAGAACCACGACCCGACGCAGGGCATGCGCCAGGGCAACGACGTGGGCACCCAGTACCGCTCGGCGCTGTTCACCACGAGCCCCGAGCAGGCCGCCGCGGTCACCGCGTCGCGCACCGCGTTCGCCGAGCGCCTCCTCGACGCGGGCTACGGCCCGATCACGACCGAGGTGGCGGAGCTGGGCGAGTTCTACTACGCCGAGGACTACCACCAGCAGTACCTGGCGAGGAACCCGAACGGCTACTGCGGCCTGGGCGGCACGGGCGTCTCCTGCCCGATCGGCCTCAACGCCTAGCGAGCGGTCAGTTTCCGGCGCCTGACGCCGCAACGGCGCCGCTCGCGAGCCGGAAGGACGCGCAGACGGCGCCGTCGGGCGCGACGATCCAGCGGTACTCGCCGCCGGTGAGCACGCGCAGCTCGTCGAGGCCGGCCGCCGCGCGGTGCTCGACGTCGACCGCCAGGCCGGCGGCGGCGGCGAGCCCCTCCAGCTCCTCCTCGAGCGCCTGCCAGTACGCCGCGTTGTTGACGTGGGCGGCGACGTCGAGGTCGGCGCGGCGGACTGTCCACGGGCGC
>DATMGH010000132.1:0-12998 GCA_035555675.1 Solirubrobacter sp. | reverse complement strand
CAGCCGGTAGCGCAGCGAGTTCGGGTGCAGGTGCAGCGCCGCCGCGGCGGCGCCGATGTCGAGATCGTGCTCGAGGTAGGCGACGACGCCCTCGTACAGAGCCGGGTGGTCCAGCAGCGGCTGCAGGAAGGCGTCGGCCTTGGGCCGGATCCGCTCCGGCCGCGCCTCGCTGACCAGGAACGTCGGCAGGTCGAAGCGCTCGAAATCGAGCGTGCGCTCGCCGGCGGTGGTCGGGAGGCGGCCGAGCGCCAGCAGCGCGTCGCGCCAGGAGTCGTGCACGCCGTCGATCGCCGCCGCCGGGCGGCCGATGCCCGCCAGCGCGTCCGGCGCTTCGGCCGCCAGCGCTTCGAGGACCGGCGTGACCGCCGCGTCCGGCCCGTCCTGCACCAGCGCCGTGATCGGTCCGTCCGCGGGCGCGGCGATCAGGCACGGCAGCCCGGCCTCGGCGGCCGCGCGCTCGAGCGCCCGGCGCTCGACGCCGCCGACCGCGACGATCCGCGCGGGCCGTTCGAAGTCGACGCCGAGCGCCGCGGCGCGCGCGACGACGCCCGCCGGGATCGGCCCGTCGGACACGGCCAGCAGCTCCTCCAGCAGCGCGCCGCGCACCGCCAGCTCCTGGTCGTGCGCGATCGTGCCCAGGCGCGCCATCGCCACCAGCAGCGGCGCGGCGGCCTCCGCGACCGGCTTGGTGAGCCGGTTGACGAAGCCGCTGCGCGGGCTCGCGATCACCAGCCAGCGCGCGGGCGCGTCCTCGGTCGAGGCGACCGGCGTGGCGACGGCGTGCCAGCCCGCGGCGTCGAACTCGCGCAGCGCCGGCCGGCGGCCCTCCAGCTCGTGCCACAGCGCCGCGGCCGGCGCGTCCCCGGACGCGCGCTCGAGCGCGCCGCCGGGGCTGAACAGCAGCACGACGGCGTCGACCAGCGACGCCAGGCGGTCGATCACGGTCTGCTCGGGCTGGGGGTCGCGCAGCGCGTCGGTCAGATAGCGCTGCATCGACAGCAGGCGCCGGTAGCTCTGCTCGTCCACCGTCAGCAGCGCGCGGTTGATGAACGTGATGATCGAGCGCGCGGGCGTCTCGAACGGGATCCGGAAGACCGGGAAGCCGCGCGCGCGGGCCTCCTCGAGCATCGGCTCGGGCACCGCGTGGAACACCGAGCTGATCGCGAACCCGAGCGCGGTCACCTTCGCCGCCTCGAGCTCGGTGACCAGCTCGCGCTGCGCGTCCGGCCGTCCCAGCAGCCGGACGCCGGCGGTCAGCATCACCCAGCCGGTGTCCAGCCACCGGCCGGGCGACTCCAGCTCGACGCTCTGCGCGCCGGCGACCGGCCGGTCGCGGGCGTCGGGGCCGCCGGTCAGCAGCTCCAGATCCAGCGCCGGCTCGTCGAGCAGGTCGCCGAGCGTGAGCGCCGCGGGCCGCGGCTCGATCTTCACCCTGTTGAACCTAGACGAAATGCATGAGCAGGCCTAGGGCGGCCGTGACCGCCGCCAGCGCCGGCGCGTCGACACCGACGAGCGCCGCCAGCTCCAGCACCGCGCCGGCGAGCGCGTCGAGCTCCAGTGGCCGGCCGGCTTCGCGGTCCTGCAGCATCGACGTCTTGTGGTCGCCGACCGCCGCCGCGCCGGCCAGGCGCCGGCCGACGTCCACCCGCGGCGCCGCGCCCAGCGCGGCCGCCACCGCTTCGACCTCGCGCATGATCCGGCCCGCGAGCGCGTACGCCCCCGGGTCCTCGGCGATCTGGCGCATCGTCGCGCCGGTCAGCGCGCTGAGCGGGTTGAACGCGGCGTTGCCCATCAGCTTGAGCCAGATCTGCGCGCGCAGGTCCGGGTCGATCGGGCACTTCAGCCCGCCCGCCACCAGCGCGTCCCGGATCGCCTCGCAGCGCGGGCTGACCGAGCGGTCCGGCTCGCCGATCGCGATCCGGCGCCCTTCCACGTGCCGGATCACGCCGGGCGCCTCGATCTCGGTCGCCGGGTAGACGACGCTGCCGATCACCCGGTCGAGCGGGATCGCGCGCGTGACCGCGCCCTCCGGGTCCAGCGCCTCGATCCGGCGGCCGTCGAAGCGGCCGCCGTGGCGATGGAAGTACCACCACGGCACGCCGTTCTGGGCCGCGACCACGGCCGTGTCGGCGCCGAGCAGCGGCGCCAGCAGCGGCCCCGCGGACGCGTACGCGTGCGCCTTGAGGCCGAGGAAGACGACGTCGACCGGGCCGATCTCGCGCGGGTCGTCCGTGCAGGCCGGGCGCTCGACCCAACTCCCGTCGGCGTCGACGATCCGCACCCCGTCGCGGCGCATCGCGGCCAGGTGCGGACCGCGCGCGATCAGGTGGACGTCGCTGCCGCCGCGGGCGAGCGCGGCGCCGACGTACGCGCCGATCGCCCCGGCCCCGAGCACCGCGACCTTCACGTTTCCAGCAGGTCCGCCAGCAGCCGGCGCTGCACCTTGCCCGTGGGGCCCTTCGGGATCTCCGCGACCACGCGGATCCGCCGCGGCACCTTGAACGGCGCCAGCCGATCCTGCAGGTGGGCGCGCAGCGCGCCGTCGTCGAGGTCCGGCCCGACGACCGCGGCGTGGACCACCTCGCCGTACTTGGCGTCGGCGACCCCGTACGCCACCGCGTCGCGCACGCCCGGGAACGCGAGCAGCGCCTCGTCGATCTCGCGCGGCGCGATCTTCTCGCCGCCGCGGTTGATCAGCTCCTTGATCCGGCCTTCGAGGACGAGGCACCCGGCGGCGTCGAGCCGCCCGATGTCGCCGGTGCGAAACCAGCCGTCGCGGAAGCTCGCCGCGTTCGCCTCGGGGTTCGCCAGGTAGCCGTCGACCACCCCCGGCCCGCGCACGGTGACCTCGCCCGCCTCGCCCACGGGAAGCGGCCGCCACGCGGCGTCGACGATCGCGACCTCCGCCCCGGCGCTGACGCCGACCGTGCCCGGCCGGCGCTCACCCGGCGGCAGCCGGTTGCTGGTCATCTGGTGCGCGGCCTCGGTCATCCCGTACGCCTCCACGACCGGCACGCCGCAGCGTGCCTCCAGGCGCTCCCAGACGGCCGGGGCGAGCGCGGACGAGCACGAGCGCAGGAAGCGCAGCGGCCCACCGCCGCCCGCCGGGCGGTCCGGGAGCCGGGTCAGGATCGTCGGGACGGCCGAGAGCCACGTGACGCCGTGCTCGGCGGCGTGCTCCCAGACCACGCTCGTGCGCACGCGCGCCGGCACCACCACGGCGCCGCCGCCGGCCAGCGCCGCCAGCGTGCTCGCGACCAGCCCGTGCACGTGGAACAGCGGCATCACGCAGTAGGACCGGTCGTCCGGGCCGAGGCCGTAGGTGCGGGCGATCGAGCGCGCCGACGCGACCAGGTTGCGCTGGCGCAGCGGGACCGCCTTCGGCCGCCCGGTCGTGCCGCTGGTGTGCAGCAGCAGCGCCACGGCGTCCGGCGAGGGCGCGGGCGGCGCCGGATGCGTGCCGCCGTCCTCCAGCTCGAGGTCAGCGGTGAGCGCGCGCAGCGGGCAGCCGAGCGCTTCGGCGGCCGCGGCGGCCGCGTCGGACTCCTGCGCGATGACCAGCCGCGGCGGGCAGTCCTCGAACGCGGACCGCATCTCGGCGGGCTGCAGCTGTGGGTTGAGCGGCAGCGCGACCGCGCCGGCGCGCGCGGCCGCCAGGAACGCGACGACCGCGCCCGGGCCGTGCGGAAGCACGATCCCGACCCCGGTCCCGGGCTCCACGCCGGCGGCGGCGAGCTGGCCGGCGAGCCGGTCCGTCACCGCCCGCAGGTCGTCGCGCGACCAGGTCCGCGGGCCGTCGGGATCGATCAGCGCCGGCTTGGCGCCCGCGCACAGCGTCTCGGGGATCGTCTCGGGCACTCGGACTCCTGGGGAACTCGGTGGCAACGGCGTGCCGCGCAGCATGCCGCCGGGCGCGGCCCGCGCCAATCGTGCGATCTCCGAACCCGGCGCCGGTCTTTCTGGTGAAGCCCCGATGCGCGCCCGGCCGGCAGCCGCGATCCTCGCCGTCATGAGCGTGCCTGTGAACGACACGCGGCTGTGGCACCCGTTCGCCGACATGGGCGCGGTGCGCGGCGGCGAGCTGGTGATCGACCGCGGCGAGGACGTCTGGGTGTGGGACCGCGAGGGTCGCCGCTACCTCGACGCGACCGCGAGCCTGTGGTACGCGAACGTGGGCCATGGCCGGCGCGAGATCGCCGCCGCCGTCGCCGCGCAGCTCGAGCGGCTCGAGGCCTACTCGACGTTCGGCGACTTCGCCAACGCACCCGCGCTGCGGCTTGCCGACCGGTTGGCCGCCCGCTCCCCCGTGGACGGCGCGCGCGTGTTCCTGACCAGCGGCGGCGGCGACGGCATCGACACGGCGGTCAAGCTCGTCCGGCGCTACTGGAGCGAGCGCGGGCAGCCCGGCCGCACGCACATCGTCGCGCGCGCCGGCAGCTACCACGGCACACACGGGTACGGCACGGCGATCGGCGGCATCGACGCCAACCGCAGCGGCTGGGGCCCGCTCGACCGCGACGCGTCGACCGTCGCCCGCGACTCGCTCGACGCGCTGGCGGCGGCGCTGGAGGGTGACGGCGGGGAGCGCGTGGCCGCCGTGTTCGCCGAGCCCGTGATCGGCGCGGGCGGCGTGCACGCGCCCGTCCCGGGCTATCTGGAAGGGCTGGCCGAGCTGTGCCGGCGGACCGGCGTCCTGCTGGTGGTGGACGCCGTCATCTGCGGGTTCGGACGGCTCGGCACGTGGTACGGGATCGAGCGGTGGGACGTCGCGCCGGACCTGATCGTGTTCGCCAAGGGCGTGACCAGCGGCTACCTGCCGCTCGGCGGCGTCGTGGTCGCCGGCGCGGTGGCCGAGCCGTTCTGGGCGGCGCCCGGCGGCCCGGTGCTGCGCCACGGACCGACGTACGCCGGCCACGCCGCCTGCTGCGTGGCGGCGCTCGCGAACCTCGACCTGCTCGAGCGCGACGGCCTGCTGGAGCGCGGGCGCGAGCTCGAAGGCGAGCTGCTCGCCGCGCTGGCGCCGCTGGCCGGCGACCCGCTGGTCGCCGAGGTGCGCGGCGGCGTCGGGCTGATGGGCGCGGTCGAGCTGGCTCCGGAGCTGCTGGCCGCCGACCCCGGCGCCGTCGCGCGCGCCGCGCTCGCCGCCCGCCGGCACGGCGTCCTCGTGCGGCCGCTGGCGCGGGCGCTGGCCGTGTCGCCGCCGCTGACGGCGACGCCCGAGCACTTCGCGCTGATCGCCCAGGCGCTGAAGGGCGCGCTGGAAGAGCTCGGCGCGCTCGTCTAGCCCGCGGCCAGCGCGATCAGCGCGTCGCTCCACCCGAAGCGCCGGCGGGCCGCCGCCAGGCGCCGCAGCTTGAGCGCGACGTGCAGGTCGGTGCGGGTGAGGCCGTCCTGGAGGTCGATCCCGTGCTCGGTCCTCAGCCGGCCGAGCCGGTAGTACAGCGTCGTCCGGTGGATGCTGAGCTCGGTCGCCGTGCGCGACGGGTCGCCGGCGTGGTCCAGGTAGGTCTCCAGCGTCTGCTCGAGCATGTCCGGCTCCAGCAGCGCCGCGTCGTCCCACGTGTCCGGGCGCGTGGTCGCGAGCAACCGTCCGTAGACGCCGAGACCGGTCCAGTCCACGGTGCGCGGGAGCCGTGGGTCGACCGCGGCGCAGCCGGCCGCGAGCGCGGCCATGGCGTGCTGGTGGGCGAGGCGTTCGAGCGGCGCCGGCGGGCTGACGCCGGCCACGCTGCCCGGCAGCGGAGCGTCGAACGCGGCCGCCGCGCGGATGAGGACGGTGACGCGCTCGGGCTCGGCGTGCGCGGCGAGCCCGAGGCGCGGCACGTCCGCCCACTCCACGCCCGCGCGCTCCGGCAGCACGACGGCGACGCGCACGCGGCCGCCCGGCTCCAGGCCGGCCAGCTCGCGCAGCCGCGCCAGCGCGCCGGCGTCCGGGCGGCGGGCGCGCAGCAGGCGCCCGAACAGCGCGTCGACGCCGCGCACCGCCGTCGCGCGCGCTTCGAGCAGGCGGACCAGCCGCTGCGCAGTCGCCCGCGCGGTCGCGACCTCCGGCGGGCGCAGCGCCTCGTCCTCGTCCAGGATCCAGAGGTAGCCCAGCCGCCGGCGCCCGCGCAGCAGCGGGATGCAGAGCCGGGCGGCCATGCCGATCGCCTCGTTGGCCGGCACCACCACGGGCCCACCCGCGGTCTCGACGCCGTGGCGGCGCTGGTGCTCGAGCACGTCGCCCGGGACCTTGCGCGTGAGGATCGCGCGCACGCGCACCGGGTCCACGCCGTCGGCCTGCGCGCTGTAGCCGATCAGCTGCCCGCGCGCGTCGTCGACGCTGACGCTGCGGCCGATCGCCGCCGCCAGCTCGTCCAATTCGCGCTGGACGTGCGCTTCCGACGAGGCGGCGGGCATCCTACATTTGTAGAAGACGCGGCCGCCAGTGCTCGGTCCCCATCCGATGACCCGCCCGCGGACGCTCCTTACGATCGGGGCATGCTGACCGCCCGTTCCTGGCTCCCACCCGGCGCTGCCCGGCGGGTGGACACGATCGCCGCACAGGCCGCGGAGATGACGCCGGCGACCGTGGCCGAGCGACTGCACGACCTCGTCGACCGCAACCGCACGATCCACAGCGTCGAGTGCATCAACCTCAACCCGGCGTCGAACGTGATGAACCCGCGCGCCGAAGCGCTGCTCGCCGCCGGGCTGGGCACGCGCGCGTCGCTCGGCTATCCGGGCGAGAAGTACGAGACCGGCCTGGAGGCGATCGAGGAGATCGAGGTGCTCGCCGCCTCGCTGGCCGCCGACGTCTTCGGCGCCACCCACGTCGAGCTGCGGGTGCCGTCGGGCGCGCTGGCGAACCTCTACGGCTTCATCGCCACCTGCTCCCCCGGCGACACGATCATCGCACCGCCGGCGGCGATCGGCGGGCACGTCACGCACCACCCGTCCGGCGCGGCCGGGCTGTACGGGCTCGAGATCGTCGAGGCGCCGGTCTCCGCGCACGGCTACACGGTCGACGTCGACGCGCTCGCCGAGCTCGCGGCCCGCGTCCGCCCGCGGCTGATCACGATCGGCGGCAGCCTGAACCTGCAGCCGCATCCGGTGGCCGCGATCCGCGAGCTCGCCGACGCGGTCGGCGCCAAGGTGCTGTTCGACGCCGCCCACCTGTCCGGCCTCTTCGCCGGCGGCGCGTGGCCGAACCCGCTGGCCGAGGGCGCGCACCTGATGACGATGAGCACCTACAAGAGCCTCGCCGGCCCGCCCGGCGGCCTCGTGGTGACCAACGACGCCGAGCTGGCCGAGCGGCTCGAGGGCATCGCCTATCCGGGGCTGACCGCGAACTTCGACGTCGGCAAGACGGCCGCGCTGGCCCTGACGCTGGTCGACTGGAGCGTCGCCGGCCGCGCGTACGCGCAGGCCATGATCGAGAACGCCGCGGCGCTCGTGCGCGCGCTCGACGCCGCGGGCGTGCCGATCTTCCAGCCGACGACGTCGCACCAGCTGGCGGTCGACGCCCGCACGTACGGTGGCGGTGACGCGGCCGCGCGCCGGCTGCGGCGCGCGAACCTGCTGGCCTCGGCGATCGGCCTGCCCGGCGACGGCGACGGGCTGCGGCTCGGCACGCCGGAGATCACGCGCATCGGCATGACCGCCGCCGACATGACGACCCTCGCGGACTTCATCGCGCGCGGGCTCACCGATCCCGACCCCGAGCGGGTCGGCCGCGAGGTCAGCGCCTGGCGCGGCCGCTTCGACCGCGTCCACTTCACGGCGGCCTGAGATGACGGTCGACTGGCTTGCGGGCAACCCCGGCGACGGCTGGTACGAGCTGACCGCCGCGTGGGTCGAGGTCCTCAACGGCGGCGACGGGCCCCGGTTCGCGTTCGCGGCCGGCGGTGGCGAGGAGAACCTGACCGCGGTGGCCGCCGGGCGCGGCGACCTCGGCATGAGCATCGACGTCGTCGCCGCCGCGGCGTTCAACGGCGGCCCGCCGTTCACGGAGCCGCTGCGCAACCTGCGCTGCCTCGGCACCGGCTGGTCGCCGCTGCCGTACAACCTGCTGGCGGCGGCCGACACGCCGCTGGACCTCGCGACGGCGGTCCGAGGTGGGACGATCCGGATCGGCGCGCCGCCGGAGGACACGACCGACGAGCTGATGTTCCAGCGCGTGCTCGCCTACTACGGCGTCACGGCGGCGGACATCGACGCCGCCGGGGGCCGCGTCCTGCTCGCCGACTACCACGAGCTCGTCGACGCGCTCGAGGCCCGGGAGATCGACGCGGTCTTCGGCGCCACGACGCTGCCCGCGCCGAGCATCGAGCGCGCCGCCACCGCCGCGCGGGCGCTCGCGCTCGCCTCGCTCCCGGCCGACGTCGTGGAGCACCTGCGGCGGCGCTGCGGCTGCCGGCCCGGCGTGATCCCAGCCGGCAGCTACCCGGCGCTGCAGGACGGCGACGTCCACACCTGCTTCGCCGACACGGTGATCGTGGTCGCGGCCGAGGCCGACGACGAGCTGGTGCACGCGGTCACCGGCCGCCTGCTGGACACGGTCGGCCGCGCGGACGCGATCCATCCGAGCCTCGCCGCGTTCAACCCGGACACCGCGTGGCGCAACGTGCCGGTCCCGGTGCACCCCGCGGCGGCGCGCGCCTACCGCGAGCGCGGCCATCTCGGCTGACCCTCTGTAATGGAGCCATGACCAGCCATGCGGAGCCGCTGAGACTCGAGAACGCGACGCTGCCCGACGGACGCCGGGCCGACGTGCACGTCGCCGGCGGGCGGATTGTCGAGGCCGCGCCGGACGCGCGGGCGATCGATCTCGGCGGCGCCCTGCTCGCGCCCGCGTTCGTCGACGGCCACATCCACCTCGACAAGGCGTTCGTCGGCGTCGGCTGGCGGCCGCACGAGCCGCGCGCCGACCTCGCCGGCCGGATCGACGCCGAGCGGACCGCGCTGCTCGAGGTCGACGCCGAGCTGCCGATCGCCGAGCGGGCGGCCGTGCTGCTGCGCCAGATCGCGAGCTACGGGACCGGGTTCGTGCGCACGCACGTCGACGTCCACCCCGAGGACGGGCTGCGCCGCCTGGAGGCGGTGCTCGAAGCCCGCGACCGCTGCCGCGAGATCGCCGACGTCGAGATCGTCGCGTTCCCGCAGCGCGGCGTCCTGGCCAGCCCCGGCACGGCCGAGCTGCTCGACCAGGCGCTCGCCGCGGGCGCCGACGTCGTCGGCGGGCTCGACCCGGCGACGTTCGACGGCGACGTCGAAGGCCAGCTGCGGATCGTCTTCGACCTCGCCGAGCGGCACGGCGCGAAAGTCGACATGCACCTCCACGATCCCGGCACGCTCGGCACGTTCGAGTTGCGGCGGATCGCGGCCCACACGACGCAGCGCGGCCTGCGGGGGCGCGTGAACGTCAGCCACGCCTACTCGCTCGGGATGGTCGACGACGACGAGCTGGCGCGCACGGCGGACGCGCTCGCCGAGGCCGGCGTCTCGATCCTCACCAACGGGCCCGCCGCGGTCGCGATGCCGCCGGTCGCGCGGCTGCGCGCCGCCGGCGTGCGCGTCTTCGCCGGCACGGACAACATCCGCGACGCGTGGTGGCCCTACGGCACCGGCGACATGCTCGAGCGCGTCTACATGATCGGTCACCGGCAGGCGCTCTACACCGACGACGAGCTGCGGCTCGCGTTCTCCCTGGCCGGCAGCGCCGGCGCCGAGATCCTCGGCCTGGAGGACTACGGGCTCCAACCGGGCGCCCGTGCGAACCTCGTCGCGATCGACGCCCCGTCGGTGCCCGAGGCGGTCGCCGCGCCGCCGCGGCGGCTGCTCGTCCTGCACGACGGCGCCGTCGTCATGTGACCGGCGTCTCCGCCGATCGGACGAGGCCGCGTCTCACCCGCGGTGGGGCGCGATCGGGTGATGGGCGGGCGCCAGCGCGGTCGGGAGGATGTCCGCGATGTCACGGACGATCGCGCACGGGACGGTCGCGCTCATCGGACTGCTGGCGATGCTGCCCGCGTCGCCGGCCCAGGCGCAAACCCTCCCCGGCCCGCCACCCCGCGCGGGCCTCGACCTCCCCTCCGCCCCCGGTACCGCGCTCGGCTCGGTGCCGGCGGGCACGCCCGCCACGCTCGGCGCCGGCGCCTCCGCGCCGGCCCTGGTGGACGGGAACGTCACGCTGTCCGGCCGCCGCTTCTCGCTCGTGCTCGCGTGCCACGGTCGCGGCCGGCTCACGGTCACGGCGCCCGGCGTCGTCGGCGGCACCGTCGCGGCCGGCCGCTACCGCTGCGCGCACGGCCGCGCGACGGTGCGACTCACCGCCGGCCGCACGACCGCCGGCCGCCTGGAGCGGCACGCTCCGGTCACCGCCCAGGTCACGCTCGCGCATACGCGGCTGACGTTCCTGCTGGGCGCGCACCGCAGCGCGCCCGCGTTCTGGACCGACGGGCACCTGCAGTGCGGCCCGCAGAGCTTTTTGGTGGAGCCCGACTTCACCACCCGCGCCCCGACCGAGATCTCGACCCGCGGCTGGATCGCGTGGGAGCCGGCGACGGGCGGCTGGCACTGGCTCGGCGACGGGCGCTGGGACGCCTGGACCGCGACCGCGACCGGGATCGCGCAGTTCCACCCGGGCGGCGCCGTCCAGCCGACGCCCTGGACCTGGGGGCCGATCACGGCGCCGGCCGGTGCGGGCATCCGCGCCGTCGGCGTCTACGAGATCGTCTACTGGGTCGGCGGACGGCCGGTGTACCGGTGGGAATACGTCAACGCCGGCACGACCGGCGCGGCCGCGGCGGGCTCCGGAACCCTCGCCTGCACGCTGCCATGACGCGCCCAGCACGCTTCACGCCACGCGTCCAGATCGAGGTGCTTGGCCATCGTCATGAAGCCGGCGGCGCGCGCCTGCGGGCAGTAGCGCGCCGGCGAGCCGGTGTACTCGACCTCGAACACCGCCTTGCCCGCCTTCACGAACGGCGCGAGCTCGCCGCACTCCCGGTGGTGGAAGCACTCCTCGTCGAGCGCGAAGTCGAAGCGCGGCTCGAGCGCCGCGACCTGGTCGAGGTCGTTCTTGAGCGCGATCGACAGCCCGCGGGCGTGCGCGGCCGCGGCCAGGTAGCGGTTGTAGGCGAGCTGGTCGCGCGCACGCAGCGGGAAGCCGGTGCGGTTCTCGTAGCCGTCGACGTTGTCGGCCTCGACCGCGTCGAAGCCCTTGCGCGCACACAGGCGCAGGCGCGCGTTCATGATCGGCCTGAGCGCCCGGCTGCGGATGTCGAGCCACCGCTCGCCGGGCCAACCCGCGACCCCGCGCCCGAGCACGGACTTCGGAAAGCGCGCGCTGTCCGGCCGGCCGGGCTCGTACGTGCCGGCGTCCAGGTAGCAGACGACGTGCCGGCCCCGAGCGTGCAGCGCGGCCACGGTGGCCGCGGACGTGTCGAACAGGTCGACGTCGTACACCGCGGCCGGGACACGCAGGTCGAGCTTCCCGGAGAGCTGCCACTGCCATGTGGTCCTCGGACCGGGCACCCAGCGGGCCGAAGCCACGCCCGGCAGCACGAGGCCGCACACGGCCACGCCCACCAGCACACCCCACTTGACCACGGATCGTGTCAATGACTCATCACCCGAACCGCGTCGCACTGCTGCTCGCAGTCATCGTCTGCTCGCTCGCCGTACCCGTCGCGGCTGACGCCGCGCCGGCGACCGGCGTACTTCCCGGACGGCGCATCGATCTCAAGGTACTGCTCGCGGCCCCGAGCGCCTCCGACGCGGTGTTCGCCAGCTGGAAAGCGGCGCTGCAGCGCGAGGGCGTCCCGTTCGACACCTACGTCGAAGGCACGTCACCCCCGCTGAGCGACAGCACGCTGGCCGACTACGGCAGCGACGAGGCCAAGTACGACGCGGTGATCCTGTCCTACGGCGACATGCTCAACCCCACCGAGCAGGCGGCGCTGAGTCGCTTCGAGGAGACGTTCGGCGTCCGCCAGATCAGCGACAACGTCGCCTCCGCCGCCCACGGGCTCACGCTCGTCTCCTCCGGCGAGCAGGGCGGCCAGACCGGGACGCTGACCGCCGACGGCAAGCTCGCGTTCCCGTACCTGACCGGCACGGTGCCGATCGCCACGCCGTCGTTCGGCTACCAGGCCAAGCCCACCGATCCCTCGACTTTCGACACGCTTGTCGCCGGCCCGAACGGCTCCTCCTACGTCGGCATCCACACCCGCACGGACGGGACCCAGGAGCTGGTCGACACCGTGCCCGGCAGCCCGTCGGAGACCCAGAACCAGCTGCTGCGCCACGGCATGATCAGCTGGGTCACGCGCGGGGTCTACCTCGGGACGCAGCGCAACTACCTCGCGCTGCAGGTCGACGACACGTTCCTCGGCGACGACGCGTGGGTGCCGCTCAGCGGCCCGGTCACGGTCGCCGGGCGCACCTGCACGCCCACCGTGGAGACGACCAGCCCGTGCTCGGAGGACGAGATCCACCTCGCGCCCGCCGACGTCGACGCGGCCGTCGCCTGGATGAAGGCCAACGGCCTGCGGCTGGACATGGTCTTCAACGGCGGCGGCGACGACCCGGCGAGCGTGCTGCGCGAGTTCCAGAAGCACGTGACCGACTTCGGCTGGATCAACCACACGTGGGACCACCCGAACCTCGACTGCTCGACCGCGCCGTTCATCACCAAGGAGATCACCGAGAACACGACCTGGGCGCACGCGCACGGGCTGCCGTCGGTGGCGAGTGAGCTGGTCACGGGCGAGCACTCCGGCCTGGCCAACACGCTCCCCGGCAACCCCGGGACGATCGACCCGCCTGAGTTCGACGACGACCCCACGCTCTCCGCGTCCCCCGGCGCGACGCTGTCCGGCTCCTACGACTACGCGATCACCGGCACCACCAGCCTGGGCGAGACGATCCCGTCCGAGACGACCGTCGCCGTCACCACCGGCCACGCCGTCCATCTGGCCTGGCCCGCCGTCTGCCACACCGTCAGCTACCACGTC
>DATMGH010000131.1:0-22343 GCA_035555675.1 Solirubrobacter sp. | reverse complement strand
TCATCGATCTGCACGTAGAGTGCGATCACGAGGGCGTCGAGGGCGGCGAGCACAGAGACCTCCAGGTCGACGTTGCTGCAAGCAACGCCTCCCTTCGGCGCCCTCAACCCAGCGCCTACCGATTACGCATCAACCATCTAGTCTGCGGCGCATGCTCAAGATCATCGTCCTCGAGGGCGACGAGACCGGCCAGGAGCTGCTCGAGCAGTCCGTCCGGGTGCTCGACGGCGAACTGCTGGGCCTCGAGCTGGAGCTCGAGTACTTCGATCTGTCGCTGGAGAAGCGGCGCGAGACCGGCAACGCGATCGTCCACGACGCCGCGCGGGCGATGCGCGAGGCGGGCTTCGGCCTGAAGGCCGCGACGGTCACGCCCGAAGGGCGCGACGACGTCGGCTCGCCGAACCGGATCCTCCGCGAGGAGGTCGACGGCAAGGTGATCGTGCGGACCGGGCGGCGGATCCCGGGCGTCGTCGGGCCGGTGTCGGGCGTCTACCACCCGATCTCGGTCGTGCGGATGGCGGTCGACGACGCGTACGGTGCCGAGCAATGGCGCTCCGACGACGATCTCATCGCCTACCGGACGGAGAAGATCACGCGCACGACCTGCCACGCGGTGGCCGAGTACGCGTTCCGGATGGCGGGCCGGATCGGCGCCAAGGTCTACGGCGGGCCGAAGTGGACGGTCTCCCCCGTGTACGAGGGGATGCTCAAGGAGGAGCTCGACGCGGCGGCCGCGCGGCATCCTTCGGTGGCCTATCAGCCGGTGCTGATCGACGCGCTCTACGCCGGGCTGATCTCCGGCGTCGCCGACTCACCGCTCGTGATTCCCGCATTGAACCGCGACGGTGACTGCCTGTCGGACCTCGTGCTGCCGATGTTCGGGTCGATCGCCGGCGCCGAGTCGGTGCTGCTGTCCTTCGACGAGGACTACGGCGTGCAGGTCGCGATGGCGGAGGCGCCGCACGGGACCGCGCCGTCTCTGCAGGGCAAGAACCTGGCCAACCCGATGGCGATGCTGCTCGCCTGCGGGTCCGTGCTGTCCTACGCCGCGACGCGCGGTTTCGAGGGCGCCGAGCGGGCGTCGCGGGCTGTATACGAGTCGGTCCTGGAGACCACCGCGGGCGGAGTGAAGACCGTCGATCTGGGCGGGCACGCGACCACGTCGGAGTTCACGGACGCGGTCGTGGAGAAGGTGCGCACCAAGATCGAGATCTGGTCGACGCTCGGCACGCGCTGATTCACGGCATCATTGACGGGTGATGGACGTCGACGCCAGCATCGAGCAGGTCACCGGCATCCTCGTGCGCGAAGGGCTGCGCTACCAGATGTCCGCCGACCAGCGCACGCACCGGCTGCTGTTCGGGTCGGCCGCGGTCTTCATCGACTTCAACGAGTGGCAGGACGACAGCGTCGTGATCACGGTGCATTCGCCGGTCCTGCAGGACATCCACCCGGAGAGCGCGGGGGCCGCGCAGGCGCTGAACCTGCTCAACGACCTCAACCGGTCGTTCTTCTTCGTCAAGTTCACGTACCGGGACGGGATCCTGATCGCCCGGTATGACCTGCTCGGCGAGACGCTGCAGGCCGGGGAGCTGGTGAACGCGATCTACGAGATCGCGGGTGCTGCCGACCGGCTCGACGACGAGCTCGCCGAGCTGCTCGGGGGCAAGCCCTATGAGGTCAAGGCCGAGGAGTGGGCGGGCGAGTAGTTCGGCGTTCGCGTCTTAGACGCGCTCAGGCATGCCAAAACGCGCGAACGTCGACTGCAGGCGCTTCGGGTCGGTGCCCATCGTGTCCCACATGTGGTAACGCTCGCGCGCCTCGGCGTCGATCGCCTTGATCGCGAACGCGACCACGTCGCTGATGCGGGTTGCCGGTGAACGTCAGGACGTTGAGCGCGAAGGCCTCGTAGGCCTGTGTCCTCTCGTCGTAGGCGTAGTAGGCGATCGCGGGCTGGCCGTTCGCGGTCGTCCGGAGCGCGCGCCAGCGGATCCGGCCCGTCATCGGATGGTGGCGCAGGAAGACGGCGAACACGTCGCGCGGGCCGAACCAGCTCGCGAGCGGCGGCATCGAGATCGCCGCGTCCTCGGTCAGGAGCGCCACGACGGCGTCGACGTCGTTGCGCTCCCAGGCCTCCATGTAGGCGGTCACGATCTGGTCGAGGTCTTCGCCGGCCTGCTCGAGGGCGCGCAGAGTCTGCTGCTGGCTGCGCTCGGGGGCGCGCTGCTCGATCGAGCAGCGGGCGCGCTGGAGCGCGCTGTTGACGGAGGCGACGGTGGTCTCGAGCGCTTCCGCGGTCTCCTTCGCCGAGAAGCCGAGGACCTCGCGGAGGATCAGGACGGCGCGCTGGGAGGCCGGAAGCAGCTGGAGGGCGGCGATGAACGCGAGCTCCACGCTCTCGCGCTGCTCGTAACGGGCGTCGGGGCCGAGCAGTCCGTCCTCGAGCTCGCTGTCCGGGTAGGGCTCGATCCACACCGTCTCCGTCACCGGCTCGCCCGGGCCGGCGACGGGGTCGGTCGCCGGCCCGTAGTCGACGGGCAGCGTTCGCTTCGGGCGCCGCTGGATCTGCGTCAGGCACGTGTTCGTGGCGATCGTGTAGAGCCACGAGCGCAGGGAGCTGCGGCCCTCGAAGCGCGGCAGGGCCTTCCAGGCGCGCAACGACGTGTCCTGCAGGGCGTCGTCGGCGTCGTAGACGGAGCCGAGCATGCGGTAGCAGTGGGCGTGGAGCTCACGGCGGTAGGGCTCGAGCAGCGCCGCGAACGCCCGCTCGTCGCCTCGCTTGGCTGAGGTCAGGACGCGCGCCTCGCTCATCGGTTGCATTCAAGCAAGCGGGCCTCGCCGAGTCCCGCTCGCCCCCACTCCGCGACCCCGCACTCCGCCCCGCCGGACGCCGCGCCCGCTTCACTCCGCGCCGCCCCACTTCGCGGCCCCGCACTCCGCCCCGCGAGACTCCGCGCCCGCTTCACGACGCGCCGTCCCACTTCGCGGCCCCGCACTCCGCGCTCGCCCACTCCGCGCCCGCCCTCTCCGCGGCCCCGCACTCCGCGCCGTCCCCACTCCGCGCCCGCCCCCACTCCCCGACGCGGCATCCCGCGGGCACGTGCAAGATCCCGTGCAGATGCAGCCCGAAGATTTGGCTTGCCACCGTGGGATCCGCCACGCGATCCCGGACGTTGCGCATTTTTCCGTCCGCCCGCCACCGTAGATTCCCGAACACATGTTCCCCACGATGACCGACAGCCGACAGAACAAGCGCTCGCTTCGAGCGCTGGTGCGCGGGGCCATGGATACGGCCCTGGAGTTCGTAACGCTGGGCGAGGCTTCCGCGACGACACAGCACGCGCCGTCGCCCGCCCCCACCGCCGATCACCCGCACCGCCGGCCGCTCGCTCATCACCGCCGCCGGCGCCGCTCAGGGATGGTCGCGCCCCGGCCCCAGGTCTGCACCACGCCGGTTCATCGCCCGGCGCATCGGGCCTGACACCGCGCCCCGCCGGCGATCAGGACTGGGAGGTCTGATCGATCCGGCCGGGCCGCGGAAACTTCATGAGACCTCTCGAGCCGCGGCAGTCTTGCGCGGCTCGAGTGCGTGAGCCACCGGCCGCAGCAGTCTTGCGCGGCGAGAGTGCGTGAGGCACCGGTCCCACGGACTTGCGCGGGTCGTGCGCGTGAGCCATCGGCCGAGGCGGACTTGCGCGGCTCGAGTGCGTGAGCCACCGGTCGCCGGGCGGCCCGAGCGGGTACGCTCGACCTGACGAGCAAAAGGAGCACGGCATGGTTGGCGCTTTGATTCTCGGCTTTGTGGCGGGCTTCATCGGGCGGGCGTTGGTACCGAACGATGTCTTCCAGCACCTGAGCGGCCCACGGTCGTGGGGCGTCTCGATCCTGCTCGGCCTGGTCGGCGCCTTCGTCGGCTACCTGATCTTCACCCGGCTTCTCGGCATCGGAGACGACGACGCCTTCGACCTCGGCGGGATCCTCAGCGCCATCATCGGCGTCGTCATCGTCCTCATCCTCGCCGGCTTCGTCCTCAGGCGCACCGGCAGGACGGCCTAGACACTCGCGGCCCGGTACCACGCCGGGAATACCGCCGCGGGCAACGCCCCGCCGGTGGCCGCGCCGTCGCCGCGAGCAACGGCCCGGCGGTGGCCGCGCCATCGCTGTGGCCAACGCCCCGGCAGCGGCCGCACCACCGCTGTGGCCAACGCCCGGCGGTGGTCGCACCATCGCTGCGGGCAACGCCCCGGCGGTGGCGCCGAGGGCCGGCGGTCGCCGGCGGCCAACGCGCGCCGGCGGTGGCGCAAGCGGTCGAGACCTAGGGCCGGGCACCAAGGGTTGCGGATGGCCCGGGCGAACCGACGGCTTAACGACCGAGAGCCGCCCGATGGGCGGCTCTCAAAGTAAAGACCGGCGGCGACCTACTCTCCCAGACCCTTTCAGGTCAAGTACCATCGGCGCTACGGGGCTTGACTGCTCTGTTCGGAATGGGAAGAGGTATTTCCCCCGCGCAATAGCCACCGGAAATCTGTCAAGACCATCGCCTCAGCGGGCCTTCAAAACTGCACAATCCTGCCAACGACGGGCACCACGAACACGAAAAAATATATCCGTCAAGCCCTCGACCCATTAGTACCGGTCTCCTACACGTGTCGCCACGCTTCCAGATCCGGCCTATCAACCTGGTGGTCTACCAGGGGTCTTACCCTCTCGAGGAGGTGGGAGAGTTCATCTCAAGGTCGGCTTCCCGCTTAGATGCCTTCAGCGGTTATCCGGTCCGCACGTAGCTAACCTGCGGTGCCCTTGGCAGGACAACAGATACACCAGAGGTGCGTTCATCCCGGTCCTCTCGTACTAGGGACGAATCCTTTCAACTCTCCAACGCCCACGGCAGATAGGGACCGAACTGTCTCACGACGTTCTGAACCCAGCTCGCGTACCGCTTTAATGGGCGAACAGCCCAACCCTTGGGACCTACTTCAGCCCCAGGATGCGACGAGCCGACATCGAGGTGCCAAACCGAGTCGTCGATGTGGACTCTTGGACTCGATAAGCCTGTTATCCCCGGAGTACCTTTTATCCGTTGAGCGACGGCACTTCCACTTGCTACCGCCGGATCACTAAAGCCTGCTTTCGCACCTGCTCGACCTGTCGGTCTCACAGTCAAGCTCCCTTGCTGCTTTTGCACTCTACGCACGATTTCCAACCGTGCTGAGGGAACCTTTGCGCGCCTCCGTTACATTTTGGGAGGCGACCGCCCCAGTCAAACTACCCGCCTGGCACTGTTCACCGCCCGGATTACGGCGCGGTGTTAGAAGCACAATACATCAAGGGAGGTATCTCAAGGTTGGCTCCACGCCAGCCGCAGCCAGCGCTTCAAAGCCTCCCTCCTATCCTGAGCGAGATGCACCGCACTCCAATACCAGGTTGTAGTAAAGGTTCACGGGGTCTTTCCGTCTAGCCGCGGGTACTCGGCATCTTCACCGAGACTGCAATTTCACCGAGCCCATCGTTGAGACAGCGTTCAACTCGTTACGCCATTCGTGCAGGTCGGAACTTACCCGACAAGGAATTTCGCTACCTTAGGACGGTTATAGTTACCGCCGCCGTTTACCGGGGCTTAGTTTCAGTGCTTCGGCATACGCCTAACACCTCCACGTAACCTTCCGGCACCGGGCAGGCGTCAGCCCCTATACGTCGTCTTACGACTTAGCAGAGACCTGTGTTTTTGGTAAACAGTCGGTTGAACCTATTCACTGCGGCCCTCTCAGGCTCCGCACGCGAGGTGCCTCACCCTACTGGGGCGCTCCTTATCCCGAAGTTACGGAGCGATTTTGCCGAGTTCCTTAACGATGGTTATCTCGATCACCTTAGTATTCTCTACTTACCCACCTGTGTCGGTTTTGGTACGGGCACGTGCGCTCTCCCTAGAGGCTTTTCTCGGAGGCATGGCGTCCGGGACTCGCCGGCTTGAAGCCAGCTGTCATCGCACCTCAGGTTATGCGGCTCCGCATTTATCATGAGCCACCCCTACATGCTTGACCCAGGACGACCATCGCCTGGGTTCCCATAGCCTTCCTCGTCCCCCCATCAGTCAAATGAGTGCGACGTGGTACAGGAATATCAACCTGTTGTCCATCGACTACGCCTTTCGGCCTCGCCTTAGGTCCCGACTAACCCTGAGCAGACGAACTTTACTCAGGAATCCTTGGGTAATCGGTGGAGGGGATTCTCACCCCTCTTTCGTTACTCATGCCGGCATTCTCACTTCCCAGGGCTCCACGGCTGGGTTCCCCCGCCGCTTCACTGCCATGGGAACGCTCTCCTACCGCTCGACTTACGTCGAACCCGAAGCTTCGGTGTCTAGCTTGAGCCCCGTTACATTATCCGCGCCCGGACACTTGACCAGTGAGCTGTTACGCACTCTTTCAAGGATGGCTGCCTCTAAGCCAACCTCCTGGTTGTCTATGCACCCGGACATCGTTTGCCACTTAGCTAGAACTTAGGGACCTTAGCTGTCGGTCTGGGCTGTTTCCCTCTTGACGCTGAAGTTTATCCCCCAGCAACTGACTCCCGGAGTAGCCGTGACGGTCTTCGGAGTTTGCCTGATTTCGGTAAGCTGGTGGGCCCCCTAGACCAAACAGTGCTCTACGGCCGCCACGGAATTGATCCGAGGCTATACCTAAATATATTTCGGAGAGAACCAGATATCTCTGAGCTTGATTAGCCTTTCACTCCGACCCACAGGTCATCCGCCCAGTTTTCAACCTAGGTCGGTTCGGTCCTCCACGGGGTCTTACCCCCGCTTCAACCTGCCCATGGGTAGCTCGCTCAGTTTCGGGTCTACCGCCTACGACTAAATCGCCCTATTCGGACTCGCTTTCGCTTCGGCTCCGCTCATCGCTTAACCTTGCCGCAGACGAGTAACTCGCCGGCTCGTTATGCAAAAAGCACGCCGTCACAGGACAAAGCCTGCTCCGACCGCTTGTAGGCACGCGGTTTCAGGTACTATTTCACTCCCCTTCCGGGGTACTTTTCACCTTTCCCTCACGGTACTTGTCCGCTATCGGTCACCAGGGAGTACTTAGCCTTGGAGGGTGGTCCCCCCAGATTCAGTCCGCGTTTCACGGGAGCGGACCTACTCAGGTACCTCATCGGGAGGCTGGCTCGATTTCGTCTACGGGACGATTGCCCTCTATGGTGCGCGGTTCCACGCGCTTCGACTATCGACCAGCTTGGTAACTCCCGCCGAGAGACACACCTCTCGGACAGAGGCCCTACAACCCCGAACCGGCAACGCGTGTGCGCTTACACCGGCCCGGTTTGGGCTGATCCCCTTTCGCTCGCCACTACTCGGGGAGTCTCGGTTGATTTCCTTTCCTCCGGGTACTGAGATGTTTCAGTTCCCCGGCTTGCCTCCAACCCGCCTATATATTCAGCGGGAGGTAACGCCGTACTAACAGCGCTGGGTTTCCCCATTCGGGAATCCGCGGGTCACTGGCTATTCAGCGCCTCACCGCGGCTTATCGCAGCCGTTCACGCCCTTCATCGACTCCTGGTGCCAAGGCATCCACCGTGTGCCCTTCCTATCTTGACGGTGATTTCGATACGGATCGCCTCGGCGGCGATCCGATTTTGGTGATACCCGTTCGCACCGCCCCCGTCGCGGGAGCAGTGCTTCGTTGGCATGATTGTGCAGTTTTCAAGGTCCGCTGGAGGCGCGCACTCGGGATTCGAGTGCTCGGTCTCTCAAAACTCAACAGCATGGCGGCGCGATGCGCCGCCCAGGTCCGGTCGACATTAGGTACCGGGTCGAGCTCGAGCTAGACGGTATGCCCAGCTGGCCTTCGCCGGCGCTCCAAGTCCTGGAGCTTCCCTAGAAAGGAGGTGATCCAGCCGCACCTTCCGGTACGGCTACCTTGTTACGACTTCACCCCAGTCACGAGCCCCACCTTCGACGGCTCCCTCCCACAAGGGGTTAGGCCACCGGCTTCGGGTGTTGCTTGCTTCCATGGTGTGACGGGCGGTGTGTACAAGGCCCGGGAACGTATTCACCGCGGCAATGCTGATCCGCGATTACTAGCAACTCCGCCTTCATGCAGGCGGGTTTCAGCCTGCAATCCGAACCGAGACGCGCTTTAAGGGATTCGCTCCACCTCGCGGTATCGCAGCCCTCTGTACGCGCCAATGTAGCACGTGTGTAGCCCTGGACATAAGGGGCATGATGACTTGACGTCATCCCCACCTTCCTCCGGTTTGTCACCGGCAGTCTCGCATGAGTCCCCAACTAAATGCTGGCAACATACGACGGGGGTTGCGCTCGTTGCGGGACTTAACCCAACATCTCACGACACGAGCTGACGACAGCCATGCACCACCTGTGATCCTGCCCCGAAGGGAAGCCCTGTTTCCAGGGAGGTCAGGAACATGTCAAGCCCAGGTAAGGTTCTTCGCGTTGCGTCGAATTAAACCACATGCTCCGCTGCTTGTGCGGGCCCCCGTCAATTCCTTTGAGTTTTAGCCTTGCGGCCGTACTCCCCAGGCGGGGCACTTAATGCGTTAGCTTCGGCACGGAGGGAGTCGACACCCCCCACACCTAGTGCCCATCGTTTACAGCGTGGACTACCAGGGTATCTAATCCTGTTTGCTCCCCACGCTTTCGCGTCTCAGCGTCAGTAACGTCCCAGCGAGCTGCCTTCGCAATTGGTGTTCCTCCTGATATCTGCGCATTTCACCGCTACACCAGGAATTCCACTCGCCTCTTCCGTACTCAAGCCCGACAGTATCCACCGGCATCCGAGGGTTGAGCCCCCGACTTTCACAGCGGACTTACCGGACCGCCTACACGCGCTTTACGCCCAATGATTCCGGACAACGCTAGCCCCCTACGTATTACCGCGGCTGCTGGCACGTAGTTAGCCGGGGCTTCTTCTGAAGGTACCGTCACTCCAGCAGGCTATTAACCCGCGAAGCTTCGTCCCAACTGAAAGGGGTTTACAACCCGAAGGCCTTCTTCCCCCACGCGGCGTTGCTGCGTCAGGCTTTCGCCCATTGCGCAAGATTCCCCACTGCTGCCTCCCGTAGGAGTCTGGGCCGTGTCTCAGTCCCAGTGTGGCTGATCGTCCTCTCAGACCAGCTACCCATCGTCGCCTTGGTAGGCCGTTACCCCACCAACAAGCTAATGGGCCGCGGGCCCGTCCCGATGCGAAGGCAAAAGCTATCTTTACTCACTTCCCTTACGAGAAGAGAGAACATCCGGTATTAGCCCGAGTTTCCTCGGGTTGTCCCGGTCATCGGGGTAGGTTACCCACGTGTTACTCACCCGTTCGCGGCTCTGCCCCAGGGCAAGCCCTGGTTCGTCGCTCCACTTGCATGTGTTAAGCACGCCGCCAGCGTTCGTCCTGAGCCAGGATCAAACTCTCCGTGAAGAACTTCACAAAGAGCGTCTTACGCCACACGAGGGCTCGCCAGTACACAGAGGCGGGCCGGGCGCTTGACAGGGTTTACTGCTCAGTACTGCTGGTACTTCTTGATTCCTTAATCCGATCGGTGCGCGGGTAGCGCCCGTCGGCTTACGAAACCTGGACACATTTCGATGGCAAAGGTGGCCACCGAATGTGCATGCTGTTGAGTTTTCAAAGACCGCCGCGCCCCGGGCCGGAGGGGGTTCCTCCTGAGGCCCTGCGCTTCGTTTTGGAGCTTAGCAGCTCCGGAGTGGGCAGTGGATTTTAGCGTCTTGCTCGCCGGAGGTCAATCCCTTCGGCGGCGTGGAGCGCTTTCCCCTGCCGCGGCGCAGCAATGTAGCAGGGTGCTCTGCGCCATCAAGGGGTTCGCGAAACTTTTTCCCTCAGCCGAGCCTCAGGCGCCGGAAATGGCGCTTGCCGAGCTGCAGGACGCGGCCGTCCAGCGTGGCCGGGTCGACGTCCAGCGGCTCGGCCGCCAACGGCGCCCCGTCGAGCTTCACGCCCCCCTGCGCCAGCTTGCGCCGCGCCTCTGAGCGCGAACCGCCGAAGACCGACGCGATCACCTCGGGCAGATGCACCGTCCCGCCGTTGGCGGCGAGCACGGCTTCCTCGATCTCCTCCGGCAGCTCGTGCGCGACGAAGACGCGATCGAACCCCGCCTCGGCCTCCACCGCGTCCTCAGGACTCCAGAACCGGGCGACCAGCCGGCGCGCGAGCTCGCGCTTGGCGTCCCGCGCCGACAGCTCCGCCGGTGCGGGCGCCCCGATCAGCAGGTCGTACCAGGGCCCGATCTCGGTGTCCGGGATCTTCAGGGTCTTGCCGAACATCTCCGAGGGCGGATCGGTGATCCCGATCTGGTTGCCGTAGGACTTCGACATCTTGCGGTCGCCGTCGACCCCGTTGAGCAGCGGCACCGTCAGGACGACCTGGGGCGGCTGCCCGTGCGTGGTCTGCAGCGCCCGCCCCATGAAGAGGTTGAACGTCTGATCGGTCCCGCCGAGCTCGACGTCGGCCCGGACCGCGACCGAGTCGAACCCCTGGAGCACCGGGTACAGGAGCTCCAGCAGCGAGATCGGCTCGGCGGCCCCCATCCGCCTGGAGAAGTCGTCGCGCTCGAGCAGCTGGGCGATCGTGACCGTCCGGACGAGCCGGAACAGATCCTCCATCGGCATGTCCAGCCACTCGGAGTTGCGGCGCACCTCCAGGCGCTCGTCGTCGGCCAGGACCTTGGTCGCCTGGTCGAGGTAGGTCTGGGCGTGCTCGTCGATCTCCTGCGGCGAGAGGACCGGGCGCGTAGCAGACCGCCCGGACGGGTCGCCCACGCGCGCGGTGTAGTCGCCGATGATCAGGACCACGGTGTGCCCGAGGTCCTGGAACTCCCGCAGCTTCTGCAGGACGACGGTGTGGCCGAGGTGGAGATCCTTGGCCGTCGGGTCGAGCCCGAGCTTGACGCGCAGCGGCCGGCCTTCGGCCAACCGCTTCTCGAGCGCCCCCTCCGGGCGCACGTCAACAGCGTTGCGAGCGAGGAACTGCGCCGGAGATTCCATCGCCCCCAATGCTAGAGTCCGACACCGGGCGCGGCCTGGTCCGCCCGCCTCTCTCACGCGTGGCGCTTACCCTTTGACGGAAGGGACGCCGGTCCACACCTGTCGATGAGCGATCACGAGCGCACGAGCACGATCCCCACCGAGGGGCCTGCCGACGGCACGGTCGTCCAGTTCCCGCACGCGCGTGAGGGCAAGCGCCCGCGGCTGCGGCTGTGGCGGCGCCGCAAGCGCCCCAAGCGCTTCAAGGTCCGCAAGCTGCGCGTGCTGATCGTGCTCTTCGGCCTCGGCGTGCTGGCCGTCGTCTCCGCGCTGTTCGGGATGTTCATGGCGGTCGCGTCCGACCTGCCCAAGCCCGACGAGCCGGCCCACCAGCCGTCGACGATCGTCGACGCCAACGGCAAGCAGATCGGCACGCTGACCGGCAACGAGCGCAAGATCTACCTGTCGGAGACCCAGATCGCGTCGGTGATGAAGCAGGCGATCATCTCGATCGAGGACCGGCGCTTCTACACCAACAGCGGCGTCGACCTGCGCGGCATCGCCCGCGCCGCGTGGTCGGACGTGACCGCCAAGCAGGCGGTCCAGGGCGCCTCGACGATCCCGCAGCAGTTCGTGAAGATCTCGCTCGCCGCCGAGGACAAGCGCACCGTCTTCCAGAAGCTGCGCGAGGCCGCGCTCGCCTACCACCTGACGCGCACGTGGTCCAAGGAGCGGATCCTGCGCAACTACCTGAACTCGATCTACTTCGGCAACGGCGCCTACGGGATTGAGTCGGCCGCCCAGACCTACTTCAGCTACAACCACGCCGACTGCGGCAGCCAACCGGATGAGAAGCGCTGCGCCTCGGTCCTGCTGCCGCACGAAGCCGCGCTGCTGGCGGCGATGGTCGCGTCGCCGAGCGCCTACGACCCGATCCAGCACCCCGTCGCCTCGCGCAAGCGGCGCGACCTGGTGCTGCTGCGCATGTACGAGCAGGGGTACTTGACGCGCTCGCTCTACGACACCGAGCGCGAGCAGGACCTCCCCACGCGCGACGACCTGACGTTCCCCAAGGAGGACTCGGAGTATCCGTACTTCACCTCCTGGATCAAGCAGCAGGTGGTCGACCAGCTCGGCGGCGGCCAGCAGGGCGCGCAGCTCGCGTTCGACGGCGGGCTGCAGGTGAAGACCACGATCGACGCGCGGCTGCAGGAGGCGGCCGGGAAGGCGATCAAGGCGTGGCTGCCCAACCCCGACGGTCCGCGCGCATCGCTGGTGGCGATCTCCAACAAGGACGGCGCCGTGCGCGCGATGTACGGCGGCGACAACTACGCCGCGAGGCCGTTCAACCTCGCCACCCAGGGCCGCCGCCAGCCGGGCTCCTCGTTCAAGCCGTTCGTGCTCGCCGAGGCGCTCAAGCAGGGCATCAGCCCGCAGTCGACCTGGGAGTCCAAGAAGCTCACCTACACGCTCAAGGGCGGCGAGAAGTTCACGGTCAACAACTACGAGGACGCCTACTCGGGCATCACGACACTGGCCAACGCGACGACGCACTCCGACAACTCGGTCTACGCGCAGGTGGCCAAGCAGGTCGGGACCAAGAAGGTCGCCAAGCTCGCGCGCCGGATGGGCATCCGGACGCCCGTGTCCTCCAACCTGGCGATGGCGCTCGGCGGCCTGAGCCAGGGCGTGACCGTGCTCGACATGGCGCACGCGTACGAGTCGTTCGCCACGCGCGGCAAGCTCGTCTACGGGACGCTCTCGCCGCGCCGCTCCAAGAAGAGCCTGCCGGTGCCGGGGCCGGTCGGCATCGAGCGCATCGACCGCGTGCGCGGCAAGAAGAAGAAGCTGGTGGAGCTGCCCGACGGCGAGCGGATGATCAACAAGACGCGGACGCGGACCGTGTTGAAGCCGGAGATCGCCGACACCGTCTCCTCGATCCTGCAGACGGTGGTCAAGGACGGCACGGCGACGCGCGCGCAGATCCCGGGCGTGCTGATCGCCGGCAAGACCGGCACGACCGAGAACTACGGCGACGCCTGGTTCGTGGGCTGGACCAAGGAGTACACGGTCGCGGTCTGGGTCGGCTATCCCGACGAGTTCAAGCCGATGAAGACCCAGTTCCAGGGCGACTCGGTCTCCGGCGGCACGTTCCCGGCCGGCATCTGGAAGACGTTCATGGAGTCGCTGCTGAAGGTTCACCCGCTGCCCAAGAAGGACGGCGGGGACGGGACCGGCGAGGACCTCGAGCCGACGCCGACGCCGGGCACCGACGTCGTGCCCGAGGCGACGGCGCCGCCGGCCGCGACCACCGCCCCGCCCACGACCGACGGCGGCGGGACGGGCGGCGCGGGCGCCGGCGGCACCGCGCCGGAGACCAACGACGAGACGCCGCCCGCCGCCGAGCCGACACCGCCGCCCGCCCAGACGCCGCCGCCGGCCCAGCCCACGCCCACGGCGCCGCCGGCAACGGACCCGGCGACCGGGGGCGGCCAGGCCGCGCCGGACGCCGGGACCGGCTAGCGCGCGACGTTTCCCCCCGTCAGGCGAAAGGAACGTCGTGCAGGCCCGCTGGCCAGGGGCGCGAGACGTCGCGGGAGCCGGCGGCGCAGAAGCGCCACGGGAGCTCGGCGGCCTTGGTGATCCCGATCCGCTGGCCGACGACGTACGGCAGCGGCGCCCCGGCGACGATCCGGACCGGCCCGTCGACCAGCGACGTGCCGTTCTCGGCGAGCGAGACCCCGAGCGCCTGGGTGAGCTTGCCCGGGCCGTTGGCCAGGCCCGCGCCGCCACCGCGCCGCGCGCGCATCGACTCGACGCCCGCGACCGGCGCCAGCGCGCGGATCAGCACCGCCGCTCCGACGCCCTCGGGCTCGCAGACCGCGTTCAGCAGCGCGTGGATGCCGTAGGACCGGTAGACGTACGCGATCCCCGGCGGGCCGTACAGGACCTCGGTCCGCGCCGTCACACCGGCGTACGCGTGGCACGCCGGCTCGGAGAAGTGGTAGGCCTCGGTCTCGACGATCACGCCCGCGGCGTCGCCGTGCACGACGACGCAGCCGAGCAGCGCGGGCGCGACCTCGAGGACGGGACGGGCGTAGAAGGCGGCGTCGAGGGCGACCGCGCGGCCGGGCGAGACGGCGCCGCCGGACGAGACGGCGCCGCCGGGCGAGACGGCGCCGCCGGACGAGACGGCGCCGCCGGACGAGACGGCGCCGCCGGACGAAGCGGCGCGGCCGGATGCGGCCGCGCCCCCGAGCGGGACGGCGCCGTCGCCGTCGGGCGCCTCCGCTAGGACGTCGTGTCCAGCGTCGCCCGCGCGTGCGCGAGCTGCTCCCGCACGCGCGCCAGCGAGGTCCCCCCCTCGCTCTCCTTGGACTCCAGCCACGCCCCCTGGGATAGCACCGCGTAGAAGTCGTCGTCGAGGACCTCGGAGGCCGAGGCCAGCTCCTCGCGGGTCAGCTGCGAGAGCACGCGCCCGGACTCGACCGCCGTCCGCACGAGCCCGGCGACGATCCCGTGCGACTGGCGGAACGGCACGCCGCGCTTGACCAGCATGTCGGCGACGTCGACCGCGGCCAGCATCTCGTCGGTCGCCGCGGCGGCCAACCGCTCACGCGAGAACGTGATCCCCCCGAGCATCCCGCGCGCCGCCGCCAGGCACAGCTCCAGCGTGTCGACGGCGTCGAACAGGTGCTCCTTGTCCTCCTGCATGTCCTTGTTGTAGGTCAGCGGGAGCGCGTGCATCACCCCGTGCAGCGCGGACAGGTGCGCCACGATCCGCGGCGCCTTGGCCCGCAGCAGCTCGGCCGCGTCCGGGTTCTTCTTCTGCGGCATGATCGAGGAGCTCGACGCCCAGGCGTCGGAGACCTCGCAGAACCCGAACTCCTCCGAGGACCAGAGCACGATCTCCGCCCCCAGCCGCGACAGGTGGGTGGCGCAGGTGGAGGCGGCGCTCAGGAAGTCCAGCACGAAGTCCCGGTTGGAGACCGCGTCGATCGAGTTCGGCACCACGCCCGCGAACCCGAGCTCGGACGCGATCAGCCGCCGGTCGGTCGGGAAGTTCACGCCGGCCAGCGCGCCCGCGCCGAGCGGCAGCTCGCACGTCCCGCCCAGCACCGAGCGGAACCGCCCCGCGTCGCGCCGGAACATCCAGAAGTACGCCAGCAGGTGGTGCGACAGGTAGACGGGCTGGGCGCGCTGGAGGTGCGTGTAGCCGGGCATCGGCCAGTCCAGGTGCGCCTCCGCGACCCCCAGCAGCACGGACTGCAGATCGTTCAGCGCCTGGATCGTCTGCAGCGCGTGCGCGCGGGTGAACATCGCCATGTCGGTCGCGACCTGGTCGTTGCGCGAGCGCGCGGTGTGCAGCTTGCCGCCCACCGGCCCGACGATCTCCGTCAGCCGCCGCTCGACGGCCATGTGGATGTCCTCGTCGGAGTTGAGGAAGGCGAGCTCCCCGCCGTCGAGCTCGGCCTGCACCCGGTCGAGCCCGTTCAGGAGCTCCTCGAGGTCGGCAGCGGAGATGATTTCGGTGGCGGCGAGCATCTTCGCGTGGGCGCGGGACTGCTCGATGTCATACACGTAGAGACGCCAGTCGAAGCCGATCGACGAGTTCAAGCGCACGAAGACCGGATCGGGCGGAAGGCTGAAGCGGGACACGAACCCGGCATCATGACCAAAGATGGATCTGCTCGTCCGCCCCGCGACCCCCGAAGACGCCTGCGTACCGCTGCTCTTGGAGTCCGCGCGCCCCTACTACGCCGCCTACGCCGGCGGCGAGCAGCGCGCGCGCCGGATGCTCGACGCCGTGTACGCCAAGACCGGCCACGCCGCCAGCTACGAGATCTGCACGGTCGCCCTGCTGGACGGCGAGATCGTGGGGCTGGTCGCGGGCTTCCCGGTGGCGGAGGCCGACGAGCGCTCGCGCCGCTTCGTCCGCCTCACGCTCCCGGCGCTGCCGCTGTGGCGCTGGCCCGGCACGTTCCGCCACCTGCACGCGGCCGGCGCGGTCGCGCCCGCCCCGCCGGTCGACGCGTACTACGTCGACGCGCTCGCGGTCGCGGAGACGCACCGCCGGCGCGGGATCGCCCGGCGGCTGCTGGAGATCGCCGACGCGCAGGCGCGTGAAGCCGGCCTCCCCCGTCTCGCGCTGGACACCGGCCTGCAGAACGCCGGCGCCCGCGCCCTGTACGAGTCCTTCGGCTTCGGCGAGCGCGAGATCCGCCGCGCGCGCAACCGCCGCACGGCGCGCGCGCTCGGCGGCCCCGGGTTCGTGGGCTACCTCAAGACGCTCTGAAGCGCCTCGGCGACCTCCGCCACCTGCGCCTCGGTGATCTCCGGGAAGAACGGCAGCGCGACCGAGCGCGCCGCAACGTCCTCGCAGACCGGGAACTCGCCCCCGCGGTAGCCGAAGCGCTCGCGGTAGAACGACATCAGGTGGATCGCCGGCAGGTACGGCTTGGACTGCACGCCGCGGGCCGCCAGCGCCCGGATCGTGTCGTCGCGGTCGAAACCCCGCGGGAGCTGGACCACGAACACGAACCAGCCGCGCACGTCGCCCCCGGCGTCCTCGCACGGCAGCTCCAGGCCCTCGACGCCGGCCAGCGCCTCGCGGTACCACGCGGCCGCCTGCGCGCGCGCCGCCAGCATGCCGTCCAGCCGGTCGAGCTGCGCGAGCCCCAGCGCGCACGCCAGGTCCGTGAGCCGGTAGTTGAACCCGAGCCGGTCGTGGTCGAGCCAGCCCATGTCCGGCGCACGGCCCTGGTTGCGCTCGGAGTCCACGACCGTCTTGTGCTCGGCCGAGCCGAGCGTGAGCATCCCGCCTTCGCCCGTGGTCAGCTGCTTGTTGGCGTAGAACCCGAACGCCGCCGGATGCCCGCGCCCGCCGACCGGCACGCCGTCCGCGTGCACGGCGCCGAGCGCTTCGCACGCGTCCTCGACGATCGGCAGCCCGTGGCGCTCCAGTGCGGGCGTGTCCGCGGGGTAGCCGAAGATGTGCACCGGCAGCAGCGCGCTCGTGCGCGAGCCGATCGCGGCGGCCGCCGCGTCCACGTCCAGGTTCAGCGTCCGCGGGTCGATGTCCACGAACACCGGGCGGGCGCGCTCGTAGAGGATCGCGTTCGCCGACGCCACGAACGAGAACGGCGACGTGACGACCTCCGAGCCCTCGGTCACCCCGACCGCGCGCAGCGCCAGGTGCAGCGCCGCCGTGCCGGAGGACACCGCGGACGCGAACGGCGCGCCGACACGCGCCGCGAACGCGGCCTCGAACGCCGGTACGCGCGGGCCGAGCGACAGGTGCCGCGAGCGCAGGACCTCGACGACCGCGCGCTCCTCCTCCGCACCCAGGACCGGGCGCGCGACTGGGATCACTGCACGACCCGCGAGCGCAGCATGCCCGCTTCGAGCGAGTCCACCAGCGCGTCCCACGACGCCTCGATCACGTTCTCGTGCACGCCGATCGCGCCCCACGTGGACGTCCCGTCGGACGCGTCCAGCAGCACGCGCGTGGTCGCGCCCGTGGCCTTCCACTCGTCGAGGATGCGCACCTTGTAGTTGACGAGCTTGATGTCGCGCAGGTGCGGCAGGCGCTCGCCGATCGCGTCGCGCAGCGCGCGGTCGAGCGCGTGCACCGGCCCGTTGCCCTCGGCCGTGCGCACGTAGCGCGTCCCGTCGACCCAGAGCTTGACCGTCGCCTCGGTCTCGACCCGGCCGTCCTCGCGTTTCTCCGCGATCACCCGCCAGGACTCGAGGCGGAACAGCGGCTGGTAGGACCCGGTCTCACGCCGGATCAGCAGCTCGAAGGAGCCGTCGGCGGCCTCGAACTGGAAGCCGCGGTGCTCGAGCTCCTTGACGCGCTCGACCACCCGGGCGGCCACCGCGTCGTCCAGCTCGCCCCCGGCGTGCGCGATGACCGTCCCCTTGCCGGACAGCTCGGACACCAGCACCTCGCGCGAGTTCCCCACCACGGTCGGGTCGATGTGCTCGAACGTGGACGGGTCGGCGTTGACCCCGGCGACGTGCATCCCGCCCTTGTGGGCGAACGCGTTCTTGCCCACGTAGGCCTGATTGGGGTCCGGCTGCAGGTTCAGCAGCTCGGCGACCAGGTGCGACGCCTCGGTCAGCCCCTCCAGCGACGGCAGGCACTCGAAGCCCAGCTTGAGCTGCAGGTTCGGGACGATCGAGACGAGGTTCGCGTTGCCGCAGCGCTCGCCGTAGCCGTTCATCGTCCCCTGCACCATCCGCGCGCCCTCGGCGACCGCGGCCAGCGTGTTCGCGACCGCGCACTCGGCGTCGTTGTGCGTGTGGATGCCGAGCGCCGCCTCGGGGAGCGCCGCCCGCACGGCGCGCACCGCCGCGCCGATCTCGTGCGGCAGCGACGCGCCGTTGGTGTCGCACAGCGTCAGCCACTCCGCCCCGGCCTCGAACGCGGCGGTCAAGCAGGCCACCGCGTACCCGGCGTCGTCGCGGTAGCCGTCGAAGAAGTGCTCGGCGTCATAGACGACGCGCTTGCCGGAGGCCGCGAGGAACGCGACCGACTCGGCGATCATCCGCAGGTTCTCGTCGCGGTCCACGCGCACGACCTTCTCGAGGTGCAGGCCCCACGTCTTGCCGACGATCGTCGAGACCGGCGCCCAGGACTCCGCCAGCACGCGCAGCGCCGCGTCCTCCTCGGCGGCGACGCCGCGCCGGCGCGTCATCCCGAACGCGCACACGTCGGCGTTCAGGCCCGCGTCGGCCAGGCGCTCGAACAGCTCGAGCTCCTTCGGGTTCGACGTCGGGAAGCCGGCCTCGATCATCGGCACGCCGAGGCCGTCGAGAATGCGCGCGACGCGCACCTTCTCCTCGACCGAGAGCGACATGCCCTCGCCCTGCATCCCATCGCGCAGGGTCGTGTCGTAGACGACGACGGCCGTCATGACACGCGCGCGGGCACCCGGTCCAGCCACCGGGAGTAGCGCTCCGAGCGGCCGTGCAGCGCGTCCTCGAAGATCGCCTGGACCTCGGCCGTGACCGGGCCGCGGGTGCCGTCGCCGACCGGGAGCTCGTCGACTTCGCGGATCGGCGTCAGCTCGGCGGCGGTGCCGGTCATGAAGATCTCGTCGGCGCGGTAGAGCTCGCCGCGGGCGATGTCGCGCTCGACGACCTCGTAGCCCTGGTCGCGCAGGATCTCGATCGCCGCCGCCCGGTTGATGCCCTCGAGGATGTCGTTGGCGAACCCGGGCGTCGCGACCTTGCCGTCCTTGACCAGGAACAGGTTCTCGCCCGTTCCCTCGCAGACGTAGCCGCGCGTGTCGAGCAGGATCGCCTCGTCGTAGCCGGACTTGTCGGCCTCGATCTTCGCCAGCACGCTGTTGAGGTACTGGCCGCCGGCCTTCGCGGTCGGGATCAGCGAGTCGCTCGGGATCCGCCGCCACGAGGAGACCTTCGCGCGCACGCCGGAGACCTTGCCCTCGTCGCCGAGGTAGGCGCCCCACTCCCAGACCGCGATCATCACCTCGACCGGGCAGTCCAGCGGGTACAGGCCCATCGGCCCGGCGCCGCGGTAGACGAGCGGCCGGATGTAGCAGGACTTCAGCTCGTTGCGCGCGATCGTCTCGAACGTCGCCTGCCGGATCTCCTCCTTGGAGAACGGGATCTCCATGTGGTAGAGCCGGGCCGAGCGGAACAGGCGATCGATGTGGTCGGCGTGGCGGAAGACCGCCGTGCCGCCGTCCGGCGTCTCGTACGCCCGCACGCCCTCGAACACGCTCGTGCCGTAGTGCAGCGCGTGCGTGAGCACTCCAACCTTGGCGTCCTCGCTCGGGACGAGTTCGCCGTTCATCCAGATCAGTTGGCTCACGAAAGCTCCTCCAGCACCGCCTTCGTCATGTCGGCGGTCGTCGCGGTGCCGCCTAGGTCACCGGTTCGGACGCCCTTCCCCAGGGCCTTGTCGACCGCCGATTCTACGGCAGCCGCCTCGGATTCCAGCCCGAGTCCGTGACGCAGGAGCATCGCGCCGGACAGGATCATCCCGAGCGGGTTCGCGATCCCCTGGCCGGCGATGTCGGGCGCCGAGCCGTGGACGGGCTCGAACAGTGACGGGCCGTCGCCCCCCAGGGACGCGGTCGGCAGCATCCCGAGCGAGCCGGTCAGCATCGACGCCTCGTCGGAGAGGATGTCTCCGAACGTGTTCTCGGTGATGATCACCTCGAAGTGGCGCGGCGCGGAGATCAGGCGCATCGCGGCCGCGTCGACGAGCTGGTGCTCGAGCTCGATGTGGGGGTACTCCTCGGCGTGGATGCGCGTCACGACGTCGCGCCACAGGCGGCTGGTGTCGAGCACGTTGGCCTTGTCGACGCTGGTCACGCGGCTCTTGGCGGCGTCGAAGCCGGCGCGCGCGAGCCGCTCGATCTCCTCGACCGTGTAGACCAGCGTGTCGAACGCGCGGCCGTTCTCCGTGCCGCGGTCGCCGTAGTAGAGGCCGCCGGTCAGCTCGCGCACGATCAGCATGTCGACGCCCTCGACCAGCTCCCGCTTGAGCGGCGAGGCGTCGTAGAGCGCGGGCAGCGGGCGGATCGGGCGCAGGTTGGCGAACAGGCCGAGCTCGGCGCGCAGCTGGAACAGCGCCAGCTCGGGACGTACGGCGCCGGACTCGTTGGTGTCCCACTTCGGGCCGCCGACGGCGGCCAGGAAGACCGCGTCGGACGCCTTGATGGCCTGGAGCGCGTCGTCGGTGAGGGCGACGCCGTGGCGGTCGATCGACGCGCCGCCGGCGTCGTAGGCGTCGAACGTGAGGTCAGCGGCGACGGCGTGGAGGACCTCGACCGCCGCGGCGGCGACCTCGGGTCCGATCCCGTCGCCGGGCAGAAGGGCGATTGTCGGCATAAGGCGGGTGACCCTACAGATTCAGCGTGACCGGGCCGGGGCGCTCGCGCTCGGCCTCGTAGACGGCGATCTCGTCGGACTTCTGCAGCGTCAGCGCGATGTCGTCGAGGCCGTTGAGCAGCCGGTGGCGGCGCTCGGGGTCGATCTCGAAGGGGACGCTGCGGCCGTCGAAGCGGACTTCGAGCGCCTCGAGGTCGATCTCGGCCTCGCCCGCGGCCATCAGCGCCTGCACGTCGTCCTCCGGCAGGACGACCGGCAGCAGGCCGATCTTCGTGCAGTTGGAGAAGAAGATGTCGGCGAAGGAGGACGCGACGACCGCCTGGAACCCGTAGTCCTGCAGCGCCCACGGGGCGTGCTCGCGGCTGGAGCCGCAGCCGAAGTTCGGGCCGGTCGCGAGGATCGGGTTCTTGGGCAGGCTCCAGCCGGGCTCCTGCGCCCAGTCGTAGAAGAGGAACTCGCCGAAGCCCGTGCGCTCGATCCGCTTCAGGAACTGCTTGGGCATGATCTGGTCGGTGTCGACGTCGGCGCGCGGCAGGCTGGTGACGCGGCCGCTGATCGTGGTGACGGGCTCCATCTAGTTCCACTCCCGGATGTCGACGAAGCGGCCCTCGATCGCGGCCGCGGCCGCCATCTGCGGGGACACGAGGTGCGTGCGGCCGCCGCGGCCCTGGCGGCCCTCGAAGTTGCGGTTGGAGGTCGAGGCGCAGCGCTGGCCGGGCTCGAGGATGTCCGGGTTCATGCCCAGGCACATCGAGCAGCCGGCGGTGCGCCAGTCGAAGCCCGCGGCCTTGAAGACCTCGTCCAGCCCTTCCTGCTCGGCCTGCGCGCGGACCTGCTGGGAGCCGGGCACGACCATCGCGTCCACGGTGCTCGCGACCCGGCGGCCCTTGACCATCTCCGCGGCGGCGCGCAGATCGCCGATGCGGGCGTTCGTGCAGGAGCCGATGAAGACGCGGTCGAGCGTGAGGTCGGTGATCGCCGTGCCCGCCTCGAGGCCCATGTAGGTCAGGGAGCGCTCGTCGGTCTCGGTCTGGGGGTCCGGGACGGCGCCGGCGACGCCGACGACCTGGCCGGGGTTCGTGCCCCAGGTGACCAGCGGGGAGAGCTGGTCCGCGTCGACCGTGATCTCGTGGTCGAACGTGGCCTCTGGATCGGTCTTCAGAGTGCGCCACTGCGCGATCGCGGCCTCGATGTCCGCGGGCGCGGCGGGGCGGCCCTGGACCCACTCGAACGTGGTGTCGTCCGGCGCGATCATGCCGGCGCGGCCGCCGCCTTCGATCGTCATGTTGCAGATCGTCATCCGCTGCTCCATCGTGAGGCCGCGGATCACGTCGCCCGCGTACTCGACGACGTGGCCGGCGGCGCCGTTGGTGCCCATCTGGCCGATCGTGCCGAGAATCAGGTCCTTGGCGGTCACGAACGGGGCGAGCGAGCCGACGTAGTTGATGCGCATCGCCTTCGGCTTGGGCTGGCTGAGCGTCTGGGTGGC
>DATMGH010000130.1:0-39514 GCA_035555675.1 Solirubrobacter sp. | reverse complement strand
CGCGCGCGGCCAGCTCGTTGGCCGGGTTCAGGTGCGCGTTGGCGAAGCTGATCACGAGCAGCCGGATGCCGCGCTCGAGCAGCTCGCGGACCGCGGTCTCCAGCGCCGCCTCGTCGGGCGCGGCCTCGACGCGGCCGTCGGCGCCGACGCGCTCGGGCACGCCGCGGATCAGCTCCGGGCGGACGAACGCGGCCAGCGCGTCACCGCCGTAGAGGCTCTCCTCGGCGCCCGCGGTGACGATCAGGCCGACCGGGGCGCCGCGCCGCTCGACGATCGTGTTGGTGGCGATCGTGGAGCTGAAGTGCAGCGTCTCCAGGCCGCCGAGGAAGCCGGTCAGGCCGTCCGCGCCGATCGCGTCCGCGGCCGCTTCCACACACGCTCGGAAGCCGAGCGTGAGGTCGTGCGGGGTCGTGTCGACCTTCACCTGCGCGCTGCGTTCGCCGTCGCTGACGAACCCGTCGGTGAACGTCCCGCCGGTGTCGATGCTGAGCGCGTACTGGCGCGCCGGCGCGGGGTCGGGCGGCGCGGCCTCCGCCAGCAGGGCCGGGTTCGCGGTCATGTCTGCTCCTGGTTGCCGTTCCGGCTCGGAAGGTCGAGCCGCGTCTCCTGCGCCTTGGCGATCGCCGGCGCGTAGCCCGCGTCGGCGTAGCGAGCGACGCCGAGCCCGGGGTCCGTCCAGAACACGCGGTCGATCTTGCGCGCCGCGCGCTCGCTGCCGTCGGCGACGACGACCATCCCGCTGTGGGTGCTCTGCCCGATGCCGACGCCGCCCCCGTTGCCGACCGCCACCCAGCTCGCGCCCTGCGCGGCGTTCAGCAGCGCGGACAGGATCGGCCAGTCGGCGACCGCGTCGCTGCCGTCGAGCATGCCCTCGGTCTCCCGCGAGGGGGAGGCGACGGAGGCCGGGTCCATGTGGTCGCGGCCGAGTGCGAGCGGGCCGACCTGTCCCTCGGCGACGAGCTCGTTGAACCGGCGGCTGACCGCGTCGCGCTCGCCCAGGCCGAGCCAGCAGATCCGGGCCGGCAGGCCCTGCTGCGGGAGCCGCTCGCGGGCGAGCGTGATCCACTTGCGTAGGGAGGCGGTGCCGATCACGTCCATCAGCGCGTCCTCGGAGCGCCGCAGGTCCTCCGGGTCGCCGGTGAGGGCGAGCCAGCGGTACGGGCCGACGCCGGACGCCAGGATGTCGCGCACGTACGCGGCGACGAAGCCGGGCAGCGCCTCGGTGCCCTCGACGCCCGCGTCGCGGGCCTGCGCGCGCAGGTTGTTCCCGTACTCGAACGCGATGGCGCCGCGGGCCTGCAGCTCCACTAGCGCGCTGACGTGGCGGGCGAGCGAGTCGCGCACGGCGGCGCGGTAGGCGTGGTCGTCGGCGCTCGCGCGCTCGGCGTCCTCGGGCGTGTGGCCGCTGGGGACGTAGCCGTGCAGGAGGTCGTGGGCCGCCGTCTGATCGGTGACGACGTCGAACTCGACGCCCTCGCGCACGAGCCGCGGAGCGACGTCGGCGATGTTGGCCACGAGCGCGATCGCGCTGGGGCCGCCGGGGGCCTCCAGTGCTTTGAGTGCGCTGCGGTAGTCGTCGGTGACGTAATCGACCCAGCCGGCGTCGGCGCGCCGGCGGGCGCGCTGCGGGTCGACTTCGACGATCAGCGCGCGCCCGCCGTTGAGCGCGACCCCGAGGCCCTGCGCGCCGCCCATGCCGCCCAGGCCCGCCGTCAGCACGCGGCGGCCTTCGAGCGTGCCGCCGAAGTGCTGCTTGGCGACGGCGCGGAACGTCTCGTACGTGAAGCCGAGGATGCCCTGCGTCCCGATGTAGAACCAGCCGCCGGCGGTCATCTGGCCGTACATCGTCAGGCCTGCGGCCTCCAGTGCCCAGAAGTCCTCCCAGGAGGACCAGGCGGGGACCAGCATCCCGCTGGAGATCAGCACGCGGGGAGCGTCGGCGTGCGTCGGCAGGACGGCCACCGGCTTACCCGACTGGACGATCAGCGTCTGGTCGTCCTCGAGGCGCTCGAGCGCGTCGACGATGCCGTGGAGCGACTCCCAGTTGCGGGCGGCGCGGCCGTGCCCGCCGTAGACGACCAGGTCCTCTGGCCGCTCGGCGACCGCCGGATCGAGGTTGTTCAGCAGGCAGCGCAGGGCGCCCTCCTGCTCCCAGCCCCGGCACGTCAATTCTCGTCCGCCGGGCACGCGAGGCGCGCGGCGGCCAGGTGAGATCGGACCCATTCCCTAAGTTTGGATACATGGATACGAGTTGTCAACCTGGGGCGTTTTTCGGGGAGGGGAAGCCGATTCGCCGCCGCAATGGATAGATTGCAGGACCCGTGAGCACCCTCGTCTTCGTTTTGATCTTCGTCGCCCTCGCCCTGGGGACCGTCGTGGTCGCCATGAGCGCCGGCCGCGGTGGCGTCGGCGCCGCGATGCACTCGCAGTCGCGCGGGAGTCGCCGTTTCGCCACCTTGGCGTTCCTGGTCTTCCTGGCCGCGTTCGGCGTGGCGATCCCGGCGTTGGTGATCGTCGGCAACCACGACTCCGACGACATCCCGCACGCGCAGGTGACCGGGCTCACGGCGCAGGAGAAGCACGGGCAGGAGCTGTTCGGTCGTCGCTGCGGCCTCTGTCACACGCTCAAGGCGGCCAACTCGGTCGCCCAGGTCGGGCCCAACCTCGACGAGCTGGCGCCGAACGAGAAGCTCGTCCTGACCACGATCCAGCAGGGCGTGTCCCGGGGCGGCGGGCAGATGCCCGCCAACATCTACTCGGGCCAGGACGCGATCGACGTGGCGAAATTCGTCGCAAAGTCCGTGGGCGCTTCGGAACCGTCCGGCGGTTGATGTAAAAGACACAATTGTGCAGGCGAATCGGCCGCTGGTACGATCGTCAGTGGGCCAGCTGTCGATGCGCCGCTCTTCTGGCGCGAGCTTGAACCGCTCGGCGTCGTAGGCAAGTGGAAGAGACAGGACAACACATGTCATCCGAGCACGACGCCCGCGTCCGAACGTTCTACGACCACGAGGCCGACGATCCGTCGCCGCGTGGCGGTCGCCGCCGCGCCGCCGCCGACTGGGGCGTGGGCGAGGACATCTTCGACCGCATGCCGAGCCGCCGCTTCACGCGCGCGGACCGCCGCGCCGAGCACCGCGACGACGGCCGCTTCGAGCGCCGCGCGTCCGGCCCGGCCGCGCCGCCCCCGGCCGACGACTTCGCCGACGCGCACGAGCGGCGCCAGGTCGCACCGCAGGCCGGCGACTGGGCGCCGGCGGAGCGGGGCGATGACGCCTGGGCTCGCGCCGACGCCGCGCCGCGCCGCGAGGGTGCGCCCGGCGACACGACGCCGCGCGGCGCTCGCGCCGGCGCCGCGCCGCGCCGCCACGCGCGGCGGCCCGCGGAGTCGTGGACCGACGACATTCCCGCGATCGTCCCCGAGGAGGGCAGGCGCCAGGTCGACTCCTGGCTGGAGCCCGCGCCCGGCAAGGAGCTCGCGCTCGCGCCGGGCGAGAGCCGCACGATCGTGCTCGGCGGCGAGCCGCCGGAGGAGGACGAGGCCCCGGGCCGCAAGACGGTCACGATCACGGGCCATCCGGACCGGATGCCGGCGCCGCGTGCGCCGCGGCCGCCCCGGACCGCGATGGAGCGCATCGGCGCCAGCCCGGACCGGATCGTCGGCTACGCCGTGCTGCTCGGGTTCGTGCTCGTCCTGATCGCGGTCCTGACGACCGGTTGAGCCGCGCCGGCGTCCGCGCGCGGACGCCGCCAAACGCTTGCGGGAGCGCCGAAGCGGGCATACCCTTATCTCTAGTAAGTCTCAGCCCCCCAGCTCCCCCACGGCGGTGGCCCATGCCCAAGACAGAGATGAGCCGGTTCCCCATTCACGACGACCTCACGGCCCCGCCGGAATCGCTGCCGATCCTGAAGGGCGCGTCAGCCGCAGCGGGCCAGCTCCCCAACCTGCTCGGCGTCCTCGCCAGCGCGCCCGCGGCTCTGCGGGCGTACACGCGCTTCCGCGCCGAGTTGCGCCACGGCGCCCTCCCGCGCCGCAGCGCTGAGCGGATCGGCCTCGCCGTCGCCGCCCACTACGGCTCCAAGCCCGGCCTGCAACTCCATCACCGGATCGGCCGCCTGGCGGGCCTCGGCATCGACGAGGTCGAGCGGGCCAAGCGCTGGGACTCCGCCGACCCCCAGGAGGCGGCGCTGCTGCGCTACGTGCGCCCGCTGCTGGTCGAGGCCGCGTTCCCGCAGTACCTGCACGAGGAGACCCGGGAGGCCGGCTGGTCGGACGAGCAGATGCTCGAAGCCATCGCGGTGCTTTCCATGGAATCCTTCACGGCCATGGTCAACATCGCCGGGGACGTCCCGCTGGACGGCTCGGTGGAGGAGACGCGCCTGCTGCGCGCGGCATGATGAGCGATGGGCGCCGGCGCCCAACACACCCCACCCACCCAAGAACAGTGCTGCCCGCGCTACCACGAGGCCGTCGAGCTCGTGGGCAAGCGCTGGACGGGCGCGATCCTGTACGTCCTGCTGCACGGCGGCCGCCAGCGCTTCACGGAGATCGCCAACGCCGTCCCGGACCTCTCTGACCGGCTTCTCTCCGAACGGATGAAGGAGCTCGAGAAGCGCGGGATCGTCGCGCGCCACGTGAGCGCCCAGGCCCCCACCAAGGTCAGCTACGAGCTGACCGAGAAGGGGCGCCAGCTCGCCCCGGCGATGGCGGAGCTCAAGTCCTGGGCGGACCGCTGGTTGGAGTGAATCCGACCGACGGTCCACCCGGCATCGCCGCGCAGTCCACTAGGGTCCAGCCCGCTATGGCTGATCGTCCCCAGACACCCGAAGACGTCAAGGCGCTCGTCGCCGATCAGGGCATCCGGTTCGTGCGCCTGTGGTTCACGGACATCCTCGGGCAGCTGAAGTCGTTCTCGATCTCCAACGAGCAGCTCGACGACGCGTTCGAGGGCGGGATGGGCTTCGACGGCTCCTCGATCACCGGCTTCAACGCCATCGAGGAGTCCGACATGATCGCCATGCCGGACGCGTCGACGTTCAGCGTCCTGCCGTGGCGGCCGGAGGACGGCGCCGGGGTCGCGCGCATGTTCGCCGACATCCAGACGCCCGAGGGCCGCCCCTACGAGGGCGATCCACGCCACGTCCTGCGCCGCGCCGAGGAGCGAGCGGCGCAGCTCGGGTTCGACGCCTTCAACGTCGGCCCCGAGCTCGAGTACTACCTGTTCCGCGACCACCGCGGCACCGAGGTGCTCGACGAGGGCGGCTACTTCGACCTGACCACGCTCGACGCGGGCTCCGACGTGCGGCGGGACACGGTGCTGGCGCTCGAGCGCCTCGGCATCTCGGTCGAGTACTCCCACCACGAGAGCGGCCCCAGCCAGCACGAGATCGACATGCGCTACGCGAGCGCGCTCAAGATGGCCGACGACTGCATGACCTACCGCATCACGGTCAAGGAGTACGCGCTCAAGTACGGCTGGCACGCCACGTTCATGCCCAAGCCGCTGATCGGCGAGAACGGCTCCGGCATGCACACGCACCAGTCGCTGTTCAAGGACGGCCGCAACGCGTTCTACGACCCGGACGACAAGTACTTCCTGTCGGACACCGGGAAGGCGTTCATCGCCGGCCAGCTGCGCCACGCGCGCGAGATCTGCTCGATCTTCGCCCAGTGGGTGAACTCCTACAAGCGGCTCGTGCCCGGCTACGAGGCGCCGGTCTACGTGGCCTGGAGCCGTCGCAACCGCTCCGCGCTCGTCCGCGTCCCGCTGTATCACCCCGGCAAGGAGCACGCGACCCGGATGGAGCTGCGCGCGCCCGATCCGGCGTGCAATCCGTACCTGACGTTCGCCGCGCTGCTGCAGGCGGGCCTGGAGGGCATCGAGCGCGGCTACGAGCTTCCCGAGCCGATGGAGAAGAACCTCTACCACCTGTCGCCCGACGAGCGCCGCCGGCTCGGCATCGAGCAGCTGCCGGAGACGCTCGGCGAGGCGATCGAGGTGACCGCGGAGTCAGAGCTCGTGCTGCGCACGCTCGGCGAGCACATCTTCAACCGCTACGTCGAGATCAAGCGCCAGGAGTGGGAGGACTACCGCGTCCAGGTGACGCCGTGGGAATTGGAGCGTTACCTCTCAATCCTTTAAGGGAAGACATCCCCGCCACCCCGCCTCGATCATCCAACCTTAATTGGGGCGGCTGAGCCGGGAGGGCCACCAGACGGGGCGGCCGATGTCCATCACCAGCGCCGGGACGATCACCGAGCGCACGACGAACGTGTCCAGCAGGACCCCGAACGCCACGATGAAGCCGATCTCGGTCAGCACGATCAGCGGCAGCACCGCGAGCGCGCTGAACGTCCCGGCGAGCACGATCCCCGCGCCCGTGATCACCGCGCCCGTCACCGCGAGCCCGCGCAGCATCCCCTCGCGCGTGCCGTGGCGGATCGCCTCCTCGCGCACGCGCGCCATCAGGAAGATGTTGTAGTCGATCCCCAGCGCGACCAGGAACACGAAGCACAGCAGCGGCAGCGACGGGTCCATGCCCGGGAAGCCGAAGATCACGTCGGACACGAAGACGCCGACGCCCAGCGCCGCCGCGAACGACAGGATCACGCTCAGTACGAGCAGCAGCGGCGCGAACAGCGCGCGCAGCAGCAGCGCCAGGATCGCGAACACGACGATCAGCGTGATCGGGATGATCACGCGGTTGTCGCGCGTCGCCGAGCGGCGCAGGTCGTACTCCTGCGCGGTCGGCCCGCCGACCAGCGCGTCCGCGCCGCCCGCCCGGCGCACGACGTCGCGCAGCTGCGGCGTGTGGTCGAGCGTCGCCGGCGCGTACGGATCGCCGCGCAGCGTGACCGACAGCCGCGCGCCCGGCGGGCCGGTCACCGGCTCGGACACCTGCGCGACCACCGGGTCGGCGCGCAGCGCGTCCGCCACCGCCCCGGCGCGCGCGACGTCGGGCACGATCACGTCGGTCGGCGCCGACGCGCCCGCCGGGAAGTTGCGCGCGAGCAGCTTCTGGCCCGCCACCGACTCCACCTCGCCGCGGAACGAGTTCCCGCTCGTCAGCCCCGTGTTCAGGTTGAGCAGGTTCAGCGAGAGCAGCAGCAGGACGAGCGTGCCGAGCGTCCAGATCGCCCGCGGCCGCCGCGCGACGCGGTCCCCGACGCGGCGCCAGAACCCGTGCGTCTCGTCCACGCCCGCCTGCCCGGTGTGCGGGATCGTGTCCAGAAACGGCGACCAGAACGCGCGCCGCCCGCAGATCGTCAGGAGCGCGGGGAGGATGGTCAGCATCGAGATCATCGCCAGCGCGACGCCCATCGCGCCGATCGGCCCGAGCCCCGCGGTGCCGTTGACCTCGGCCAGGCTGAGCGTGAGCAGCGCGGCGATCACGGTCAGCCCGGACGCCAGGATCGCCGGCCCGGCGCTGCGCAGCGCGACCCGCATCGCCTCGTGCTTGTCCTCGTGGCGGCGCAGCTCCTCGCGGTACCGGGAGACGAGCAGCAGCGCGTAGTCGGTGCCCGCGCCGAACACGAGCACCGGCAGGATGCCGCCGGACTGCCCGTTGATCGTCACGCCCGCCTCGGCCAGTAGGTACCCGGCGCCGCGCGACGCACCCTCGGCCAGCAGCACGGTGAAGAACGGGATCGCCCAGAAGATCGGCGAGCGGTAGATGGCGATCAGCAGGATCAGGACGATCGCCGCGGCCGCCAGCAGCAGGCTGCCGTTGATCGAGGTGAAGATCTTGATCGCGTCGAGGCTGAAGCCGGCCGCGCCGGTGACCTCGACCTGGAGCCCGTCCGCGGACGAGCCCGCGCGGTCGCGGACCGACTGCGCGGCCGCCTTGAACTTGTCGGCCTGGCCCTCGCCCGGCTCGACCGGCTGGACGATCAGCGCCGACCGCCCGTTCTCGGAGTAGACGGGCGGCTGCGCCTCGCGCACCAGCGGCAGGCGGTTCGCGTTGAGCTTGGCGACCGTGCCGTCGATGCGCCGCTTGTCCGCGGCGGTCAGGCCGGAGGGACGCTCGAAGACGATCACGGCGGGCGCGAGCTCCCCGCCCGGAAACCGCTCGATCGCGTGCAGCGCCTTGACCGACTCGGCGCTGCCGGGCAGGAACGAGGACGTCTCGTTCTTCTGCGCGCCCTCGAACTTCCCGGCCTGGCTGGCCAGGCCGAGGTAGACGAGCGCCACCACGACGAGCACGACGAACTTGCTGGTGCGACCCGCCGGGAGCGTGAGCATCGCGGTCAGCTTCGCAGCGTCGCGGCGAGCTCGTCGGCTCGGGTCACCGGCAGCCCGCAGACGAAGCGCTCGCAGACGTAGGCGGCGGGCCCGCCGTCGACCGGGCCGCGGCCCTCGAGCAGCGGCACGTCGCCCGCTCCGCCGGCGAGCACGACGTGCGGCGTGTACGCGCCGCGCACGACCTGCGCGAGCTCGCCGGCGTCCCCGGCCAGCGCGACTTCGCGCACCGGCGCCAGCCAGAAGTCGATCGCGCGCAGCAGATGGCCGAACGCCAGCGGATGCTGGGGCGCGATCTCGTGCAGCAGCCGGATCAAGGACACCGCCGCGTCCTCGTAGCGGGAGGACCCGGTGAACCGCGCCAGCCGCAGCAGCCCGAACGCGGCGGCCGAGCCGCCGGACGGGATCGGCGCGTCCTCGAGGTCCTTGCGCCGCGCGATCAGCCCCGTGTGGTCGTCGGCGACCGAGAAGAACCCGCCGCGCGCCTCGTCATAGAAGCGCGCCAGGATCTCGTCGGCCAGCTCCGCCGCGCGCGTGAACCAGGTCGCGTCGAACGTCGCCTCGTAGAGCACCAGGTACGCCTCCAGCAGGTAGGCGTGGTCCTCCAGGTACGCGGGGAGCTTCGCCCGCCCGCGGTTGAACGTGCGCAGCAGGCGGCCGTCTTCGTCGCGCAGCTCGCGCTCGATGAACGTCGCGCACGTGACCGCCGCCGAGAGGTAGTCCGCGCGGCCCAGCGCCGCGCCGGCGTCCGCCAGCGCGGCGATCATCAGCGCGTTCCAGCTGGTCAGCCGCTTGTCGTCCAGCGCCGGCCAGACGCGCGCGGAGCGCGCCTCCAGCAGCCGCGCCTTGATCTCCCGCAGCGCCGGCGGATCGGGCGTCGCGCGGACCAGGATGTTGGCGCCCTCGAAGTTGCCGGCGGCGGTGACCCCGAAGTGCGCGATCGCGTCGTCCGCCAGCTCCCCGAGCGTGGCCCGGAGCTCGTCCGGCGTCCACACGTAGAACTTGCCCTCGACGCCCTCGGAGTCCGCGTCCAGGGAGGACGCGAAGCCGCCCTCGTCCTGGCGCAGCTCGCGGATCGCCCAGTCGAGCGTCTCCTCGCAGACACGCCGGAACAGGTCCTCGCCGGTCACTTGGAACGCGTGCAGGTACGCCCGCGCGAGCAGCGCGTTGTCGTAGAGCATCTTCTCGAAGTGCGGGACCACCCAGCGCGCGTCGACCGCGTAGCGGGCGAACCCGCCGCCGACCTGGTCGTAGATCCCGCCCGACGCCATCCGCCGCAGCGTCTGCAGCGGCATCGCGACCTCGCCGCGCGCGAGCAGGAACTCGATCGCCGACGTCGCCGGGAACTTCGGCGCACCGCCCCAGCCGCCGTTCTCCTCGTCGTACGCGCGCCGCAGCCCGAGCACGGCGGCGTCCAGCGCCCCGGGCGCGATCTCCGAGTCCGGCGCCTCCAGCCCCGCCGCGCCCGCCAGCCGTGCCGCGTTGAGCCCGGCCGCGGAGTCGATCTCCTCGCGCTGCGTCGCCCACGCGTTGGCGGCCCCCACCACCAGGTCCGGCCAGGCCACCATCCCCTGGCGCGCGACCGGCGGGAAGTAGGTGCCGGCGAAGAACGGCACGCCCTCGGGCGTCAGGAACGCGTTCAGCGGCCAGCCGCCCTGGCCGGTCATCGCCTGCACCGCGTCCATGTAGATCGCGTCGACGTCCGGGCGCTCCTCGCGGTCCACCTTCACGCACACGAACCGCTCGTTCATCAGCGCCGCGATCGCCGGGTCCTCGAACGACTCCCGCTCCATCACGTGGCACCAGTGGCAGGCGGCGTAGCCGATCGAGACCAGCAGCGGCTTGTCCTCGGCGCGGGCGCGGGCGAACGCCTCCTCGCCCCAGGGATACCAGTCCACGGGATTGTCGGCGTGCTGCAGCAGATAGGGCGATGTCTCGGAGGCGAGGCGATTCGGCATCTCAGATACGTTCCTTCCTATGTCTCATCATCGCGAAACCGTGACGGCGGACCCCGGGCCGCCGGCCGCCGGCCCGTATTCCCACGCCGTCAAGTCCAACGGCCTGCTGTTCGTCTCCGGTCAGGTGCACCTCGATCCGGCGACCGGCCAGCTGATCGACGGTACTCCGGGCGAGAAGGCGCGTCGCTGCCTCGACAACCTCACCATCATCGCCGAGGCCGCCGGGACGTCGCTGGCGAACGCCGTCCGGATCGCCGTCTACGTCACGGACATCAGCGTGTTCGCGGAGATGAACGAGGCGTACGCCTCCTACTTCCCGTCCGACCCGCCGTCGCGCACGACGATCGGCGTGGCCGCGCTGCCGATGGGCGCCGAGGTCGAGATGGATGCCGTGATCGCGCTGTGAACGCGGGCGATGTCCTGGCCGCACGCGCGGCGGTCGAGGCCGTCGCCCGCCGCACGCCGATCCTCTCGTCCCGCACGTTCTCCGAGCGTGCGGGCGGGACGGTCCTGCTCAAGGCCGAGAACCTGCAGCGGACCGGCTCGTTCAAGGTCCGCGGGGTGGCGGCGAAGCTCGCCGCGCTCGGGGAGGACTGCCGGCGCGGCGTCGTCGCCGCGTCCGCCGGCAACCACGGCCAGGCGCTGGCCGCCGCCGCCAAGCTGATGGGCGTCCCGTGCGAGGTGTTCGTGCCCGCCGACGCCCCGATGGCCAAGGTCGAGGCGGCGCGCGGGATGGGCGCGACCGTGCACGTCGGCGGCGAGAGCGTCGACGCCTGCCTGGTGGCGGCGAAGGAGCGCGCGAAGACGGGCGGGCTCGCGTTCGTGCACCCGTTCGACGACCCCGCGGTCGTGGCCGGCCAGGGCTCGCTCGGGCTCGAGCTGCTCGAGGACGTGCCGGATCTCGGCCGGGTCGTGGTGCCGGTCGGCGGCGGCGGGCTGTGCTCGGGCGTCGCGCTGGCGATCAAGGCGGCGCGGCCGGAGGTCAGCATCGTGGGCGTCCAGGCGGCGGCCTGCGCGCCGTTCCCCGCGTCGCTGGCCGCCGGGGAGCCGGTGGAGGCCGCGAGCGCGCTGACGATCGCCGACGGCATCGCGGTCAAGCGGCCCGGCGGCATCACGCTGCCGATCCTGCGCGAGCTGACCGACGAGATCGTGATGGTCGGCGAGGACGCGATCGCCGAGGCGATGGCGCTGCTGATGGAGCGCTGCAAGCTCGTGGTCGAGGGCGCGGGCGCGGTCGGCGTCGCCGCGCTGCTGGGCGGCCAGGTCAAGCCCGCCGCCGAGGGCATCACCGTCGCGATCCTGAGCGGCGGCAACGTCGACGCCGGGCTGCTCGGCGGCGTCGCCCGCCGGCACGAGAACGAGTCCGGCCGCCGGCTGGTGCTGCTCACGCGCGTGCCGGACCGCCCGGGCGCGCTGGCCCGCATCCTGGCCACGGTCGCCGGCACCGGGGCGAACCTGCTCGACGTCAACCACATGCGCGAGGGCCTGGACCTGCACGTGCGCGAGACCGCGGTCGAGCTCGTCCTGGAGACGCGCGGGCACGAGCACGCGCGCAGCGTCGTCGCCGCGCTCACCGACCACGGGTACGCGGCGCAGGTCCTGCACTAGTTCACGTTCGGACATTCGTCCACGCCGGCGCTCAATGTTCGAGCGCCGGGGCCGATACGAGACCAACGAGGTTCTCGAAACACCCGAAAAGGCAAACCGTCCGCGAGGGTGGGGCGCAAAGCCACGGAGCTCTCTGAGCCAGCCGGGCCGCCGAAGGTTTCGTGCCACGAGGGCACGTCGGGTCGACGCGAGAGCCGTATCGACCCGACTCATCGAGGTGTGCCGTGCCTGGCCGTTCGCTGTTCTCGCTGTTCCTGCTGGTTCTCGTCGCCGTCGCCGTTCCGATCTCGCCCGCGACCGCGAAGACCACGTCGCCGGTCGCGAAGATCGCGCTCGGAACGAAGCACAAGCGGGTCAAGAAGGCCAAGAAGGTCAAGCGCCGCGTCGTCAAGCGCTCGAGCACCGCGAAGATCGCGCGCGCGTCGCAGGCACCGGCCGTTCAGGTCGTCGCCCCGCCCGCGCCGAGCCGGTGCGCCAACACCGACCTGCTGCCGGACGCGGGGAACGTCGATCTTGTCCGCGCGGCGATCATCTGCCTGCACAACCAGGTCCGCGCGCAGCACGGCCTCTCGACGCTGGCCGACAACGGCGCCCTGGGCGTGGCGGGCGCGGCGCACGCCGGCGACATGGTGGCGCGCGGCTACTTCGCGCACGACACGCCCGAGGGCGGCACGTTCGACCGGCGCATCATGGCCGCCGGCTACGCCAAGCCGGGCAGCGGCTGGTCGGTCGGCGAGAACCTGGCCTGGGGCACCGCCGAGCTGTCGACGCCCGCCGGCCTGATGAACGCCTGGATGAGCTCGCCCGGCCACCGCGAGAACATCCTCAAGCCGGGCTACCGCGAGCTCGGGGTCGGCATCCGCCTGGGCACGCCCACGGGCGTCGCCGGGGGCGTCACGGTGTCGGCCGAGTTCGGCGTGCGCTCCTGAACGAGCACCGCGCGGGCAAGGCGCGGGCAAGGTCCGGGCAAGGCCCCTGGCGCACGCTGCGGGCCATGAAGCGTCTTCTCCTCGCCAGCCTCCTCGCGCTCGCGGTCCCCGCGACCGCGAGCGCCGACTCGATCGTCTACATCGACCAGGGCAACGTCTGGTCCGCCACCCCGGACGGCGCGCGCAAGGTGCAGCTGACCACGGGCGGCGGCTGGCACTCCCCGACCCAGGCCGACGACGGCACGATCGCCGCCGTCCAGGGCACCGGGCCGATCTCCGTGCTGGCCCGCGACGGGCGCCCGCTGCGGACGATCGCCACGCCGCCGGCCCGGTCGGCGGACGGCGGGACGTTCGCGCCCCGGCCGGTCCAGCTCGCCTTCTCGCCGGACGGGACGAAGATCGCGTACGCCTACACGGCGTACTCGTGCCCGCCGGCGTCCTCCTGCGGGTCGATCCAGCGCTCGACGCTCTACACGGACGCGAGCGGGGAGACGCCGATCTCCAAGTACGGGAACCAGTTCAGCGTGTCCGACCCGTCGTGGGTCAGCAACACCCGGACGCTGGTGTTCGGGGGCTACGGGAGCCAGGTCTCGATCGACGACCTCGGGCCGGGCGACTACTCGCAGACGCCGTGGATGGTGCCGGACGGCGACATGGGGGACGGGGAGCTGTCGCGCGACGGGCGGCGGCTGGCGGTGACGTTCGACTACGGGGCGAACAAGCGGCTCGGGTTCTTCGCGGTCAGCCAGGCGCCGCCGGCGTACCCGGACGCGGCGTGCAGCACGACGGCGGCGGACGCGCGCTACGCCAGCCCGTCGTGGTCCCCGGACGGGTCCGGGCTCGCGTACGAGAGCTCCGGTGGGATCGAGATCACGCACTTCACGCGCTTTGAGGCGGGTGCGTGCGCGACGGCGAACGACCTGGTGCTGAGCGCGACCGGCAGCGCGCCCGACTGGGGGCCCGCCGATCCGCCGGCCGCGGCGTACGTGCCGGCGGCGCCATCGGTGCCGTCGGTGCCGGTGGTGCCGGTGCCGGCTGCCCCGGCGCCCCCGGTGCCCGTCTCGGCTCCGTTCAAGCCGTCCTTCACCGTGGGCAAGGTGACGGCGAAGGCGCTCCGCAAGGGGCTCGTGCTCAAGGCCGCGGTGCCGGCGGGGCGCGTCACGCTGACCGTGCGCGGCGGCGGCCGGACGCTGGCGACCGGGGGGGCCACGGCCAAGGGCGCCGGGACGGTCACGATCCGCCTCCCGAGGGTCAAGCGGGCGCGGAAGGGCGTGAGACTCACCTTCAAGTTGAGCTTCAAGGACGGGGCGCTGGTGAGGACGGTGAAGGTGGCGTAGTGTGGGGGAGCCATGACGCTTGATTCCCGTGTCGCCGCCCTCGACGGGCTGCTCGAGGACGCCGGCCTCGACGCCGTCCTCGCCACCAAGGACGCTTCGATCGCCTACTTCACCGGCTTCTGGGGTCTGCAGATGGAGCGGTTCTTCGGCGTCGCGGTCAAGCGCGGCGGCGGTGGAGCGCTGCTCGCGCCGACGCTCGACCGCGAGGGCGTCGGCGCCGCCCCGACCGGGCTCGACAAGACGCTCTACAACGCGGCGCGCTCGAACGGGCTGCCGGAGCTGTTCGAGACGTTCGACGGGGCGCGGCGGATCGGCGTCGAGGAGGACCACCTCAACTTCGCGCGGGCGAAGGCGCTGACCGAGGCGGGCTATGAGCTCGTCCCGGCGACCGAGTTGATCATGCACCTGCGCGCTGCGAAGGATCGCGAGGAGGTCGAGGCGGTCCGGCGCGCCTGCTCGCACATCATCGCCGCCTACGAGGACCTGTGGGCGGAGCTGCGGCCCGGCGTCACCGAGGCCGAGGCGAACGCGCGCGCGGCGTACCTGCTGGCGCGCCGAGGCGCGACGCACTCCGAGCCGCACATCCTGTTCGGCAACCACGCGGCGGACTCGCACGGCTCGCCGGGGGCGCGCGCGCTGCGGGACGGCGAGGTCGTGTGCGCGGACATCTCCGCGCAGTTCGACGGCTACTGGGGCGACATGACGCGCTGCGCGCACGCCGGCCCGGTCAGCGACTGGGCGGGGCGCGCGTGGGAGGTCGTGCACGAGGCGTACGTGGCCGCGGTCGCCGCCACGCGCGCCGGCAACACGGCGCGCGACGTCGACGCGGCACAGCGGGCGATCGTCGAAGCGCACCCGGAGATCGGCGCCTGCCTGCACGGGGCCGGGCACGCGATCGGGACCGAGATCCACGAGCCGCCGTTCCTGATCCCCAGCTCGGACGCCGTCCTGCGCGAGGGGATGATCTTCACGATCGAGCCCGGGATCTACAACTCCGAGATCGGCGGGATCCGGCTCGAGGACGACGTGCTGGTCGGGCCCGAGCTGCTCTCCGAGTATCCGCTCGAGCTCAGGGTTCTCGGGTAGTAGCGCGACGGCGCGCGTACATCCGGCGCATCTTCTCGCGGCTGCCGCAGGCGGCCATCGAGCACCAGCGGCGCCGGCCGCTGGTGTCGATGAACAGCCAGCCGCAGTCCCGGCCGGGGCAGCGGTGAAGGCGCTCGAGCGCCTTGGGGTCGCTCAGTAGGGCGACGGCGTCGGCCGCGATCGCGTGGTGCAGCGCGGTGTGGGCGAGCCCGGTGCCGGGGATGAGCGTCGCCGCCTGCGCGGCGTCGACGTAGGCGGCGTGGATGATCTCGAGCGCCTCGGGCGGCGGGTCGTCCCGGCGCGCGAGGGCGGAGAACGTGCGGTGGATCGCGGTGCGCAGCGGTTCGTGCGGCGGCGCGCCGGCGGCGTCGCGGCGCGGCTCGACGCCCCCGTGCGTCGTCGCGTCCTCGTGCGTCTTCGCGTCCTCGCGCGTCGCCGCGTCCCCGCGCGTCGTCGCGTCCTCGTGCGTCTTCGCGTCCTCGTGCGTCATCGCGTCCCCGTGCGTCGTCGCGCCCTCGCGCGTCTCGCCCGCCGCCGCGCGCGCGCCCCAGCGGCCGAGCGCGTCGGCGTCGACCAGCGCGTCGGTCGCCTCGAGCGGCGTCTCGTCCGCCGCCCAGTCGACGGTGTTGGCGAAGTCGAGCGCCAGCGAGCCACCGACCAGCCGGATCGTCTCGGGCGTCATTCTTACCACTTACATGCAACTATACGGTAATGTCGAGTGACGTTGGAGTTGGCCTGCGCGCGGGCTTGCCGCTGGTGCTGCCGGCGGTGGCGGTCGGAGCGTCGTTCGGCGTGCTGGCGCAGCCGGTGATGGGCTCGGTCGCGCCCGTCGTGATGTCGATGATCGTGTTCTCGAGCGCCGCGCAGTTCGCGGCGCTGACCGTGCTGGCCGCGGGCGGCGGTGCGGTGGCGGCGATCGCGGCGGGGATGCTGATGAACGGGCGCTGGCTGCCGATGGGGCTGGCGATCGCGCCGTACCTGCCGGGCGGGCGGCTGCGCCGGGCGGTGCAGTCGCTGGCGCTGGTCGACGCGTCGTTCGCGCTCGCCAGCCGGGGCGACGGGACCTACGACCGCGGCGTGATGATCGGCGCGACGATCCCGCAGTGGTTCGCGTGGACGGGCGGAACGCTGCTCGGCGTCCTCGGCGGCACGCTGGTCGACGACCCCGGAACCTGGGGACTCGACGCGATGTTCCCCGCGTTCTTCCTGGTGCTGCTGGCGGGGGAGACGCGCGGGCGGCTGCCGCGGATCGCGGCGGGGCTCGGGGGCATGATCGCGCTGGCGCTGATGCCCTTCGCGCCGGGCGGCGTCCCGGTCCTCGCGGCGGCCGCGGCGGCGCTCATCGGCCTGGCGGCGCCACGCGGTGCGACGGCGTCGCTCCGCGCGGCCGGCGAGGCGGCGGCGTGACCGCGGTCTGGGTCACGATCGCGGCGCTGACCGTCGGCACCGCGGGGACGAAGGTGATCGGTCCGCTGCTGCTCGGCCACCGCCCGCCCGGGCCGCGCGGGCTCGCGGTCACCGCGCTGGTCGCGCCCGCGCTGCTCGCCGCGCTCGTGCTCTACGAGACGTTCAGCTCCGGCGACGGCCTCGTGGTCGACGCGCGCGCGGCCGGGCTCGGCGCCGCGGTCCTCGCCATCCTCGCCCGCGCCCCGATGCTCGCGGTGATCCTGATCGCCGCCGCGGCGACCGCGCTCGTCCGCGCGCTCACCTGACGCGGCGAGGGGTCGCGAAGCGGCGTTTGGCGCCAGAAAGTGACCCCTCGCCGCGCCCGCGCGTCGGGCGGTGGTGCCGCCGCACGTCTCACGGCGTCCGCGCCCCGCGCGCCCTCGCGGCATCCGCGCGCCGGGGCGATGGCGCCGCACGTCCAGCGGCGTCCGCGCCGTGACCGCGCTCGTTCGCGCGCTCAGTTGACGCGGCGAGCGGTCGCGAAGTGGCGGAGAGCGCCGGAAAGTGACCGCTCGCCGCGTCCGCGGCCGGGCGGTGGCGCCGCCGCACGTCTCACGGCGCCCGCGCCCCGCGCCCGCGCGGCGGCGCCGCGTGTCCCGCGCGCGGAACGCATAGAGTCGGGCGGTGGACTTCGACTGGCTGGTGATCGGCTCCGGGTTCGGCGGCAGCGTCGCCGCGCTGCGCCTCGCGCAGAAGGGCTACCGCGTCGGCGTCCTCGAGTGCGGGCGGCGCTTCGCCGACGACGAGCTGCCGAAGTCGACCTGGGACGCGCGCCGCTACTGGTACGCGCCCCGGCTCGGGCTGAACGGGATCTTCCGCCTGACGATCTTCAAGGACGTGGCGATCGCGTCTGGGTCAGGCGTCGGCGGCGGCTCGCTCGGCTACGCGAACACGCTCTACCGCGCTCCGGCACGGTTCTACGCCGACCCGCAGTGGGCGCACCTGGCCGACTGGCAGACCGCGCTCGCCCCGCACTACGACACCGCCGAGCGCATGCTCGGCGTCACCACCTACGACGAGGACGACCCCGCGGACGACCTGCTGCGCGAGTACGCCCGCGAGATCGGCGTCGAGGCCACCTACGCCAAGACCCGCGTCGGCGTCTTCCTGGGCGAGGCCGGCAAGACGGTTGCGGACCCGTTCTTCGGCGGCGACGGACCCGACCGAACGGGCTGCCTGCGCTGCGGCCGCTGCATGGCCGGCTGCCCGCACGGCGCCAAGAACACGCTCGTCAAGAACTACCTGTACTTCGCCGAGCGCGAGGGCGTGAAGATCATGCCGGGCCGCACGGTCACGGACATCCGGCCACGCGACGACGACGACGGCGGGTACGTCGTCACCCACCGCCCGTCGTCCCGCGCACGCGGCCACGCGACACTGCAGGCGCGCGGCGTCGTCGTCGCCGCGGGCGCGCTCGGCACCAACCGCCTGCTCGCCGCCTGCCGTCTGAACGGCTCGCTGCCGCGCCTCTCGCCCCGCCTCGGCGAGCTCGTGCGCACCAACAGCGAAGCGATCCTCGCCGTCACGCTCCCCGAAGGCGCCCCGGACGTGACCCGCCGCGTCGCGATCACCGGCTCGATCTACCCGGACCCGGACACGCACATCGAGACCGTCGTCTACGGCGAGGCCGGGGACGGCGTCTCCCCGCTGTTCACGCTGCTGACCGGCGCGGGCACGCCGGTCACGCGCCCGCTCAAGCTCGCGGGCGCGGCGCTGCGCCATCCGCGCGCGCTCGCCCGCACGCTCAACCCCCGCGGCTGGAGCCGCCGCACGATCATCGTGCTCGTCATGCAGTCGCTCGACAACGCGATCGCGCTGCGAGCGCGCAGGACCCGCGGCGGCCACGTCCGCTTGCGCACCGAGCAGGACCCCGAGCGCCCGAACCCCACGTTCATTCCGGTCGCCAACGCGTTCGCGGAGTGGCTGGCCGAGCGGACCGGCGGCTTCGCGCAGAGCTCGATCATGGAGGCCGCGGCGAACATCCCGTCGACCGCGCACATCCTCGGCGGCGCGGTGATCGGGGAGAGCCCGGAGACGGGCGTCGTGGACGCGCGCCAGCGCGTCTTCGGCTACGAGAACCTGCTGATCACCGACGGGTCGGCGATCCCCGCCAATGTCGGCGTGAACCCGAGCCTCACCATCACCGCATTGGCCGAACACGCATTGAGTCACGTGCCGAGTGCGTAGCCTCTAAGAGAGTGTCCGCCGCTCCCGCCGAGGTCAAGCTCCCCGAGGCCGATGAGGACCGCGCCGCCGACCGGCCGTGGATCGTGATCGTCTGGAACGACCCCATCAACCTGATGAGCTACGTCGTGCTCGTGTTCCAGAAGCTGTTCGGCTACAGCCGCGAGAAAGCGACCGAGCTGATGCTCGACGTCCACCACAAGGGCCGCGCCGTGGTCTCCAGCGGAACGCGCGAGAAGGCCGAGCTGGACGTCTTCCGGCTGCACGAGCACGGCCTATGGGCGACCATGCGCCAGGACTGATGTTCGGCCGCACCCGCCCCCGCATCGCGCCGCGCCAGGGCCGCTACGTGCTGCGCCTCGACGCGCGCGAGCGCCAGCTGATCCGCCAGCTGCTGTCCGACATGCGCGCACTGCTGGCGCTCGGCGCCGACGACCCGCGCGTGCACCGGCTGTACCCGGAGGCGTACGCGGACGACGCGGACGCCGAGCGCGAGTTCCGCCAGCTCACGCACGAGGAGCTGCGCTCCGGGCGGCTGGCCGCGGTCGACGCGATCGAGGCCTCGGTCGACGCCGACGTCCTCAGCCCCGAGCAGCTGACCGCGTGGATGCAGGCGATCAACGCGCTGCGGCTCGTGCTCGGCACGCTGCTGGGCATCAGCGACGACGACCAGCAGCTCGAGTTCGACCCGGAGGGTCCGGACGCCCGGGAGCAGGCGCTTTACGCGTATCTCGGCGGGCTGCTCGACGAGATCGTCGACGCCCAGCTCGAGGCGCTTTAGACGGGGAGCGCAGCATCGTCGGAGGGCACGACGGCGAGCAGAGCGAGGTAGGCGACCGCGGCGGCGCCGGCGCTGACGACCGCGGCGAACACGAAGCCGACGCGGACGATGGTGGGATCGACGCCGAGGTGGCGGCCGAGGCCGCCGGCGACGCCGCCGATCATGCGATCGGTGGAGGAGCGGGTGAGGCGCTGGTTCATGCCTTCACCTTCGCGCGCCGGGGCCGCTCGCACCATTGGGAATGTCCCCTAAGGGGCGGGGCGCTCACGCCGCCGGACGCCACGGAGGCGTCCGGCGGCGCGGGCCGGTCAGCGGCCGGTGACGTCGCGCGCGAACGTCTCGAAGACGTCCACGTAGCGCTGCAGGTCGGCGTCGGAGTGCAGCACCGACAGCGTCCACTCCTCGTCCTGGCCCGGCGTCATGAAGATGCCGTGGTTCATGTGGTACAGCCACGCCAGGTCGGTCAGGTCGTGGTGGATCTTGGTCAGGTAGTCGCGGTACTCGCGCACCGGCTCCGTCGACATGACCACGCAGCCCTTGGAGCCGAGGCCGACCGTGTGCGCGGGCAGCTCGTACTCGGAGATCACGCGCTCGCAGCCCGCCATCAGCTTCTCGTTGGCGGCGTGCAGCCGCTTGTAGGCGTCGTCGGTCAGGACGTCGATCAGCGTCGCCTGCGCGGCCGCCATCGTCAGCGGGTTGCCGTTGAACGTGCCCTGCTGCTTGACCTGGCCGGCCGCCACGAGCTCGGCGAGCGGGTCGGTCATGCCGATCGCGCCGCCGGGGAGGCCGCCGCAGATCGCCTTGGCCAGGCAGACGACGTCCGGGGTGACGCCGAAGAACTCGGTCGCGCCGCCGGCGGCGACGGCCGCGCCGGTCTTGACCTCGTCGAAGATCAGGATCGCGCCCGCGGCACAGGTGAGCTCGCGCACGCGCTCCAGGTAGCCCGGGACCGGCGGGACGATGTTGATGTTCATCATCGCCGGCTCCATGATCACGCCGGCCACGCGCTCGTCGAGCGCCGCCGCGAGCGCGTCGGCGTCGTTGAACGGCACGACGCGGGTGTGCTCGGCGGTGCCGGGCGCGAACCCGAGCCCGTAGGGGACGGGGTTCGGGTGCGAGCGGTCGCCCATCGCCTCCGGCGCGGGCTTGACCGAGATCATCACCGCGTCGTGGTGGCCGTGGTAGGTGCCCTCGATCTTCACGATGATGTCCCGGCCGGTCGCGCCGCGGGCCAGGTGGATCGCGTCCATCGTGGACTCGGTGCCGGAGTTCGTGAAGCGCCAGTGGGGGAGACCCCAGCGGCGGCGGAGCTCCTCGGCGACGATGATCGACCCCTCGGTCGGGGCCGCGAAGTGCGTGCCCTCGTCCATGCGGGCCTTGACCGCGGCGGCGATCGTCGGGTTGGCGTGGCCGACGCACATGACGCCGAACCCGTTGTGGAAGTCGACGTACTCGTTGCCGTCGACGTCCCAGACGCGCGAGCCCTGGCCACGCGTGAGGTACGTGGGCCACGGGTCGTGCTTCTGGAACTGGGACGGTACGCCGCCGGGCATGACCGTGTTGGCACGGGCGAAGAACTCGCCGGAGCGCGCCGTGCGCTCACGCAGACGAGCGCGTTCGCGCTCCATCAGGGCGTTGACGTGGTCGCGATCGATGTTTCGCGGTGCAGCAGGAAGCGTTGCGGACATGCGTGAGCACCTCCTCCGAATGGGTGACCTAGAGAGCCGGCCACCGGGCCAAGGTTGCCGTTCAGCGAATGTATCGCGCCAACCGCCCTCGCCTGGTACGGATATCCGGCCTAACCTGGATCCATGCCCGGTCTCGATGAGCTCGGCTGGCTGCAGTTCGAACGCCTCTGTGAGCTGGTGCTCGAGGCCGAGGCCGGGGTCGCGCCGGGGCGCTGGGAAGGGTCGGCGGACCGGTGCCGGACGGTCGTGTGCGACGAGGAGCTGCGGCTCGACGGCCGCACGCTCGCGCCGCCGGTGGTCGCGTGCGCGGCGTGGCGGGAGGCGCCGGACGAGCTGCCGCCGCACCGGACGCTGGTGACGTTCGCGCCACGCGCTGGGAGCGGCGACGTCGCGTACGGCGAGGCCGAGCTGCTCGACGCGATCCGGCGCCATCCCGAGCTGCGCTTCAAGCTGCCGGCGCTGCTCTCGCTCGGCGCCGTCGAGCCGGACGCCGAAGCGCTGGCGCGCTCGACGCTCGACATCGAGGCCACGCGTGCCCTCGCGCGCGTGTTCGTCGCGACGCCCGCGTGGCACCGCGCGGTCGCGACGCTCCGCCGCCACCACTTCGCGGTCCTGACCGGCCCGCCGGAGATGGGCAAGACCGCGATCGCGCGCACGCTGGGCCTGGCGCTGCTGACCGAGGGCTGGGAGGTCCACGAGACGCTGCGACCGGAGGAGGTCGAGCGCGCGTACGACCGCGATCGCGCGCAGCTGTTCATCGCCGACGACGCGTTCGGCGCCGCCGAGTACCGGCCGGACGCCGCCGAGCGCTGGGCCGAGCGGCTCGGACGGATCCTGCGCGTGACCGACGAGCGCCACTGGCTGATCTGGACCTCGCGCCCGGCGCCGCTCGCCGAGGCGCTGCGCCGCGGCGGCCCGCGGCCCGCGTCCGTGCTGGTCGACGCGGGCGCGCTCGGCGTCGAGGAGAAGACCCTGATCCTGTTCCGCCACGCGCGCGCCGCCGGCCTGGACCCGCGGCAGCTCGCGCACCTGCCGGCGACCGGCCGCGCGATCGTCGACCACCCGCACTTCACGCCCGAGCGCATCCGCCGCTACGTCGCGCGCGGCGCGCCGGAGAACGGCGTCGAGCGCGAGCTGGCCGAGCCGACCGCCGGCATGGCCGCCTCCTACCGCGCGCTCAGGCCGGAGCAGCGCGAGCTGCTGCACGCGATGCTGGACTCGCCGCCCGGCTCGGTCGCCGAGCGCGACCTCGCCGCCGCGCTGCGCCGGCACGCCGCGAGCGGGCTGCCGCGCGCGCCCGCCGACCTCGTGGACGGGCTCGCCGACCACTTCCTGCGGGTGATCGCGTGAGGGTCACCTGGGTGCACCCGAGCTGGCGCGATCTCGTGATCGCCGAGCTCGCCGCCGACGCCGCGGCCCGCCGCCGCTTCCTCGCGCACTGCGGCGTCGACGGCGCCGCCATCGCCCTCGCCGACCCGCGCCCGTTGCTGCACGACGACGCCGACTGGGACGCGCTCGGGGACGGGCTCCATCACCTGTGCCGCGAGCTCGACGAGGCCGCGGCGGTGCGGCTGCTGCACACCCTCGCGGTCGACGGCCCCGAGACGCAGGCGCTCGCGCGGCTGATCCTGGAGCGGCTCGGCTGGGGCGGGCGCGCGCTGTCGGTCGACGCCGTCGCGGCCTGGCTCGCGGCGGCGGCACGCCTCGAGGACCCGAAGCCGGAGCCGCCCGCGATCGCGATGACGTGGCTGGAGCTCGAGCCGCACGCCGCTCCCCGGACGCCCGCGGAGCTCGAGCGCATGGCGGACTGGCTGCGGCTAGCCGACCTGCTCGACACGCACGACCCCGTGCTGCTGCGCGGCCTCGGCTTCCCCCACCGTTACGCGGACGTCCTGCGCGCCTTCACCGAGTCCCCGGCCACGCCCGACCCGCCGCTCGAGCGCGAGCTGCGGATCGAGGCCCTGGACCGCCTCGCGTACCTCGACCCGACGCTGGGCGGAGCCGCGCTGGACCGCACGATCGCGCTCCGTGTCGCCCCCGTCGAGTCGCTTCCGGAGATCCCGCAGCGCACCGAGTTCCCGATCGAACGCGTGCTCTCGGACCTCCTCGCCTGAGCGGACTCGCGGGCTAGGCGATCTCGCTCAGCAGCTCGCGCATGCGGTCGATCTCGATCTGCTGGTCGGCCTCGACGTGGCGCGTGAAGTTGCCGATCTCCGCCTCGGCCCCGCCGCCGGCGTCCTGCAGCTCGCGCACCATCGTGAGCGCGCCCTCGTGGTGCATGGTCATGGAGCGCAGGAACAGGCGATCGAACGCCTTGCCCTTGGCGGCCTTCAGGCGCGCGAGCTGCCCCGACGTGAGCATCCCGGGCATCTGCGCGTGTGCGTGGTGGTGGTCGGCCGGGTCGAACCCGCGGTCCTCGAGCCACTTCCACATCTGCTCGATCTCCACCTCCTGCGAGCTGCCCATCCGCTTGGCCATCAGGCGAACGCTGCGGTTGGACGTGCGGTCCGGCACCCACTCGGTCATGACCACCGCCTGCTGGTGGTGGTGCATCATCCCGCGCATGAAGTCGACGTCGGCCTGGGTGTGCTCGATCACCGGCGCCGCGGCGGCCTCCTCCTCGCTGAGCGGGCGCGACGCCTGACCCGGCGCGCCCGCCTGCACGATGCTCACGCGCGGGGTCGACTCCGGGTCCGGCTCCGCCTTCTTGGACTCGCCGCAGCCCGCGACGAGCACGCTCGCGGAGCACAGCACAACCAACCGGTTGCCGAGACGCATTCTCATAGGTTATCGTCCGAAATGAGGGTGAGCTGAGGAAACGAGGAGGGAGTCACGAGATGCGGAGGAACGTATCAGCGCTGCTGTCGGCAGCGGCGCTGTTGGCGGTACCGGCCACGGCGGCCGCGCAGTTGCCCACCACGGACGACCCACGGTTCGGGCTGTCGCCGGGCCTGACGGACGCGGGCACGGCCGCGCTCGGCCTGCGACTGGACACGCACCTGGGCAAGGCGCCGGGGTTCTCGAACCCCAACAACGCGGGCGACCTGTCGTTCGCGAACTCCGACATGGCGTTCCAGGGCAACCACGCGTTCGTCGGGAACTTCAACGGCTTCAACGTCTATGACGTCTCGAACCCGACCGCGCCGACGCTCAAGACGTCGGTCGTCTGCCCGGGCGGCCAGGGCGACGTCTCGGTGTACAAGCACCTGCTGTTCATGTCGGTGGAGGAGACGCGCGCGAAGAAGGACTGCACGCTGACGCCGGCCGCGACGGCGGAGACGCGCTTCCGCGGCGTGCGCATCTTCGACATCTCCGACATCACGCAGCCGCGTCAGGTCGGCGGCGTGCAGACGTGCCGCGGCTCGCACACGCACACGCTGGTGCGGCCCAAGAACGACCCGGACAACGTCTACATCTACGTCTCCGGCGCGGCCGGTGTGCGCAGCGCGACCGAGCTGGCGGGCTGCAGCAACGCCGGGGCAACTACCGAGAATCCGTCTCAGTGGCGGATCGAGGTCATCAAGGTCCCGCTGGCGGACCCGGCGGCCGCCGCGGTGGTCAATGAGCCGCGCCTGTTCAAGAACGACGAGACCGGCGCGCTCAACGGCCTCCAGAACGGCCCGACGACGCAGCGCCACCCGTCCAACACGAACTGGTCGCCGTCGCCGAACACCAACCACTGCCACGACATCACGGTCTACGAGCAGCTCGACCTGGCGGCGGGCGCCTGCGCCGGCAACGGCCTGCTGATCGACATCTCCGACCCGGCGAACCCGAAGCGCATCGACGCGGTCGCCGACCCGGTGTTCGCGTACTGGCACGGCGCGACGTTCTCCAACGACGGCACCAAGGTCGTCTTCACCGACGAGTGGGGCGGCGGCACCGGCGCGCGCTGCCGCGCGACCGACCAGATCAACTGGGGCGGCGACGCGATCTACGAGATCGTCGACCGCAAGCTCGTGTTCCGCAGCTACTACAAGCTGCCGGTGGCGCAGACGGCGCAGGAGAACTGCGTCACGCACGTCCCGTCGCTGATCCCGATCCCGGGCCGCGACATCCTCGTGCAGGCCTTCTACCAGGGCGGTGCATCGGTGGTCGACTTCACCGACGCGAGCCACCCGCGCGAGATCGCGTACTTCGACCGCGGACCGATCAGCGGCACGTCGCTGGTCACCGGCGGCTACTGGTCGACCTACTGGTACAACGGCACGATCTACGCCTCGGAGATCGCGCGCGGCTTCGACGCGCTGACGCTGACGCCGACGGCCGACCTCACGCAGGCGGAGATCGACGGCGCCAACCGCGCCACCCGGGCGGAGCGCCTGAACGTCCAGAGCCAGGACGCGTTCACGTACAACTCCGCGCCGGTGACCGCGCCGGTCGGCGGGAACGTGCCGGCGACGCTGTCGCTGACGCTCGGTGCCGCGGCCGACTTCGGCGCGTTCACGCCGGGCGTCCAGCAGACGTACTCGGCGTCGACGACCGCGTCGGTGATCTCGACCGCCGGGGAGGCCGCGCTGAGCGTGGCCGATCAGAACACGGCGTCGCCCGGCCATCTGGTCAACGGCACGTTCTCGCTGCCGCAGCCGCTCGGCGGCCTCGGCACGGTCAAGACGTGGGACGGCCCGACCTCCAACGAGAACGTCCCGGTCACGTTCACCCAGGCGATCGGCGCCGGCGACGCGCTGCGGACCGGCGCTTACAGCAAGACGCTGACGTTCACCCTCAGCACGACGCAGCCCTGAGCACGGCGCGGCGGACCTTGCCCGAGCTCGTCTTGGGTAGGTCCGCCGCGAAGTCCACGATGCGCGGGTACTTGTACGGCGCGGTCTGGGCCTTCACGTGGTCCTGGAGCTCGCGCTTGAGGGCCTCGCTGGGCGCGTAGCCGTCGCGCAGGACGACGACGGCGCGGACGACCGATCCGCGCTCGTCGTCCGGCGCGGCGACCACCGCCGCCTCCGCGACCGCCTGGTGGGCGACCAGCGCGGACTCGACCTCGAACGGGCCGATCCGGTAGCCGGCCGAGATGATCACGTCGTCGGTGCGGCCTTCGAAGTGCAGGTAGCCGTCCTCGTCGCGGGTCACGCGGTCGCCGGTGTGCCAGGGGCCCGCGTGCGGCTCGTCGCCCAGGTAGCGCAGGAAGAACGTGGGGTCGGTGCGCGGCTGCAGGACCAGCTCGCCGTCGACCACGTCGAGCCGCACCCCCGGGAGCGGCTTGCCCATCGAGCCCGGCCGCGGCCTCTCGTGGGGCGGCGCGCCGGTCAGCTGGCCGGTCTCCGTCTGCCCGTAGCCGTCGCGGATCCAGAGGCCGAGCGCGTCGTGGAACGCGTGCAGGACCTCGGGGTTGAGCGCCTCACCGGCCGCGACCAGGCCCTTGAGCGACGGGACGGGCGCGATCGTCGCGCGCTTGGCGATCACGCGGTACTCGGTCGGGGCCATGCAGAGGACGTCGACCCGCTCGCGCTCGAGGATGTGCAGGCGCTCGTGTGGGTCGAACCGCGCGTCGTGCAGCAGCGCCGCGGCGCCGCGCAGCCAGGGCGCGATGAACGCGTTGCGGGCGGACTTGCTCCAGCCGGCGGCGGCCGTGCACCAGACGAGGTCACCGGGCGCGGGCGCGAGCCAGTGCTCGGCCTGCAGCCGCTGGCCGGTCAGGTAGCGCTGGCCGTGCAGGACGGCCTTCGGCTCGCCCGCGGTACCGGACGTGAACGTGAGCAGGCACGGGTCGGTCGGCCGCAGGTCGGCGGGCGGCGGCCTGTGCGCGCGCTCCGGCTCGAACAGCGTCGGGCCGGTCCAGCCGGCGGCGGCGAGGGTCGCCTCGTTGCGGGGGTCGGCGACGACGAGGGCCGGCCGGGCGACGTCGAGGCGCTGTCGCAAATCCTTCGGGCGCAGCTGCTCGGTGCAGGGCAGCGCGACGAAGCCCTGGCGGAAGCAGGCGAGCAGGGTGATCGCCCACTCGGCGCGGTTGCCGATCAGCGTGAGGACGACGTCGCCGCGGCGAACGCCGCGGTTCTCGAGCGCGCCGGCGAGCTGGGCGGCGGCGTCCGCGACCTCGCCGAACGTGTGCTCGCGGCGGCCGCCGTCGCGGGTCAGCTCGACCAGCGCGAGGGCGTCCGGCGGGGTTTGTCCCACCACGTCAAACGCGAAGTTCACCGCCTAAGCTTCGCTGATGGCCGCCGCGTTTTACGAGAAGACCGAAGAGCAGCAGGCGATTCTGGAGATGGTTCGTCAGTTCGTGGACGAGCAGATCCTGCCGCAGGCCGAGCACTACGACGCCGTAGACGAGTTCCCGGAGCCGATCGTGGCGCAGATGCGCGGGCTGGGGTTGTTCGGGGTGACGATCCCCGAGGAATACGGCGGGATGGGGTTGGATCTGACGACCTACGCGATGATCGTGGAGGAGCTCTCGCGCGGCTGGATCTCGATCAGCGGGATCGTCAACACGCATTTCATCGGGTCCTACCTGCTGATGAAGTTCGGGACCGAGGCGCAGCGTGAGCGGTTGCTCCCGCGGATGGCGACGGGGGAGATCCGGGCGGCGTTCTCGTTGTCGGAGCCGGAGCTCGGGTCCGACGTCGCGGCGATCCAGGCCAGCGCCGTGCGCGACGGGTCCGACTGGGTGCTCAACGGGTCGAAGATGTGGGTCACGAACGGGCTGCGGTCCGGCGTGGTGTTCGTGCTCGTGCGGACCGACCGGGACGCGCGGCCGCCGCACCGCGGGTTGACGTGCTTCATCGCGGAGAAGGAGCCGGGGGCGGCTGAGAACCCGGGGCTGACGGTGCCGCCGCAGATCCGCAAGCTCGGCTACAAGGGCGTGGAGTCCACCGAGCTGGTCTTCGACGGCTACCGCTGTCCGGGGGACATGATCCTCGGGGGCGAGGAGGCCGGGCTGGGGCGCGGGTTCGCGCAGATGATGGACGCGCTCGAGGTCGGGCGCGTGAACGTCGCGGCGCGGGGCGTGGGGATCGCGCAGCGGGCGTTGGAGCTGGGGCTCAAGTACGCGCAGGAGCGGCGGACGTTCGGCAAGCCGATCGCCGAGCACCAGGCGATCCAGTTCAAGCTCGCCGACATGGCCACCAAAGTCGAGGCGGCGCGGCTGCTGATGCTCAAGGCGGCGCGCATGAAGGACGCCGGCGAGCGGTCCGACGTCGAGGCCGGGATGGCGAAGCTGTTCGCCTCGGAGACCGGCAAGGAGGTCGTCGAGGACAGCTTCCGCATCCACGGCGGCTACGGGTACTCGAAGGAGTACGAGATCGAGCGGCTGTATCGCGACGCGCCGCTGCTGCTGATCGGCGAAGGCACGTCGGAGATCCAGCGCATGGTCATCGGCCGGAAGCTCGTCGCGCGCGCAGCGGGACGCTGACGAGCGCGCAGACCGCGACGGTGGCGGCCGCGTGGGCCAGGCCGGCGGCGGGCGAGCCGGTGCCGTCGACCGCCCACGTCGCCAGCTCGCGCGTCGACCAGAACGGGAGCACGTGCGCGAGCAGGGTCGGTGGGTCCGCGATGAACTGCAGCCCGGCGACGATGAACAGCGCGAGCGCGCCGTCCTGCTCGCGACGCGCGACGGCGCCGAGCGCGCTGCCGGCCGCGACGGCCGTGCACGCCGTCACCGCCAGCATCACGCCGGCCGCCGCCGGGCGGTCGATCGGCGGGGGAGCCGAACGCGTCCAGCGGCGGCGTCGCGGCGTCGCGCAGGTGCGCTTCGGCCTCCACGACAACCGCGGCCGCGTCGGCGGGAGCGACGCCGCGCGTGGCGAGCTCGTGGGCGAGCGCGTCGAGCCAGCGATCGCGCCTCACGTCGCGGCCTCGCCGCGCGCCGCCGCGCCTCGCCCCGCGAGCGCGGCGGCGACCGTGTCCGCGAACGCGTGCCAGCCGCGCGCCTCGCTCTCCAGCGCCGCGCGGCCGGCGTCGGTCAGCACGTAGTACTTGCGTCCAGGCCCGCCCGCTCCCGCGCGCCACTCGGCGCGCAGGTGCCCGAGCCGCTCGCGGCGCAGCAGCGCCGGGTAGAGCGAGCCGCCCGGCACCGGACCGAACCCGAGGGTTTCCAGGCGTCTCGCGAGCTCGTACCCGTACGCCTCGCCGTCGGCGAGCAGCGCCAGCAGGCACAGGTCGAGGACGCCGCGCAGCCAGTCGCGCCGATGATCGGCAGTCTCCATAGGTAGACAGCCTACCTACAGATCCGCTCCGCGGTCGTGTAAATAGTTCTCATGGAGTCGTCCTCTTCCGATCAGGCGCTGGTCCTGATCGCGTTTCGCCAGGCTCGGCGGCGCGCGTTCAACGATCGCCTGGCGGCGCTGGACCCGATCGGGGAGGTCATGCCCTGGCGCTGCGAGTGCGGCCTGGTCGCGTGCGGGTCCGCGCTGCGGATGACCGAGCGCGAGTACGCCGACGTGCGCGCCCATCCGCGGCGGTTCGTCGTCCTGCCGGCGCACATCGTCGGTGAGGCCGAGTACGTGGCGGACAGCCGGCGCGGCTGGACGGTGGTCGAGAAGCTCCCGGGGCCGGCGGCGGCGTTCGTGACGCGCACGCACGTGCCGGCGACGCAGATCACGGCACCGTGAGCGTACGTGCGCCGACGGTGACGCGGCGCACGTTCTCGGTGGTGCTCCAGACGTTGAGGGTGACGGGCGCGGTGCGCGTCGTCCCGTCGGCGAGACGCAGCTCCACGTGGTCGATGTCGTCGGGCACCACGCCGACCGCGGCGAGCAGCGCGTCGTCGTCGCCGCGGCGGGAGAGCATGAGCCAGCCGGCGAGCGTGCGCGCGGTCGTGGTGCACGTCCAGCCGTTGCGGAGCGAGAGGCAGGCGCCCGTGCGGTTGCCGATCACCTGGACGCGCCCGGCGGTCGTCATGAGCGGGCCGTCCCGGCGCAGGATCGCCAGGCGCTGGTGCAGGGCCGATGCAGGCTCGAGGTAGTCGGTGCCGAGGTAGACGGTCAGATCCGGCCCGGGCTCGACGTTCGCGATGTCGAGCGCGGCGGCGATCCGGCGCGCCTGCGGGGCGTCGCCGGTGACCACCGAGGTGGGGCGGACGCGCTCCGTGGCGCGGGAACGCGCGCGGGCGCCGAGCCGCATCAGCTGCGCGGCGGCGGAGCTCGCGACGGCGGGAACGCCCGCGGCGTTGACGATTTCGACCTGGGCGCCGGCGAGCGAGGGGCGGGGTGACGGCGTGGGGGTCGCGGGCGCCGGGGTGGCGGTGGATGCGGGACGCTCGGCGGGCGCGTGCGTCGTGTCCGGGACGCGCCACGCGGCCGCGAAGCCGAGCGCGAGGATGACCACGGCGACCACGCTCGCGGCCGCGGGCCCGCGCCACGGCGCGCGCGTCCCGCGCCGCACCGCGTCGCCATGCCGGGCGGCGTCGCCATGCCGGGTCGTGCCGTCCTGCGCCGCGTCGTCGGGCCGCGCCGCGCCGTCACCCTGCGGCGCCCCCATCGCCACGCGGCGCCACGGCCGCCTCGGCCGCCTCGCGGCCCGCCGGTGCGCGGCGTCGGTCAGCTGGCGTTCGAGCTCCTCGAGGAAAGTGGTCATGGCGTCTGCTCCAGGCCCGACCGCAGCCGCGCGAGCGCGCGCGAGACGCGCTTGCGGATCACGGTCTCGGAAGTGGCGTGCGAGCCGGCGATCTCGCCGTACTCGCGTTCGTGGACGACCCGCGCGTCGAGCGCCGTGCGCTGCTCGGCGGGCAGCCGCTCGAGCAGCTCGTGGATCAGCCGCCCGGTCGTCTCGGCGGCGGCGAACGCCTCGATCCGCTCGATCTCCTCGTCGTCGACCGTGATCCGCGGCAGCCGCAGGCGGCGGCGCGCGGCGTCCTCCACGCGCCCGCGCTCGAGCGCGCGGGCGAGCTTGTGGCGAGCGATCCCGTACAGCCAGGCGGTCGCCGGGCCGCGGTCGGGGCGGAAGCGGGGAAGACCTTCGAGCGCGGCGGCGAACGTCTCGGCCGTCAGGTCGGCCGCCACCTCCGCGTTGCCGGTGCGGCGCGTCAGATAGCCGAGCAGCGTCGGCGCGTGCCGCCGGTAGAACGCGGCGAACGCGTCGCCGTCGCCGCGGGCGTCGGTCAGCAGCTGCTCGTCGCTCGGTTCGGGCATTCGAGCCTGTATTGCGCTGACGCCCGTACCTGTGACCAACCGCGGACGATCGGGAACGCCCAGCGCCCGCTCGCGCCCGGGTTGATCCGCCGCGTGACGCCGTGGACTTCGCGCGTCGCGCCGGCCGAGCGGAGCTCCCAGCGGTCGGCGTAGCGGCGGCCGAGCAGCAGCCACGCGCCGTCGGGCGAGGCGGTCACGTCGCTCACGCTTCCGCGGCCGCGGAGCACGGTGCGCGTTCCGCGGGTCACGACGCTCGTCCCGCGCGAGAAGTCGTGGCGGACGAGCACGAGGTCGCCGCCCGCGTAGACGCCGAGCTGGAAGTGGTTGCGCCGGGTCGTCCCGATCCGCTCGACGAGCCGCCCGGTCGCGCCGTCGAACACGCGCACGACGCTCCCCGAGATCGCCGCCAGCCGCGTTCCGTCGGCCGACCAGCGCAGCCCGTACGGCCGCACCGGCGGGCCGGAGTCCGACGTCCACGCCGTCCGGGCACCGTCGAGCAGCCGCACCACTCCCCGCGCGTCCGCGTACGCGAGCTGACCCCGCGCTCCCGGCCGCCAGCGCGGCCCGGCGGGCCCGAGTCTGGCCGCGCGCGCGTGATCGCCACGCCCGTCCGCCCGGACGACGCGCAGCGCCGCGCCGTCGCGGTACGCGAGCCGGGCGCCGTCGCTCGACCAGTCCGGCTGCGCGGGCTCGCGGCGCGGGAGCCGCCAGCGCACGCGGCCGCGGTCGTCGAGCGTGACCAGCCGCCGGTCTCCGACGGCGGCGATCACGCTGCCGTCCGCCGACCACGCCCCGTCGTACCAGCGCCCCAGCCGGGTCACGTGACCGTCCTGCGCGACGATCGCGAGGCCGAACGACGGCGCCTCCACCAGCAGGTTCCCCGGCGCGGGAAGGGCGAGCGCCGCGGCGAGTGCGAGTGCGAGCATGCCCGTGATACGGCCGCGCCGCGCTCAGCGGTCCGAGGCACTATACTTTCTGAAGTATGAGTGATGTGATCAAGGTTGACGTGTGGTCCGACATCGCCTGCCCGTGGTGCTACATCGGCAAGCGCAAGTTCGAGGCCGGGGCGCAGGCGTTCGCGGCCGCGCATCCCGGGACCGACGTCGAGGTCACGTACCACAGCTTCGAGCTGGCGCCCGACACGCCCGTCGACTACGACGGCAGCGAGATCGACTTCCTGGTCGCCCACAAGGGCTACCCGGCCGATCAGGTGCGCCAGATGCTCGACCGGGTGAGCGGGATCGCCGCCGAGGTCGGGCTCGACTACGACTTCGACGCGCTCCAGCACACCAAGACGATCAAGGCCCACCAGCTGCTGCACTACGCCAAGCAGCACGGCAAGCAGATCGAGGCCAAGGAGCGCCTCATGCGCGCGTACTTCATCGAGGGCCGCCACGTCGGCCGCGAGGAGGAGCTCGCGGACCTGGCGGCGGACATCGGGCTCGACCGCGAGGACGTGCTGCGCTCGCTGCGCGCCGGCGAGTATCTGGACGAGGTCCAGGCGGACATCGAGCTCGCGACCCGCTACGGCATCCAGGGCGTCCCGTTCTTCGTCTTCGACACGAAGTACGGCGTGTCCGGCGCGCAGGCCCCGGAGATCTTCCAGCAGGTGCTCGACAAGGTCCTCGACGAGCGGGTGCCGAGCGCATGAGCCCGTTCGAGATCCTCGGCGACCCCGACGCCGCCGCCTGCGAGGGCGGCGTGTGCGCCGTGCCCGGCCCGCGCTCCGAACCGGAGCGCGAGCCGGACGACCAGCTCAGCGCACCCGAGTCCCCGTCGCCGCGTCCCAGTGAAGCGGCTTCGCGAACTTCTTGAGCGGCGCGTCCGCGCGTGAGATCTTCGCGCCCTTGACGTTCGGCGGGCAGATCGCGGTGTAGCTCGCGTAGCCGCCGGTCCCGCCCTTGAAGCGCGGGAAGCCGATGCTGACCAGGCAGCCGGTCGGTGGCACCTTGTCGAGGTTCGCCACACCTTCGGCCTGCGCGTAGCCGTGGTGCATCAGCCAGGCCTCGCCTTCGAGCGTCGGCGTGGTGTCGGTGTCCAGCGGCTCGTGGCCGTGGAACAGGATGTGGCGCTTGAGCTGCAGGAACTTGATCGCGGCCAGGCCGACGCCCGGGAAGACCGGGTCGGCCGCGAGCGCCTTCGCCTTCACCGGGTCGGACGTCCACTTCTTCGACCAGTCCGAGCGCACCATGACCACCGAGCCCTCGGGCACGCGCCCGTGCTTGCGCTCCCACGCCGTGATGTCGGACACCTGCAGCGCGTAGTCGCCCGTCTTTTTGACCTTGTCGACGATCGAGATCACGACCAGCAGGCGCACGCCCGCGAACGTCGCCGGCAGCTCGTCGATCGACGGGTACTCGGGCGCCCAGTGCGCGGGCGGATCGAGCTGCGTCCCGAACTGGTCGGTCGACAGGTCGTAGTGCGTCGCCTCGAACCCGTCCTTGGCGTACTCGTACGGCTTGCCGGTCGCCGGGTCGACGGTCGGTGAGAACGTCGAGGGGCCGAAGCCCTTCCAGACGGGCTGGGTCGGCGTCAGCACGTGGTTGAGGCTGATGTAGCGCGCCTTGGTCAGGACGTCGGTGTACGTCTTCCAGAGGTTGACCTGGGACCCCTTCTGCGCCGTCGCCGGCGCGGGGTTCTGGCTCACCCCGATCGCGTAGGCGCCCGCGGTCAGCGCGGCCACCGCCACTCCCGTCGCGAGGTTGCGTCCTCTCAAGATTGACCCCCTGATTTGGAACAGAGAACGAGCAATTTTGTAACAAACGCGTCTTGTTTCGTCGCACCCCGCGATTGCAGACTCGGGGGGTGAGGAACAGAACTGTCGCCACACGCAAGATTTGTTCCTCACCCCTGGGGCTGTTCACGACCGCTGACCTGCTCGCCGCGGGGCTGACGTACGGTGCGATCGGCCGCCGCGTCAAGCACGGCGGCCTGGTGCGGCGCTACCCGGGCGTGTACTCGTACCCGGGCGATCTGTCGCGTGAGGCGCAATGGATGGCCGCGGTGCTCGCGGCCGATGGTGTGCTCGCCGGCCGCTCGGCGGGAGAGCTCTTCCGCGTGTCGCGGTTCCGCGCGTCACGGCCGCAGGTGCTCGTCCCGCGCCGGCACCGGCCGATCGGCGGGATCGACATCCGGTGCTGCCGGAGACTCGACCCCCGCGACGTGACCGTGTACCGGGGCGTGCCGGTGACCACGGTCGCGCGGCTGCTCGTCGATCTCGGCGACGACCTGACCGCGCACCAGATCGCGAACGTGATCCACGAGGCCGCGTACCGGAAGCGGTTCGACCTCACCGCGACCCGGGCGGCGCTCGCGCGGGCGAGCGGGCGCCGCAACCTGCACGTGACCGAGCGCGCGGTCGCGCTTCACCTCGCCGGCAGCGCGGGCACGCGCAGCTACCTGGAAGACGCGTTCCTCGCGCTGGTCGCGCCGCTGCCCGAGCCGCTGGTGAACACCGCGCTCTACGGCTACGAGGTCGACTTTCAGTGGCCGGCGCGCAAGCTCGTGGTCGAAGTCGACGGCCCCGCGCACCTGCGGCCCGCGTCCCGCAAGCGCGACGAAGGGCAGACCGCGGCGCTGATCGCCGCCGGCCACACCGTCCTGCGCTTCACGGACGTGGAGATCGACCGGTTCCCCGACGACGTCCTAGCCGGCCTGCTCGGCCGCTTCTAGCCACTCCGCCTCGAGTTGCTCGCGCTCCGCACCCACATCGCCCAGTTCGCCCTGCAGCTCGCGCAGGCGCACGTGGTCGGTCGCGGCCGCGGCCATCGCCTCGTGCAGCGACGTCTCGCGCTCGCCGAGCTTCTCCAGCGCGCGTTCCAGCCGTGCCGCCTCCTTGCGCGCCGCGCGCACGACCGCCTGGTTGGGGACCGCGCGCTTCGGCGCCGCAACCGCCTCGGCCGGCGGCCGCCGCAGCTCGAGGTACTGCTCGATCCCGCCGGGCAGGTGCCGGAGCTCCCCGCCGCCGGGCAGCGCGTAGACGTTGTCGCAGACGCGCTCGACGAAGTAGCGGTCGTGGGAGACGACCACGAGCGTCCCCGGCCAGCCGTCGAGCAGGTCCTCGAGCGCGGTCAGCGTGTCGATGTCGAGGTCGTTGGTGGGCTCGTCGAGCAGGAGGACGTTCGGCTCGCCCATCAGCAGCCGCATCAGCTGCAGGCGCCGGCGCTCGCCGCCGCTCAGGTCGCGCACCAGCGTGCGCCCCTTCTCGCCGCCGAAGCCGAACCGCTCGCACAGCATCCCCGCGGTCAGCTCGCTTCCGTCGCCGAGCCGCACGCGCCCCCGGATCGCCTCGACGGACTCGAGCACCCGCAGGTCCCCGGGGATCTCCGCCGTGTCCTGCGTCAGGAACGCGAGCTTGACCGTCGCGCCCTGCGTCATCGTGCCGGCGTCGGGCGGCAGGACCCCCGCGATCAGCCGCATCAGCGACGTCTTGCCGGACCCGTTGACACCGACCAGCGCGAAGCGGTCCGCCGGACCGAGCCGCCACGTCGCGTGCCGCAGGATCACCCGCGAGCCGTACGCCAGCGACACGTCCTCCGCGTCGATCACCTTGTTGCCGAGCCGCGACGTCGCGAACCGCAGCAGCTCGGTCTTGTCGCGCGGCTCGGGCTCGTCCGCGATCAGCGCGTTGGCGGCCTCGATCCGGAACTTCGGCTTCGACGTGCGCGCCGGCGGCCCGCGCCGCAGCCACGCGAGCTCCTTGCGCAGCAGCTGCTGGCGGCGCTCCTCGCGCGCCGCCGCCTGCCGCGCCCGCTCGGCGCGGGCGAGCGTGTACGCCGCGTAGCCGCCCTCGTACTGGTGGACCTCGGTGGCCGCGACCTCCCACGTGTGCGTGCAGACCGCGTCCAAGAACCAGCGGTCGTGGGTGACGACCAGCATCGATCCGCGCCGCGCCGCCAGGTGGCGCGCGAGCCAATCGACGCCCTCGACGTCGAGGTGGTTGGTGGGCTCGTCGAGCAGCAGCAGGTCGGGATCGCCGAGCAGGGCCTGCGCGAGCGCGATCCGGCGCCGTTCGCCGCCGGACAGCGGCGCGATCGGCGCGTCGAGCGAGACGACGCCGCCCAGCAGGCCCTCGAAGACGTCGCGGACGCGGGCGTCACGCCGCCACTCCTCGTCGACGCCGAGCTCCTGGCGGACCGTCCGCGCGCCGTCGAGCTCGTCTCCCTGCCCGAGCAGCGCGACGCGCAGGCCGCCGACGAGCGTGACCGCGCCGGCGTCCGGCGCCTCGACCCCCGCGATCAGCCGGAGCAGCGTCGACTTGCCGTCGCCGTTGCGGCCGACGACGCCGATCCGGTCGCCCTCGGACACGCCGAGCGTGACCGCGTGCAGGATCGTGCGCGCGGCGTAGTCCTTGGACGCGTCTTTGAGGTTGACAAGATTTCTGGGCATGTTGGAGGCCGAGCAGGAACATCTCAATACGACCGTGGAAGCGTACGACCGGGCGTTCGCTGCGCTCGTCGGGCGCCGCCGACCGGCCGGGAGCGACGACTACGCCAACGAGGCGCTGGAGCGGATGCGGCGCGAGCGCATCCGCGCGTACACGGAGGCCAGTGGGCCGCTGTACTTCGGGCGCATCGACACCGCCGAGGGCACGCTGTACGTGGGCCGCCACGCGGTCTGGAGCGCCAACGACGAGCTGCTGTCGGTCAACTGGCGGGCGCCCGCGGCCGAGCCGTTCTACGCGGCCACACCGCAGGAGCCGCGCGGGGTGCGGTTACGACGGCGGCTCGACATCGAGGACAACCGCGTGCTCGGGTACGTGGACGAGCGGCTCGACACCGGCGACGACGACCGTCTCACCGACGCGATCGTCGAGGACATCACGCGCCGGCGGGTGGGGGAGATGCGCCAGATCATCTCGACCATCACGCCCGACCAGTACGAGCTGATCAGCCGTGAGGGGGACGGCGCGCTGGTGATCCAGGGTGGGCCGGGGACCGGGAAGACCGCGGTCGGCCTGCACCGCGCCGCATGGCTGCTGTACGCGGACCCGCAGCTGGGGCGCGAGGGCGTCCTGGTCGTCGGCCCGAACGACACGTTCATCCGCTACATCGAGCAGGTGCTGCCGGCGCTGGGCGAGGGCGGGGTCGAGCAGCGGCCGATCGGCGCGCTGATCGCCCAGCCGCACGGGGAGGTGGACGAGAGCCGGGAGCTGGCGGCGCTGAAGGGCAGCGCGCGGATGGCGGTGCTGCTCGAACGGCTGCTCTGGAGCCGGCTGAAGCTGGAAGGGGCGGACGTGGCCGTGGGCCGCCGCGAGGTGACCGTGAGCGAGGCGGACCTGCGGGACCTGGTGGCGGCCGTGCGCGAGCGGACGTTCTCCTACGAGGCGGGGCGCGGGCGGTTCCGCGAGCGGCTGGCGGGGCTGATCGCGTCGCGGGCGCCGGGGGAGGAGTCCGCCGACGACACGATCCGCTTCGTGCGCGGGTCCAAGGACTACCAGCGGCTGGCGACGCGCGCGTGGCCGCGGGTGACGCCGGAGGCGCTCGTCTCGCAGCTCTACAAGCGGCGGGCGGCGGAGGTCGCGGGCGACCTGTTGAGCGTGGAGGAGCTGGCGCTGCTGCGTGGGGCGTCCGCGGCCGTGAAGCGCGCCGAGATGACGCCGACGGACGTGGCGCTGCTCGACGAGGCGGTCTGGCTGATCGATCCGGGGTTCCGGCGGTTCGGGCACGTCGTGGTCGACGAGGCGCAGAACCTGACGCCGATGGAGCTGCGCATGACCGTGCGGCGGGCGCGCGGGCAGTCGCTGACGATCCTCGGCGACCTGTCGCAGCGGACGGCGGACGCGGGCGTCGTGTCCTGGGAGACCGTGCTGCGAGAGGCCGGCGTGGGCGCGCACGAGGTCAGCGAGCTGGCGGTCAGCTACCGCGTACCGCGGGAGTTCCTGGCGCTCGCGGGGGCGCTGCTGCCGCCGGGCGCGCCGGCGCCGCGGGGCGTGCGGGAGGCGCCGTTCGCGCCGGTCGTCGAGCGTGGGGCCGACGTGGCGGCGGCCGCGGCGCGGGTGGCGGCGCGGTTCGCGGAGGACGTCGGCAGCGTGGGGGTCGTCGCGCCGCGGGTGCTGTTCGAGGCGGTGCGGGACGCGCTCGGCGCGGAGGCGGTGGACGCGACGCGCTCGCCGCTGGGCGGCGGCGTGAACCTGCTGGACCTGCACGTCACCAAGGGGCTCGAGTTCGACGCGATGGTGGTCGTCGAACCGGCCGCGATCCTGGACGAGCGGCCCGACGGCGGCCCCGGCGGCCTCTACACGGCGCTGACGCGGGCGACGCGCGCGCTGGGCATCGTGCACGCGTCGACGCTTCCGGACGCATTGCGGACAGAACTTGACCGTATTGCCGCGTAGGGTTGGCGGCATGGACTTCAAGCTCGAGCTCGTCGCCGTTCCCGTCTCCGACGTCGACCGCGCCAAGGCGTTCTATGTCGACCAGGCGGGCTTCAACGCCGACCACGACCACCAGGTCAACGAGGGGCTGCGGTTCGTGCAGCTGACGCCGCCCGGCTCGGCGTGCTCGATCGCGATCGGCACCGGGGTCACCGAGGCGGAGCCGGGCTCGGTGCGCGGGCTGCAGCTGGTGGTGGACGACATCGAGGCCGCGCGGGCGGAGCTCGCCTCGCGCGGCGTCGACGTCTCGGAGATTCAGCGCTTTCCGTGGGGCGCGTTCGTGTTCTTCTCCGACCCGGACGGGAACGCCTGGGCCGTGCAGGACCTGAGCGCTACTTCTTGACGGAGACCGACTTCTTCGCGGCCTTCGAGCCGCTGTAGCTCACGGACACGGACAGCTTCGTCGCCTTCTTCGCGTCGGCGGCGCTGAGCTTGTACTTGCCGCTGAACTTGCCCTTCTTGATCGCGACGCTGAAGGACTTGGTGCGCGTGGCCTTGCCGCTCTTGTAGGTGAGGGCCACCTTGACCTTGCCGGTCGCGGTCGTCGTCCCCGCGACGGTGAGCGTGCGGTTCGAGCGCTTGAACGTGGCGGTCTTGACCTTCGGCGCGGGCTTCAGGGCCGGCGCCGGGGTCGCGATCGCCGTGGGGACCGGGGTCGCGTTCACGGCCGGCTGCGGGACCGGGGTCGTGTTCGGGTCGACGGTCGGGTCCGGCGTCGTGCTCGGATCGGGCGTGGTGCTCGGGTCCGGCGTCGTGCTCGGATCGGGCGTGGTGCCCGGGTCCGGCGTCGTGCTCGGATCGGGCGT
>DATMGH010000129.1:0-21454 GCA_035555675.1 Solirubrobacter sp. | reverse complement strand
CGACAAGGCGACCACGCCCGAGCAGGTGGTGGCGTTCTTCGACCGCTTCCCGGGCCAGCCGGTGATCGTGATGCCCAAGCTCGACGGCCTGTCGCTGGCGCTCGTCTACGAGGACCGGCGGCTCGCCCGCGCGGTCACCCGCGGGGACGGGACGACCGGCGACGACGTGACCGTGCTCGTGCGCGCGCTGGCCGACGGCGTGCCGGACCGCATCGACGCGCCCGGCCGCGTCGAGGTCCGCGGCGAGGCGGTGATGCTGCGCTCGACGTTCGCCGCCTACAACGCCGCGCACCCGGACAAGCCGCTGATCAACCCGCGCAACGCGGCCGCCGGCACCGTTCGCGCCAAGGACCCGGCGGCGGTCGCCGAGCGCCGGCTGCGCTTCTTCGCGTTCGACCTCGACGGCGCCGCGCACACCGACCTCGAGGAGGGCCTGCGCGGCCTCGGCTTCGACGCCGCCGACATGCGCCACGTCGACGACGCGGCCGCCGCGCAGAACGTGATCGGCACGATCGAGGCCGAGCGCAACGACCTCGACTACGACCTCGACGGCGCCGTCCTGCGGCTCGCCGATCGCGCCGCGTACGCCGCCGCCGGCACGCGCGCCAACTCGCCGCGCGGCGCGCTGGCGTTCAAGTTCGCCGCCGAGGAGAAGACGACCGTGCTGGCCGGCGTGCTGTGGGACGTCGGCAAGACCGGCAAGATCGCGCCGGTCGCCCAGCTGGAGCCGGTGTTCGTCGGCGGCACGACCGTCACGCGCGCGACGCTCGCCAACCAGGAGGTGATCCGCGCGCGCGACATCAAGATCGGGGACACCGTGCTGGTGCGCCGCGCGGGGGACGTGATCCCGTTCGTGGCCGGCGTCCTGGACGCGTCCGCGCGCACCGGCGCCGAGGTCGAGATCGTGCCGCCGTCGGACTGCCCGTCGTGCGAGCAGCCGCTGACCGAGCAGGGCAACAGCCGCGAGCTGTTCTGCACCAACGTCGCCTGCCCGGCGCAGACGGTGCGGCGGCTGATCCACTGGGCGTCGCGCGCGGCGGCGGACATCGAGGCGGTCGGCCCGGTCTGGATCGAGCGGCTGGCCGAGGCCGGCGACCTCGAGCGCCCGTCGGACTTCTACGCGCTCACGCGCGAGCGCCTGCTCGAGTTCGAGCGCATCGGCGAGGTGTCCGCCGACCGCATGATCGAGTCGATCGACGCGTCCCGCGACGTCGGGCTGCGGCGCGCGCTGATCGGGCTGGCGATCCCGATGGCCAGCGAGGGCACCGCCGCCCGCCTGTGCCGCGCCGGCTTCGGGTCGCTGGAGGAGGTCGCCGAGGCGGGGGAGGAGCGGCTGGTCGCGGTCGAGGACATCGGCCCGAAGGTCGCCGCCTCGATCACCGAGCACCTGGCACGGCTGCGGCCCGAGCTGGAGCGGCTGCGCGAGCGCCGCGTCTCGCTGGACGTGCGCGAGGAGGACCTGCCGCCGGTGATCGCGTCCGACGCGCCGCTGGCCGGCAAGACCGTCGTGATCACGGGCGCGATCAGCGACCCGCGCTCGGGCGAGAAGGTCCCGCGCCCCGCGTTCCAGCGCCTGTGCGAGCGCGCGGGGGCGGCCACGGCCTCATCGGTCTCGGCCAGCACCGACTACCTGATCGCCGGCGCCGACGTCGGCGCGTCCAAACTGGCCAAGGCGGAGAAGCTCGGTGTGGAGGTCGTGGACGCGGCGCGGATCTGGGAGCTGCTGATCGCAGCCGGCGTGGCGTAGCTCATCCCGTATCATGGAATGAGCTTTCCAGAACGTCCTGAGCCACAATGGCCGTATCGAGGAGATCAGGAGCAGCACATGGCATCGCAGGTCGAGGTAGATCCCCAGGAGACACGCGAATGGCTGGAAGCGCTCGACGCGGTGGTCGCGAGTGACGGCCCGCAGCGGGCGCAGTTCCTGCTCGAACGCGTGGTCGGTCATGCACAGCTGACCGGCGCGGCGCCGGCGCCCGCGGGCACGACGCCGTACTTGAACACGATCCCGCCCCAGGACGAGCCTCCACACCCCGTGGACGAGGCCCTGGAGCGGCGAGTACGGTCGATCGTGCGCTGGAACGCGATCGCGACGATCCTCAACGCGAACAAGACGTCCTCGGAGCTGGGCGGCCACATCGCCAGCTACCAGTCCGCGGCCGTCCTCTACGAGACGGGCTTCAACCACTTCTGGCACGCCCCGACCGAGCGCCACGGCGGCGACCTCATCTACATGCAGGGGCATTCGAGCCCCGGCTTCTACGCGCGCGCGTTCCTCGAGGGCCGCATCCCCGAGGAGCGGATGCGCAACTTCCGCACGGAGGCGTTCAAGGACGGCCTGTCGTCCTACCCGCATCCGTGGCTGATGCCGGACTTCTGGCAGTTCCCGACGGTCAGCATGGGCCTCGGCCCGCTGATGTCGATCTACCAGGCGCGCTTCATGAAGTACCTGCAGGGCCGCGGCCTGGCCGAGACCGCCGGGCGCAAGGTGTGGGCGTTCATGGGCGACGGCGAGATGGACGAGCCGGAGTCCCTGGGCGCGATCTCGATGGCCGGCCGCGAGCGCCTGGACAACCTGATCTTCGTCATCAACTGCAACCTGCAGCGGCTCGACGGCCCGGTCCGCGGCAACGGGAAGATCATCCAGGAGCTGGAGACGAACTTCCGCGGCGCCGGCTGGAACGTGATCAAGGTGATCTGGGGCTCGCGCTGGGACGCGCTGCTGGCGCGCGACCACGAGGGCCATCTGCTCTCGCGCATGAACGAGGCGCTCGACGGCGACTACCAGACCTACAAGTCGCGCAACGGCGCGTACGTGCGCGAGCACTTCTTCGGCGTCAAGCCGGAGCTGCGCGCGATGGTCGCCGACATGAGCGACGACGAGATCTGGGCGCTCAACCGCGGCGGCCTCGATCAGCGCAAGGTCTACGCCGCCTACAAGGCCGCGTCCGAGCACCACGGCCAGCCGACCGTGATCCTCGCCAAGACCATCAAGGGCTACGGGATGGGCGAGGCCGGCGAGGGCCAGAACATCACCCACCAGCAGAAGAAGATGAACGAGGCGGCGCTGCTGGCGTTCCGTGACCGCTTCGAGCTCCCGCTGACCGACCGGCAGGTCCGCGACATCTCCTTCTACAAGCCGCCGGAGCACTCCCCGGAGGCCGAGTTCATCCGCGAGCGGCGGGCCGCGCTCGGCGGCAGCCTGCCCGCGCGCCGGCGCAAGGCGGCACCGCTGCCGATCCCGGAGCTGAGCGCGTTCCAGGCGCAGCTCGACGGCACCGGCGAGCGCGAGGTGTCGACGACGATGAGCTTCGTGCGCATCCTCTCGACGCTGCTGCGCGACAAGCAGGTTGGCAAGCACGTCGTCCCGATCGTGCCCGACGAGTCGCGCACGTTCGGCATGGAGGGCCTGTTCCGCCAGCTCGGCATCTACAGCCAGCTCGGGCAGCTCTACACGCCCGAGGACCGCGAGCAGCTGATGTTCTACCGCGAGGACAAGCACGGCCAGGTGCTGCAGGAGGGCATCAATGAGGCCGGCGCGATGTCCTCGTGGATCGCCGCGGGCACGTCGTACACCAACCACGACGTCCAGACGATCCCGTTCTTCATCTACTACTCGATGTTCGGCTTCCAGCGCGTCGGGGACCTGGCCTGGGCGGCCGGGGACAGCCGCACGCGCGGGTTCATGCTGGGCGGGACCGCGGGCCGCACGACCCTCAACGGCGAGGGCCTGCAGCACGAGGACGGGCATTCGCACATCCTCAGCTCGGTGATCCCGAACTGCGTGTCGTATGACCCGACGTACTCCTACGAGCTGGCCGTGATCATCCGCGAGGGCCTGCGGCGCATGATCGGCGAGCAGGAGGACGTCTTCTACTACGTCACGCTGATGAACGAGAACTACCAGCATCCCGCGATGCCGGAGGGCGCCGAGGAGGGCATCCTGCGCGGGCTGTACCTGCTGCGCGGCGCCAAGCAGGCGAAGGTCCAGCTCCTGGGCTCGGGCACGATCCTGCGCGAGGTGCTGGCCGCGGCCGACCTGCTGCAGGAGGACTTCGGCGTGGCCGCGGACGTCTGGAGCGTCCCGAGCTTCACCGAGCTGCGCCGCGAGGGCATGGACGTCGAGCGCTGGAACCTCCTGCACCCGGAGGAGCAGGCGCGGGTGACGTGGGTCGAGCAGCAGCTCGGTGGGCGTCCCGGCCCGGTGGTGGCCGCGACCGACTACATGCGCACGTTCGCGGATCAGATCCGGCCGTGGGTGAGCGCGCCCTACCGCGTGCTCGGCACCGACGGCTTCGGCCGCAGCGACTACCGCAAGACGCTGCGCTCGTTCTTCGAGGTGGACCGCCACCACGTGGTGCTGGCCGCCCTGACCGAGCTGGCGAAGACCGGCGAGGTGGACGCCTCCGCGCCGCGGAAGGCGATCGAGTCCTACGGCATCGACCCGGAGCGGCCCGCGCCGTGGCGGGTGTGAGGGAGGCGACGGTGGCGGCAACCGAGCAGGTCGTGGTCCCGGACATCGGCGACTTCGACGACGTACCCGTGATCGAGGTCCTGGTGGCGGTGGGGGACACCGTCGCCGAGGAGGACCCGTTGGTCGTGCTGGAGTCCGACAAGGCGACGATGGAGGTCCCGTCGCCCGCGGCCGGGAAGGTCGCGGCGATCGAGGTGTCCGTCGGGGACAAGGTCAAGGAGGGCTCGCCGATCGTGCAGCTCGAGGTGAGCGGCGACGGCGGCGGGGCGGAGTCCGCGCCCGCCGAGGCGGAGCCCGCCCCGGCGCCCGCGCCGGGTGGCGCGTTCGCCGAGGTCGTGTCCGAGCCCGACCCCGTGCCGCGCTCCGACGGTGGCCGGCCGCAGCCCGCCTCGCCTCAGGCGGGCACCGGCGAGGCGCCGCCGTACGCGTCACCCGGCGTACGCCGGCTGGCGCGCGAGCTGGGAGTCGACCTCACGAACCTGCGCGGCACGGGCCGCAAGGGGCGCATCACCAAGGAGGACGTGCGCGCGCCGCAGGCGGCCGCGCCCGCCGCCGCGCCCGCTCAGGGCGACGTCTCCGGCCTCGGCCTCGCGCCGTGGCCGAAGGTCAACTTCGAGCGCTTCGGCGAGGTCGAGCGCGTCGAGCTGACCCGGATCCAGAAGCTGTCCGGGCCGAACCTGGCGCGCAACTGGGTGATGATCCCGCACGTCACCCAGCACGAGGAAGCGGACATCACCGAGCTGGAGGCGTTCCGCAAGCGCACGAACGCCGAGCAGTCCGAGGCCAAGGTGACGATGGTCGCGCTGCTGGCCAAGGCGGTCGTCGCGTCGCTGAAGGCGTTCCCGGTCGTCAACTCGTCGCTGGACGGCGAGGAGCTGGTCCTCAAGCGCTACTACAACATCGGCTTCGCGGCCGACACGCCGAACGGGCTCGTCGTCCCCGTGATCAAGGACGCGGACAGCAAGGGCGTGCTGGAGATCGCGAAGGACCTGACCGAGCTGTCGGGCAAGGCGCGCGCGGGCAAGCTGTCCGGGGGCGACATCCAGGGCGCGACGTTCACGATCTCGTCGCTGGGCGGGATCGGCGGCACGGCGTTCACGCCGATCATCAACGCGCCCGAGGTGGCGATCCTCGGCGTCTCGCGCTCGTACATGAAGCCGGTCTGGAGCGGGAGCGAGTTCGAGCCGCGGCTCGTCGTGCCGCTGTCGTTCTCCTATGACCACCGCGTGATCGACGGCGCGCTGGCGGCGCGGTTCGTCGTGCACCTGGCCAACCAGCTCTCCGACCTGCGAAGGGTGCTCCTCTGATGGAAGTCAAGGTCCCGGACATCGGCGACTTCAACGACGTCCCCGTCATCGAGCTGCTGGTGGGCCCCGGCGACGAGGTCGGCATCGAGGATCCGCTGGTCGTGCTCGAGTCCGACAAGGCGACGATGGAAGTGCCGTCGCCGGCCGCGGGGACGATCGGCGAGCTGGCGGTGAAGGTCGGCGACCGGGTCTCCGAGGGGACGGTGTTGCTGACGCTCGAAGCCGCGGAGGGCGAGGCCCCCGAGACCCCCGCGGCGCCCGAGGCGCCCGCGGCCGAGACACCCGCCGCGCCCGCGTCGGCTCCCGACGCCGACGTGCAGGTCCAGGTCGCCGTCCTCGGCGGCGGCCCGGGCGGCTACACGGCCGCGTTCCGGGCCGCGGACCTGGGGCTCTCGGTCGCGCTGATCGACCGCGGCGAGCGGCTCGGCGGCGTGTGCCTGAACGTCGGCTGCATCCCGTCGAAGGCGCTGCTGCACGTCGCCAAGGTGCTGACGGAGGCGAGCGAGCTCGGCGAGGCCGGGATCGCGTTCGAGAAGCCGGCGGTGGACATCGACAAGGTCCGCGCCTGGAAGGACGGCGTCGTCGGCAAGCTCACGGGCGGCCTCGAGTCGCTGGCCAAGCAGCGCAAGGTCGAGGTCGTGCGCGGGACCGGCGAGTTCACCGGCCCGAACACGATCCAGGTCGGGGACACGGTCGTCGGCTTCGAGCACTGCATCGTCGCCGCCGGGTCCGAGGCGGCGACGCTCCCGTTCCTGCCCGAGGACCCGCGGATCATCGACTCCACGGGCGCGCTCGAGGTCGAGGGCGTCCCCGAGCGGCTGCTGGTGATCGGCGGCGGGATCATCGGCCTGGAGATGGCGACCGTCTACGACGCGCTCGGCTCCAAGGTCACCGTGGTCGAGCTGCTCGACCAGCTGATCCCGGGCGCCGACAAGGACCTGATCCGGGTGCTCTCCAAGCGCGTCGAGGCGCGCTACGAGGCGATCCACCTCAAGACGGGCGTCGAGAGCGTCGAGGCGGGTCCCGACGGTCTGACGGTCAAGTTCGGCGAGCACACCGAGGTCTTCGACCGCATCCTGGTCGCGGTCGGGCGGCGCCCGAACGGGCGCGCGATCGGCGCCGAGGCGGCCGGGCTCAACGTGGACGAGCGCGGCTTCATCGCCTCCGACGGCCAGATGCGCACGAACGTCCCGCACATCTATTCGATCGGCGACGTGCGCGGCGAGCCGATGCTGGCGCACAAGGCCACGCACGAGGGCGCGCTGGCGGCCGAGGTGATCGCGGGCGAGAACGTGACCTGGGACGTGCGGTCGATTCCGAGCGTCGCGTACACGGATCCCGAGGTCGCGTGGACCGGGCTGACCGAGGCGGCCGCGAAGGCCGAGGGCCGCGAGGTGCGGACCGCGACCTTCCCGTGGGCGGCGTCCGGCCGCTCGCTGAGCATGGGCCGCTCCGACGGCCTCACCAAGCTCGTCGTGGAGCCCGAGACCAACCGCGTGCTGGGGGCCGGCATCGTCGGCGTCAACGCGGGCGAGCTGCTGGCCGAGGCGGTGCTGGCGATCGAAGCCGGGCTCGACGCCGAGGACATCGCGCTGACCGTCCATCCCCACCCGACGCTGTCGGAGACCGTGGGCTTCGCGGCCGAGCAGGCCGAGGGCACGATCACCGACGTGATGCCCAAGCGCGCGAGGCGCTGATCGCCGTGGTCGCCGCGCCGCGGCGACCACGGCTCCTATCGTTACCCGGCGTGCTGGCGGATCGAGCCAAGATCGAAGTGCAGGCGGGGCGCGGCGGCGACGGGTCGCTGTCGTTCCGCCGCGAGTCCCGCGTGCCCAAGGGTGGGCCGGACGGCGGTGACGGCGGCCGCGGCGGGGACGTCGTCCTGCGCTGCGACGACTCGCTGCGCGACCTGCAGTCCTTCCGGCGCCGCGGCCGCTTCCGCGCGGGCCGGGGCGGGCACGGCGAAGGCGCGCTGCGTCACGGGGCGGACGGCGAGCGGCTGGTGATCGCGGTGCCGCCGGGGACGACCGTCGAGCGCTGGGACGGCCGCCGCTACGACCTCGTGCGGCCCGGGCAGGAGATCACGATCGCGCTCGGCGGCTCGGGCGGGCGCGGCAACAAGACGTTCGCGACCGCGACCCGGCAGGCGCCCCGGCTGGCCGAGCGCGGGCTGGCGGGCGAGGAGGGCACGGTCGAGCTGCACCTGCGCCTGCTGGCCGACGTCGGCCTGGTGGGGCTGCCGAACGCCGGGAAGTCCTCGCTGCTGTCGGTGTTGACGCGCGCGGCGCCGAAGGTCGCGGCGTACCCGTTCACGACGCTGGAGCCCGTGCTGGGGACGATCGACGCCGGCGACCGGCAGCTCGTCCTGGCCGACATCCCCGGGTTGATCGAGGGCGCGTCGGACGGCGCCGGCCTGGGTCACGACTTCCTCGCGCACGTGGAGCGCACGCGGCTGCTCGTGCACGTGCTCGACCTGGCGCCGCTGGACGGGTCCGACCCTGAGGAGAACTTCGCGGTCATCGAGCGCGAGCTGGCGTCGCACGACGCGCGGCTGGCGGCGCTCCCGCGGGTCCTGGCGCTCTCGAAGGCGGATCTGGTGCCGCCGGACGTCGCGGCCGCCGCGGCCGGCGAGTGGCGTGCGCGCGTCGACTTCCCGGTGTTGGTGACGTCCTCCGCCACGCACCTCGGGCTCGACGAGCTGCGCGGCGTGCTGCTCTCGTCCGTGCCCGTGGAGGCGCCGGAGCCCGAGGGCGCGGGGGAGGACGACGTCGCCGAGTACGCGGTCTTCCGCCCGGCGCGGTCGACGGCGTTCGACGTCACGCGCGGGCCGGACGGCACCTGGATCGTGTCCGGCGACGCGGTCGATCGCCTGATCGCCCGCTGGGACATGGAGAACGAGGAGGCGCAGGCGCTGGTCGAGCACCGGCTGCGGCGAATGGGCGTGATCGGCGCGCTCGAGCGGGCGGGGTTCGCGCCCGGCGACGACGTCGAGATCGGCGGCATCGTGTTCGAGCTGGACCCCTCCTAGGCGTGCCGGTCGCGGTCGTCAAGCTCGGGTCCTCGATCGTCGCCGACGACCGCGGCGCGCTGCGGCTGTCGGTCGTGGCGCGGATCTGCGAGGAGGTCGCGGCGCTGCACGGGGACGGGATCGACGTCGTCGTCGTCACCTCGGGCGCGATCGCGCGCGGCATCCACCTGCTCGGCCTCGGAGGGCGCCCGCGGGCGGTCGAGGAGCTGCAGGCGGCGTCCGCGGTCGGGCAGGGGCGGCTCTACCACACGTACGACGAGTACCTGCGCGAGCGCGGGATCCAGTCCGCGCAGGTGCTGCTGACGTTCTTCGACATGAGCGCGCGCACGCACTACCTGAACGCGCGCCGGACGCTGCGGACGCTGGTGGACTGGCGGATCGTCCCGGTCATCAACGAGAACGACACGACGACGACCGACGAGATCTCCTTCGGCGACAACGACTTCCTGGCGGCGCAGGTGGCGGTCCTGGTGGACGCGTCGCTGCTGTTGCTGCTGACGTCCACGCCGGGGCTGATGACCGCCGATCCGCGGGTCGATCCCTCGGCCCGGCTGGTGTCGACGGTCGCCGATCCGTCCGAGCTGGCCGCGCTGTCGATCGGCTCGGCGACGTCGGCGCTCGGGTCGGGCGGGATGCGCTCGAAGGTCGCGGCGGCGGAGATGGCGACGGCGGCGGGCATCCCGACCGTGATCGGCTCGGGGTTCGAACCGGGGTTGCTGGCGCGAGCGTGGGCGGGTGAGGAGGTGGGGACGCGTTTCGCCCCGCATCCGGTGCGTCAGCCGTCCTTCAAGCTGTGGCTGCGCTACGCGAAGCCGTCGCTGGGCGTCGTGCGGGTGGACGCCGGCGCGGCGCGGGCGCTGCGCGACGGCGGCACGTCGCTGCTCCCGGTCGGGATCGTCGGCGTGGACGGCGCGTTCGAGGCCGGGGACGCGGTCGAGGTGCGGGTCGACGGCGACGACGTGGTCGTGGGCAAGGGCATCTCCAACTACTCCGCCTCGGAGCTGCGCCGGGTCATGGGGATGCAGTCGGGCGACGTCCGCGGCGTGCTGCCGCGCGCGGTCGAGGAAGCGGTCCACCGGGACTACTTCGTCCTGGTCTGACCCCGCCCGCGCCACTCGCCCCGCGCGGCTCCCGCCCGCGCTACTCGCCCCGCGCGAACACGACCTCGCCGGCCACCCGCGTCTCCACCACGCACTCCTCGCGCGCCAGCGTGAACAGCGCGCCGAGCGTCGCGTTCCAGCCCGGCGCCTCGTCCAGCACGGCCTCCAGCGTCGATCCCTCCGGGGCCCGCAGCAGCGTCAGATCGGCCTGCTTGCCGGGCGTCAGGTCGCCGCAGACGTCCTGCAACCCGAGCGCGTCCGCGCCCGCGGCCGTCACCAGGTGGAGCAGGTGCGCGGGCAGCAGGCGGTGGCCGGCCTCGCGGATCATCTGCACGTGGTAGGAGACCAGGCCCTCCTTGAGCAGGCTCAGGCCGGTCCCGGCGCCGACGTCGGTGCCCATCCCGAAGCGGACGCCGTGCTCGACGTGGCGGGTCATCGGGAAGATCCCGCTGGCCAGGAACGCGTTCGAGGAGGGGCAGTGGGCGACCGCGGCCCGCGCCGCCGCGAGCCGCACGAGCTCGTCCTCCGTCGGATGCACGTTGTGCGCGAGGACGCAGCGCTGGCTCACCAGTCCGGCGCGCTCGTAGGTGTCGAGGTAGTCGCGCGCGGCGGGGAAGAGCACGCGCACGGCGTCGATCTCGCCCTGGCTCTCGTTCAGATGGCTGGTGAACAGCGCGCCCGGCGCCTCGTCGAGCAGGCGCGCGCAGACGTCCAGCATCGCTTCGCTGCAGGAGACCGAGAACCGTGGCGTGACCGCGTAGCGCAGGCGACCTCGCCCGTGCCAGCGCTCGCGCAGCGCGGTGCTCTCGGCGTACGCGACGGCGGGCGTCACCTCGAGGTCTGGCCGCAGGTTGCGGTCGGAGACCACCAGCCCGCTCGTGATCCGCAGCCCCGCGGCCTCGGCGGCCTCGAACAGCGCCTGCTGGGCGGCCGGGACGTGGGCGCCGAACACGAGCGCGGTGGTCGTGCCGTTGGCCGCCAGCGCCCGCACGAACCGGCGCGCGGTGCGCCGCGCGTGCTCCGGGTCGGCCATGCGCGCCTCCTCGGGCAGCGTGCGCTGCGCGAGCCAGTCGAGCAACTCCAGCCCCATCGCCCCGATCACCGCGATCTGGGGGAAGTGCACGTGGGTGTCGATCAGCCCCGGCACCGCGACGCAGTCGCGGCGGTCGACAACGCCGGCGTCCGCGTGCTCGCGCCGCACGCGGGTGAAGTCTCCGAGCGCGACGATCGTCCCGGCGCCGTCGAACGCGACCGCCCCGTCGTCGTACGTCTCCAGCGCGTCGGCGCGGGCGAACGGGTCACGCGGCGTGTGCGCGACGCGGGCGCGCAGGATCGTGGTCATGCCGTGAGAACAGCCTAGACTCTGGAAGATGGCCGCCACCGTCGCCCCGTCCGTCACCGATCTGGCGCTCGCCGCCAAGGCCGCCGCGCGGCGGCTCGCGATCGTCGACTCGGCGACCAAGGACGCCGCGCTGCTGGCGATCGCCGACGCGCTCGACGCGCGGCTGCCGGAGATCCTGGAGGCCAACGCGCGCGATCTCGCCGCCGGCCGCGAGTCGGGCCTGTCCGCGGCGCTGATGGACCGGCTCGCGCTGGACGAGGCGCGCGTGCGTTCGATCGCCGACGGCACGCGCGCGATCGCCGCGCTGCCGGACCCGGTGGGGGAGGTCGTCGACGGCCGGCGCCTGGCCAACGGGCTCGAATACCGCAAGGTTCGAGTCCCGCTGGGCGTGATCGCGGTGGTCTATGAGGCGCGCCCGAACGTGACGATCGACGCCGCCGCGCTGTGCTTGAAGTCGGGGAACGCCGTGCTGCTGCGCGGCTCGTCGTCCGCGGCACATTCGAACGCCGTGCTCGCCCGCGTCGCGTCCGACGCGGCGCTCGAAGCCGGCCTGCCCGCGGGCGCGCTGTCGCTCGTCGCGGGCGGCGGGCGCGAGGAGCTCGCCGAGCTCGCCTCGTTGGAGGGCATCGTCGACCTGATGATCCCTCGCGGGGGCGAGGGCCTGAAGAAGGCGATCAGCGCGGTCGCGCGCGTGCCGGTGATCTACGCCGCGGCCGGCAACTGCCACGTCTACGTGGACGCGTCCGCGGATCTCGACATGGCGGAGCGGATCATCGTCAACGCGAAGGCCCAGCGGCCGGGCGTCTGCAACGCGGCGGAGACGCTGCTGGTGCACTCGTCCGTCGCCGGCGCGTTCCTGCCGGGGGCGCTGGAGGCGCTGCGTGCGCAGGGCGTCGAGCTGCGCGGGGACACGCGCGTGCGCGAGATCGACCCGTCGGTCCTCGAGGCGTCCGAGAGTGACTGGGCCGAGGAGTTCCTCGCGCTCGTGCTCGCCGTGCGCGTGGTCGACTCCGTCGAGGAGGCGATCGAGCACGTCAACCGCTACGGGTCCGGGCACTCCGAGGCGATCGTCACGCGCGAGCGGGACGCCGCGCGCGCCTTCCAGCTGGGCATCGACTCCGCCTGCATCTACGTCAACGCGTCGACGCGGTTCACCGACGGCGGCGAGTTCGGCATGGGGGCGGAGATCGGCAACTCGACGCAGAAGCTGCACGCGCGCGGGCCGATCGGGCTGCGCGAGCTCTGCTCGACGCGCTACCTGGTCGACGGCGACGGCCAAGTCCGCGGATGAAGGTCGGCCTCCTCGGAGGCACGTTCAACCCGCCTCACCTCGGTCACCTCGTGTGCGCACAGGAGGCGCACGCGCAGCTGGGGCTGGATCGCGTGGTCTTCATGCCGGTCTTCGCTCCGCCCCACAAGGAGGCCGAGCGCGACCCCGGGGTCGAGCACCGCGTGGCGCTGTGCCAGCGCGCCGTGGCGGGTGACGCGCGCTTCTCCGTCTCGCGCCTGGAGGCGGACACGCCGGGTCGGTCCTACACGCTCGATACCCTCTCCAGGCTGCATGAGTCCACTCCGGAGGACGAGCTGACGTTCATCGTGGGCGGTGACATGGCCTACAGCCTGCCGACCTGGCATGAGCCCGAGGCCGTCCTCTCGCTGGCGACGATGGCCGTCGCCGAGCGCGAGGGCGTCGGCCGCACCGACATCACCGAACGCCTCGCCGGGCTCGCCGGCGCCGAGAAAATCCGCTTCTTCGACATGCCCCGCATCGACATCTCCTCGTCTCTGATCCGCCGCCGCGTCGCCGCCGATCTTCCGATCCGCTATCTCGTTCCCGACGCCGTGGCGGACTACATCGCCGCAGAAGGGCTGTACCGATGAGCGCTCCGCGGACCACGCCCGAAGTCCCCGGCCTCGAGCCGGCCAAGCTCGCCGAGCTGATCGCGGGCTACGCCTCCGACGTCAAAGCGCAGGAGATCGTCGAGCTCGACCTCCGCGGCGTCCTCGGCTACACCGACTACTTCGTGATCGCCACCGGCGGCACCGAGCGCCAGACCAAGGCGATCCACGACCGCATCCACGAGCACATGAAGAAGGAGCACAACCTGCTCCCCCGGCGCGTCGAAGGCCTCACCGAAGCCCGCTGGATCCTCATGGACTACCTGGACGTCATCGTCCACATCTTCACGCCCGAGGCGCGCGAGTTCTACCGGCTCGAGCAGCTCTGGGGCGAGGCGCCCAAGCGCGTCGTCGAGTAGCGCCGCCGCCGTCGTCACCACTGCCCGCGCGTCGCCGCCGTCTGCGCGTGGCCGCCGCCGTCTGCGCGTCGCCGCGACCGTCCATGTGTCGTCGTCGCCGTCCGCGCGTGGCCGCGACTGCCCGCGCGCATCGCCGCGATCCGCGCGTCGTCGCGCGCACGACGCCGCTCGCCGCGTCGCCGGTCGTAGAACGCGAGAGGGCCGCACTTGCGTGCGGCCCTCTCGTTCAGTGGAGCCAGGGGGGCTCGAACCCCCGACCTCGTGGCTGCCAGCCACGCGCTCTCCCAGCTGAGCTATGGCCCCAAGCTCGTATTCGACAGCGTAGTTTATCCGTTCGACCTGCCGATTTCTCGTCGGCGCCGTCCGGAGGTGGATCACTCGCCGCCCAAGAACCCGTGCGACAGGGACGTAATAGCACGCGTCAGTGTCAGGGCAGTACGCCGCGATGGCATCGATCTCGGCGTCCGTGTAGATGCGATGGCGCACTCCTTCGCGCGCGCCCTCCGCGATCGCGCCCTTCTGATTCGTGCTCAGCGCCACGCGAGACCCCGTCCCCGCCAGGCAGGCCCACGCCGCGTCCCACCGCGGTTGGCGCGCGCCGAACGCTAACCTCCGCGCCCAATGGCCGAGCACCGTTACGAGCCGCACGACATCGAGCGCAAGTGGCAGGCGATCTGGGAGCGCGAGCGCACCTGGGAAGTCCCGAACATCGATGACGGGACGCCGCGGTCGTACGTGCTCGAGATGCTGCCGTACCCGTCCGGCGAGCCCCACATGGGGCATCTGAAGAACTACTCCGTCGGCGACGCCGTCGCGCACTTCCGCCGCCGCAACGGCATGCGGGTCCTGCACCCGATGGGTTACGACGCGTTCGGCCTGCCGGCTGAGAACAACGCGATCAAGACCGGCGTGCACCCGCGGCAGGCCACCGAGGCCTCGATCGCGTCGTTCCAGCGCCAGTTCCGCTCCTGGGGCATCTCGATCGACTGGTCGCGCGAGTTCGGCACCCACGAGCCGCGCTACTACCGCTGGACCCAGTGGATCTTCCTGAAGCTCTTCGAGCGCGGCCTGGCCTACCGCAAGGAAGCCGCCGTCAACTGGTGTCCCAAGGACGCCACGGTGCTGGCCAACGAGCAGGTCATCGACGGCCACTGCGAGCGCTGTGGCACGCAGGTCGAGCTGCGCCAGCTCGAGCAGTGGTTCTTCCGCATCACCGACTACGCGGACCGCCTGCTCGACGATCTCGAGACGATCGACTGGCCGCACCACGTGGTCACCATGCAGCGCAACTGGATCGGCCGCTCCGAAGGCGCCGAGGTCACGTTCTCGTGCCCCGAGATGGGCGTCGACTACTCCGTCTTCACGACCCGCCCGGACACGCTGTTCGGCGCGACGTTCTTCGTGATGGCGCCGGAGCACCCGGACGTCCTGCGCCTGGCCGCGGGCACCGAGCACGAGCTGGCCGTGCGCGAGTACGTCAACCAGGTGCTCAGCGAGAGCCGCGAGGACCGGGCGGATACGGAGCGCAAGAAGACCGGCGTGCCGCTCGGGCGCAGCGTGATCAACCCGGTCAACGGCGAGCGGATCCCGATGTACGTCGCCGACTACGTACTGATGGAGTACGGCACCGGCGCGATCATGGCGGTCCCCGGCCACGACGAGCGCGACTTCGACTTCGCGACCGTCTTCGGCCTGCCGATCCGCCGCGTCATCGGCGGCGGCGAGGACCTGCCGTACGCGGGCGACGGGCCGCTGGTCAACTCCTCGCCCGAGTTCGACGGTCTCAACAACCGCGACGCGCTCGAGAAGATCGTCGACTGGCTCGACCGCGAGGGCAAGGGCCACCGGTCGGTCAACTACCGTCTGCGCGACTGGCTGCTCTCCCGCCAGCGCTACTGGGGCGCGCCGATCCCGATCGTCTACTGCGACACGCACGGCATCGTCCCGGTGCCCGAGGCGGATCTGCCCGTCCAGCTGCCGGACATCGAGGACTACGCGCCCCAGGGCCGCTCGCCGCTGGCGGCGGCCGAGGACTGGGTCAACACCACGTGTCCGGTCTGCGGCGGCCCGGCGCGGCGCGAGACGGACACGATGGACACGTTCGTCGACTCCTCCTGGTACTTCCTGCGCTACTGCGACGCCAACAACGACGAGGCGGCGTGGGACCCGAAGACGCTGGCGCTGTGGGCGCCCGCGGACCAGTACATCGGCGGCGTCGAGCACGCGATCCTGCACCTGATGTACGCCCGCTTCTTCGTGAAGGCGCTGGCGGACCTCGAGTTGCTCGACATCCAGGAGCCGTTCAAGGCGCTCTTCACCCAGGGCATGATCACCCGCGACGGGGCGAAGATGTCCAAGTCGAAGGGCAACATGATCAGCCCGGTCTCCTACGTCGAACGCTACGGCGCGGACACCGCCCGCGCGTACGTGCTCTTCATCGGTCCGCCCGACCAGGACGCCGATTGGAGCGACGAGGGCGTCGAGGGCGTGCATCGCTTCCTCGCTCGCCTGTGGCGCCTGGGCACGGAGGTCGCCGCGCAGACCGGCCAGCAGCCGCTGCTGGGCCCGCTCGAGGCACCGGCGGGCGACGACCTGGAGCTGATGCGCAAGGCGCACTGGGCGATCGACAAGGTCACCAACGACATGGCGGGGCGCTTCGCGTTCAACACGGCGATCGCCGCGGTGATGGAGCTGGTGAACGAGGCCTACCGTCGACGTGAGAACGTCAAGCCCGCAACGCTGCACTTCGCGACGGCGACCGCGGCCTCGCTGATCTTCCCGTTCGGGCCGCACACCGCGTCCGAGGTGTACGAGGCGCTGACCGGCGAGCGTGTCTGGGAGACACCGTGGCCGGACGCCGACCTGGGCCTGCTCGAGCGTGACGTCGTCGAGGTCGTGGTGCAGGTCAACGGCAAGCTGCGCGACCGCATCCAGGCGTCCGCCACCAGTACGCGCGAGGAGCTCGAAGCGCTGGCGCGGGAGCGACCGAACGTGATCGCGCACATCGACGGCAAGCAGGTCATGAAGGTGATCGTGGTGCCGGCGAAGCTCGTGAACTTCGTCGTGCGCTGATTCGGGGGCGGCCACGATCGGCAGCTTCTCGCGGCGGGACCGCGGTCGGGCAGGGGTGCGCAGATTTGTTGCACTTTCGTGACTGAATTGGCACAGACCGACACAGTCATGTAACGCCTTCCGGCCTACGGTCGGAGCATGTTCGATCGCGACCCTCGCCGACTGGCCGTCTGGGCGGCCGGCGCGCTCATCCTGGTTCTGCTTTCCGCGTGGTATCTGGCGCGTTCTCGACCGGCGGCCGACGCCGCACCGCCGCCCGCACCGGCGGCGATCGCGGTCCAGGGCGAGACCAAGACCGGGCAGGTGACGGTCGACGTCGCCGGCGCGGTGGAGCGCCCCGGCGTCTACCGGCTCCCCGCGAGCGCGCGCGTGGAGGACGCGCTCGAACGCGCGGGAGGCGGCAGCCGCCGGGCTGACTTGAGCCAGGTCAACCGCGCGGCGAAGCTCGAGGACGGCCGCCAGATCCTGGTCCCGGAGCGCGCGCCGAAGGTCGCGGCCGCCACGTCTGGCGCCTCCGGCGGCGCCGGCCAGGCGGCCGACAGCGGACCCGTCAACCTCAACACCGCGACGCTCGAGCAGCTGCAGACGCTCGACGGCGTCGGTCCGGCGACCGCGCAGAAGATCTTCGACTACCGGACCGAGCACAACGGCTTCGGCTCGGTGGACGAGCTCGACCAGGTGCCGGGAATCGGCGAGAAGCGCCTCGCCGCGCTGCGGGAGCGCGTGCGGGTCTGACGTGCGCGTCGCGCTGGACCGCATCCGGGAGCATCCGCGTCACCTGCTGCTCGGCGCGTTCGTCGCCGGCCTGCTCGTGGCGCCGCTCGGCCTGGCCGCCGTGGCGTCCGCGGCTGCCGGCGCGGCGTTCGGCGGTGGCCGGACGCCGCTCGCGCTGGTCGCTGCGGCGGCGCTGATCGCGGGAGTCCTCGTGGCCGGCGTGCGGCTGCACGCGCTGGACGCGGGCGTGCTGCACGGCGCGTCGGGGCGCACGATCGTGGCGCGTGTAACCCTCCTCGAGCCCGTCCGGGAACGCGAGGCGGGTCCGGCGGTCGCGCGCGTCCGCCTGCTCGACGGGTTCGGGCGGGGTGAGCAGGCGGTGCTCCGCGTACGCCGCTGGGCGTACACGACCCGGGGCGACGCTTGGCCGGAGGTCGGCGACATCCTCAGCGTGCGGGGCCGGGTCCACCCGCTCGGGCTCGCGGACGCCTATCAGGCACGCCGCAACGCGCACGCCGCGATCACGGCGACGCGCGTGACCGCCACGGGCACGCGTCGCGGCGGCATCGCTGGCACGCTCGACGGCATCCGGCGCCGGGCGGAAGCGGGGCTCGACGCGGCGCTCGACCCGTCCGAGGCGGCGCTGCTGCGCGGCATGGTGCTCGGGGAGGACGAGCGCCTTGAGGAGACCGTCCGGGAGGACTTCCAGCGCTCCGGGCTCGCGCATATCCTTACTTGACTACAATTTGGCCATAACACACATCGGCCACGGAGGTAGCCAAGTGCAGCCAGTCGCCCTCAGAACGGGGCGCTTCGCGACGTTCGACCCGACCGAGGGAACGCCCGTCGCAATCACGGTCGGTCGGCCCCGCTTCCCGCTCGGGTACGAGATCGCCGCCGCCGTCCCCGACCTCGCGCCCTCTGGCTCGCTGTTCGCCGTCACCGACCGCGACGAGTTCACGGAGCGCTACGAACGTCGGCTCGACCGCACCGGCGTCCCCCAGCTGCGGCAGCAGTTCGAGCGGATCGCCCGCGAGCACGGCGGCCCGCTCGTCCTGCTCTGCTTCGAGGACTTGGCGGTGACGTGGTGCCACCGCCAAGTGTTCGCCGCGTGGTGGACCCGCCAGACGGGCGAGCCGGTGCCCGAGGTCGGGCCGCAGCAGATGAGGCTCGACGCATGAAGCTCGACGGCTACATCCGCGTCAGCGCCACGCGCGGCCGGGAGGGCGACAGCTTCATCAGCCCCGACCAGCAGCGCGAGAAGATCGAGCAATGGGCGGCGCTCCGTGGCGTCGAGATCGCCAAGTGGCACACCGACCTTGACCAGACGGGCGGCAAGCTCTCGCGCCCTGGCTTCGACAAGGCGTTGGCCCGCGTCGCGTCGAGCGACACCGGCGGCATTGTGGTCGCCAAGCTCGACCGCTTCAGTCGGGCGGGCGTCGCCGACGCGCTGAACCTGATCGAGTCGATCCACGACGCGGGCGGCGAAGTCGCGTCAGTCGAGGAAGGCATCGACCCGACGACGCCGTTCGGCGAGTTCGCCATGACGGTGCTGCTCGCGCTCAGCCGGATGCAGCGCCGCCAGATCGGCGACAACTGGCGGGACGCCCGAAGCCGCGCGGTCGAGCGCGGAGTCCACGTGGCGTCGCGCGCACCGACCGGCTACGAGCGCGGCGACGACGGCCGCCTGGTGGTGAACCCGCAGGCCGCGCCGCACATCGCGGAGGTCTTCCGCATGAAGGCCAACGGCGCGTCGTGGCGCGACCTCTGCAACCACCTGCGCAAGCACAACGTCGAGTCGCCGTACGGCACGACGAACTGGATGCCGCGCGCCATCGGGCACATGATCTCGAACCGGGCGTACCTGGGCGAAGCGCGGTCCGGCGAGTACCGCAACCCCGACGCGCACGAGCCGATCCTGAAGCGCGACGACGGGACGCCCGACGAGGCGCTGTGGCAGGCCGCGCAGGAGGCGAAGGGCAAGCGGCCGGTCAACGGACTCGGCGGGTCGCTGCTCGCGGGCCTGCTCCGGTGCGAGGGCTGCGGCTACGTGTTGAAGCCGGACACGATGAAGCAACGCGGCGTGAACCGGAGGCTCTACCGCTGCCGCACCGAACGCAGCAGCGGACGCTGCCCATCGCCCGCGAGCGTCCTCGGCACCGTGGTCGAGCCGTTCGTGCTCGACCACTTCATGCGGGGCCTGCGCGGGATGCGCGCCGAGGGCGTCGCCGTGGCCGAAGACCTGAAGGCGACCGAGGCCGCGCTGACCACCGCGCGGCGCGAACTCGACACGTACATCGCGGCCGTCAGCGCCGCCGACGTGGGGGCGGTCGCGTTCGCGAACGGGGCACGGCAGCGTCGCGAAGCCGTCGAGCGGGCGCAGACCGCGCTGAACGAGGCGCGCGAACGGGCCGGACTCGCGGACCTCCCGCTGGCCGCCGACCTCGAAGCCGACTGGCCGAACCTGACCACGCAGCAGCGCAACAAGCTGCTCCGGGCCGGGCTGGACGCCGTGATGATCGGGCGCGGCCGGGTGCCGATCGCCGAGAGGGCAACCGTGTACTGGCGGGGCGAGTGCCCGCCCGAGCGCATGAAGGGACGAGGCTGATGCACAACAACCGAGCCGCCCTGCGGCTACTCCGCAAGGTCGACCCGCAGACCTACCGGGCCGTCGCTTGGTGGGGCCTCTCCGACGCCGAGCCGCAGCGCCCGAGGGCGCGGACGAGCACGCCGCGACAGCGGGGGCACGCGAGGCCGGCCGCTCGCCGGTCGGCGGCTGCAACGCAGGACGACGACGGCGGCGACGAGGACCCGGACCCGGCACCGGCCGAGGCCCGCGAGGCGGTCGCCGACGCCTGGCTCTCGATCCTGCGCGAGCGCCACCCTGGCACGTCCTGGGCGGTGGTCGAGTGACCGCCCCGCGCGACCCGATGCCGTCGCTCGGCGCGATCCAGTCGTACTGGGATGACCACTGGGACGAGCTACTAGCGACGTTCCCCGAGATCCGCGCCCGGTCGATCGGGTGGGGCGAGCCGTTCTGCTTCCGCTGCGGGTGGCTCGCCCCCGTGAAGCCCGCGACCACCGCTGAGCGCGTCCCGCAGGCTTGGAACAGCGCCGCGGGCTGGCTCGATCGCTGCCACCTTCAAGACCACGCGGAGGGCGGCAGCGAGGACCCGTCGAACCTCGCGCCGATGTGCATGGCCTGCCACCGCTGGCAGCCGGTGTCCGAGACCCGAGAGGACGGCATCGCTTACGTGAACGAGCCGGTGCGGGTTCCGACCTGGCTTCAGGTTGCGACGGATCGCGACCTCGCGAGCTATCCGAAGGACGGCCACAAGGATCTGAGCTACTGGCGGGTCGTCGGCGAGTACTTCGAGTCGGCGTGGAGGGGCCTGGTCGAGGGGGTCCGGCGCGGCAATCCGGCGACGCGGGACAGCCCCGAGTTCCGGGTCGATTCGGAGTCGTGGCATTGGCCGCGCGGACCCCGCTACTCGCGAATGCTGGCGGAATCGTTCGACGACCTGATCGGACCGCCGCTGGTGGTCGAGGGCCGAGAAAACGGCGTCGTAGAGCCAAAACCAACGCTTGAACTGGGTGGTGGGTGCGTTACGAAGAAGCCATGACCAACCCGCAGAGCACCACCACGGAGGGCCGCACGATCGAGGTCGTGCAGGCGGAACTCGAAGCGGCCGAGCTTGCCCGCTCGACCTCGCAGGGCCAGGCGAAGCGGCTGCTCGGGACCACGGTCAAGCGCCTGAAGGCCGAGTTGGACGCGCTCCGCAAGGCCGCGGCCGACAGCCAGCCGAAGATCACCTTGAAGGTGGTCGAGCAGCTGGTGGTCGAGCAGCTGGTCAAGGCCGGGATCGACCCCGCCGACGAGGCCGCGGTCAAGGACGCCGCGCTCAGCTTCGGGAACCCCTACTTCACCGAGGGCAGGGTGAAGTCGTACGGGACGACGTGGGCGGACAGGTGGCTCGGGTCCTCGACGTTGAAGCGGATCGTGAAGGCCGTCAGCGCCGCCAAGTAGTACGACTTGCAGGACCCACCTGAAGGCCCGCCTGGCGCGGGCCTTTGTCGTTCGCGGTCTTCCCGTTAACGGGACACCTCCGGTGGGGCGACCGGGGCGAGGGCCTGTCGGGAACTCCACCCCGGTCGCCCG
>DATMGH010000128.1:0-16372 GCA_035555675.1 Solirubrobacter sp. | reverse complement strand
GTTGCCGCTCGTCCCGCGCCGTCGCGCCGCGGCGCCTCCCCCCTTATTGCCGCCGTTCGCCGGCGCGACCGCGGCGCCCGCGCCCGTGACGCGGCGAGTGGTCGCGTACTGGCGGATGCGGCCGGAAAGTGACCACTCGGTGCGTCAGGTGTCGCCCGGGCCCGGGCCCGGGCCCGGGCGCGGGTGGGGCGGGGAGGGGGCGGCGGAATGGAACGCGAACGCGGCGAGGCCGAGCGGCAGCGGCAGCCAATACGAGAACAGGCGGTAGGCGAACGTGGCCAGCACCGCGTCCCCCGCGCTCACGCCGGCGAGCGCGAGCATCGCGGTCAGCCCCGCTTCCACGAACCCGAGCCCCCCGGGCGTGACCGGGATCTGCGCCAGCACCTGCGCGCCGCAGAACGCGAGCAGGACGAGCCCCGGCCGCGCGTGCGAGCCGATCGCCGCCAGCGCGGCCAGCAGCGTCAGGTAGTCGAACGTCCAGCGCCCGACGGTCGCCACCAGCGCGCGCTTCCAGCGCGGGCCGAGCGTGTGCAGGATCCGGTCGCGCTCGCGCAGCAGCCGCTCCGGCAGCCGCTGCAGCGGCTCGGCGCTCCGACGCAGCCGGTTGCGCACGCGCTGCACGACGCGCCCGATCCACGCCAGCGGCCGGTCGGTCGAGAGCAGCACCGCCCCGAGCCCGCTCGCGACGCCGAAGATCACCAGGCCGGCGATCGCGGTCTCCAGCAGCGACCGGTCGACCGACCCGCGCAGCAGCGCCGGGATCGCGAGCACCGGGAGCGCCAGCACGACCGCGAACACGAGCAGGTTGACCGCCGTCAGCGCGGCCACGGTCGCGGCCGGCGGCAGCCCGGCCTGGACCAGCATCCGGTACTGCAGCGCGGCGCCCAACGCGCCCCCGCCGGGCGCGACCTTGGCCAGCGCGTTGCCGGCCAGCTGCGACGTGACCACGGGCCGCCACCGCCGCGCGCGCAGCGCGAGCCGCTGCAGCGCCCACAGGCAGACGAGCGACGCGAGCTGCAGCCCGGCCATGACGACCAGCGCGACGGCCGAGAAGCGCCGGATCTCCTTCCAGGACCCCAGCACCTCGATCACCGACGGGAAGACGAGATAGAGCGAGACGCCGGTGATCGCGAGCCAGAAGATCGTGCGTCGCAGGCGGCGGCGCGGCTCGGCGTGCTCGATCTCCGCACCGACGTCGGTGCGGGCCTCGATCGCGTGCTCGAGCCGGTCGCCGAGCGACTCAGCGTGGGCTGCGGAGGGCGTCTCCGTAGACCGTGAGGGCGTAGATCACCACCCCGTCGAGCACGAGGATGATGATCGCCCAGATCGGATACGCGCCGATCGCCAGCAGTGCGAGCACCGCGTTCAGCGACGCCAGCGTGACGCCGAGCAGCGCACCGGCCGCGCTGCCCTGGAAGATCAGATACGACGTCAGCAGCTGCACGATCCCCACGATCAGGAACAGCACGCCCCACAGCGTCAGGTCGCCGAACAGCAGCTCCTCGGCCCGGAAGTGATCGTCGGCCGCCAGCGCCGCGATCCCGTCGACGACGTTGAAGATGCCGAGGATCAGGAACAGCACGGCGGCGAACGCCGCCCAGTTCTGGCCGCGCTCCGCGGAAGCTCGATAGTCGCTCATGTCGGCACGGTCGCGCGCGGGTGGGTGAGGACGGATCACTCCCGCCGGATGAGCACGCATCACCCGGCCGGGTCTGACAGTGTGCCGGATCGATGAGCGACGATGCCCTCCAGGCCGAGGTGGCGCGGCTGCGAGCCGAGAACGAGGCGCTGCGCCGCCAGGGCCTGACCCGTGCCCGCGTGCGCCGCGGATCGAAGGTGCTGTTGCTGGTGCTCGGGTGCGGCCTCGCCGCGCTGTCGGTCGTCGCGATCTGGCTGCGGGTGACGCTGCTGGACACCGACCGCTACGTGCAGACGGTCACTCCGATCGCCGCCGAGCCGGCGGTCCAGAAGGCGGTCGCGGACAAGCTCGACGCGGCGATCCAGAAGAACATCAACTTCCAGCCGCTGATCCGCGAGGCGCTGCCCGACCGGGCGGACGTGCTCGCGCCGGCGCTCGAGCGCGGCCTGCAGTCGTTCATTCGCTCGCGCATCGACGACTTCACCGCGTCCGACCGCTTCCAGCAGCTCTGGGTGGAAGCGAATCGGCGCGCGCACACGCGCCTGGTCGAGCTGCTCACCGGCGGCCGCTCGGGCCGCCTGGCGCTCGACCAGGACACGGTGTACCTCGACCTCTCGCCGGCGGTCGACCGCGTCAAGGCCGCGCTGCAGGAGCGCGGCCTGTACCGGCTGGCGGCCGCGATCCCGCCGACCGTCGACGGCCGCATCGAGCTCGTCCAGTCCCACGCGCTGGTGTCCGCCCAGCGCGGGATCCGGCTGCTGAAAGCGCTCTCGTGGCTGCTGCCGATCCTCGCGCTGCTGTGCCTGGCCGGCTCGATCTGGCTCTCGCGCCCGCGGCTGCGCGGCGTGCTGCACGCGGCGATCGGCATCGCGCTGGCGATGCTGCTCGTGGTGGCGGCGCTGGCGGTCGCGCGCTCGGCGTACCTGGACGCGCTCGGCTCCGGCGCGCTGCCGCGCGACGCGGCCTCGGACATCTTCGACACGGTCGCCGCGTTCCTGCGCCACGGCCTGAAGATCGTGCTGATCGCGGCGGTCGTGCTGGCGGCGCTGACGTTCCTGGCCGGGCTGCCGCTGGGCCGGTTCTGGAACGCGCTGGCGACGAGCCCGCGGCGCGCGTGGATCGCCCGCAACCGCACGATGCTCCTGAGCATCGTCGGCGGGCTCGCCGGGCTGGCGCTCGTCGTCTGGAGCCCGCTGACCGGCGGCGTCGTGCTGGTGATCGCGCTCGTCGCCGTGATCCTCGCGGCGGTGATCTTCGTGCTCGCGTTGCCCCTGCCCGAACCGCCATAGGCCGGCGGGCCTCACCCGCCGCGCATGAGGCGCCCTCACCCGGCGCGCGCGCAGACTGCCGGCCATGCCACTCCTCTTCCGACCCCGCCGCCCGCTGGCTCGCGCCGCGATGGTGGGCGGGACCGCCTACGTCGCCGGCCGCGCCGGCGCCCGCGCGCAGGAGCGCGCGTACGCCGAGCAGGCCGCCGAGGCCGATCAGTCCGCGCGCATCGAAGCGCTCGAAGCCGCGCAGGCGCCCCCGCCGGCCCCGGCCCCGGCAGCGGGCGGCTCGGACGTCGTGGCCGAGCTGACCAAGCTCAAGGGCCTGCTGGACGCCGGCGTGCTCACGCAGCAGGAGTTCGAGGCCGCCAAGCAGCGCGTGCTGGCCGGCGGCTGAGCCGCAGCGCCGGGCGGCGGTCGGCCGCCGCCCGGCGCGGCACCTCAGTCGCGCATCAGCGCCGCCGCGAGGTGGCGCTCGACGTCCACGTACACGTCGTCGGCGACGTCGAACACGACCTTGTGGATCGTGCCGCCGCGGAACGCGAACGTCGGCCGGTAGTCCTCGCTGACCGAGTCGCCGCTGTCGTAGCCGATGCACAGGCCCTCGCCGGTGATCGCGAAGTGCCCGGTCATCGTGCGGAACGCGGCCGACGCGGCCGCGGTCTCGCCGACGTAGAGCGTCGCGGTGCCGTGCGACTCGCCGTACTCGCCGGCGCGCTCCTTGGCGAACTCGACGCCGATCAGGTGGCGGCCCGGCGGCGGCGCGGCGGTCACCAGCTTCTGCTCCGGCGGGATGCCGAGGAAGTTGTACGTGTAGTGCAGCCGGCCGTCCTTGACGTACACGGCGTGGCCCCCGAAGCGCGAGCCGTGGGCCCAGATCACGCCCTCGCTCTCCGGCGTCAGCTCGACGTCGGCGAGCACCTTGAACGAGACGCCGTGCGTGTTCGCGGCGGAGTGCTCGGGGATCTCGCTGGTGCCGGGGTAATAGACGTACTGGCCGCTCGGCGGCACCGGCACCTTGAACTCGAGCTTCATCAGCTCGAGCACCCCGACGTCGTTGAGCGGCAGCACGTTGTACTGCTTGGCCTCCTCCAGCCACAGCGCCTTGAGCTGCTCGAGCTTCTCCGGGTGCTCGCCGGCGAGGTCGTGCGCCTCCGAGCGGTCGACGTCGGTGTGGAACAGCTGCCAGACGTCGTCCTCGAAGTGCCCGCGGCCGAGCGGGATCGGCCCGTGCTCGGCCACCGCCTTCCAGCCCTCGTGCCAGATGCCGCGCGTGCCCAGCATCTCGTAGTACTGCGTCCGCTTGCGCGTCGGGGCGTCCGCGGCGTCGAAGCTGTAGCGCATCGACACGCCCGGCAGCGGCGTCTGCTCGACGCCGTCGAAGACGGTCGGCAGCTCGACGCCGCAGCAGTCGAGGATCGTCGGGACGATGTCGGTGCAGTGGTGGTACTGGTCGCGGACCTCGCCGCGGGCCTTGATCCCCGCCGGCCAGTGGATCACCAGCGGGTCGGCGATGCCGCCCTGGTAGGAGTAGCGCTTGAACATCCGGTACGGCGTCGAGAACGCCACCGCCCAGCCGGTCGGATAGTGGTTGTAGGTGTCCGGCGTGCCGATCCGGTCGATCAGCGCCAGGTTCTGCTCGATGTCGTCCGGGAACCCGTTCGCGAACTTGCCCTCGTTGACCGAGCCGTTCGGGCTGCCTTCGCCGGACGCCCCGTTGTCGGCGGCGTAGACGACGATCGTGTTCTCGAGCTGGCCGGACTCCTCGAGGTAGTCGACGATCCGGCCGACCTGGTGATCGGTGTACTCCGAGAAGCCGGCGTAGACCTCGGCCATGCGGCTGAACAGGCGCTTCTCCTCGCCGGACAGCGTGTCCCACGGGCGCACGAGGTCGCCGGGGGAGACCGTGCCCTCGGCCATCGGGTTCAGGGGCGACAGCTCCGTGCCCTCGGGCAGGACGCCGCGCTCGATCATGCGCGGCAGGACCCAGTCGCGGTAGGCCTCGTAGCCGTCGTCGAAGACACCCTGGTACTTGTCGATGAACTCCTGCGGCGCGTGGTGCGGCGCATGATTGGCGCCCGGGCAGAACCACAGGTACCAGGGCTTCTCCGGCTCGGTCTGCTTGGAGTCGCGGATGAACTCGAGCGCCTTGTCGGCCAGGTCCTTGGACAGGTGGTAGCCCTCCTGCGGCGTGTACGGCGGGCTGATGTAGTGGTTGTCCTCGGCGAGGTCCGGATACCAGTTGTTGGTCTCGCCGCCGATGAAGCCGTAGAAGCGGTCGTAGCCCATGGCCAGCGGCCAGCGCTCCTTCGACGCGCCCATCGTCCACTCGTCGACCGGCACGTTGTGGTTCTTGCCCACCCAGAACGTGCTCCAGCCGGCGCGCCGCAGGACCTTCGCCATCGGCGCGCACTCCGCCGGGATGTGCGAGCTGTAGCCCGGGAAGCCCAGCGCCGTCTCGGAGATCGACGCGAAGCTGTTCTGGTGGCAGTTGCGCCCGGTCAGGAACGTGGAACGCGTCGGCGAGCACAGTGCGGTCGTGTGCCACTGGCTGTACGTCAGGCCGTTGGCGGCCAGGCGGTCCAGCGTCGGCATCTGGATGCGGCCGCCGTACGGCGACCACGCCGCGCAGCCCGTGTCGTCGTAGAGCACGACGAGCACGTTCGGTGAGCCCTGCGGCGCCCGGTCGGCCAGGAAGGCCGTCCAGTCCTGGACCGAGTCGCGGACGTCAAGGGCGATCTTCCCCTTGAATGGCTTGGACATGGCGTGATCGTCGCTACGCCCGGTACGGTTTCGCATCGCCCGCAACGGGTGAGGTCGCGCCACCCTCGGATGGCCGAGGATGGTGGCCCATCGACGATCAAGGAGTACGGATGAGCAATCTCGTCGCAGTCGCGTTCCCGGACAAGGCGACCGCGGAGGAGGTCCTCGCCACGCTGGGCCGCCTGCAGACCGAGCACGCGATCGAGCTCGAGGACGCCGTCATCGTCACCCGCGAGGCGGACGGCAAGGTCAAGCTGCACCAGTCCAACAAGCTGGTCGCGGGCGGGGCCGTCGGCGGCGCGCTCTGGGGCGGGTTGATCGGCCTGATCTTCTTCGTGCCGCTGTTCGGCATGGCGATCGGGGCGGCCACCGGCGCCGCGACCGGCGCGCTGACCGACGTCGGGATCGACGACAAGTTCATGAAGGACCTCGGCGACAAGCTGCAGCCGGGCGGCGCCGCCGTGTTCGTGCTGATCCACAAGTCCACGCCGGACAAGGTGCTGCCGGAGATCGCGAAGTTCGGCGGCGAGGTCATCCAGACGTCGCTCGACAACGAGGCCGAGGAGCGCCTGCGCAAGGTGCTCGAGGCGCGCGACGCGAGCGCGGCGTAGTCGCTTCCGGGAGGGCGCTCGTGGCTCGCGCCCTCCCCGCCTGGCTGTCCGGCTACCGGCGTGAGTGGCTGCGCGCCGACGTCGTCGCCGGCCTGGTGATCTGGAGCGTGGTGGTCCCGCAGGCGGTCGCGTACGCGCAGATCGCCGGGCTGCCGCCGCAGGCCGGGCTGATGGCCGCGCCGGGCGCGCTGATCGCGTACGCGCTGCTCGGCACGTCGCGCTCGCTGGTGGTGAGCGCGACGACCGCGACGTCCGCGCTGTCGGCGGCGACGATCGGGCCGCTGGCCGGGTCCGACGCGGCGAAGTTCGCCGTGCTCTCGGCCGCGCTGGCGTTGGTCACGGGCGTGGTGCTGGTGATCGGGGGCGCGCTGCGGCTGGGCGCGATCTCGGACTTCGTCTCGACGCCGGTGATGACCGGGATGCTGTTCGGGCTCGGCCTGACGATCATGGCCGGGCAGCTGCCGAAGGCGCTGGGCCTCGAGGACGGCTCCGGCACCTTCTTCCCGCGCGTCTGGGACATCGTCTCGCACCTGGGGGACGCGCACGCGCTGACGGTGATCGTGGGCGCGGCCAGCGTCGCGGGGCTCGTGCTCTTCAGGCGGCTGCCGATCCCGGCGACGCTGCTCGTGCTGGTGGCGGCGATCGTCGTGTCGGCCGCGCTCGGGCTTCCCGGCCACGGGGTCGCGGTCGTGGGCAAGATCCCGGCCGGGCTGCCGGACTTCGCGTGGCCGTCGCTGAACGGGACCGAGCTGCAGACGCTGCTGCCGGCGGCGTTCGGCGTGCTGATCCTGTCGACCGAGGCGGTCGGCGTCTCACGCGCGCTGGCCGACAAGCACGGCTACCAGGTGGACCCGAACCGCGACCTGTCGGCGATGGGCGTCTCGAACGTCGTCGCCGGGCTCTCGTCCGGGTTCGTGCAGTCCGGCGGCGCGAGCCAGACGGCGGCGGCGGACGACGCGGGCGGGCGGACGCAGCTGGCGACGCTGATCACCGCCGCCCTGGTGCTGCTGACCGGCGCGTTCCTGGCGCCGCTGTTCCGGGACCTGCCGGAGGCGACGCTGGCGGCGATCGTGATCGTGGCGGTCGCGAGCTTCCTGCGGGTGGGGGAGCTGCGGCGGTTCGCGCGCGTGCGGCGCAGCGCGATCGTGCTGGCGCTGCTGGCGGTCGCGGGCGTCCTGCTGCTCGGCGTGCTGCGCGGGCTGCTGGTCGCGGCGGCGCTGTCGCTGTTCCTGGTGATCCGGCGGTTGAGCCGGCCGCCGGTGACGGTGGTGGCGCGGGCGCCGTTGCGGGTTCGCGTCGAAGGCGGGCTGTTCTACGCCAACGCGGTCGCGGTCAAGGACCGGATCGTGGCGCTGGCCGACGGGCAGCCGGTCGAGGTCGACCTCGGCTCGAGCTGGGAGCTCGACGTGCAGGCGGCGGACATGCTCAGAGACCTCTCGCAGCGCGTCCCGCTGCGGCTGGTCGATGTCGAGCCGGCCGCGGCGGCGCTGCTGGCGCGGGCCGGGCTGGGCGCGCTGCTCGATCAAAACGGGGAGAATGCGGCCGATGGCTCAGCTTCCGGATGAGGCGCCCTCGAAGGGCGCGGCCAGGCGGCCCGGCCGCGCGGTCTCGCGCCGCGAGCGCGCACGGGTCGTCGGCGCGGCCGCGGTCGGCGTCGCGCTGACCGTGTTCGCGATGCTCAACCTCGGGTCGGTCCGGGTCAACTGGCTGTTCGGGACGTGGTCGACGCCGCTGATCATCGTGATCCTGCTCGCGTTCGCGCTCGGCATGGGGTTCGACCGCCTGCTCGTGCGCCGGTCGGTGAAAGCGCGCCGCGCGGCCAAGCGCGCCGCGCGCTGAGACGCCTCACGTCACGAGTCCACCCGCCTCGGCGCGGTCAGCCGCGGCTCGTCGCCCGTGACCGGCACGCCGGTCTCCATCAGCTCGATGATGTTGCGGTCCGGGTCGGTGACGAACGTGCGCCGCACGCCGTCGCCGCGGGCGATGATCTCGCCCTCCGGCGCGACGCCGCACGCCTGCAGCCGGGCCACCGCCGCGTCGAGATCGTCGACCACGAGCGCCAGGTGGTTGCCGTACCCGATCGCGATCTCCGCCGCGTCGTAGCCGGGGTTCACGGCCCGTGCGCGGCCGGCCTCGGTCTCCCCGATCAGGTGGATCTGGTGAGCGTCGCCGACGCGCAGCCAGGCGCCCGGCGTGTCGAACGTCGGCGGGCGCGGCACGCGCTCGAGCCCGAGCGCGTCGGTGTAGAAGCGCGCCGCGCGCTCGACGTCGGAAACGAGCAGTCCTCCGTGGTCCAGGCGCATGGCGTAAGTCAACCAACTCGACCGCGTTTCGAACTTCCTCGGTCAGGGGTAAAGCCCGAGCGCACTACTGCCGAAAGCACGGAGGCCGATGCCCCATACCCAGATGCCTCGACAGGCACCCCCGCTCGCCGAAGTCCGGCGGCTGCTGGATCGCTACCGTCGCGCGGAGTCCCCGCGCCCCTCACGCCGTCCCCCGCTCAAGCCGCTCACTCCGCCGCGCCGACAGCGGGGCGACTGAGAGTCACATGGGATCGGGCCCGGTGACCGCGCCGGGCCCGAGATCCTCCAGCCCTGGGCAGCCCGCCAGCGCCAGCGCGGTGGCGAGCTCCGCGCGCAGGATCGCGAACGCGCGCCGCACGCCCGCCTCGCCCGCCGCGCCGAGCCCGTACATCAGCGGCCGCCCGACGAGCACGGCCCGCGCGCCCAGCGCGAGCGCTTTCACGACGTCGGTCCCGCGCCGCACGCCGCTGTCGAGGTAGAGCTCGACCCGGTCGCCGACGGCGTCCGCGATCGCCGGCAGCGCGTCGATCGTCGCCTGCGCGTGGTCGAGCTGCCGCCCGCCGTGGTTGGAGACCACGACGGCGTCGACGCCGTGCTCGGCGGCCCGCACCGCGTCGTCGGCGCGCATGATGCCCTTGATCAGCAGCGGCCCGCGCCAGCGCTCGCGCAGCCGCGCGACGTCCTCCCACGTGAGCGTCGGGTCGAACTGCCGGTTGACGTGCGCCGCCAGGCTGGCCGCGCCGCCGCCGAGCCCGAAGTTGCCGGGCGTGATCCGCGGCCGCGCGGCGAACGCCGCCGTCCAGCGCGGGTGGCGCGCGCCGTCCGCCAGCGTCCGCAGCGTCAGCCGCGGCGGCACGCTGAAGCGGTTGCGGACGTCGCGGTCGCGCACGCCCGCGACCTGGACGTCGACGGTCAGCATCAGCGCCTCGTAGCCCGCGGCCTCGGCGCGGTCGACCAGCGCGGCGGTGAGCCCGCGGTCGCGCAGCACGTAGAGCTGGAACCACTTGCGGCCGGGCGCCGCCGCGTGCACCTCCTCGAGCGAGCACGAGGAGAGCGTCGAGACCGTGGACAGCGAGCCGGCGGCGTGGGCGGCGCGCGCGACCGCGACCTCGCCGTCCGGATGCGTGAGCCCGGTCAGCCCGGTCGGGGCGGCCAGGATCGGCAGCGCGACCGCGCGCCCCAGGACCGTCGTGGCCAGTGTCACGTCCGAGACGTCGACCAGCGTCCGCGGGCGCAGCTCGACGCGGGCGAACGCCGCCCGATTGCGCCGGGAGGTGACCTCGTCGCCGGCCGCGCCGTCGACGTAGTCGAACACCGGCCGCGCCACGGTCCGCCGCGCCAGCGCCCGCAGATCGTCGATCGTGTGGCAGCGCCGGGCCCGGCCCTCGGCGCTGAAGTGCGCCCGCGCGGCGGCCGGCGCTCCGCGGAGGTCGTCCGCGAGCTGGCGCGCGACGAGGTCGAGCAGCGCGTTCACAGGCCACATAATGCCGGGGGTGAGCGGGATCCGGGAGCGCATCGAGGCCGCGGTCGCGGCGAAGCTGTCCCCGGAAGGGATCCGGAAGCCGATGCTCAGCGAGCGGCTGACGGTCTGCCGCCTCCCGTGGCGCTGGCTCGTCCGGCTCAACCGCTGGCTCGCCGCGGCGGGCAAGGTCGCGACCGGGATCTGGTGCGCGTTCGTCGCGTCGATCGTGCTCGGTTTCGACTGGGAGCGCTACGTGCGCGACGCGCTCAACTCGGGCAGGCCGCTGGAGGGCGCGTTCGTGCTCACGATCTTGCTGCCGACGCTGGTGTTCCTCGTCGCCCGCTCGGGCATCGGCTACTGCCGTTGGCGGCTGCAGCGCGAGCTGTGGCGGCGCGACGTCGACCGGCTGGGCGGTTAGAGCCGGAACGGCGCGGGCCGCGGCAGCGCGCCGGCGGCGTCGACCGTCCGCACCCACTCGTACGCGAGCGCCTTGGCGTGCGTCAGCCGCGCGCCCGCTTCGCGCAGCCGGTCCAGGCCGCGCGCGTGCATCTCGCCGGGGGAGAACGTCGCGTCCTCGACCACCAGCACGTCGAACCCGCGGTCCAGCAGCCCGACCGCCGACTGGTAGACGCAGACGTCGGTCTCGAAGCCCACGAGCACGGCCGTGCGCCGGTGCGTGGCGATCACCGCGCCGAGGATCTCCGGCGTGCCGGTGAGCCCGAACGTCGGCTTGACGAACGCGGGCGCCACCGCGAGCCGCTCGTCGGTGGCGCCGTTGACCTCAGGCTCCTCCTCGGTGACGACGACGGGGACGCCGAGATCGCGCGCGACCGCGATCAGCCAGGCGGCGCGCTCGAGCGCACGCTCGGCGTCCTCGTCGGGCATGAACCCGGGCTGCGCGTCGATCACGATCGCGACGCACTGGTCGGGCGCGGTCAATGGCATGGCGCATGAGGCTATCCGGCGACCACCGCGACGCCCACGCGCCCGCCGTCCGGCGTCGCTTCGCGCGTGACGCCGGGGGAGATCGCGTTCACGCGCACGCCCTGCGGGCCGAACTCCGCGGCCCAAGCCCGCGTGAGCGTCTCCAGCGCGCCCTTGGACGAGCTGTAGATCGAGGAGACCGGCACGCCCAGCCGTGCGATCCAGGAGCCGAGGTCGATGATTGCGCCGCCGCGTCGTTCGCGAGCCGGCGCGAGACCTCCGGCGTGCCGTCGAGATCGGCGGCGACGAACGTCGCGCGCTCGCCGATCTGCTCGACGACCGCGGCGCCCCGCGACACGGGCGCGGATCGTCGAGGCCGCGGCCGAGCTGGTGCTCGCGCTGGCGGCGCTGCAGGCCGGGCGCGTGCTCGACGCGCAGCGTCCGTGGCTCGACGAGCTGGACACTGCGGGCCGGGATCGAGCGGATGCGGGCCGCCGGGCGCCTGCGCGCCGACGCCGACCCGGAGACGCTCTCGCTGGCGGTCTTCGCCGCGCTGCAGGGCGGGCTGCTGCTGACGAAGGCCCAGCAGTCGCTGGAGCCGCTGCGCGCCGCGCTCGACGGCGCGCTCGCGGCCCTGCGCTCGTTCAGCGCACCTGCGCCAGCTCCGGCGGCGACGTGAGCACGCGGGCGATCGTCAGCCCGGCGAGCAGCGCCATGCAGATCGCCGAGCCGACGCACCAGATGCAGATCGCGTCGATCTTCGCGACCTCGACGTAGGTCAGCCAGCCGCTGAAGCCGAGCCCGCCGATCGCCAGGAACGCCGCCGCGGTCCGCGTCGCTTCGCTGTCGCGCACCAGGCACGCCAGGATGCCGAGGTACCCGATCACGCCGAGCACCGCGACCGGGATCCCGGCCAGCTTGGCGTAGTCGGACTTCTGCACCGTGGCGCACCCGTGGGCGATCGCGCACACCGGGCTCGAGCCCGCGTAGTGCACGATCGTCAGGTAGGTCGCGATGCCGAGCCCGACGAGGGCGACGACGACCGCGGCGGCGCGGAGCTTCACGACAGCGCCGCCTCGAGCTTGTTCTGGAGGTCGTCGAGGCCGACCGCGACGACCTTCTCGTCACCGTTGCGGGTGACCGTGAACGACGGCGTGGAGTCGATCTTGAGGCCCTGCGCCTGCGCGTCGGCCTGGTCGAGCGCCTCCTGGGCGGACGCGCCGTCGGCGAACGCGAGCGCCTTGCCGGGGTCGGCGCCGGCGGCCTTGAGGACGTCGGTGAGGAAGTCGTCGGTCACGTAGCCGGAGTTCTCCTCGCCCTGAGCGGCGTAGAAGGATTCCAGGAACGCCCACTCCTTGCCCTGCTGGCCGGCGCCGGCGGCGACCTTGGCGGCGCGGACCGAGTCCGGGCCGATGAAGCTCAGCGTGCGCGCCTGCAGCTTGACCTTGCCGGTGCGGACGTAGTCCTTGATGATCGTCGGCATCGTCTGCTGCGAGGCCTCGGCGCAGATCGGGCACTGCGGGTCCAGGTACTCGGTCAGCGTGATCGGCGCCTTCGGGTCCCCGAGCACGCCGTCCTTCTCCGGGATGCCGGCGACGACCTTCGCGGCGCTGCCGGTCGCCGCGGGGGACGGCTTCGCCTTGCCGCCGGAGGCGGAGATCGCGATGCCGGCGACGACGAGGACGACCGCGAGGCCGCCCGCGCCGAGCAGCATGCGGATGCGGCGGCGGCGCGCGGCGGCCGCGGTGGCGGCGCGCTCGGCTTCCCGGCGCTGTTCCCGGCGCTGCGCGCGTTCGCTCTTGGACATGGTGCTGTGGCTCCTTGGTTTCGTGTGGGTTTCGGGTGGTGCTGCGTCTGGTCTGGAGGTCAGACCAGGGCAGGCGGGGCCCGATCCCGCGCGAAACGGGTGAAGCGCGGCTGCGCCGGCGCCGGGAGCGCCGCGACGCCGATCGGCTGCGGCTCCAGGAGCAGCAGCACGCGCGGCGCGAGCCGGTGGATCAGCCGGCGGGCGGCGGGGAGGAGGCGCAGGACGAACGCGAGCATCGCGCCCGCGGCGGCGCCGAACGCGAGCAGGTGCATCCAGCCGCCGCCGAGCGTCGCCGGGCCGCCGAGCACGTCGGCGACCACGGCCTGGCCGCCGATCGCCGCCCAGATGCCGGCGGAGGCGACGATCCACAGCAGCGCGGGCGCCGTGCGGCGGCGCGCCACGCGCGTGACCAGCCCGGCGATCGCGGCCGTGTAGAGGCCGAGCACGATGATCGCGGCGAGGCCGAAGCGCCCGCCGGACGTTGCGGTCTCCAGGCAGCTGCGGACGTCCGGTCCGCACGCGAACGACACCCGCGCCTGGTCGACCGCTGCCGCGAGCAGCGGCAGCAGCACGAACGCGCGGAGCGCGAGCGGCAGGCGGGCGATGGCAGCGCGGACGTGCACTTGTCCAGGATCGTCGGCGATGACGAACGCGACTTAAAGCTGGCGGACTACGGCTTCCCGTACGTAGTTCGCCGCAGGGCACGCCTACGGTGGGTCGGGATCAGTGAACGACCGACAGGGGGCTCGATCACATGAGAACGATCCTGGTCGCGGCGATCCTCGCCGCATTCCTGCCCGTGGCCGGCGCTTCGGCCGCGAGCTTCGACCCGATCTCGACCGCCGGGCTCGGGCTGACGCGCACCGGGCTCGGCGACGCCGAGTACGCGCGCGTGGCGGCGCTGGAGAAGACGCACCCGCGGGCGTCCGTGGGGGACGTGATCGCGAGCGCGAACCGCTCCGTCACGGCGCTCGGCTCGGCGCCGAAGGAGCTGCGGGGCGTGGCCGGCGTCGCCGGCGGGTTCCGCTGGAACAAGGGCGACAGCGCCGTGTCCTACTGGTATCCGCAGGGGATCACCGGCAGCGCGGACGCGGTCGACGGCGGCGTCGTCGACGGGCACCGCGAGCTGCTCGTCAGCTGGTACTCGAAGAACGGCAAGGGCGTGCGGGTCTCGTTCGTCAACGCCGACAAGCTGGCGAAGGCCAAGTACCGGCACGTGCTGCTGGTCGAGCCCAAGGACGGCGGCACGTTCGGGCTCGTCAAGAGCCACGCGGGCGGGATCGCGTGGTACGGCAACTACCTGTACGTGGCCGAGACGCACGGCGGGCTGCGCGTGTTCGACCTGCGTCACATCCTGCGCGTGCCGAAGCCGTCGGAGGCCGAGGGCTACGCGTTCATCCTGCCGCAGGTGGGGCAGTTCAAGACCACGAACGCGGGGCTCGTCTTCTCCTACGTGTCCGTGGACCGCACGGCCGGGCCGGCGCTGGTGACCGGCGAGTACCGCAAGGGGAAGACCGGCGGGCGGATCGTGCGCTGGCCGCTCGACGCGGCGACCGGCCTGCTGCGCGGCGGCGGAGCCGAGGCCGCCTGGTCCTCGCCGGCGACCAACGTGCAGGGCGCGCTGACGGTCAACGGCCGGATCGGCACGTCGTCGAGCGCGGGCGCGGGGAACCCGGGCGTGTTCACGACCGGCGCGCCGGGCGCGGCGGTCGGCAGGCACACCTGGGCCGCCGGGCCTGAGGACCTGACGTACGCGGCCACCAGCGGCCGCGTCTACTCGGTCACCGAGCACCCGAACGCGCGGATCGTGTTCGGCGTGAAGGCGAGCGCGCTGGGCCTCTAGCGCCGTGCGCGAGCCGGCCGCGCGGGCGGGTGCGCTCGCCGCCCGCGCGGCTCGCCGCCGCGGCACGCCCTAGCATGCGGCGCCGTGACGGCCCTCGCGATCCTCCTCGGGCTCGCGATCGGGATGATCATCGGCGCGGTCGGCGGCGGCGGCGCGATCCTCGCGCTGCCGGTGCTGATCTACGTGCTCGGCGAGCCGGTCGGGCCGGCGGCGACCGCGTCGCTGGTCGTGGTCGCGCTGGCCGCCGCGATCGGCGCCGGCTCGCTCGCACGCCACGGCCGCGTCTGCTGGTCGCTGGCGTTCACGTTCGCGGTGCCCGCCGCGGCCGGGTCGCTGCTCGGCACGCTCGCGTCGCGCGAGGTCGGCGGGCGGGCGATCGTGCTCGGGTTCGTGCCGGTGATGCTGGCCGCCGCGTACGCCACCTGGCGGCGCTCGGACCGCGACGCGGGGGACGAGCACTGCCCGCACCCGCCGCTCGCCCGCGTCGTCGTCGCCGGCGTACTGGTCGGCGCGCTCACCGGGTTCTTCGGCATCGGCGGCGGGTTCGTGATCGTGCCCGTGCTCACGCTCTGGTTCGGCGCGGGGTTCCGCCGCGCGGTCGCGACCTCGCTGGTGATCATCTGCCTCACCGGCCTGGCCGCGCTCGCCAGCCACCTGATCGCCGGCGCCCGCCCGGACGTCGCGACGACGGCGCTGCTCGCGGGCTCGACCGCCGCCGGCGCGGTGCTCGGCACCGTCGTCGGCGAGCGGCTCCCGCACGTCGCGCTGCGGCGCGGCTTCGCGCTGATCGTGGCCGCCGTCGCGCTCGCGCTACTGGTCGACGTGCTCGCGCTCGGCGGCCCGCCGAGCTGATATGGGGCGGCGTTTGTCAAGCGGGTAGGGGTGATCGTGGCGCAGGTGTTGGGTCTTGGGCTGTGGTTCGGGGCGCGGGTGGCGGCCGGGCGGCGAGGGCGCTTTAGGCTGATATGCGAGGGCTGGCTAGCTCATGAGGGTTCTGCGCTGCGCCGGGGCCGCGGTCTAGGATCGAGCGCGCTGGCCGGGGCTGGTGCTCATAGCTCGATCGCGGGTCCTGTGTGACGCTGCGCCGGCCGCCACTCCCACCTCGAACGGGTTGTCGGTGATCCGGGTCAGTCGGGTTGGCGGGCGAGTTCCCAGACGAGGCAGGTGAGTTCGTGAGCGACAGCGACCGCGACAAGGGTGCGGCGTTTGGGGCGTTGGGCGTCGAGCTGCGCCCAGCGGCGATGTAGCCGGTTCTGCGCTCGCCAGGCGGCCTCGATCGCGGCCGGGGGCTGGCCGGCCTGGCGGCGCTTGAGCGTGAGCGACACGCGCGGCGGTCGCCGGTAGTGCCACGCGGCCTCGATCAGCAGTCGGCGAGCGTGACGTGAGCCGGCTTTGGTGATCGCGCCCTGGCGCCGTCGCGTCCCAGAGGACTGCTCAGACGGGACCAGGCCGAGGTAGCTGGCGAGCTGTTTGGGATGGGCGAAGGCGCTGATGTCGCCGATCTCGGCGACCAAGCCGACCGCGGTCAGCGTGTCGACGCCACGCAAGCACGAGGCTGTCCGACGAACTGTGTGTAGGGGCGTCGTGACTGGTGGTTGGTAGTGGTGGCGTCTAGATGGTTGATGTGATTTAGCGGCCGTAGGCGGCGAGGGCTCGTGCTGGTTGGTTGGTGAGGTGGTTGTGCCAGATGCCGGCGGCGAGTGCGAGCAGGCGTAGGGCGATGCGGGTCGCGAGGCCGGGGATGGTGCGTGC
>DATMGH010000127.1:0-28473 GCA_035555675.1 Solirubrobacter sp. | reverse complement strand
CCGCCGGACTCCACGTTTGCGGCGACGGTTCCCCAGCTGCTGGCCGATCCGCGGACCGAGTTCGTGCTCGGCGGGACCGACGGGGTGGCGCAGCTGCGCTACCGGCTGAGCGCGTGGACCGGGGTCGAGGACTGCTGGCTGGAGGACCTGTTCGTGCGCGACGCGGCGCGCGGGTCCGGGCTCGGGCGGGCGCTCGTCTCGGCGTGCTTCGAGCGCGCCCGGGAGCGCGGCTGCCGCCGCATCGAGCTCGACGTCAACGAGGTCAACACGCGCGCGATCGGGCTCTACGTGAGCTGCGGCTTCTCGCTCGAGCCGAAGGGCCCGGGCCGCACGTTCTTCCTCAGCCGCAAGCTCTGAGCCGGCGCCGCCTGCGTCAGCGCGGCGGCCGCGAACGCGAGCAGGACCGCGGGGGCGACGCCGGCCACGGGCGCCAGCGTCGCCGCGGTGACGCAGAACGCCAGGTAGCCACGCAGCCCGCGCAACATGCCCTTCAGCGCGCGGGCGGCGTCGGGCGCGCCGCTGCGGTGCGTGATCAGCAGCGCCAGCGTGCCGCTCAGCGCGGGGAACGCGCTGATCGCGCCGGCCGTTCCCGGCCCCACCATGCGCGTCGCCTGCAGCACGACGGCGACGACCACGACCACCGTCGCAGCGCCCACCACCGCGTCCACCCGCCTCCGCCTCATTGAGGGGTCAGACCCCTCAACAATGCGATCCGGCGCTGAGCAGGGCTTTTTGTGTGAACGAATGGTTGAGGGGTCTGACCCCTGAAATATCAGTGCGGGGAACGCGAGTGCGATGGCCAGGAGCGGTGGGAGCGGCGCGGTGAGGAGGGAGACCGCGGCGAAGGCCAGGGCGCCGGCGAGGAAGCCGGCGGCGGCGCCGCGGCGGGTCACGATCGCGGCGAACGCCAGCGCGAACGCGACCTGGGCGATCACGTGCGCGGCGGCGCCGCTCGCCAGCGCCGCGCCGGCGGCGCGGCCGAGCTGAAGGCCGACGGTCAGCACGACGATCGCGATCACGATCGGGGCGGCGACCACGGCGCCCGCGATCGCCGGGCCGAAGCGGCGCTCGGCGGCGGACGCGGCCAGCATCAGCGAGGGAGCGGCGAGCAGCGGGACGAGGACCATGCGTTCGAGGCTGGTGGACCCCGCCCTTCGATTCCAGCGATTGTTTCGCACGTGAATGCGTGCGAGAATACGAACGATGGAGCTCCGGCGGCTGCGCCTGCTGCACGAGTTCGCGCGCCAGGGGACCGTGGCCGCGGTCGCCGGCGCGCTTTCCTACAGCCCGTCCTCGGTGTCCGTCCAGCTGGCCGAGCTCGAGCGGGAGGCGGGCGTGCCGCTGCTGCGCAAGACCGGCCGCACGCTCCAGCTCACGCCCGCGGGGCGCCGGCTCGCCGAGCACGCCGCCGCGGCGCTGACCGCGGACGAGGCGGTGCGCGCGGAGCTCGCGCACCTCGACGGCACGCCGCGCGGCGTGCTGCGGCTCTCGTTCGTGCAGACGCCCGCGCTCGCGCTGCTCGGCGGCGCGCTGGCCGAGCTGGCGGTGACCGCGCCGGACCTGCGCGTGGAGGTCGTGCAGGCCGAGACCGCGCCCGCGCTCGCGGACCTGCGCTCACGCGCGATCGACGTCGCCGTCGGCATCGACTACGACCCCGTGCCGGCGCCGCGCCACCGCGATGTCGATCGCCACGACCTGATCCGCGAGCAGGTCAAGCTCGTCCTGCCCGTCCGGCACCGCCTCGCGCGCCGTGGCGGCCCGGTCTCGCTGGTCGACGTCGAGCACGCCGCCTGGGCCGCCGGCCGGCCCGGCACCGGCCACGCGGCCGCGATCGACCACCTGTGCAACCGCTACGGCGGCTACACGCCCGACATCCGCCACCGTACCGACGACGGTCTGATCCTGCGCGCGCTCGTCGCCTCCGGCCAGGCGGTGACGCTGCTGGCGGCGCTGCTCGCGACCGCGACGCCGCACGTCGCCGCGCGCACGATCGCCGAGAGCGCCGTGCACCGCACGGTCTTCACCGCCGCCCGGCGCTCGACGGTGGACGCGCCGGCCGTGCGCGCCGTCCGCACGGCGCTGGCGAACGCCGCGGCCGCGGCGACGGCGGGGCGCGACGACGTGACGCTGCTGGTGTAGCGCGCGGCGAGGGTGCGGGCGGCGGCGCGGGTGCGGGCCGCGGTGCGGCGCGCGCTCAGTCCCCGACCACTCCTCCGCCGTCCGGCAGCCGGCGCCGGGCCAGCTCGCCGGGCGGGCTGCCGGAGAACTGGACGAAGTCCCGCACCATGTGCGCCTGGTCGTAGTAGCCGCAGCGCGCCGCGATCTCCGCCCAGCCCGGGCCGGTGCCCGCCAAGGCCAGCGCGCGCTGGAAGCGGAGGATCCGCGCCAGCAGCTTCGGGGACACGCCGACCTGCTCGCGGAACCGCGCGCTCAGGTGCCGGCGGCTGCAGCCCAGCTCGCCCGCCAGCGCCTCCACGCGCACGGCGCCACCGGACGCCCGCAGCCGGGCCAGCGCACGCGTCACGCTCGGCACCGGCGACAGCGCGTCGTCGAGCCGCGCGAGCAGGAACGCGTCCAGCAGCTCGAACCGCGGCGCCCAGCCCGGCGCGCACGCCAGCGCCTCGTGCAGCCGGACGCCGGCGGCGCCGAACAGCGCCTCGAGGTCCACCACCCGTCCCGCCAGCTCGTGCGCCGGCACGCGCGTCAGGACGTGCGCGCCGACCGGCGTGAAGTCGATCTGCACGCCCCGCTGGGCGCCCGCCGTCTCGGTCACCGCGTACGTGTCGCACAGCCCGGACACGAACCCGAGCGCCGGCGCCGCGGACGTCCCGCCCAGCGTCACCCGGACCGGCGCGCCGAGGTTGACGATCGCCACCACGTGCTCGCCCGGCAGCTCGCGCCGGCGCGTGAAGCTCCCGGTCCGCTCGTCGTACGCGCAGTAGCCGAGCACCCAGGCCGCCAGCCGCGGGTCCGGCGCGCCGTGGACCAGCTCCCACCGGTCCCGCACCGAGACGTGGCGGACGACCCGGGCCATCAGCTCCGCGGCGGCTCGTGCAGGCCGAACGGCGAGCCCTGGTCGTCGCGGCAGAACTCGAAGCGCCCGAACCGCGCCACCGTCTCCGAGCTGTCCGACAGCCCCATGTCGACGATCTCGCCGCCCAGCGACCGCACGCGCGCCAGCGCGGCGTCCATGTCGTCGACCGCGAAGAACAGGTACGGCGAGGCGCCGGGATCGCCCGGATGCATCCCGCCCGGCACGCTCGGCGTGGTGATGTGCCAGCCCGCGCCGGACGGCCCGGTGGCGAACGCCCAGCCGAACAACCCGGCGTAGAACGCGCGGCCCCGCTCGGCGTCCGCGACGCCCAGCTCGAAGAAGGAAATGGCTCCGTTCATGCGCCCCACCGTACGCCCGGGACCCACGCTCGTCTTGGACGGATGGGACCGTGTGAAATCTCTACGTCTGCCCACTGGCGCGCGGCCCCCGCCATCGTCACAGTTCCGCGCCATGGAGACGCACCGGTCGATCGTGATCGTCCCTTCCCGGACGATCGACAAGTTCCACGAGCCCGCGGCGGAGACGCAGGCGTACGAGGAACGGCTGCTGTGTCTGCTGCTGATGCTGCGCGACCCGGACCTGCGGGTGATCTACGTCACGTCCTCCCCGGTCGCCGAGCCGATCGTCGACTACTACCTGTCGTTGCTGGCCGGCGTCCCCGACGCCCGCGAGCGGCTGACGATGCTCGCCGCCGGCGACGCGTCCGTGCGCCCGCTGTCGGCCAAGCTGCTCGAGCGTCCCGCCCTGCTGGAGGAGATCGCGAGCCGGATCCCGGACCGCGCGCGCTGCCACCTGGTGCCGTACGTCTCGACCGAGCTCGAGCACGCGGTCGGCGACGCGCTCGGGATCCCGGTCCACGGCGCCGACCCGGAGCTGGCCGACCTCGGGACCAAGAGCGGCTCGCGCGAGCTGTTCGCGCGCGCCGGCGTCGCGCACCCGCTGGGCAGCGAGCGGATCACCGGCCGCGCCGACGCCGTCGCGGCGATCGTGCGCCTGCGGGCCGAGCGGCCGGACCTCGCCGAGGTCGTCGTCAAGCTCGACGCCGGCGTGTCCGGTGAAGGCAACGCGCTCGTCGACCTGACGGGGCTTCCACGCCCGGGCGCGCGCGGCGAGAAGCGCCGGATCGGCGAGCGCTTCGACGCGCTGGCGCTGGAGGCCGACGTCCCGCTGGAGCTCTACCTCGAGCGGCTCTCCGCCGGCGGCGTGGTCGAGGAGCGCATCACGGGCGACGAGCTGCGCAGCCCGAGCGTGCAGCTGGAGCTGACGCCGGGCGGCGAAGCCCGGATCGTCTCCACGCACGACCAGATCCTGTCCGGCCAGCGCTACCTCGGCTGCCGCTTTCCCGCCGAGCCCGCGTACGCGGGGGCGATCACCGCCAGCGCGCGCCGCGTCGGGGCGCTGCTGGCGCAGGCGGGCGCGCGCGGCCGGGCCGGCATCGACTTCGTGGTCGCGCGCGACGACGGCGGCGCCTGGCACGCCTACGCGATCGAGGTCAACCTGCGCAGCGGCGGCACGACGCACCCGCTGACCGCGCTCGAGCTGCTGTCCGGCGGCGTCTACGACGCGGACACGGCGATCTTCACCACGCCCTGCGGCGCCGCGCGCCACTACGTCGCCACCGACCACCTGGAGTCCCCGCGCCTGCGCGAGCTCGGCCACCGCGGGCTGCTCGCGCTGCAGGCGCTCCCGCGCCTGGCGGCGGACGGCTGCGGCGTGGTCTTCCACATGCTCAGCGCGCTGGACGAGCTCGGCCGCGTCGGGCTGACCGCGATCGGGTACACCGCGGCCGACGCGCAGAGCCGCTTCGAGCACGCCCAGGCGCTGCTGCTCGAGCCCGATCAGGCCGTCCTGACGCTGTAGACGGGCGGCAGCCGGGTCGCGGCGGTGAACCACGTCGCGCCCGCGTCGCCCGAGCCGAACACGTCGCCGGACGTCGCGCCGAAGTAGAGCTCGAGCCCGTCGCCCTCGCCGCGCCGGTCGAACGCTTCGCGCAGCACCGTCAGGTACGCGTGCTCGGCCGGCAGCCCGTCGCCGCGCGGCGCCCACGTGGCGCCCGCGTCGCGCGTCTCGTACACGCGCACGCGGCCGCCGGGCGTGACCCGGTCCATGTCGGCGACCAGCGGGATCACGTACGCGCTGTCCGGGTCCGCGGGGTCGACGACGAGCGGGAAGCCGAAGTCCGACGGCAGCCCGTGGCCGATCTCCGTCCACGACGCGCCCGCGTCGTCGGAGCGGTAGACACCGCCGTGGAACTGGATGAACAGCCGCTCCGGCCGCCGCGGCGCGCGCTGCAGGTCGTGCACGCAGAGCGCCAGCGTGTCCGTGCTCTCCTCGGGCAGGTAGCGCGCACCCAGCCCCGCGTTGCCGTGCGACCAGGTCTCGCCGCCGTCCTCGGTCAGCCACACGCCGACGGCGGACAGCGCCAGCGCGAGCCGGTCCGGCTCCCCCGGCCACGGCGCGATCGAGTGCAGGCAGAGCCCACCGCCGCCCGGCGTCCAGTCCGGGCGCGTCGGGTGCTCGAACAGCGAGCGGCAGAGCTCCCAGGTCTCGCCGCCGTCGCGGCTGACGAACAGCACGCCCGGGTCGCCGCCGGCGTACAGCGTGCCGGGCGCCTCGCCGGGCACGATCACCCAGATCCGCGCGAGCGCCTCGTCCCCGCCCTCGGGCAGCGCGAGGCCGGCCGCCTGCTCCCAGTCGCCGGACGGGTCCTCGGCGTAGAAGACCTTCGGCCCGTAGAAGGGGTTGATCACGCCGGCCAGGATGCGGTTCGTGCGCGGGTCGCGCATCGCGTACTCGACCGGCTCGCCCGCGAACGCGCGCGCCTTGACCTCGAACGGCGCGCCCGGCTCGCCCTCGAGCACGAACAGGCCCTTCTTGGTGCCGACCAGCAGCTCGGTCATGCCGCTCCTCCCGAGATCGCGGGGAGCACGTCGACGCGGTCGTCGGGCGCGACCGGCGTGGCCTCCCCTCCCTTCTCGCCGTTGACGAAGACGTTGATGTGGCGGCGGATCCGGCCGCGCTCGTCGAGGATCCAGCCGTGCAGCGCCGGGCGCTCGCGCTCGAGGCGCGCGAGCAGCTCGGCGATCGTGGTGCCCTCGACCGGATGCTCAGCGCCCCCGGCGAGGGTCTTCAGCGGTCCGCGCAGGCGGACGAGGGCCATGGCGTGCATTGTCCACGATTGGACTCGCGCCGGGGCGGGAACTCATCGGTCCTTTCAGAGCAGCGCCTGGAGGTCGTCGCGCAGGGCGCGCAGCCCGTCGACGTCGAGCGCCGGGTGCGCGCTCTCGCTCATCCCGCGCTGGATCTCCGGCGGGATCACCAGCGTGCCCATGCCGATCGAAGCCATCACCTGGTCCATCAGCGCTTCGATCTCGGCGCGCAGCCGCTCGCTCTCCTCCATCGCGGAGGATCTTCTCAGACGCCGAGCAGCCGCACCGCCGCGGCCCGCGCGCGCCGCGCCGCCTGCCAGTCGCCCTCGACCAGCGCGGTCACGATCGCGCCTTCCATCAGCAGCGTCAGATGGTCGGAGACCGCGTCGGCGTCGGGGAGCCCGGCCTCCTGGGCGAGCCGGCGCAGCAGGTCCCGCGCGCGCCGCTTGTGGTTGGCGATCGCCGCGGCCGCGGGATGGTCGCGGTCGGCCAGCTCGACGGCGGCGTTGATGAACGCGCAGCCGCGGAAGTCCGGGCTCTGAAACCACTCGTCGTAGACGTCGAACATCGCCAGCAGACGGTCGACCGGCGCCTCGGCCCGCCGCTCGACCTCGTCGACGAACCAGCGGAAGTAGCGCTCGTCGAGCCGCTCCAGGCAGGCCGCGATCAGCTCGTCCTTGGAGCGGAAGTGCTCGTAGAGCGTGGTCTTGGCCACCTGCGACTCGCTCACCACCGTGTTCACGCCGACCGTGCGGATGCCGCGGCGGTAGAAGAGCCGCGTGGCCACGGAGATGATCCGGTCGCGGGCGGGCGCCGCCGTCGCCGCGGCGGGCAGATAGCCGCTCTCGCTCGGGGTGTGGCTTGACAGCGCGATAGCCCGGCAGTATGACAAAACAGACAAGTCTGTAGGGTGGAGAGAGGTGCTATGCGGATCGAAGCCGGATACCTGTCACGCCAAGCCGCCGAGTGGTTCGGCGACGCGCCGGCGCTGACGTTCGCGGGCGAGACGCGGAGCTTCCGCGCCGTCAACGAGGGCGCCTGCCGCCTGGGCTCGGGGCTGCTGGCCGCGGGCCTGGAGCGCGGCGACCGCGTCGCGGTGCTGGCCTACAACCGGCCGGAGCTCGTGGAGACCTGGCTCGGGCTGGAGAAGCACAATCTGGTCCGCGCGGTCCTGCACAGCCACATCGACGCCGAGGCGCACGCCTGGTCGATCGACCACATCGACGCCCGCGCCGTGCTGTTCGACTCGCGCCTGGCGGACATGATCGACCCGTCCCGTCATCCGGGCGTGCGCGCGTTCGTGGCGATCGGCCCGGACGCGCCCGCTTGGGCGGTCCCTTACGACCAGGTGCTGGCGGCGGGCTCCCCCGAGGAGCCGTTCGTGGACGTCGACGAGGACGCCCCGTGCTTCCTGCAGCTGACGTCCGGCACCACCGGCAACCCGAAGCCGTGGATCAAGACGTACCGCTCCTGGCACGCGGTGGTCGACCACAACCTGCACCACCTCGACACGTTCGGGCCGGGTACGCCGCCCGTGCAGGCCGACGACGTCAACCTCCACTTCCACCCGCTGCAGTGGGCGACCGGCTTCCAGACGCTGTACCCGTACCTGCTGCGCGGCGGGCGCACCGTGCTGCTCGACGACGAGCGGTTCGACCCGGACGTGCTGCTGGACACGATCGCCGCCGACGGCGTGACCGGCACGTTCATGCCCGGCCCGCTGCTGACGCCCGTGCTGGACGCGGTCGCGGCCCGCGGGCGCTACGAGCACCAGCTGCGCCGGATGGTGATCTTCTTCGGGACGCCGGACCTGCTGCGGCGCACGAGCGAGCTGCTCGGCCCGATCTGGGCGCACGGGTTCGGCTCCAGCGAGCAGGGCGCGGTCACGACGCGGCTGCTGCCGAGCGACCTCGACGGCCACCCGGAGCGGATCGAGAGCGTCGGGCGCAGCGGGTCGCCGTTCTTCGACGTGGCGATCTTCGACCCGCTCTCCGGCCGCCGGCTCGGCCCGAGCGAGATCGGCGAGATCGCGGTGCGCAGCGCGATGTCGCTGGGCGGCTACTGGGGGCTGGAGGAGGCGACGCGGGAGGCGTCCTTCGGCGACGACTGGTTCCGGCCGCGCGACGTCGGCTTCCTGGACGCCGACGGCTACCTCTACTACGCCGACCGCGCCGGGGACGAGATCCGGCTCGGCGACACGGTCGTCTACCCGCACTACGTCGAAGCCGAGATCATGCGCCACGAGGCGGTCGCGCTGTGCGGCGTGGTCGGGCTCGACGAGGCGGTCGTGGCCGCCGTGCTGCTCAAGGACGCCGGGAGCGGGACCGAGCGGCTCGAGGTCGAGCTGCGCGAGCGCTGCGCCGCCGGCGGCCAGCGCGAGCCGGACCGCGTCGTGTTCGTGGCCGAGCTGCCGACCGTGCTCGGCGGCGCCAAGGTGCAGCGCCGGCAGCTGCGCGAGCAGCTTCTGACGGCGATCTGATGCGGGACGCGCTCCTGCGGGCCGGCGACCGGCCGCTGCTGATCATGGGCGAGCGGCGGCGCAGCGGCGCCGAGCTGGAGGCGCGCGCCGGCGCGCTCGCCCGTGAGCTCGACGCGGCCGGGCTGCGCGGGCGCCGGATCGGGCTCTGGCAGCAGAACGCGTTCGCCTCGGTCGAGGCGCACCTGGCGGTCGAATGGGTGGCGGCCACGCGCGTGCCGGTCGACCCGGGCGCGGCGCCCGCGGAGGCCGCGGCGGTGTTCGCCGCCGCCGGCGTGGACGCGGTCGTCGCCGACCTCGCGCACGCCGCCGCGCTCGGCGGCGACGCGCTCGTGCACGACGACGCGCGGCCGACCGGGGACGGCGGCTTCGCGCCGGTGGCGGCCGACCCGGACACGGTGCTGCACCTGTTCCCGCGCTCGGTCGAGGGCGGGGAGCTGCGCGGCGTGCCGGTCAGCTACGACAACTGGGCGGCGCGGCTGGACCAGAGCGAGGCGCTGCTGCGCGACGGGACGTACGGCCCGCCGCTGGGCGCCGACGAGTGCTTTCTCACCGCGCAGCAGGTGATGCACGGGACGAGCATGATCGGCACGTTCCCGTTCCTGCGGCTCGGCCTGCCGCAGGTGCTGCTCGAGCGCTTCGACGCGCGCACGGCGCTGGACGCGATCGTCGCGCACGGCGTCACCACCACGTTCTTCGTCCCCGGCATGGTCACGCGGCTGGTCGAGGCGCTCGACGGCCGCGAGCTGCCGCTGCGGCGGCTGCTGTACGGCGGGGCGCCGTTCCCGCGCGAGGAGCTGCTGGCCGCGACGCGCGCGCTCGGCGACCGGCTCGTCCAGCTCTACGGGCACTGGGCGGGCGCCTGGCCGATCTCGGTCCTGAGCGGCGCCGACCACCTGCGGATCCTGCGCGAGGACACGCCGATCGGCGCGAGCTGCGGGCGGCCGGTGATGGAGATCAAGCTGCGCGGCGGCGAGCTGTGCGTGCGCGGGCCGATGGTGGTGCGCGACTACGCGGACCCGGACGGCTGGTACGGGCTCGGCGACCTGGCCGAGCTCGACGCGGACGGCTACCTGTACCTGCGCGGGCGGCTCGACGGGCTGATCAACACCGGCGCCTACCACGTCTACCCGCGCGAGATCGAGGAGGCGCTGACCGCGCTCCCGGGCGTGCGGGCGGCGCGCGTGACCGGCGAGCAGGACCCGAAGTGGGGCCAGGCGATCACGGCCTACGTGGTCGGGGACGGCGAGGCGGACGCGCTGCGCGCGGCGCTGCGAACGCGGCTGGCGGCCTACAAGGTGCCGAAGCGCATCGAGTTCGTCACAGCGCTTGAACCTCGCTGAGGATGTCGCTCACCGAGGCCTTGGCGTCGCCGAACAGCATCGCGGTCTTCGGGTCGTAGAAGAGCGGGTTGTCGATCCCGGCGAAGCCGCTGCTCATGGAGCGCTTGAGGACGATCACGCTGGCGGCCTTGTCGACGTCGAGGATCGGCATGCCGTAGATCGGCGAGTCCTTGACCGAGCGCGCGGCCGGGTTGGTGACGTCGTTGGCGCCGATCACCAGCGCGACGTCCGTGCGCGCGAACTCCGGGTTGATGTCGTCCATCTCCTTGAGCTTCTCGTACGGGACGTCGGCTTCGGCCAGCAGCACGTTCATGTGGCCGGGCATGCGCCCCGCGACCGGGTGGATCGCGAACAGCACCTCGACGCCGCGCTTCTCCAGCTCCTTGGCCAGGTCGGCGACCGCGCGCTGGGCCTGGGCGACCGCCATGCCGTAGCCGGGGACGATCACCACCAGCCGCGCGTAGGAGAGCTGGATCGCGACGTCGGCCGCGCTGGTCGCGCGCGCCGTGCCGCCGCCCTCGCCCGCCGGCAGCGCCGCCCCGCCGGCCCCGACGCCCGCGAAGAAGACGTTCAGGATCGAGCGGTTCATCGCCTCGGCCATCTGCTTGGTCAGGATCGAGCCGGACGCGCCGACCAGCATGCCGGCGACGATCAGCGCCGTGTTGTCCAGCGCGATGCCGGCCGCGGCCGCCGACAGGCCCGTGAAGGCGTTCAGCGTGCTGATCACGACCGGCATGTCCGCGCCGCCGATCGGCGTCACCGCGAGCACGCCCAGCGCGCCCGCCGACGCCAGGATCAGCCAGAACAGCAGCTCGCTCTCGCTGCCCGCGGCGATGATCACCGCCAGCACGATCGCGATGCCCAGCAGCGCGCCGTTGACCACGCGCGGCGTGCGGATCGCGCGCTTCATCAGCTCCTGCAGCTTCAGGAACGCGATGTTCGAGCCCCAGAAGGAGATCGAGCCGATGATCGCCGCCAACAGGATCGGGATCAGCGTGTCCAGCGGGATGTCGGTCTCGCTGCGGAACTCGACGACGCTGATCAGCGCCACCGCGCCGCCGCCGACGCCGTTGAACAGCGCGACCATCTGCGGCATCGCGGTCATGTGCACGCTGCGCGCCGCGGGGACGCCGATCGCGGTGCCGATCGCGACGCCGACGACGATCAGGACCCAGTCGCCGACGCCGGGCTGCGCCAGCGTCGCGCCCACCGCGATCGCCATCCCGACCGCCGCGATCTGGTTGCCGCGCACCGCCGTCCGCGGACCGCGCAGCATCCGCAGGCCCGTGATGAACAACACGAACGCGACGATGTAGAGCAGCTGGATGACGTCGGTGCGCGTCACTTCGCGTCCGGCGATCCGGGCGGGACGTCCGCCTTCTTGGCCTTGAACATCCCCAGCATGCGGTCGGTCACGAGGAAGCCGCCGACCACGTTGATCGTGCCGAACGCGATCGCGATCGTCAGCAGCAGGTCGTTGAGGAAGCCCTCCGCGGGGCCGATCAGCATCAGGCCGCCGAGCACGACGATGCCGTGGATCGCGTTCGTGCCGCTCATCAGCGGCGTGTGCAGCGTGTTCGGGACCTTCGAGATCACCTCGAAGCCCACGAACGCGGCCAGCACGAGGATCGCCAGCTCGGTCAGCAGGTCCACTCAGACCACCTCTCCGTCGCGCACCACGCAGGCGCCCTTGACCACCTCGTCCTCGAAGTCGAAGCCCAGCTCGATCAGGCTGAGGATGTTGCGCGCGTAGAGCGCGGACGCGTGCTCGGCCATCTCCGACGGGAGGTTCACGCGGCCGACGATCTTCACCCCGTTGTCGGTGGTGTAGACCTCGCCCGGCCGGGTCAGCTCGCAGTTGCCGCCCGCCTCGGCCGCCAGGTCGACGATCACGCTGCCGGGCTTCATCGCCTCGACCGCGGCTGCGGGGATGAGCTTCGGCGCCGGGCGGCCCGGGACGAGCGCGGTCGTGACGATCACGTCGGACTTGCCCATCTGCACCGACAGCGCCTGGCGCTGGCGCTCCTGCTCCTCGGGCGTGAGCTCGCGCGCGTAGCCGCCCTCGGCCTCCGCGTCGCCGATGCCCTCGACCTCGAAGAAGCGGGCGCCGAGCGACTGGATCTGCTCCTTGACGGCGCTGCGGATGTCGAACGCGGTCACGACCGCGCCGAGCCGGCGGGCGGTGGCGATCGCCTGCAGGCCGGCGACGCCCGCGCCCAGCACGAGCACCTGCGCGGGCGGGACCGTGCCGGCGGCGGTCATGAACAGCGGGAAGAAGCGCTCCAGCTCGGTCGCGGCGATCAGCACCGCGCGGTAGCCGGAGACGGTCGCCTGGGAGCTCAGCGCGTCCATCGACTGGGCGCGGCTGATGCGCGGGATCCGCTCCATCGCCAGTGCGGTGGCGCCGGTCTTCGCGATCGCGTCCAGCGTCGCCGGGTCCCCCAGCGGGTTCAGGAAGCCGACCAGGATCGTGGTGGGCATGAGCTTGGCGATCTCGGCGGCGTCGGGCGCCGCGACCTTGGCGACGACGTCGGCCGCCCACGGGTCGCCGAGCGTCGCCCCGGCCTGCGTGTACGCGTCGTCGGTCGCGCCCGCCTGCAGGCCCGCGCCGGGCTCGACCACGACGTCGTGCTCGGCGGCGCGCAGGCGCCGCACGACGTCGGGCACCAGGGCCACGCGCCGCTCACGCGCGGCGGTCTCTTTCGGGACACCGATCTTCAAGAGGTCGGAACCCTAACCGACGGGGAGGACGGGTGGTCGATCCACGTGATCTCGAACCGCGTGCGGTAGCGATGCAGCGCCCGGACGAGCGCCGGGCCGAAGGCCAGGCAGAACAGCACGTTGCCGGTCGCGTGGGCGATGTCGAAGGGCAGCGAGGTGGCGAACGTGGCCGCCAGCTTGGCGGTCGTGTGGTCGCCGGAGTAGGTGATCCACGTGCTCAGGTTCATGATCGCGCCGAAGCCGAGGCCGGCGAGCGCGCACGCGATCGCGAGCGGGACTCGGCCGAGGTGGCGGCCGGCGACGCGGGCGAGCACGGCGCCCGCGAGCCCGACCCCACCCCACGCGGCCATCTGCCACGGGGTCCACGGGCCCTGCCCGAAGAACAGGTTCGACGCCAGCGCCGCGACCGCCCCGACCATGAACCCGGGCGCGCCGCCGAGCACGTAGCCGGCGATCAGGACGATGTCGGTCGTCGGCTTGACGTTCGGCAGCGCGGCGAAGGCGACGCGGCCGAGCGCCGCCATCGCCGCCAGCGTGGCGACGAGCGCGAGCACGCGGGTGGACGGGTGCGTGCGCTCGTACCAGACGAAGCCCGCGAGCAGGGCGGCGCCGAGGACGAGGAACGAGCCGGCGATCCAGCTCACGAGGCGGCTCCTCGCCGCGCGGCGAGGTCGCCGGAGGCGCCCGCCGGCTCGCCGCCCGCGTCCGCGTCTCCCACGCCGTGCGCGGCCAGCACGCGCGCGCCCGCTTCGGGCGTCAGTGCGCCGCCGGCGCCGCCGAGCACGCGCGCGACCTGGGTGGCGAAGTACCAGCCGCCGGCCAGGACCTCGGCGGGCGGCGCGTCGGCGACCGGGCGGCCGTCGCCGAGCAGGACCACGCGGGTCGCGAACGCGGCGGCGAACTCGGCGTCGTGCGTCGCGACGATCGTGACGCCGGTGCGAGTGGTCAGGCGCTGCGCGAGCGCGTCGCGGCGGGCGGGATCCATGCCGCGCGTAGGCTCGTCGAGCAGCAGCACGTCCGCGGGCGCGGCCAGGATCAGCCGCAGCGCCGAGCGCTGCCGCTCGCCGCCGGAGACGTCGCGCGGGTGGCGGGCCGCCAGCTCGGACTCCGGCACGTCGTCGCCGATCGTCTCGTGCAGCAGGTGGTCGCCGGGATGCTGGGTCAGCAGCGCCGCCGGCTGGGCCCGCACCCGGCCGCGGGTCGGCTCGATCAACCCCGCGATCAGCTTCAGCAGCGTCGACTTCCCGGCGCCGTTGCGGCCCATCAGCGCGATCCGCTCGCCGCGCTGCGCGTGCAGCGAGACGCCGCGCAGCACCGCGGGCCCGTCGCGCAGCTCGACCCACGCGTCCTCGACCGCGAGCGCCGCCTCGCGCCGGGCGCGGCGGCGGGCGAGGACGCCGTGGGGCGGCGCGGGCGCGGGCGAGGCGAGCGCGGCGGGCGGCGCGACCGCGGGCGATGGGGGCGCCGGCGGCGCGGGCGCGGGCGGCGCGGGGGCGCGCCAGCCCGCCCGCGCGAGCTCGCGGCGGGCCTCCTTGACCGTCACCGGCGCGCCCGCCAGGCCCGCGCGCGAGAACAGCTGCGCCGCCGGCGTCGCGCGCGTCCGCGCCAGCCACTCCCGCGGCGGCGCGTCCGCCACGATTCGGCCCCCCTGCAGCTCGACCACCCGGTCGGCGGCGGGCAGGCAGCGCTCCAGCCGGTGCTCGGCCAGCAGGATCGCCGTGCCCCACTCCTCGTTGAGCCGCCGCAGCACCCCGAGCAGCTCGTCGCCCGCGACCGGGTCCAGCTGCGAGGTCGGCTCGTCCAACGCCAGCAGCCGCGGCCGCCCGGCCAAGGCCGCGGCCAGCGCCACCCGCTGCAGCTCCCCGCCGGACAGCTCGTGCGTCGGCCGGTCCAGCAGCGCGCCCAGGCCCAGCGCCAGCGCCGCCTCCTCGACGCCTCGCGCCACGGCCGCCGCGCTCCACCCCAGGTTCTCCAGCGGGAACGCCAGCTCCGCCCGCACGGTGCCCATCACGACCTGCGTCTCCGGGTCCTGGAACAGCGTGCCCGCCACCGCGGCCAGCGCCGCCGGGCCGTGCGAGCGCGTGTCGAGCCCGCCGGTCACCACCTGCCCGCCGAACGTCCCGCCGTGGAAGTGCGGCACGAGCCCGACCGCGGCCCGCAGCAGCGTCGACTTGCCCGACCCGGACCCGCCGGCCAGCAGCACCAGCTCGCCCTCGCCGACCCGCAGGGACACGTCCGCCAACGCCGGTGCGTCGGCCCCCGCGTACCAGTACGTGAGCCCCGAGACCCGCAGCATCACAGCCCCCGCCGGTCCAGGAACGGCAGCCACGCGCAGGCCAGCACGGCCACGCCCACCCAGTCCACCGGCGCCGACACGCGCGGATACGGATCGAATCCGCCCCAGGCGCCCACCAGCACGCCCGCCGCGACCACCACCAACCCGCACGCCGACAGCGCGAACGCGACGTCGTGCCGCGACCACGGCCGCGGCATCCGCGGCGGCCGCACGCCCGTCCCGAAGCCGCGCACCTCGAGCGTCGCCGCGACGTCCGTCGCCCGGTCCAGCGCGCCCGTCGTGACCGCGTGCAGGACCGCGAGCCGCGAGACGCCCGCCCCCGGCAGGCAGCGCTGCGCGTCCGCCAGCCGCGCCGCGTCGCGCCGCAGCACCCCGAACAGCCGCAGCGCCAGCGCCGCCGTCACCCCCGAGCGCACGGACACCCGCCGCAGCGCCCGCAGCAGCTCGTCCGCGTCGACCGCCGCCGCGAAGAACACCGACACCAGCAGGATCGCCACGATCCGCAGCGCCAGCACGAGCCCGTAGACCAGCGCCTCGAACGTGAAGTCCACCTGCCCGGCCCACGGGAGCATCGGCCCGCGGAAGAGCACGGTCGCCCCGTCACGCGTCACCAGCACGTTGATCAGCGCCACGACCAGCGCGAACGGCACGCCCCACTTGACCGCGGTCAGCAGCGGCCGTCTGAGCCCCGCCAGCAACGCCACGCCGACCTCCGCGGCCAGCACGAACGCCAGCACGAACGGGTTCTCGCAGACCAGCGGCACCAGGCCCAGCGCGAGGCACCACGCGCCGCCCACGCCCGCCCGGGTGGCGTGCAGCGGGCTGCGCCTCACGGCCGGTCGAGCGGGAGCGAGACCCCGCGGCCCGCCTCGATCGCGAGCGCGAAGTGATGACGCAGCTGGTCCTCGTTGAGCGCGGCCGCGGCCGCCGCCACCCCGACGTCGTCCGTGCCCGTGATCATCCAGGTCGGCTGCTGCTCGGCGTACGTCGCGGCGGCCACCAGCCCGGATCCCGGCCCCAGCGTCCGCTGGACCTCGCCGTCCGCGTCCTGCAGGGCGATCGACGCGCCGGACGGCGCCGGCTTGGCGAACACGCCCGACACCTCCGGCCCCTCCTCGAGCTGGCGCGCCGTGATGTCCTTGCGCACCTGCGTCCACGGCCCGACCAGGATCCGCAGCACCTTGCCCGGCGAGGACTCGAGGTTCGAGCGCGCGATGTTGCGCACGCCGACCGCGTTCAGCCGCGTCTCGACCTCGTCGCACGAGCGCGTCTCCTGAGTCATGCAGACGAGCCGGATCGGCAGCTTGCGGCCGTTGATCCCGGAGCGGAACGGCTCCGGGAACGCGCCGACCACGGCCGGCACGCGCATCGCGCTCTCCCAGTCGTGGTGGTCCCACCAGACGCGGTCGCCCGGGAACAGCTTGCGCTCGCCCGCGCCGACCGAGGACTCGACCCCGTTGACGTAATAGAACCAGTCGACCCGGCGGCCGTCCGCGCGCCCGCCCGACACGCCGTCGATCTCCTGCACGAAGTTGCCCCCGTACCGGGTCTGGACGTCGAACGACCGCTGCAGCATCCGCATCACGGTCTCCCCCTCGTGCGCCGTCTGCCGGCTGGTCGGCGCGAGCGCGTGCTCGCCGAAGTCCTGCGTCACGGACATCGTGACCGAGCCGCCGGACTTCTCGCCGGCGCCGAAGCCGCAGCCGGCGAGGACGACGAGCAGCGCGAGGAGGAGGAGCCGTCTCATCGGACCGTGAACACCACCCGCGTGGTGCCGCGCGCGAGCGGCGTGCGGTTGCCGGCGCCGTCGATCGCGATCGCGTCGAGCACGTAGCGGCCCTTCGTCAGCCGGGCCGGCAGCAGGTACGACCAGTCCGCCTTGTCACCGATCGCGAAGTACGCGCCCTTGCCGCACCTCGTGCCCCGGAAGCGCTCCTGGCGCCCGGAGAAGTACCAGCACCGCTTGCCCGCCCGCTTGGTCAGCCGCAGCTTGACCTGCTTGATGCCGGACGCGTCGGTGAACGCGCCCTTGAGCTCGCGTGGCCCGCGCGTGAACGCCTGATGGTCCTTGAAGCCGCTGAGCGTCGCGGTCGGCGCCGCGCGATCCGGCTCGCCGGGCGGCGGCGTGACGGGCACGGAGGTCCCGCACGCACCGTCGGCGCCGTCGGTCACGCACACCCGCACGCGGTTGGAGCGGACCGTGCCCGCCTTGCTCGCCTTCAGGTCGTGGTTGCCGCGGTCGCTCCACGGGCCCGCGGTGACGGTGCCGTCCGCGCCGCTGACGCGGTCGCCGACGGCGGCGCCGGCCACCGCCGCGCCGCCGGCGTCGGTCACGCGCAGCGTCACGGCCTCGCCGGGCTTCGCGGTCGCCGGGCCCGACAGCGCGAGCAGCGGCTCGTTGCCGTCGGTGTACGCGAACAGCACGCGGTCGCCGGCCGCGACCGCGTCGTCGCACGCGCCGACCGACGCGAACGCGCCGTTCTTGTACTCGGCCAGGAAGCGGCCCGTGCCCGGGTCGTAGGCGAGGCTCTCGCCCGCGATCGCGTCGATCGTCGGGCTGTTGAACTGGGCGTTCCAGGTCGCCTGCATGGCGAACAGCCCGGCCTGGGCGGCGGTCGAGAGGGCCGCCCCGCGCGTCGGCACCGTGCCGCACGCGTGCGGTCCGTCAGCGGCGACGAACGGCGCCGTGTCGGTGGTCACCGGGCCTTCGAAGAGGGTCCGCGTCGCGTCCTCGATACGCAGGTCGACGGTCACCGGCGCGGCGACGGCGGGCGCCGCGAGCGCGAGCACACCGGCGACCGTGCCGGCCAACAACGTGAGCTTCATACGGGAGAGCCACCCCTTTCCACGAGGGCAGTCGGCTTGGCGGTCGGCGGGAGGTCTCCTGGCTCCCGGGCCTACTCATCCGCGCCTTCCCGAGCGACGAGCTCAGTGGCTGCTCTGCGGTGGGCTTCCCCGGTGACAGTGGCGGGTCCGCGCCGGATTCGCACCGGCTTCCCTGACCACCGACCTTGATTCCGCGAGCATGGTATTACGAGTCAGGCCATGACCGTGAACCTGACCCGCATCTACACCCGGCTCGGCGACGGCGGCGACACGCACCTCGGCGACATGAGCCGCGTGCCGAAGACCCACGCGCGCATCGAGGCGTACGGGACCGTCGACGAGCTCAACGCGCAGATCGGCGTCGCGCTGGCCCAGGGCGTGTTGAACGAGCGCGCCGCGGGCTGGCTGACGCGGATCCAGAACGACCTGTTCGACGTCGGCGCCGACATCTCGGTGCCCGAGGGCGGGACGCGCGAGCGCCTGCGCGTGATCGGAGAGCAGACCGCCTGGCTCGAGCACGCGTGCGACGAGGCCAACGCGGACCTCGCGCCGCTGAAGTCCTTCGTGTTGCCGGGCGGGACGCCCGCCGCCGCGCAGCTGCACGTCTGCCGCACCGTCTGCCGCCGCGCCGAGCGGCGCACGATCGCCTGCGGCGAGGAGGTCAACGCCGAGTGCGTGCGCTACCTCAACCGGCTCTCGGACCTGCTGTTCATCCTCTCGCGCGAGGCGAACGCGGGCGCCGCGGAGCCGCTGTGGGAGCCGGGACGCTACCGCTGAGCACGAGCGCGCCCGCGGCGATCGCGAGCGCGCCGAGCACGAAGGTCGTGTTCGCGGACGCGTAGGCGAGCACCGCTTCCGGGCGCAGCGCGACCAGCACCGCCGCCGCGACGCCGAGCACGGCCGCCGCGAGCGCCGGGCCGCGCAGGCTCAGCCGCGGTGCCGCGCTGGCCAGGCACGCCCAGCCGGTCGCGACCAGCAGGCCGCCGATCACGTCGCTCGGATAGTGCGAGCCGAGCTCCAGCAGCGAGAACATGACCGCGACCGTCAGCAACCCGCCGACCGCGACCGCGAGCGGCCGCAGCCGCGCCGGCGCGACGACGATCAGCGCCAGGGCGAAGCTCATCGCCGCGGTCGTATGTCCGCTCGGGAACGCGACCGGGCCCATGTAGTGGAACTCCGGGTAGTCGCGCTGGACGGCCAGCAGCGGCTTGAGCACCTGGGTGGTGACGCCCGCGCCGAGCATGATCGTGGCCGCGACGAGCGCCGGCTTGATCCGCCCGGCGAGCAGCGCCGCGGCGACCAGCGCGCCGGCCAGCACGGCGAAGGAGCCGGGGTCGAAGAGGCTCACGAGCGGCCGCGCGAACTGCTCGCCCGGCAGGCCCATGAAGCCTTCGAGCACGCGCAGATCGGCGGTCGCCACGAATCCGACGTGGACCGCGGCCAAGTACACGAGCGCGCCGGCGAGGACGCAGGCGGCGGCGCTGGCGAGACGGAACATCGTCGCTCCAGGCTACCCGGCGCGTCTAAGGCGCAGGCGAACGTCCTCGAGCGGCGGCGGGGCGACCATCCGCTGCCACCCGCGGGGCGTCAGCGCGAACGCGCCCTCGCGTTCGCGGAGCACGATCCGGCGGCCCGCAACCGCGAGCGGCGCTTCGGAGAGCGGCCAGTCCCCGTACTCGGCGAGATGCGCGATCGCGCGCCGCACGGACGCGTGCGAGACGCCGTGCTCGAGCAGCTCGTGCACCATCGCCGCCTCGGCGACGTCCTCGACCGAGTACACGTGCGGGTCGCCGTCGGAGCGCGACGCGCGGATGTAGCCCCAGCGCGCCCACTGGCCGATCGTGTTCCCGCTGACGCCCGCCAGCTCGCCCACCTCCGCCGCGAGGAACGCGCCGTGGGGAGAGAATCGAGTGTCGCCCTGCGGTCCTCGCACGCTCGGACCTCCGGCCGACGTTACCCTTCCGGGTCGAGCAACCGCACCGCGGCGTCGCGGTCGGGGACGCGCAGCTTGCGCAGGATCGCCGCGACGTGCGAGCGCACGGTCGCGGGCGAGACGACGAGCGTGCGCGCGATCTGCGCCGTGGTCATCTTGCGGCGCATCAGCTCGAGCACCTCCCACTCGCGCGAGGTCAGGCGCGGCTCGCCCTCGCGGCTCGGCATCAGCGCGCGCCGGCGCGGCGCGCGGTCGCGGAACTCCTCGACCAGCCGCGTGACCAGCGTGACCGGCAGCGCGGCCTCGCCCGCCATCACGTCGCGCAGCGCGTCCGGGAGGCGCTCGCTCTCGGTGTCCTTGAGCAGGTAGCCCGCCGCGCCCGCCCGCAGCGCGGCGAACAGGTGGCTGTCGTCGCGCGAGATCGTCAGCATGACCACGCGCGTGGACGGCAGCCGCGCGGTGATCTCCCACGCCGCCGCAAGGCCGCTGCCCGGCATGTTGACGTCCAGCAGCGCGAGGTCCGGCTGCTCGCGCAGCGCGGCGTCGACCGCTCCCGGTGCGTCCTCCGCGGCCGCGATCACGTCGAAGCCGCCGTCCTGCTCCAGCGCCGTCGCGATGTCCTCACGCGTCGGCGCGTGGTCGTCCGCGACAAGTACCCGCACCTGACCGGCTATGGCAGCACCACCTGCACGAGAGTACCCGCGCCGCGGACGGATTCCAGGGAGAACGTCCCTCCCACCTGCTCGGCCCGCTCGCGCATGGCGATCAGCCCGTACCCGGACACGCCCATGCCGCTGTGCGCGCCTTCGCGGAACCCGTCGCCGTCGTCGATGATGCGGACGCGCAGCGGCGTTCCGGCCAGGTCCACGCGCACGTGGCGCGCGCCGCCGTGGCGGGCGGCGTTGCGGACCGCCTCGGAGATGATGCGGCTCAGCTCCGCGCGGACCTCGGTCGAGATGTCCGCGGCGACGCGGACGTTGACCTGCACGGCGACGCCGCATTCGGTCGCCAGGCGCGCGCCGAGCCGCTGCAGCGCGACGTCGAGCGGCTCCAGCGCCGGCGGGACGAGGTCCTCGATCACGCGCCGCAGGTCCTCCAGCGCGCGGTCGGCGGCGGCGGTGATCGCCGGGCCGTCCGGCTGGGAGGCGAGCCGCGTGGCGCGCCGACGGATCAGCGCGAGCTCCTGCGCGATGCCGTCGTGCAGCTCGCGCGCCATCCGGCGCCGCTCGCCGGTGATCGCCGCTTCGGCGCGCAGCCGGGCGCGGACGCGCAGCTCGCTCAGGACGCCGCCGAACAGCAGCGCCCAGGCCGCGACCCGCAGCAGGTCCCCGAGGTGCACGTTGTTCGGGCCGACGGGCGGGAACAGCGCGTAGTCGAGCTTCGCGACGGCGGCGAGCACGACCGCCGCGGCGACGCAGCGCAGCAGCGGCTCGTCGCGGCGGGCCAGGCCGCACGCGGCGACCGCGAGCGCGAGCGCCGTGGCGACCTGCACGATGATCCGGCCCGTGCGCGGCTCGACGAGGTGCGCCCCGGTCGCGCCGGCGATCAGCGCGGCGAGCCCGAAGACCGCGAGCCCGACGCCGGCGGCGGCGAGCAGGACGGTCCGTGGATGGACGCGCAATTTCGCCGAGGGGGCGAACGCGGCGACGGCCAGCAGGACCGTCCCGGCGAGCGTCCCCGCGATCGTGTAGCGGGCCTCGGTCGCCGACCAGGCCCCGCCGACCACGAGCACCGTGGCCGAGAGCGACGTGAGCGCCAGGGTGACCAGCCCGGCGATCAGCCACAGATGGTCGGCGCGCGAGCGCAGACCGCATTGACGCAGCAGCAACACCACCGTCGTGACCGCCAGCAGTGCCCCACCGGTCTCGAGCGCCACGCGTAACGAGCGCGCTTCGACCGACATCCGCAGCCACGGGACCGCCACCACCGCCAGTGAGACCGCAGCGGCACCAGCCGCGGCGATCGACACCGTGGGAAGCGCCGGCCTCCGAGCCGGTCCTTGCTCCATCTGATCCACCCTCCGAACCTCCGAACCCGGCCGGTGTTCTACCTGAAGCGACAAACTCAGCGCAAGTGTCGGATTTCTGTCGCACGTCCGGCGGTGGCGTCCGGCCACCGTTCGAGACGATACACCGTTTCTCGGTTTTTCGCACGGTGCCCCGAAAAAGCGAGTCCTGCTTGCCGATCGACGGAAACCTGCGGCGGGCGTCAGTACATCCGTCCAGTCTTCGCACCGCGATCACATCGCCTGACCAGAAGGTCAGTAATGGAAGGAGGCGCCGACACCAGCCGGCGCCAGGCCGAGCAGCGCCCTCGCCTCGGCGGGCGTCGCCACCGTGCGTCCCAGCTCGCGCAGGATCGTCGCGGCCTTGGTCACCTGCTGCGCGTTGTCGGTCGCGGGCGTCCCGCGAGCGATCGTCAGGCTGTCCTCGAGGCCGACCCGCACGTGCCCGCCACGCAGCGCCGACGCGGTGACGAAGTCCATCTGGTGGCGACCCGCCGCGAACGTCGACAGGACGTAGTCGGCGCCGAACAGGCGATCGGCGATCCGCACCATGTGGTCGAGGTTCTCCTGGTCGGCGCCGATGCCGCCGAGGATGCCGTAGATCGTCTGGATCCAGAAGGGCGGCCGCACGAGCCCGCGCTCGGCGAAGTGCGCGAGCGTGTACAGGTGCCCGATGTCGTAGCACTCGAACTCGAAGCGCGTGCCGAGCGCACCGAGCTCCGCGACCGTCCGCTCGATCTGGGCGAACGTGTTCGCGAAGATCCGATCCGCGGAACCGAGCACGTACGGCTCCTCCCACGCGTGCAGCCAGTGCTCGACGCGCCGGGCCGCGGCGGTGAACACGAAGTTCATCGAGCCCATGTTCAGCGACGCCAGCTCGGGCGCCCACCGCCGCGCGGGCGCGAGCCGCTGGTCCACGGTCATGTCCGCGCTGCCGCCGGTGGAGATGTTCAGGACGGCGTCGGTCCGCTCGCGCAGCGCCTCGACCGGCACGCGCAGGTGCTCGGGCTCCGGGCTCGGCCGGCCGGTCTGCGGGTCGCGCCCGTGCAGGTGCACGACCGCCGCGCCCGCCTGCACCGCGGCGACCGCCTGCTCGGCGATGTCGCCGGGCGTGACGGGCAGCGCCGGCGACATCGACGGCGTGTGGATCGAGCCCGTGACCGCGCAGCTGATGATGGTCTTGTCGGTATGGCGCACCAGAGCCTCCTTCGCCGCGTCGGGGATCAGGCGATCCCCACGCGCTCTCTCACGTGGTCGAGTTGGGACTTGGCCGCCGCCGCGAACAGCGACGCGTCGTTGCCGACCAGCACGAAGTCGAAGCCGTCGTCGATCGCGGCCACCGCCGCCTCGGCGTTCGCGACGGCGGTGCCGCAGGGCAGGCCCCGCTCGTGCCCGGCGGCCACGAAGGCGGCGACCATCTGGCGGATCACCGGGTCAGACGCCCGCCGCCCGGTGGACAGCGTCAGATCGCCCAGCCCGATCAGGGCGGCGTTGACGGTCGGCACGTCCAGGATCTCGTCGACGCGGGCCAGCGCTTCGGCGCTCTCCAGCTGAACCACGCGCGCGAGCTGCGTGCGCCCGTGCTCCAGGTACTCGACGGCCGTCGCGAGGCCCCACCAGCCGGCGCGCGACGTCGCCCCCATCCCGCGCGTGCCGCCGTCGCTGCTGAAGACCATCCGCCTGGTCACTTCCTCCGCGACCGCCGCGTCCGCGACCTGCGGCGTCAGGATGCCGTCCGCGCCGGAGTCCAGGATGCGCTGGACCGTCTCCCCCGAGCGGTCCGCGACGCGCACCAGCACCTGCATGCCGAGCGCCTGGCCGAGCGCGACGCTGCGATAGACGGACTCGAGGGTCAGCGGGCTGTGCTCGCCGTCGATCACGATGAAGTCGTAGCCGCAGAGCGCGAGGATCTCGACCGTCTCCAGCGACGGCAGCTTGACCCAGGTGCCGAGCTGCGGGTCCCCCACCGCCGGCGCGCAGCACTCGATGAAGCTGCTCACGCGTCCAGGCCGAGCAGTCGCGACGGATTGTCGACCACCATCGTGCGCACGTCCGCCTCCGAGACGCCGCTGTCGAGCAGCTGCTCGCAGATCGTGAAGAACGCGTCCACCGGCAGCGGGTTGCCGACCTGCCCGAGATCGGAGACCAGCGACGTGTGGTCGGGACCGATGGCGTCGATCCACGCCTTGAGCTCCGCGAAGTCGAAGTGCTTGCCGTCGACGTACAGGCCCAGGCAGTGCTCGATCGTCGCGCCCAGCTCGACGAACCGCTGCGCGTCGCCGTCCTTGTCGGCCTCGATGATGTAGTTGGGGTGGCTGACGACGAGCTTGGTCAGCCCCAGCGCCTTCGCCTGCTCGAGCATCGCGATCACCCGGTCGGGCGCCATGTGACCGGAGCTGACGACGCCGTCGGCCTCCTTGGCGATGCGCAGGATCTGCTCCACCTGCGGCACGAGGTCGCCGTCCGGGCCGAAGATGTCGACCTCTTCGCTCTCCATGACCCCGCGCGGCACGAAGTGCGCGCGGATCGCCTCGTCGCGGCTCGCGTGGCGCAGGTGCGCGGTCGAGGAGATCGTCGGGAACCAGACGATCCGGCCGCCCATCTTGAACGCCAGGTCGGCGGCGTGCGGGTTGAGCCCGCCCACCTGGCTGTTGAGCGCGACGCCGCCGAACAGCTCGATCGGCACGCCCGCCAGCTGGTCCTGCATCGAGAGGATGTCGAACACCGTGCTGTGGTAATGGCACTTCGCGACCATCGCGCGGAAGCCGGCCTCGGCCGCCTGGCGCGCCGCCTCGACGTGGGTGACGCGGCGCGGCATCGGCGACGGGCCCGAATGGCAGTGCATGTCGACGGCACCGTGAAGAACGCGTTTCACCGCGGCGTTCCTACGATCTTCCAGAGCGGTGGTCATGAACGTCTCCTTGCGTTGAAATCAGGACGATGCCGGGCGCCGGTAGGCCTGGGGCGCGGACACCGGCGCGGCCCGCAGGTCCGCGCTGATGCGCTCGGCGGTGGCGCGCAGCTCTCCGATCGCCCGCTTGCGCAGCTGGGCCATCGAGACCTCGCTGGCGTTGACGATCGTTCCGAGCGCGGCGAGCGCGTGCCCGTCGCGATCGAGGATCGCGACGGCGGCCGAGCGCACGCTGGGATCCAGCTCCCGGTCGTTGAGCGCGTAGCCGAGCTGGCGGGCCTGCTCGATGCTGGCGATCAGCTCCGCGCGCGAGCGCGCGGTGTGCGACGTGAACGGCGTGATCTGGAGCTTCTCCAGCGCGCTCTCCAGCGCCTCCGGGGATAGGGCCGCGAGCAGCATCCGGCCCTGCGCGGTCGCGTGCGCGGGGAAGCGGCTGCCGATCGGGATGTCGGGGCGCATGAACCGCTGCGGCGCCTCGCGCATGATGTGCACGATCTCGACGCCGACCGGGACCGCGATCGAGCAGAACTCGCCGAGCGACTGGGCCAGCGCCTCCAGGTGCGTGGCGGCGACCGCGGTCAGCGGCTGCTCGGACAGGTACGCGTAGCCGAACTCGAAGACGCGGGGCCGCACGACGTAGCCGTTCCCGCGTTGCTCGATGTAGTCGAGCCCGGCCAACGTGATCAGGATCCGCCGCGCGGCGGCGCGGCTCACGCCGGCCTCGGCCGCGATCTCCGCCAGCGTCATGCCCGGCCCGCGGCCTACCGCGGCCAGCACCGCCAGACCGCGTTCCAGGGAGATGATCCGGTCGCGCGGGTTGATCGAGCTGATCTCCGCCGAGTTGTGTTCTTCCACGCTCATGCCAGCCGCTCCCCCAGGATCCCCTGTGGGCGGCAGACGAGGAACGCGATCAGGATGCCGAAAGCGATCACCTGCTGATAATCGGTCGATATGTAGCGACCCGCAAGTGCGGTGACGATGCCGAGCAGCACGCCGCCGGCCAGCGCGCCCCAGAGGCTGCCGAAGCCGCCGATGATGGCCGCCACGAACCCGTAGATCCCGTACGTCAGCGCGGAGCCGTAGTCGATGTAGCGCGCCGGGGCGTACACGACGCCGGCGAGCCCGGCCAGGCAGGCGGTGCCGATCATCGCGAGCGCGCCGACGCGCACCGGCGCGATGCCCAGCAGCTGGCTCGTCCTCGGGTTGGACGCGCACGCGCGCATCGCCTTCCCGAGCGAGGTCCGGGCGAGCGCCACCGCGGTCGCGACGATGCTCGCGAGCGCGACCACGATGACGAGCGCGTACTGCCCGTCGATGCTCGCCCCCGACAGGTTCACGCGAAAGCCGTCGATCCACGCCGGCAGCGTCTGCGGGTCGTTGCTGATCGTCTGGCCGGCGACGTTGGCCACCAGGTCGCCGAAGACCAGCGTCGCGAGGATCACGACGTACGGTGCGCTCTCGCGCCGCCACAGCGGCAGGACCAGCGAGCCCCACAGCACCGCGCCGACGACGCCGGCGGCGAGCACGCCGCCGACGATCGCCGCCGCGTACGGCAGGTGCTTGACGTCGTAGAGCCAGTACGTGCTCATCGCCCCGGCCATCACGAACGCGCCCTGGGCGAAGTTCACGATGCCGGTCGTGCGGTAGATCAGCGAGTAGCCGACGGCGACGATGGCGTAGACGAAGCCCGTCGCCAGCCCGAGCGTGATGGTCGTGGTCATGCCTGTCCCCCGTCGTCGTCGGCCGGCGTGCCCGAGCCGAGGTATGCCTCCCGGACCGCGGGGTCCGCGGCCACGTCCGCCGCGCCGCCCGCATAGATGACCCGGCCGAAGTTCATCACCGTGATCGACGCGCACATGCCGAACACGAACCGGACGTCGTGGTCGACCAGCAGCACCCCGAGCCCCCGTTCCCGGCTGAGCCACCGGATCAGCTCGGCCATCCGGTCGGTCTCGAACGCGTTCAGGCCGGCGGCGGGCTCGTCGAGCAGCAGCGCTTTCGGCCGGGCCGCGACGGCGCGCAGCAGCTCCAGCATCCGCAGCTGCCCGAAGCTCAGCTGCGCGGCCTGCGTGTGCGCGATCGCGTGCAGCTCGAAGCGCTCGAGCAGCTCGATCGCCTCCTGGCGCTGCGCCCGCTCGCTCGCGCGCGCCGGCCCGAGGCCGCTCACCGCCGACAGGACGCCGCCCGCGTGCAGGCGCGTCATCCCGACGAGCACGTTGTCCAGGACGCTCAGCTCGCCGATCGGCGTCGCGTGCTGGAACGTGGTGACCACGCCGGCGCGGGCGACGTGCGCCGCGTCGCGCCCGAGGATGTCCACGTCGCCGATGCGCAGCGACCCGCGGTCGGGGCGCAGGAACCCGGACAGCATCTTCAGGACCGTCGACTTGCCGGCGCCGTTGGGTCCGATCAGGCCCGTGACCTCGCCGGCGGGCACCGTGATGTCGACGGACTCCGCCGCCTGCACGCCGCCGAAGGCCTTGCTGAGGCCGGCGGCGACGAGATCGGCGGTCCGCTGCGTGACGGCGGTCATCGGCGCGACCGCCCGGCCAGCGCAGCCGGCTCCAGCTCGGCGTCGGCGGTGTGCGCCATCTGCGCGTCGGCACCGCCGAGCGCCCGCAGGCGCCGCAGCGGCGCGGCCAGCCCGCGCCAGGAGCGCGCGTCCAGCAGGCCGCCCGGCAGCACCAGGATCAGCACCAGCAGCGCGAGGTTGAAGATGATCGCCTGGATGTCCGACAGCCCGGCGATCTGCAGCGGGACGATCACCACGATCGCCGCCCCCACGATGGGACCGAGCGTGTGCCCACGCCCACCGAGGAACAGCATCAGGAAGATGTTGACGATGATCGCGGGCGCGTAGAGCTCGGGGTTGGCGTACGACGTGAAGTCGACGTAGAGCCCGCCGCCGAGGGCGCCCATGACCGCCGCGATCACGAACGCGATCAGCTTGTAGCGCAGCACCGGCAGGCCGAGGCTGGCGGCGACGTTCTCATTGTCGGCGATCGTGCGCCACGCCCGGCCGACGTGGCTGTCGCGCGCGCGGACGCCGGCCCAGGCGCAGAGCCCGACCAGGACCCACACCAGGACGTAGGCGTGCCGCGGGTCCGAGAACGTGAAGGACCCGAGGACGAACGGGGGCACGCCGGCGATGCCGACGCTCCCGCCCGTGAACGACACGGCCGCGGTGGCGTAGCCGAAGACGCCCATCGCGAGCGCGAACGACGCCATCGTCAGGTAGTGCCCGCGCAGCCGGAACAGCGCGAGCCCGATCAGCGCGGCGGCGACGGCCGCGACCGCCATGCCGGCGATCAGCCCGAGCCACGGATCGACGGCGTGGCGCACCGAGAGGATCGCGACCCCGTAGCCGCCGACGGCCATGAACGCCGTCTGCGCGAAGCTGACCAGCCCCGCGTAGCCGAGCAGGATGTTCAGCCCGATCACGACGATCGCGTACGCGCCGACCAGCGTGAGGTTGTAGATCCAGAACGCGGAGTCGCCGAGCCAGAGGCCGGCGAGGACGATCGTGACCGTGATCGGCCCCGCCAGCCGCGTGGACCTCCCACTGAGCCTGTCGAGCCTCATGCCATGCCTCCCATGTAGAGCTCGGCCAGTTCGCCGTCGCTCGGGCGCGCGTGGCGGCGCCGATCGATGACGCGCCCGTTGTGCAGGACCATGGTCAGCGCGGGCTCCGTCCGCAGCGGCACGGACTTCTGCTCGATGATCACGAGCGTGAGGCCGCTGGCCGCGCAGGCGTCGAGCGC
>DATMGH010000126.1:0-13010 GCA_035555675.1 Solirubrobacter sp. | reverse complement strand
CGGGGCCGTGCTCGTCGCCCGGGATCGGGTGGGCCTTCACGTCGGCGAGTGCGAACGTCTGCAGCGCCGCCAGGTAGGTCGGGTCCTCGACCAGGACCGTGTCGCCGGGGTCGCACAGGGCGGTGGCGACGAGGCCGAGCGCCTGCTGGGAGCCGGTCGTGACCAGGAGCTCGTCGGCGGTCGCGGGCAACCCCTGCGCGGCCATCACGCCGGCCAGGCGGACGCGTAACGCGCGGTCGCCCTCGGTGCTCGAGTACTGCAGGGCGCGGACGCCGACGACGGCGTCGAATGCGGCCTTGAGGCCGTCGACGTCGAACGTCTCCGGGGCGGGCAACCCGCCCGCGAGGCTGATGATGTGCGGCTGGCTCGCGAGCGCGAGCAGATCGCGGACCGGTGAGGACCGGGTCCCCGCGAGGCGGCGGGCGACGGGTGCTGCGGCGGGCGGCGAGATCGCCATTCGTGGCTCCTTGGTGCGCGTCGATCGGTCGGGTTCGGCCGCCGCCCTCCCGGCGCGGCCGGGGCTACGGGGCGGCGGTGTCGGCTACTCGCCTCATCGTGGGAGAGATGGTACGGGGTCCGTCAATCGGAACTCCGCGCATCGGCGCACCTCGGAGAACGCAGGGAATCCGGTCGACCCGCTAGAACTGGGACCGGTGGCCCGCAGGCGTCGACGTCGTTCCAGCTCGCTTGGATACGCCCCCCGGGCAGGGTCGCTGTTCCTCTCGCCGCCGAAGTCCGCGCGCCGGCACCGCCGCCGCGGCGGGCCGTCGCTGCCATCGCTGAGCGTGCTGATCGTGGGCCTGGCCGTGGTGCTCGGCGTCGGCTACGGCGCGTACCTGCTGATCGACTCGCGGCTGCACGCCGACGAGCGGCGCGCGGCGGTCGAGACGTTCACGCGCGCGTGGGCGGCCGGCGATCACGACGCCATGTACCGGCTGCTGGACGACGACAGCCGGCGCGCGAACCCGCGCGTCTCGTTCCTCGCCGCCTACCGGCGTGCGGACCGCGGCGCGGGCGTGAAGAAGATCACGGTCGGCGCGGCCGGTCCGCTGCTCAGCGGCGGCTACGTAAACGTTCCCGTGAACGTTCAGACCCGCGACTTCGGGACGCTGCGTGGGACGATTCGCTTTCACGCCGTCCAGACCGGGGACGTCGCCCGGGTGAGCTGGGAGCCATCGCAGGTGCTGCCGGGGCTGCGCCGCGGCGAGCAGGTCCGGCGCCGGCTCGGCGCCGAGCCCAAGCGCGGGACCATCTACGACGCGGCCGACCGGGTGCTGGACTCCGACCCGACGGGCGCGTCGATCGCCGGCGAGGCGGGCGACAAGCCGACCGGCCTGCAGCGGATCTACAACGACCGGCTCGCGGGGCGGCGCAGCGCGACGCTGCGGTTCGGCAATCGCGTGGTCGCCCGGATCCCGGGACGCAAGGGGCGCTCCGTGCACACGACGATCCGGCTCGGGCTGCAGAAGCAGGCGCTGTCGGCGCTCGGCGGCAAGGTCGGCGGCGTGGCCGTGATCAAGCCGAGCGACGGCTCGGTGCTCGCGCTCGCGGGGCTCGCCGTGTCCGCGCCCCAGCCGCCCGGCTCGAGCTTCAAGATCATCACGGCCGCCGCCGCGCTGGCGCACGGCGCCGCGCAGCCGTCGAGCACGTACCCCGTGCGCCAGTACGCGACGCTGTCCGGCGTCCGGCTGCGCAACGCCGGCGACGAGGAGTGCGGCGGCAGCCTGGTGACGTCGTTCGCGCACTCGTGCAACTCGGTCTTCGCGCCGCTGGGCGCGAAGGTCGGGGCCAAGAAGCTGGTCGACATGGCCGAGCGGTTCGGGTTCAACGAGCCGTTCGACATCCCCGCGGCCAAGACCAACACGATCCCCGCCGCGTCCGAGCTCAAGGACAGCCTCGCGGTCGGCTCCAGCGCGATCGGCCAGAACAAGGACCAGGCGACCCCGCTCGGCATGGCCTCGGTCGCCGCGACGATCGCCAACCACGGCGTCCGCGTCCGGCCCCACCTGGCCGGGACCAAGCGCGTGCGCAAGCGCGCGGTCAGCGCCAAGGTCGCGGGCCAGGTGCGCGACATGATGATCGCGGTCGTGACCAGCGGCACCGGCACCGCGGCCGCGATCCCGGGCGTCACCGTCGCCGGCAAGACCGGTACCGCGGAGCTCGTGTCCACGGCGGACATCGCCCAGAACGCCAAGAACACGACCGCCTGGTTCGTGGCCTTCGCCCCGGCGGCCAACCCCCGCGTCGCGGTCGCGGTCATGCTCCCGAACGCCGGTCAGGGTGGCGCCTCCGCCGCCCCGATCGCCAAGCGGGTCCTGCAAGCCGCGCTGTAGCGATGTCGACTTTGTCACCTGTGAAGTGACAAAGTCGATGCACCCCCCGGCTACACCAGCCCGACGCGGTGCGCGAGCGCGGCCGCTTCGGTGCGCGAGCGCACGTCGAGCTTGGAGAGGATGCGCGAGACGTGCACGCTGGCGGTCTTCTCCGCCATGTAGAGCGCCGCGCCGATCTCGCGGTTCGTGCGCCCGGCGGCGAGCAGCGCGAGCACCTGGCGCTCGCGCGGGGTGAGGCCGAACGGGTCCTCGTCGTCCGCCGCGGGCGCGGACGCCGGCGCGTCCGGCTCCAACCGCAGCCGCGCGCGGACCGCGAAGCCCTCGATCTCCGACGCCAGCCACGTCGCGCCGATCGCGTGCGCCGCCCCCAGCGCCTCGTGCGCGACCTCCGCCGCCTCGTCGCGCGCGCCGCGCGCCAGCAGCGCCTCGGCGCGCCGCCGCTGCGCCTGCGCCGCCCGGTAGGGGCGCTGGAGCGACGCCCACGCGCCGGCGGCCGCGGCCCACAGCGCGGGATCGTCCTCCCCGTGCGCGCGCGCCAGCTCCGCGCGCGCCGTCGTCAGGAACGCGCCCTCGACCGGCCGGTCGCCCTCCGCGCACGCCTCGACCCGCGCCAGCAGCGCGACCGCCGAGCCGACGGCGAACGCCGGATCCTCGCCGAGGTCCCGCGCGCGCACGGCGGCGTCGGCCTCCACGCGCGCGCCGGTCGCGGCCACGTGCGCCATCCGCGACACGTCCTGCGAGCAGAAGTCGAGCCGGTCCAGCGCGTCGTCGATCGCGCTGCGTGCCGCGTCCAGGTCGCCGGAGCGCCGCTCGAGCTCGGCCCGCAGCGCGCCCAGCGGCCCGATCCACTGCGGCTCGCGCGTATCCGCCGCGACGTCGGCGGCCCGGTCGAGCAGCTGCCGCGCCTCGTCGTGCTCGCCCCGCCCCAGCGCCAGCTCGATCCGCCGCAGCGCGTCGTTGATGAACGTCGTCCCCATCGCCGGCCGCCCCGGGGACGGGAGCGCGGCCTCCGCCGCGGCCCAGTCACCGGCCTCGAACGCCAGCTCGGACCGCAGCAGCATCAGCCAGCGCCGCGACGCGCCCTTCTCGGCCGCCAGGCGGTCTCCCTGCTCGGCGATCTCCCGGGCTTCGGCCAGCCGCCCCGCGGAGTACAGGGCGTCCGCCAGGTTCACGTGCGTATGCAGGACGTGGATCAGCCCGCGTTCCTGCGTCCGGATCAGCGCCTCGCGCAGCGCCGCCTCGCCCTCCGCGTAGCGCGCGAGCCCGAACAGCGAGACGCCCATCCCGTCCAGCGCGCGCAGCTCGGCGATCTCGTCGCCGACCGCCCGCGCCACCGCGATCGCCTCCTGCGCCGTCGCGACCGCCTCGTCGTGGCGCGACTCGAGCATCAGCTCCTTGGACATCGAGGCGAGCAGCGCCGCGCGCACCGGGCTCGGCCCGTCCGGCAGCAGTGCCAGCGCCTGCCGGCGCGTCGCGGCCGCGTCCGCGGACCGCCCCTGGCTGAACTGGTTGCGCGCGATGTGCTCGAGCAGCTCGGCGGCCCGCACCGGGTCCGCTTCGCCCAGCTCGGTGAGCGCGGCGCGCAGGTAGGCCTCCGCGCGCCCCGGCTCGTGCTCCTTGCTGGTGGTGAGCGCCGCCGAGCGCAGGAGGTCGACGTGGTCGCGCCCGGCCAGTGCCGCCGCGTCCGCGACGTGCGCCCACAGCCCGAGCGCGCGCGAGTACAGCGCCGCCGCCTCCCCGTTGGCGTGCACGCTCTCGGCCGCCTCGGCCGCGCGCACGCTCGCCACCAGCGCCTTCGGCTGGTCGCCGGACGCCAGGTAGTGGTGCGCGATCCCGGCCGCGAGATGGGCGCCGCCGCTGCCCGGCAGCCCGTCCGCGCGCCGCTCCAGCGCGCGCGCCAGCGCCAGGTGCAGCTCGGCGCGCTCCCCCGGCAGCAGGTCGTCCGCCACGACTTCCCGCAGCAGCGCGTGCCGGAACGCGTACCGCCCTTCCTCGTCGGGCACGACCAGCTGGGCCGCGACCGCCTCCCGCACGGCGTCGCGCAGCGCCCGCGGGTCGATCGTCGACGCGTCGGCGAGGATCTCGTGGTCGAGCCGGCGCGCGGCCGCGAGCAGCCGCAGCACTTCCTGCGCGTCCACCGACAGCCGCTCGATCCGCAGCATCAGCGCGTCGCGCAGCGTCGGTGGCAGGGAGCCGCGCCCGTCGGTCCCGGCCGCCAGCAGCTCCTCGGCGAACAGCGGGTTGCCCTCCGAGCGCGCGAGCAGCCGCGACAGCAGGTCCTCCGGCGGCGCGCCACCGAGGATGTCCGCGAGCTGCTCGGCCAGCTCCTCGCGCGTGAGCGGGCGCAGCTCGACGCGCCGGTGGCGCGCGTCGCGCTCGAGCTCGGCCAGCAGCGGCCGCAGCGGATGGCGGCGGTGCAGCTCGTCCGGCCGGTAGGTGGTGACGACCAGCACGCGTTCGCGGCACAGCGACGCCGCCAAGTAGACCAGGAACGCGCGCGTCGACCGGTCGGCCCAGTGCAGGTCCTCGATCGTGAGCATGAGGCCGTCCTCGCCGGCCAGCAGCTCGAGCAGCTCCAGCAGCGCGTCGAACAGCCGTGCCTGCGCGGTCGCCTCGTCCTCGTCGACGCCGGAACCGAGCCCGGGCAGGATGCGCGCCAGCGCGCCCCGCGCCGCCCCGGACAGCGCCCCGAACGCGGGGTGCCCGGAGCGCGCCAGCGGGCGCAGCGCGCCGACGAGCGGTGCGTACGGCAGCTCGCCCTCCCCCAGCTCGACGCAGTCGCCCCCGATCACCCGGATGCCGTCCGTACGGGCCGCGCGCTCGAGCTCGGACAGCAGCCGCGTCTTGCCCAGTCCGGACTCGCCCGCGACGAACGCGAGCGACGGCCGGCCCTCGACCGCTTCGGTCAGTGCCGCCCGCAGCTCGGCGAGCTCCGCGAGCCGGCCGACGAACCGGCTGCTCGTGACTCGCGACGCCATGCGAGCAGTATCGCGCCCCCCGCCGCCGGAACGCGGGGAGGGCGTTCCGGCGGCGCTGAGGGGAAGCGAGGACACGCCACCAGAGTCGCGCGCCGCGGGGCCCGCCGCATCGGGAGAATGGTGCCGGGTGCGCGAGCCACCATGCGTACGCGGCCTTACCGGACCCCTTACGCGTCCATCCCGAATTCATTCCCGCGAGCTAAGCTATTGCTTGCACAGACAATCAATGCGGACCCCGGCCGGCGCGGTTGGCCGGCCCCGGCCCGCCCGGATCGAAGGGAGCGCACATGCGCATCGACTTCATCTCGCGGCTGGCCCTCCTCGTGATCGCCGGCTTCATGATCATCGCCACCCAGGTGTGGGCGATGAGCACCGTCGAGTGGATCTTCATCGTCGGCGGCGCCGTGATGCTGCTGCTCGCGGCCACCGGCGTGGCCCACAAGAGCACGCCGCAGCGCGCGCTCGACGGGCTGCTCGCCCTGCTGGGCGCGTGGAGCATCGTTCAGGCGCTGGTCTTCAACGGCACGACCCTCGAATGGGTCTCGTTCGCGACCGCGGCCGCCGCGGCCGTGATCGCCACGGTTGGCCTGATGCTGCACGAGATGACCACCGAGCGGGTTGTTCACGAGCTCAGCGTCACCACCCCGCAGCACTCCACGAGCGTCTGAATCATCGTCCCGGCGCGCCCCGGGCGCGCCGGGACCTATGCTCACTGGATGCGGCTCAGCGTCCTCGACCAGTCGCCGATCTCGGAAGGGATGACGGGATCGCAGGCGCTGCACAACACGCTCGACCTCGCCCGGCTGGCCGACGCCCTCGGCTACCGCCGCTACTGGGTCGCCGAGCACCACGGCGGGCCGATGCTCGCCGGCCCGAGCCCGGAGGTCCTGATCGGTCCGATCGCGTCCGCCACCGAGGGGATCCGGGTCGGCAGCGGCGGCGTGATGCTGCCGCACTACTCGCCGTTCAAGGTCGCCGAGAGCTTCAGCGTGCTGGCCGGGCTGTACCCCGGCCGGATCGACCTCGGCCTCGGCCGGGCCGCCGGGACCGACCCGATGACCACGCACGCGCTGCAGCGCGACCGCAGCCGCGCGCTGGCGGACGACTTCCCGGAGCAGCTCGCCGAGCTGCTCGCGTACTTCGAGGGGACGGTCCCGCTCTCGAGCCCGCTCGCGCGGCTGGCCAAGGTGCTGCCCGGCCGGCCGGAGACGCCCGCGCCCTGGCTGCTCGGCTCGTCCCCGCAGAGCGCGGCCTGGGCGGGCGAGCTGGGGCTCCCCTACGCGTTCGCCGACTTCATCAACCCCGGCGGCGCGGAGATCGCCGGCCTCTACCGGCGCGAGTTCCGTCCCGGCGTGCGGCTCGAGGCGCCGCGCACGGTCGTCGCCGTCTGGGGCCTGGCCGCCGACAGCGAGGACGAGGCCGTGCGGCTGGCCACGAGCAGCCGGATGGCGTTCACGATGCTGCGCCGCGGCCGGCTGATCGCGGTCCCGCCGCCGGAGACCGCGCAGCGGTTCCTGGCCAGCGAGCCGGACGCGGCGGGCCCGCGGCGGCGCTCGATCGTCGGCACCGCCGAGCAGGTCCGCGCCGGGATCGAAGCGGTGGCGGCCGACTACGGCGCCGAGGAGGTGATCGTGGTCACCATCACCTACGACCACGAGGCGCGACGCCGGTCCTACGAGCTGCTGGCCGAGGCGTTCGGGCTGCAGGCGCGGCGCACGGCGGAGCTGACGGCATGATCGAGGCGCATCCACTCGGCCTGACCTGGGTGATGGACGACCCGGTGGTGCGCACGTCGCACGCGCTGGCCGACGACGGGCGCGTCTGGCTCATCGACCCCGTGGACGAGCCCGAGGCGCTCGAGCGCGCCGCCGCGCTCGGGACGCCGGTCGCGGTGCTGCAGCTGTTCGTCGCCCATCCGCGCGACGGCGCGGCGATCGCGGCGCGGCTCGGCGTGCCGTTGAAGGTGCTCCCGGACGCCGTGCCGCCGTTCGAGGTCATCGACCTCAGCCTCGGCCCCTGGAAGGAGCGGGCGCTCTGGTGGCCGCAGCGGCGCGGGCTGATCGTGCCGGAGGCGGTCGGCACCGCCGAGCATTACGCGGTCGGCCCCGGGCCCGCGGGCGTGCACATGCTGCGGCGGGCGCTGCCGCCGGGGCGACTGCGGGACTTCGCGCCGGAGCACCTGCTGGTCGGCCACGGCGCGCCGCTGCACGGCGAGAGCGCGGCCGCGGGGCTGCACGACGCGCTCGCCCGGTCGCGCCGCGACATTCCGACGTTGGTCTGGAAACTGCCGTCGATCATGCGTGGCATGCGGACCCGGCGCTGAGGTAGCGTGCGCCCATGTTCACCCTCGACCACGACCCCGTCGAAGGCAGTCACCTGATCGTCGCCGGCGGCGAGCTCGACCTCGCCGCGACGTCCGAGATGAGCGCGATTCTCGCCATGTCGGCGGCCGGTCCGCAGGTGGCGGTCGTGCTCGATCTGAGCCGGGTGGACTTCATCGACTCCTCCGCGCTGGGGACGATCCTGCGGTCGGCCTCGCAGCTCGAGGAGAGCGGCAAGCGGCTGCACGTGGTCGCGCCGGCCGGGCCGGTCCGGCGGCTGCTGGAGATCACCGGGACCGCGTCCCGTTTCTCCCTGCACGTGACCCGCGACGCGGCGATCGCCGCCGCGTACTAGAGCCGCACGGCGTCGAGGTCCGGCAGCACCTCGTCGGCGAGCGCCAGCGCGCGCTCGGACGGTGGGAAGTGCGGATTGGGGATCGCGATCACGCGCAGGCCGGCGCCGTGGGCGGCGCGGATGCCGCTCTCGGAGTCCTCGATCGCGGTGCCGGTGTTCGCGTTCAGACGTTTGAGCACGTCGAGGTAGACGTCGGGCGCGGGCTTGCCGCGGGCGACCTCCTCCGACGACACCGTGGCGGCGAACCGGTCGGCGACGCCCATGCGCTCGAGGACGAGGTCGATCACGGGGCGGTTGGAGGAGGACGCGAGGCCGAGCCTGTAGCGCTCCGCCAGGCGCTCGACCGCCTCGCGCGCGCCGGGCAGCAGCGGCAGGTGCTGCCGGTAGCCGTCGAGCATCGCCTCCACGACCGCGGCGTTGACCTGGTCGGGGGTGAGCTGCGCGCCGAGCTGCTCGACGACGTAGACCGACCACTCCTTCGAGCTCATCCCGAGCATGTCGCGCGTCGCGGACTCGCGCCAGCGGCCGCCGTGCGCGGCGACGACTTCGCGCCGGGCCTGGTCCCAGACCTGCTCGGAGTCGACGAGCACGCCGTCGAGATCGAAGACGACGACGCTCATGCCGCCGCGGCGAGCCGGGGGCGGGCGAGCACGTCGAGCAGCGCGCGGATCGCCGGGTTGGCGTCCGCGCCGGCGCGGGTGGCGGCGAAGACGTGGCGGCGCGGCGCGATCCCGGCCAGCGGGACGATCACGACGCCCGCCGGCGGCGCGGTGTGCGCGAGCCGCGGGACGAGCGAGATCCCCAGGGCCCCGGCGACGAGGCCCATCACGGCCTGCCAGTCGCCGGCCCGGTGCGCGACCTTCGGGCTGAAGCCGGCCATGCGGCAGCCGGCGATGAAGACCTCGTCGCAGGACCAGCCGACGGGCGGGGCGACCCAGGTCTCGCCCGCCAGCTCGGCCAGCTCGATGCGCGGGCGGCCCGCGAGCGCGTGGTCGGCCGGGAGCACGACGTCGAGGATGTCCGCCAGCAGCTCCTCGCGGTGAAAGCGCGCGTCGTCGCGGCGGGGCGCGGACGAGCACTCCATGCCGAGGATCAGGTCCACGTCGCGGGCGACGAGCAGCGCGACCGCCTCCGGCGTCTCGGCTTCGCGGATGCGCAGGGTGACGGCGGGCGCCCTCGCGTGCAGCGGGCGGGCGGCCGGCGCGAGCAGGCCGGCGAGCGCGGTCGGGAAGCCGGCGACGCGGACCTCCCCGCGCGGCGCGGCGTCCTGCGCGGCCAGGTCTCCCTCCAGCTGCTCGATCTGGGCGAACAGCGCGTCGGCGTGCTGCAGCAGCACGTGCGCGGCGGGCGTGAGGCGGACGCTGCGGCCGGCGGGCTCGAGCAGCGCGCGGCCGACGTCGCGCTCGAGGCCGGCGAGCTGCTGGGAGACGGCTGACGGCGTCAGGTGCAGCGCGTCGGCGGCGGCGGCCAATGTGCCGTGGTCGGCGACGGCGCGCAGGGCGCGCAGCTTGCGCAAGTCAACCATCAGGTCATCTTACGGGTTCGCTCCACAAAGTCCACTCGCTCTTGCGGGTCGGGGGCGTCACCTTGAGTGGCGATGCCTCGCCGCCATGTCGCCCTCGCCCTGATCGTCGCGGTCATCTGGGGCGTGAACTTCGTCGTGATCCACGTCGGGCTGGAGCACTTCCCGCCGCTGCTGTTCGCCGCGCTCCGCTTCGCGCTGGTGGCGCTGGCGCTGCCGTTCGTCCCGCGGCCCGGCGTGCCCGTGCGGTACGTGGTCGCGGTCGGCGTCTTCCTCTCGGCGGGGCAGTTCGGGCTGCTGTTCCTGGGCATCCACCGCGGGATGCCGGCGGGGCTGGCCAGCCTCGTGCTGCAGCTGCAGGCGGCGTTCACGGTCGGGTTGGCCGTGCTGTTGCTGCGCGAGCGGCCGCGGCCGGCGCAGCTGCTCGGCGGTGCGCTGGCGCTGGCCGGCATCGGGATCATCGCGGCCGGGCGCGCGTCGACCGTGCCGCTCGGCGCGCTGGCGCTGACCGTCGGCGCCGCGTTCTCCTGGGGGCTCGGGAACGTCGCCACACGGCGGGCGCGCTCGCCGCACCCGGTCGGGCTGCTGGTGTGGTCGAGCCTGGTCCCGCCGCTGCCGCTGGGCGCGCTGTCGCTCTTGACCGAGCGTGGGTCGCCGGTGTCGCTGGACGCGGCGGGCGTGGCCGCGCTGCTGTACGTGGTCGTGCTCTCGACGCTGGTCGGGTTCGGCGCGTGGTCGTGGCTGCTCAGCCGGCATCCCGCCTCGACGGTCGCGCCGTTCACGCTGCTGGTGCCGGTGGCGGGGATCGCGGCGGCGTGGGTCGCGCTCGACGAGGTGCCGACGGCGGCCGAGCTGACGGGCGCGGCGGTCGTGCTGGCGGGGCTCGCGCTCACCGTGGGCTTGACAGCGCCGCGGCGCCGCCGCAAGGTAGGCGCTGCATGCGCAGGCTCGTCCTCGCCATCGCCGCAGCCTGCGCGGCCCTGATTCCCGCGTCGGCGCGCGCCGACTTCCCGGTCGCCGACGCGGGCTTCCACAACGACGCCGAGTGGCGGGCGGCGGTCGACGCCGCGGTCGCGACGCATCCGGACATCGTCTCGCGCACGCCGATCGGGCTCAGCGCCGAGGGGCGCGAGCTGTGGGCGGTGAAGATCTCCGACAACGTCGCGGTCGACGAGGACGAGCCGGAGGTCCTGATCACGGCCGGCCAGCACGCGCGCGAGCACCTGACGATCGAGATGGCGCTGTACCTGATCGGCGAGCTCACGTCCCGGTACGCGACCGACGGCCGGATCCGGGGGATCGTCGACTCGCGCGAGATCTGGATCGTGCCGAACGTCAACCCGGACGGCAGCGAGTACGACATCGCGACCGGCAGCTACCGGTCGTGGCGCAAGAACCGCCAGCCGAATCCCGAGTCCAACGCGGTCGGCACCGACCTGAACCGCAACTGGGGCTACCGCTGGGGCTGCTGCGGCGGGTCAAGCGGGAGCTACGCCGAGGAGACGTTCCGCGGCGCCGCGCCGTTCTCGGCGCCGGAGACCGCGGCGCTGCGCGACTTCGTGCTCAGCCGCGTGGTCGGCGGCGTGCAGCAGATCCGGGCGTCGCTGGACCTGCACGCGTTCTCGGAGCTGGTGCTGTGGCCGTTCGGGCACACGCTGCGGGACACGACGGGCGGCATGACCCGCGACGACCGGGACACGTTCGCGACGCTCGGGACGAGCATGGCGCGGGAGAACGGCTATACGCCGGAGCAGTCGAGCGACCTCTACATCACCGACGGCGCGCTCGACGACTGGCTCTGGGGCGCCAACGGCGTCTTCGCGTTCACGTTCGAGATGTACCCGCGGGAGGGGCACGCGCCGGGCTTCTACCCGCCCGACGAGGCGATCGGGCGCGAGACCGCGCGCAACCGCGAGGCCGTACTGATGCTGCTGGAGGCCGCGGCGTGTCCGCAGGCCGCGATCGGCAAGGCGTCGGTCTACTGCGCCGGCCGGGGCGTGACGACGCTGTACGCGGCCTCGCCGTCCCTGCGCGCCCGCGCGCGCCACGCGATCCCGCCGGTGACGCTGACCGGCGGCAGCACCTTCGCGCTCACGTTCTCGGTGCGCCGGCGGCCCGGCCGGCACGTGCGCGTGCGGGTCGGGTACACGACGGTCTTCGGCGACCGCTCCTCGTCCGGCTGGACGCCCGCGACCGTCAGCCTCAGCCGCTTCGCGGGCCGCACCGTCCGGATCACCGCCTCAGGCGGAGACCTGCGCGCGGTCCGCGTCACGCGCCTCTGACTCGCGCCTCCCCCACTTCCCGCCCGCCTCGCCGCGGCGCGAGCCACGCGCTCTCCCCGACCGGCACCGTGCCGCCGACGAACAGCGCCGGTAAGGGCGGCGGCCGGCCCAGCGCGCCGTGAACCTGGGCGATTTCCTGGCGCGTTGCCGCTCATCCCGCCCGCGAGGTGTCGCTTTTCCACCGCCCGCGCCAGAAAGTGACCACTCGCCGCGCACCGACGGCCTCGCCCCGCCCACCCGGCGCCGGCGCCGCGGCCCGCACTCGCGGACGACAGGCGCGGACTGCCGGGGCGTCCCCCTCACCTGCCGCCGTTCGCCGGGAAGCGCGCCGCGGAGCGCGCGCGGCGCGGCGAGCGGTCGCGTTTGCGCCGCCCGCGCCAGAAAGTGACCACTCGCCGCGCACCGACGGCCTCGCCCCGCCCACCCGGCGCCGGCGCCGCGGCCCGCGCTCGCGGACGACGGGCGCGGACTGGCGGGGCGTCGCCCTCACCTGCCGCCGTTCTCCGGGGCCCAGAAGCGCGAGTCAAGTCCCGGGAGGTGGTGTAGGAGTGCGGCGTGTTGATCGTCGGTGGGACGTTGGCTGCTCAGGCCGCTTGGAGCGCTGGGATCTCCTCCTTGATCTCTGTCATTGATGACTTCTCTGGGTCTGTGAGGCAGAGAGAGATCGACTCCGCTGAGAGGTAGCCGCGGCCGACGAGCCATTCATCGTTTTGCTCGATGCAGAGCATCCCGGCGAGCCGGACGAGCGAGCGGTCGTCGGGGAAGATGCCGACGACGTCGGTGCGCCGGCCGACTTCGCGGTTGAAGCGCTCCAGCGGGTTGGTCGAGCGCAGCTTGCGCCAATGGCTAGGCGGGAACGCGTAGAAGGCGAGGATGTCCGGTTCGGCGTCTTCGAGCAGCGTGGCGATCTTGCCGAGGCGCCCGTCGAGATGCGCGACGGCTTCCGAGAGTCGATCGCGCGCCTGTTCCAGGTTCTCGGCGGCGAAGATCGGTCGGATCAAGGCACCCAACAGCCCGTGCTGATCCTTGCGGGCATGCCCGAAGCAGCCACGCAAGAAATGGACGGTGCAGCGGCTGCCGGGTCTGTCCGATGTTCTGTGTGTGGTGCGTGGTGACACGACGCGGCGCTGATGTCGCCGTGCCCGCCTGAGTCGAGGAGCCCCGGAGGGGCGAGTCGGCTCGGGCGGGCACGGCGGGCGGCCCGCAGAAGGGACCACCA
>DATMGH010000125.1:0-5322 GCA_035555675.1 Solirubrobacter sp. | reverse complement strand
GGCCGCTCTCCAACACCAGCCGCACCGCGCGTTCACGCAGCTCATCGGAGTATTTCTTCGGGGCAGGCATCGCAGAAGTCCTTCCTCTCCCCAGGATGAAATCCTGGCTTGACGGACTCCGTCAATCCCGGCCTGGCTCAGACGTGAGACGGCGCAGACGTGGAGCCAAGAGTTTCGTGACGCGCTCAGCAACGACAGCTTCTGAGCGCTACGGCAGTACGGCGGTGGCGGCGATGCCGTCCTTGAGCCAGTAGGCGCGAGTGCCGTCGCGTGAGACGGCGAGGCTCGACCGGTCGATCCCGTCACCGGTGTCGAGCACGAGCCGTTGTCCGAGCCGGGAACGGTAGAGCAGTTGTGGCGGTGCTTTCGGTGAAATCAATGGGTCGCGCGGGTTCTGGCCGCCCCAGAGGATCAGCAGTCCGCCGCGTCGAGTGATCTCGAGCCCGTACACGGCGTCGGCGACGTCGACTTTGACCTTAGTGCCGGTGCGGATGTTGCGGATCGTCGGCGTCACGTGGCTGCCCGCGGTCGAGTACGTGTACTGGACATCGGCGAGGTACGGGCTCGCGAGCCGGAAGGTCCGGTATACGAACGTGGACAGTCCGTCCGTCTCATAGCCGAGATATCGGTGCCCGCGACCGCGGGTCATACACGCGTAAAAGTCAGTGATCCCAGGGAGCTTCTTCGGGCGTATCCGGTAGACACGAGCGTCGACGTCGCTGGCAAGCACGCGCGCGCCCGCGGGCGGGCAGGGCCGCGCACGCTTGGCGGCGTGCGCGGCGGTCGTGCTGGTCGTGACCGTAATCGCGGCCACGACCAGCGACAACACAATGATTGTCAGTCGTCTTCTGGTGAGGTGATGGTGCCGCATTCGTTGGTCTGGGTCTCGTCGTACCCAGGGATCGGGGAGGTCAATTCTCGAGCGGCCTTGACAGCGACGAGCGCGCAGATCAGCCGCGGAGCGACCGACTGCCGCCGACCCGCAACCCTCGCACCTTTACGCGACAGCCACGACGAAATGCGCAAGCGCGTGACGCGCCCTGCAAAGGCGCGAACCGATAGGGCACGCGAAGCCACATGCGGTCGTGATGATGGACGATCCAATGCAGGCGATTGCGATAGGGAGGCGATCGCGCTGGGCGCGCCTACGCGCCAGGGAAAGCAGCAGTCAGCACCGCGTGTTTGTCGGCTGTGACCGCCGTGTGTCGGCCTACAGGACACCCGCGTGTGCGAACGGAAGCCGCGAGAACAGACAGCGTCCTTCTAGCGTGAAGGGACTGCCCGCTTGAAGATCCAGCGCGTTGTGATCGGCGAGCCTTGAGAACCGATCCAACCCCTCAGGCTGTTGGTCATCCTACTCTCGCGGACCACGTCGCTGACCATGTCCCATGTCGCTACCCAGTTCGTTGAGGACCTCGGTCAACAGCAGGTTGGAGGCTCCCCAGTTCGTGCTGCGAATTTCGGCCTCTGTCGCACTCGGAAACCAGATGAAGTACGTGTCGTCCCACTCATAGCCCGAGTTCGGGTCGCGCTGGTCCTTCTGGCGGACAGAGTATTGATGCACCAACGCGAGGTACTCCCACCGGTGCACCGTCACAACAGGAGAAGGAAAGTCTGTTCGAGTTCGGCTTGGCGTGCCGCGGCCGCTTGGGCCGTGCGCTGATGCATATGACCTTGAGCTGCTGCGGTTGCAGCCATCAACTGCTGTTGTTGCACGGCGATGCCGAACTGGGCGGCCTGCTCAACAGCGAAGTAGTACTCGCTGCGCCCCTGCTCGGTGTAGGGAAAATCCTCGGGACGGGGCGGCACCATCGGCCCGGTCGCTTGGAACGCCCAATCAGGCGGCCGGGGCGTGAGAGGATCGATTGGGGCGAGCGGGTCGTTCCACGGATGAGGTCCGAACGGCGGTGGATGGTCGGGGAACACCGTCGCAGCCTATACCGACCCGGGCGGCGTGGGCCACGCGGAATGCGTTGCTGGTGGACGGCCGTGCCTTCCTTCCGCGTGCAAGCGCCGATCTGGGACCCGTCCGCAAGCGAAGCACGGCTTCCGGTTCGGACGCGATGGAGTTGCCCCGGCACTCCGACCCGCACCTCTCCTTTGAGGCAAGAGCAGCAGCGGGGAGTGGCGTGACCCAACTGGAGTGCCCGGAGCTCGAACGAGCGGCCGCGCTACGGCGTCGGGCGCAGCGTGACGCTGGGCCGGTTCCGCTGCCACGTCGAAGCGGCGGGGTGACGGGCACGGGCTTCTTGATCTCGAAGACGAAGACGGTGCGGGTCAGCCGCGCAGGCTGACGCGCCGGGTCACGGCGGGCTGCTTCGCGCCCTTCGGGGTGACCTGCACGGTGACCTTGACCTTGTGCCCGCGGCGGACGATCGACCGCGCCGCCTTGGTCAGCTTGAGCTTGACCGTCGTCCGCTTGCCGGGCTTGGCCGTGTAGGACGCGCGGTTGGTGAGCGTGACGACCGCCTTCTTCTTGCGCCCCTTGACCTTCACCTTCGCGGCGGTCCGCAGCCGCACGGTCCCGCGGCAGGCCGCGGTGGCGGCCTTCGGGCAGCTGAGCGCGACCGCGACGCGGTGCTGCTTGACGCGCAGGCTCTTCGACGCGACGGCCACCGTGGGGACCTTCGCGGGCGGCGGGTTCTGGACAGGCGGCGGCGTCTGGCCCGGGCCGGGAGCCGGCGGCGGGAACAGCGCCGCGTCGAGGCCGACCTGGCCGATCACGTTCGCGTCGCTGTCGACGAACCACAGCGTGCCGTTGCCCGCGAACGTGATCCCCGCCGGCAGGTAGTTGCCGAGGCTGCCCTCCTGGACGGCGCCCGTCGCGGGGTCCAGCCGCCCGATCGCGCCGCGCGGCTGTCCGGCGGTGGCGACGAGCCCTTCGGCCCACCACAGCGCCCCGTCCGGCCCGACCCGCAGCGACGTCGGCGCCGCGATCGAGCTGGTACGGGTCAGCTGCACGGCGTTGCCGACGACGTGGCCGATCACGCCGCTGCGCGGGCTCGTGAACCACGTGCCGGAGACGTACGCGGTGAACCAGAGCGCGCCGTCCGGGCCCAGCGCGGCCGAGCTGACGTCGTACGTCGCGTCGAGGCCGGTCGGGATGCGGATCACCGCGCCGTCGCGTCCGACCCGGGTCACGTACGCGTAGTCCGCGATCCACAGCGACCCGTCCGCGGGGTTCAGCGCGCCCGGATGCGGGCTTTCGTAGAGCTGGTTGGTGACCAGGTGCGGCGCGCCGGCGTCGTCGACGATCGTCGCGCCGTTGTAGTCGTTGCCGGGCAGGCTCGGGTTGTGGTGGTCGAACAGCGTCCACACGCCGCCCCCGGCCGCGGGCACGATCTCGTCCGGCATCGACAGCGCGTCGTCGTAGGAGGACAGGCCGTCGAGCCCGCGCCCGCCGTACGGCAGCGCGTGCGCCCAGGTGCCGGCGGCGGTCACGCGGTAGAGCTCCTGGCCGCCGTTGTCGAGCGCCCACACATACCCGTTGGTCGACGCCGCGAGCCGCACCGTGCCGCTGTCGGCGGTCGCCTCCTCGATGTCGCCGAGCGCGATCGGCGCGAACTGGTGCGTGACCGGATCGAAGCGCCCGATCTGGTGCTCGGTCCCGGTCTGCGTGAACCACAGCCGCCCGTCCGGCCCCGCGATCACCTGCGTCGGCTGGCTGCTCGCCGCCGGGATGTCGAACAGCGTGAGGTTGGCCGCACTGGCCGGCGCAGCGAGCGCGAGCACGGCGGCGAGGATCAACGACATGTGGGTGACGGCCTTCATCACGTACGACAGAGCGCGCCTCCGGCGCTCACTACTTCCGGGCAATCTAGCAAGCGTCGACGTCGTCAAGCGTCAGTCCACGGTGGCGTGCGGCTTTCTTGACGCAACGGATCCCCTCACCATAGAGTCCGCGGCAAATCGGGTTCTACGTCCGCAAGAGTCTGCGTGCCGGCCCGTTTCGCTTCAACTTGAGCAAGTCCGGGATTGGCGTCAGCGCGGGCATTCCCGGATTCCGCCGGAGCGAGCGAGATCGTGTCGCGAACGGCCGTGACCGTCACCACCGAAGCGCCGGCGCCGCTCGTCACGAATATCGCCGTTCCGAGCATCGTCACCGGACGGCATGCCCTGCACTTCCTGCCCGACCGTGTGCTCGTGCGAGACGGTCGCCGTTTCGCCGGCGTGTGGTACTCGGCGCTGAGAGCCGACGCGAGCGCGGAGCGGTTCATCGAGTCCGAGCGACCGCCTCGTGACGGCCATCAAGTCGACACGACCTGGCGCTACGTCAAGAGCCTCGGTAGCTGGCGCGGCGGGGTGGGGGTGTTTCGAGAAAGCTCACACAGTGTGAGCTTTCTCGGAACACCCCCCTGAACGCGCCAACTTCACGCGGCCGAGAACGCCGATCGCGCGGCTGGCCTTCTCGTTGCTGAGCACTTCGCCGCCGGCCACGCGGGTGGCGTCGCCGCCGTCGATGCGGCCGAGCTTTTTGAGTCAGGATGCCCGGACCGTCGAGAACGGACGAGCGATCCAACCCGGCCCGGATGAACACCCTCCTCAGGAACGACGACTACCGCTCGCGGCGGCGGCGCGGTCGCACCGCGATCGTGTCCGCCCGCGGCAGCCCGAGCCCGTAGCGCAGCCCGGCGAGCCGCAGCCCCCAGCAGACCACGACCGCGACGATCGGGAACACGACCGAGCGCGCGTCGGCGTGGTAGGCGACGACCACGATTCCCGCCGCGGCCAGCGCCGGGATCGCGTACAGCCCGCCGCGCAGGACGGTCGGGATCTCGCGCACGAGCACGTCGCGGACCATGCCGCCGCCGATGCCCGTGATCGCGCCGAGCACCACGGCCTCGACCGGCCCGAGCCCGTGCGCCAGCGCCGTGGCCGCGCCCGTCACCGCGAACAGGCCGAGGCCAGCGGCGTCGGCGGTGTCGATCGGGTACTGGAGCCGGTCGATCAGCGGGTGCGCGAGCGTGGTCACCAGCCCGGCGCCGCCGACCACGGCGAGGTAGCGCCAGTCGCGGAACGTCGCGGGCGGGATGCCGATCAGGACGTCCCGGATGATCCCGCCCGCGAGACCGACGACCGCGGCCAGCACGACCGCGCCGAACACGTCGAGCCGCGCGCGCACCGCCGCCATCCCGCCGCTCAAGCCGAAGACGAACGTCCCGGCCAGGTTCAGGACGAGGATCAGCGTCGGGTCGAACCCGTGCAGCACCGGCGACCCGGACGCGGCTTGGAGCAGAGCCAAGCGCACGCCAAGCTCACCGCGTCACGAGGCCCGCGGCCGACCGCGGGAGCTCCGCGCGGACCGTCCAGCCGTCCCCGTCG
>DATMGH010000124.1:0-102606 GCA_035555675.1 Solirubrobacter sp. | reverse complement strand
GCACGCACCATCCCCGGCCTCGCGACCCGCATCGCCCTACGCCTGCTCGCACTCGCCGCCGGCATCTGGCACAACCACCTCACCAACCAACCAGCACGAGCCCTCGCCGCCTACGGCCGCTAAATCACATCAACCATCTAGGGTTCACGCATGGACGGTCCGGGCGCCAGCGCGTCGCCCGAGCTGCGGCCGCGGCTCGTCGAGCTGGTCGCCGCGCTCTCCCTGGCCGCGGACCTCGGCCTGGGCTAGCCGATCGAGCACGGGATGCGGGCCTGCCTGATCGCCACCCGCCTGGCGGAGGGACTCGAGCTCGACGGGCAGCGCTGCGACGACGTCTACTGGGTCAGCCTGCTGGGGATGGTCGGCTGCACCGCCGACTCCTATGAGCTGCACCAGATCTGGGGGGACGACCTGGCACTGCGGGCGGGCATGTTCGGGGCCGGACCGTCCGAGCTCTCGGTCGCCCGTTACTTCCTCTCGCGGGCGGGATCGGACGGCGGTCCGGCGCGGCGCGTCGGCCAGGGCGTGCGCCTGCTGGCGAGCGGCATGCGCGCGGTGATCGAGTCGTTGACGACCCACTGCCAGGTGACGGGACGGCTCGCCGGGCAGCTCCGCTTCGGTCCCGGCGTCCAGGATCCGCTCGGGCACATGTTCGCCCGCTGGGACGGCAAGGGGGTGCCGCGCGGGGTCGCGGGCGACGAGATCGCGCTCCCCGCCCGCCTCTTCACCGTCGCCAACTACATCGAGGTCGAGCAGCGACTGCGCGGCGCGGACGCGGCGATCGAATTCGCCCGCCGCCACGCCGGCTCGGTCATGGACCCGGAGGTCGTCGAGGCCCTTGTCGACGGACGGGCGGAGATTCTCGCGGGGGTCGACGAGCAAGGCTGGGAGGAAGTGATGGGCGCGGAACCGGGGGCCCGGGCGCGGCTGGTCGGGGAGGAGCTCGACGCGGCGCTCGCCGCCATCGGCGATTTCGCCGACCTGAAGTCCCCGTGGTTCAGCGGCCACTCGGGACGGGTGGCGGAGTCGGCGGCCGCCGCGGCGGCGGAGCTCGGGCTGCCGCCCGCCGAGGTGCTTCGGCTGCGACGCGCCGCGCTCGTCCACGCGGTCGGTCGCGCCGGGGTCCCGAACACGATCTGGGACAAGCCGAAGGAGCTGACGATCGGCGAGCGGGAGCGGATGCAGCTCTCCGCCTACTACACCGACCGGATCCTCCGGCGCGGCAGCCTCGCCGGCCTGGCCGACCTCGCTTCCGCGAGCCACGAGCGGATCGACGGCTCGGGGTATCCGCGCGGCCTCGGCGGCGCCGCCCTGTCTCGCCCGGCCCGGGTGCTCGCGGCGGCCGACGTCTATGACGCGCTGACCAGCGCCAGGCCGTACCGAGGCGCGCTGTCGGCCGATCAGGCCGCGAAGATCGTGCGCGAGGAGGCGCGGGCAGGCCGGCTCGACGGGGAGGCGGCCGATGCCGTCCTCGGCGTCGCTGGGCATCGCCCGCCGCGCCGACCGAGCGCGCCCGCCGACCTCACCCCGCGGGAGGTCGAGGTCCTGAGGCTGATCGCGATCGGGCATACCACCGCCCAGGTCGCCGCCGCCCTCGGCATCTCGGCGAAGACCACCGACCACCACATCCAGCACATCTACGCCAAGATCGGCGCCTCCAGCCGCTCCGTCGCGACCCTGTTCGCGATGCAGCACGGGCTCGTCGACGCCTGACCCAGGTCGCGGACCGCTGCTCGGTGCGAGTGTGGCTGACGCCCAGCTCGGGCCCGTTTCGCGGACACGGGCCAGTGGAGGTGGCGGTCATGCCGGAAGCACCACGCGACGTCGATCACAGCCTGCCCGCCGTCGAGCGGGTCGAATACCACCTCAAGGCGGCCAAGGAACTGCTGCGCGCAGCGCGCGCAGGGGATCCCGTCGCGCTCGCACGACTGCACGACGCGACCGGCGAGCCGCGGCTCGCCGACGCGCAGCGCACGATCGCCGACGCGCGGCTGGTCATCGCCGGCGAATACGGGTTCCCGACGGGGACGCGGACTCGCTGCGAGCGATCGTCCACACGCACGACGACCTGGTCGGCGCACGCGTCGGCGCGGGCGAGTCGCTGCTTGGCGAGATCGCTCAGCCCGACGTGTTCGGGACGAGGCTCGGCCACGCGCTCGGCGTCGATCGTGAATGCGTCGACGTGTTGATCGACGCTGGGAGCGACCTCGACGGTCCGCTCAACCTCGCCGCGTGCTTCGAGCTCGTCGAGATCCTGCTGGCCGCCGGCGCGCGCATCGATGCGACGGGCATCCACGGCATCACGGGCCGACACGCTCGCCGCCATCGCGCTCGTCCCCGACGCGCTCTGCGACGTCCAACAGGACGTCCTCGACGAGGCGCTCGGCTGGGCCGAGTACGTTCTCGCGCGCGAACGACCGGACGACTCCGGCGTCGCCGCGGTCCGAGACCTCCTCCGCAGCCTCGGCTTGCGCCCCGCTTCACGAGGACGTTGACGAGCAGTCGCCCGGGCTCGGGGTGGTCAGCGGGGGACGGCCCGCCCGTCGGAGTCAAGCCAGGTGATGGTGGCCGTCGGCCGGTCGCGCGGTGGATCCGAGTCGGGATCGCGCTGCTGAAAGAGCGTGATCTGAGCGCCCGTGGGATGCTCCGGAATCGCCTGCAGCTCGGCCTCGAAGAAGTTCTCGACGACCGCGACGGTCTGCGTCTGACCGTCGGGGAGAGTGAAGCGCACGCTGGCGACGCCGTCGGGCACGAGCCCGTAGCTGTAGTTGCCGGCGCTGCCCATCAGTCCGCCCGCTCGGAGCTGCTCGGTGGTGGCGCACACGACCGAGCTGTGATCGGTGAGGCACAGCGCGTCCTGGGCGAGCAGCTGTCCACCTTGATCGGGCAGCCTCTTGTAGAGGCGTGCGACCGGGACCAGTGCCACCGCCGGAGCGCCGGCGCTGCCTCCCAGCAAGCGAATGCCTTGGAGTCGCACGCCGTCGGTCGTGGGCGCCAGGGGCTCCAGGAGCCCCAACGTCGCGGCGCTGCGGTCAGTCTCCGTCTGCGCACGCCGCAGGACGCCGAGCAGCGCGCGCTGCTGGGCCGGGATCGCCTCCTGGGTCGTGCGCGGCGAGCGGCCGTCCACGGACGGCTTGCCGAGCAGGGGCTCCCACGGGCGGGTCGCCGCGACCGCGGGCACCGCGACCGCCAACGAGGCACAGCCCGCAAGCAGCAGCTTCGTCGATCGCAGGAAGCGCGGTCGCCTCGTGGCGACAGATCGCCGATCGGCGAAGCGGTGCTCCGCAGCATCGACGAGGCGCTGCTCAACTTCGGGGAGGATCGTCACGATTCACCTTCTTTGATCGAGGTCCGCAGCCAGCGCAAACCACGGCTCACGCGCTGGCGCGCCAACCCTTCGCTAATGCCGCGGTGGCGAGCGATCTCGGCGTAGCCCTGCTCGTCGACCACGTGGGCGCGGACCGCTTCGCGCTGATCGACAGGCAACTGCTCCAGCAGCGCCAGGATCGGATTGTCCGGGTGCTCCGCGTCCAACAGCGCCTCGACGCGCTCGAGCGAGGCGTCCGTGATGTCCATGCGCTCGATGCCCAAACGCCGGCGCGCTCGGGACTCGATGTCCTGGCGCTCAAAGTGACGCCGGACGAGATTGCGCGCGATCCCGAGCAGCCAGCCGACCGCCGGCGAGCCGTCGTCTCTAAAGCGCTCGGCAGCCAGCATCGCCGCCGCAAACGTCTCGGCCGTGATATCGGCCGCCACCTCAGCGTTGCGAACCTTGCCGCCGACGAAGACCAGCACCACGCGCTCGTAGCGCACGTAGAACTCTCGAAACGCCTCCGCGTCCCGGGATCGCAAGAGATCGCCGTCGGTACGGTTTGACCACGGGCCGGTCATCTAGAAGGAGACTCCGACAGAGGTTGCCGGGTGTGACAGCGACCCAGTCCGGCTCCCGCAGTCGGCGAGACCGAGCTCGCCCGGCACGCGCTCACCAGCACCGAGGTGCGCCTACCGGCCGACCCCTTACTGACGCAAGCGCGTCGCACATGGCCTTCCGTTAGCCCGCCCGCGTGTTTCGCGCGCCGCGACGGGTACGTACGCCGATGTGTGGACCTCGCCCCGACAGGTTCTCCTCCGCGTCGGCGTCGTCGCCCTTGCTCGTACTCGCCCTGGACGCCTTCAAGATTGACCTTCCCGACTGGCTCGGCACCACGCTGCTGCTCATCGGAGCACTCAGCGCCGTGGTCCTGCTCGCTCAGGCCCGGCGCAACCCTCGCTAGACCCGCATTCGTGAGCGATCTCCGCGATCGCCCGGCGACACCAACTCCAATGCGCCCCTGCCTGAACTCCTTCGGACACGACCTCGGCATTCGCCTGCACATCCTCCTCTCAGCACCTCACGGCACCTCAGATCAGATGTCCTCAAAACCGGGTGAGGTCCACTGGACCTGCAGGACGCCTGGCTTCGCGGCCGCCGAACGCACGTTCCAACACACAGACACACTGGCGACCACGATCTCGCGCCAGCGAGTAGCGGTATGCCCGCTCAATGTGAGGTTGCATCACCCGGTGAGGGATATCTGGCCGAACGTTCGATCTTGACCGCGCGCAGATGAGCGGGAATGGTCGCGGGCATGCGATCGCTCCCCCCTCCCCTGTGGCTGCTCACGCCGCTGATCACGCTAGCCGTTGCTTCCAGTGCCACCGCGGCGCCCGGCCCCGCGCTTGTCGTCGGGTCAGCCGACAACGGCATTGAAGCTGACAACATGAGAAGCACGCTGGAAACGCTCGGCCTGCCGTCGGTGGCGCGCGCCGCCGACGTGCCCGCTGACTTGAGCCCGTATCAGAGCGTCTGGTACGTCGAGGCCTACGCCGGTCTCGACAGCGGCGAACGGGACCGGCTGGTCGCATTCTCGCGCGCGGGAGGGAACCTATACCTGACCGGGGAACGCCCGTGCTGCGAGACGCTCAACAGCGGCGTGCAAGACGTGCTGCGCCGCACACTGAAGAACACGAATGTGCAGGTCGGCGGGCTCGGCTACCCAGACGGCCCGTTCGCGTTCAACGCGAGCGTGACCGACTACGTACAGAGCTACCCGAACTTCCTGGTGGAGTTCGTGCCGGACTCGCCGGGCGGAATCGACGGGATCGGGGGCGTGGACTCCTCCAACGTGCTGGCTCGAAACGACACGGTCGCGGTCGGCGCAGTCTGGCCGGAGAAGGACATGGTCTCGGGCAAGGGCCGCACGGCCCTGCTGATGGACATCGACTGGCTTAAGGACACCGCCCGGACCCCAATCGTCGAAAACCTCGCCAACTTCCTGTCCGGCGGCACCTTGTGCTCCGGTGACGGCGCAAACGGGATTTCCTGGGTGGCAGGCCCGCGCAACTGCTCGGCGATCAACACGCCCGTGACCGTCACGTGGACAGCGTCCGCGGCCGGTGCCGCGCCGCAACTTACCGCCGCCGCGAGCGGCGTCACCAGCAATTGCTCGTCCAATTCGTCAGGTAGTCAGACGACGTTGACGTGCAGGCTCACGAACGCGAACGCTGCGGGCGGGAGCGTGCGTGTGACCGCGTCAAGCCCGGCCGGCCAGACGATCCGTCACTACCGGGTGCGCCCAAAGAACGATCCTCGCAACGTGCCCTCCGGGCAGGCGCTGGACTCCAACTGGTGGGACTGGCCGGATGCCGACGATGACGGGCTGCCCGACCACTGGGAGCAAAACGGCGTCTGGGTCAAGAACACGTACTTGAATCTTCCGGCCCGCGGCGCCGACAAGAACCACAAGGATCTGTTCTTGCTGTACGAGTTCCAGTCCGGGCACGAGCAGACCGACGAGACACTCAACCGCATGATTCGCATGTTCGCGGACGCGCCCCTGCGTAACCCGGACGACAGCACCGGTGTGCGCCTGCACATCAAGCGCGGCGCATCGATCCCGTCCTCGGTGGTCGGGGATTTTGAGCTGACCGAGGACGCGTTGATCCGGGTCGGCACCTACTCCGGATGGCTCAGCTCGCCCGAGTACGGCGGCGGCGGCGTCCCCCCGATCTACAAGTGGATGCTGAACTTCGATTCCGAGGACCCGACCAAACGCCGTAAGTGCGACAAGACGACCCGTAACGACGGTTGCGCGGGCGTGAAGGGCCTGACGGGATGGACCGCCACCGGCGTGAGCCCTACCCGGGCGGCACTGAGCATCAACCTACCGACGTGGGACGCGATCGCGCGCGAAAGCGCCCGGGCGTTCGTCGAAGCGGCCAACGCCGCGCACGAGCTCGGGCACCAGCTCGGGCTGCGCCATCACGGCAGCAAGGCCGAGCCGCCCGGCGATAAGAACTACAAGAGCATCATGAGCTACGCGTACAGCCATTTCGGGCTGCCGGGCTCCGGGTTTCTACCTGAGCACCACATCGACTACTCGCGCACCAACACCGTCAACTTGGACTGGCACATGGGCACATCTGTCGGCGCGTTGACGTTCGTGGCCGGCCAGGACGGCCAGCTCCCAGACTTCTACGCCAACGCCAGCGACGACGCGCTCTTCGAGGTCGGCCAACCGACCACGGAGCTGACCGAAAAGGAAAAGGTGATGTCGGCCACGCCCGATTCGGTGCGGGCGTTCATCAACGCGTTCGACGTTCCCGCGTCCCCGTCGTTCCCGACGCTCGCCGACGCCGCCGTGACCGTCCGCGCGGGAGAGAGCGCCGACATCACGCTGGCAGGCGCGGACCCATCCGGACTGACGGTGAGCTACGTGATCGACACGCCCGCGCAACTCGGCAGTGCGAAAGCGACCGCCAACGGCGTGCAATACACCGCTGCGGCGGGCGCCTCGGGAACCGAGTCGCTGACGGTACGAGCGGTCAATGGCAAGCTCGGCTCTGAGCCCGCAACGCTGACCGTGACCGTCACCGGCTCGCCCGCAAGCCCGCCGGAGGACCCGCCCGCAAGCCCGCCCGCGCCACCGGCCGCCCAGCAGCCCAAGGCAAAGTTCAAGCTCAGCGGCGTCCGCGCGAGCGTCAAGGGACGGACGATAACGGTCGCGTTGCGGCTGTCCGATCGCGCGCGCGTGACAGTGAAAGCCGCGCGCCGCGCCGGCAAGCGATACCGTCCGGCCAAGAACGCCACCCGAACGCTAGCCGCGGGCAAACGCTCAGTGAAACTGCGAGTGGCACGCGCCGGCACCTACCGGCTGACGCTCACCGCCCGCACCCAGGACGGGCGCACCGCCAAGATTGTCCGAACGATCCGCATCAAACGCTGATCGCCAGGCACCACGCACGGCCGGGGCGTGAGCCGCGCCCCGGCCGACAAGAGACAAGGGCCTGCGGACGTTCCCGCTGTCGTCGTCCGTGACGAACTACGGCCTCACCAGGCTCACTAACCGAAACATGTGCGCCGATCCACCGTCGCCGTCACCGACGAGCACTACGACGCCGGAGGCGACGGTCGATTCGACACTAGAAGCGACTCCGGAACCGACTCCGATTGCTGCGGCTCCGAGCCCGACACCTGCTCCGCCCACCTCGACGCCCACGCCGTTTCAGACACCCAAGCTCGCGCTGGCGTCGACGACGGCCAGAGTCAATGCGAAGGGAGCGACGCGCGTCCGTCTAACCTGCAGCGGCGCGGATCAGTGTCGTGCTGAGGTCAAACTGACCTACAAGGCCAAGCGGAAGACCATCGTTGCGTTGACAAAGGGCAGTCGGGAAGATGCGAGACCGGGAACGCGTAGAAGTCCAGGATGTCGGTCTCGGCGTCCTCAAATCTGCGAGAGCCGGCAGTCGACGTGCGCGACGGCTTCGGAAAGCCGATCGTGCGCCTGGGCGAGCGAATCGGCGTTGATGATCGGCCGGATCAAGGCACCCAAGAGCGTGTTGGTCTTTGCGGACGTGGCCGAAGCGGTCGCCAAGGAAGTGCACGGTGCAGCTCTGCCAGGCGCGGCCCAGCAGTTGGGTGATCGCGGTCTTCAGGCGCGCGCGGCGCCGATGGCGAGTTGGACGCCGACCAGGCCGTTGACAAAGCCGTGCAGGAAGCCCGTCCAGAACGCCGAGGTCCCGGCCTCCCCGACGTCGATCGAGAGAATTTCGCGGCGCCGGGTTCGTGGACGCTGTGGGCGATCACCAGCGCTCTGTTGACCTCCCGGCCGTCGGTGCGGACCTTCGCGACTAGCTGCCGAGCGTGCGCGGCTGCCCGATCCGCGCCGGTCGGGAGAGGCTGCGCAGGAACACGACGTCGTCCTCGGCGAGTTCGATGCCTGGCGCACGCACGCGACCAGGTCGCGGCGCGCGGTCACGCACCGGCGGCTCGCGCTTGCGTGGCAGGCATGTGGCATCCCGCCGGTCGCCGAGCGGCCGCAGAATAGGGCAGCCGACCGCCGCGCGGGCGTCAGTGCGCTCGGCCACGCTCGTCGCCGTGCCCTCGCAAGACGGAGGCCAGGCGCCACCTGGTCATCTTTGTCTGCGGGCACGCGAGACGGCGGTCCGCGACAGGCGACGGCGACGTCGGAACGCCGGTGCGAGGGCAGTCTTCACGAACGCGCGCCCCCAGAACGCCCCCAGAATCAGGGGTGAACCCTTCACCAGCACGCCCCCCACGACCACGGAAGGCCCTGCAAACCAGGGCCTTCCGGTGAGGAGCCGACACCCGGACTCGAACCGGGGACCCCTTCATTACGAGTCGCCCCACGCGCCTCGCGCGCGCTAGGTCGAGTCAAGAAATGCCTGCAAATCTAACCTACGCGGACTGTCGGTCCAGCGCGGACGAGACGTCCCGAGACGCAGAACCCGACCCCTGTGTATCCCCTCCGAGGCTCAGCGCGTCGCCGACGCGCATCAGGTGGTGCGGGCGCACCACCTGATAACGCCCTGTGTATCCCCTCCGAGGCTCAGCGCGTCGCCGACGCCGTCGTCCATGAGGTGTGCATAAACGTCGAGGGTGAAGCTCGCCGAGTGATGCCCCAGCCAACGTGACACCTGCACGATGTTCCGGCCCTCCGCGATCAGCATCGACGCGCACGAGTGCCGGAACGAATGGAAGCCCGCCCACGCCGCACCGGCCTCCTCCGCCGCGGGCTTGAGCGTCCGCTTGCGCAGGTTGCCGTCGTCCATCGCCGCGCCGTTGGTCGTAGGGAACACGAGATCGCCGGGCTCCGGCCACTCCGATCCGGCCCGGCGGTCTCGGAGCGCGAGCACGAGCTCATGACCGATCGGCACGTCGCGGCGACCGTGACGGCTCTTCGGCGGCCCGTACACGCCGCGGACGTACGCTCGTCGAACCCGGACGACCGGCCGCGACCCGTTGAGCTGGAGATCCTTCCAGCGAAGCGCGAACGCCTCCGACACACGCAGGCCCGTGCTCGCGAGCAACCGGAAGAACAGCCGCCACCGCTGGTCGACGACGAGCAGGAACCCGTCGAGCTGCTCGCGAGTCAACGCACGCGCCTTCCCCGGCGCCGGATCGTCGTCGTCCTCGTCGACCTCTTCGAACTTGCGCAGCTCGTCGCGTCCGGTCGGCACGCGCACCGACGGTGACGGGTTGAACGGGATCAAGCCCTCTTCGGCCGCGGTCGCAAGCAACGCGGCCATCGGCGCGAAGATGCGCTGCAGGCTGCTGTCCGCGAGATACGTGATCTCGCCCGCCGCGATCCCGTAGTGCTCGGCGATCTTCTTCGCGTGCGCGGGCGCCACCTGCCCGGCCCGCTCGGCTCGTTCCAGTGCCACAAGCGGGACGTCGATCGTCTTGGCCTGCTCGGCGAGCGATCGTTCGCCGCGGGCCGCGCGGAGATCGTGCCCGCCGCGCGCCGCGAGCTTCGCCAGTACCCGACTCATGTCGGGTGCGGCGATCTTCCCGAGCCGTGTCTTGCCGAGCGTGGGCAGCCAGTACCGCTCGATCTGCCGCCGGTAGTCGTCGCGGGTGCTGTCGCGGATCGCGCCGCGACGGCCCGCGTACCTGCCGCGGGCCGGGACCGCGCCCGGCTCGCGGCTCAGGTCCGCGCCGTACATCTCGAGCGCGTACGCAGCGAGCGTGACCCGTCCGCGAGCGCCGGCTTCACCAAGTTCGCCATGGGCAGCCTCAGCCTCGCGGTCGGCCTTCAGCCGGGACGCTTCCTCGCGCGTGCCGGCGGTGCCGCGCCGGCGCTGGCCGTGCGCGTCAGTCCACTCGTACACGTACTTCTCGCCGCGCCGGTAGATACCGGGCCATCGGGTCTTTACGAGCGGCGCGCCTGCCATCTGCGGCTCCTTCCTTGAAATCCGATCTCTATTTTGAGCGCGGTCCCGGACGCCGCGGATGGCGCCCGGGAAGGTCATTGGCTAGTCGTGTTTGCGCTCGCGCCGCCCGAGCCAACGAACGAATCCAGCTCTTCGATCCGGTAGAGCACCCGGCTTCCGTCCTTGTGACACGGGAGATCCCCGAGCATCGTGAGCTTGCGGACACGGGACAGGCTGCACCGCAGGTACTCGGCCGCCTCGGGCGCGGTGAGCCACGGGCTCGTGCGTTGAGGCTGCTGGAGTTTGGCGGCGACTCGCGCAGCGAGGCGGTCGATGTCGTCATCGTCGAACTCAACCCGCATCTGAACGCGCTCAGCCGGCCGCCGGCGGGAAGTCCGGCCAGGCGGCAGTGATCTCACGTTCGGTCTGGCAGCCCGCACAGACCGACACCTGCACATAGCCGTCGTCGTCCTCAATCTGGTCAGCGATGTCCATGCCGACCGTGAATACCGAGAGTGCATGGCGTCGCTCCGCCGCGTCATCCACCAGTCCAACGACATCGATCTCCAGCAGTTCGGTCGCGAGACAGTGCGCCTCATATGCGGTCATCTTGATCTTGACGTCACCGGCCGGCCAACCCCAGTTGAGCTTGTCGAGCCACTTCGCGAAGCGCTTGAGGTTCGCGAGCGAGGCAGCGAACGACTCGGGCGTAAACACGTCCTGCCCTTCGACCGGGAGCAGCATCCAGTTCCGCTTGAGGTGGCCCACCACGATCTTCGCGTGATGGTGCTTGACCGTGATCGTGACTCTGCCCTCGCCCGACGCCGTCATGCCGGCACCTCGTCACTGTCGAGCCCGAGCGCGGCGAGTCGCCGTCGCCACCCCTCTTCGTACGCCGAGCGGCGCGCCTGGGTCGCGAGTAGCCGCGGACGCAACGCCCGGAGCTTGCCGACGAGCCGGTCCAGGTCGGCGAACGTCGCGTCCACCTCGGCCTTGCTGTGATCGGAGTCGTCGATCAGGCTTTCGAGAAGTTCGGCGATCTCCTCGCGGACTTCGTGCGCGGCATCGCTGGTAGCCCGGTCAGCCGCCCATTCCTCAGCCGTCATCAGGCCCTCGTATGACGCGGGCATCAGCTCCCGACGGTCGAGCAGATAGTCGACGTTCACGCCGCCGAACAGGTCGGCCAGCGCATCCGCGAACGGCTCGACCGGCTCGACACCGGCCTCCATCGCCACGTAGAACTTCTTCCGCACACCGAGGCGCCGCGCGACCTCGTCGCGGCTCATGCCGCTCGAGCGCCGGAACTTCCGGATACGCTGCGGCGCATCCGGCCCTTGGTGCCCCGACCACTTCTCCTCGCCGTTTGCGGGGCGCGCGTTAGCGCACGCGGACGTATGCTTTCGCAAGCCATCCATTTGGCTACCTCCAATTGGGTGGTTAGACCCGTCGGCGGTGCTCGAACACCCCGGCGGGTCGCCCTCAAACCGAGGGCTCGCCGGAGCGTACAACGCGGAGTCGCGATTGCGCAACCCGTCGTGATCGTCAAGAGTGAAAGTGGTGGCTGCCATTCGGTGAGGTTCCGTGCCACATCGGCGGAAATCGGGACCGATCACGGAACGTGCGCGAGACGGTGTTCACGCAGTGTCTCCACGGTGACCCAATGGCGCGGCCCAAGCGCGGCACCGTTCGCCGTAGAGTTGGTCGGGTGATGCCTTCGAGCTTGCGGCAAGCGGTCTTCCAAGCCCGGCCCTAGCGCTCGCCGGGTGGCGAGGGCTAGGGCGATCCCGAGCAAGGGAAACGCGATGCGCCGCACCCGCCACCGCCGCAGATTTCAGACCGACCGAGTCGTCGCCAAGCGGCGCCGCCGTTTGGCGCACGAAGACCCCACGCTGGCCAACCACCGCGACACCAAAGCCTTCAGCCACGGATACCTGGACAGCGCCGACCCGTGGGACTGCGGCAACCCGCGCTGCGGGATGTGCCACTGGGACAAGTGCTTCGTCGCGCGCCGAGCCCGCGAGAATCGCCAGTGGCGTCGCGATTGGGACCTGTAAATCGGTACGAGGTGTCCTATGACCGGATAGCAACCTCCCCGGTCGCGCGGCCGATCAGCGCCGCGCGACCGGGGCGCGCGGCTTCGACGCAGAGGCCAAGAGCTCGTCCAGGCGCTCGCGTTCGCCGACGGACAACTCGCGCGTGAAATCGCTGCTGGCGTACACGTCCATTGCTTCCGGATCAGGCTGGGCGAGGATCGCCTCAGCGACGGCTTCGAGGCTTTCGGCAGAGAACAGCACGACCCAACGCTTCTTGCTGTGTGTGACGCGATAGACAACCTTCATGCGAACACACGTTCGCATGAAGGCTTCCGTCAGGCAACCCGTTTCGACATGCGAAGCCTGAGCAGTCGTCTAGGGCGCACCTTGTTCGCGCTACGTAGATTCACTCAGGGTCATTCAAACTCAAGAGGGAGACCACATGCGTACAAGGACGGTGCTGGGCACGATCATGGCCACGAGCGCGATCACGATCTCCGGAACGCCCTCGATGGTCGTGGCCAAACCGATCGAAGCTGGAACCGCATCGAGAGACGTTGCTATCACGGCCAGTGCGACCGCCCGGCCAGCAGCGACGAAGGTGACCGTCCCGAGCGTGCGCTGCAAGCGGCTCGACATTGCCGAGGACGTGCTCCACCGCCGCGGTCTGAAAGTTCGGACGCGCGGCGGCGGCACGTTCGGGATCGTGGTCAAGAGCAACTGGTTCGTCGTCTCGCAGAGCCCGAGAGCCGGCACCCGCGTCAACAAGGGACGGCGCGTGACCGTGTACGTGGATCGAGACTGCTAACCCCCCCGGTTCCGCGTCGTCGTCGCCGACCCCGCCGCCCTGGCAATTACGGCAACAAGACCACGCGCGGCGTTGGCGACTTCGATCAACCGCTGGTGGTGACGTTATTTGCCGTGTTCTGGCGGACGATCTCCTCAATCTCCCAGACCAGCGGCCGGGCCGCGTTAGCGAAGATCTCGGCGTTCGTCGCGCCGCTTACATCGTGCTTGGCGTACGCGGGCGCAATCACATGGGAACCCGACGCGGGCGTAAACGTCCACTCAAAGCACGGAAGAGCGAGCCCATCGGACACGATCGTAATCCGCTGGCTGCTGTCGTTCGACGCTGGGTTGGAGCCGATGCTAGCCATGCCGCTAACGCCGGACCCGTCCATCTGCGGGGAAAACGAAACAAGTGCGGTGCGCGTCGTGATGGCGGTAGCCGCAACCGTCCCGATCAACCGCACTCGGACAGGCGCACCGCTGCATTCGATCCGTGGGGCGAGGTTGACGCTGTCCAAGTACGCGATGGTCGCTGACGTCAAAGCGTAGGAGGCGTTAGCGTCACTGCTCCCGGCGCCATTTGCGTTACGAATGATCCGGCAGTACGCGCCGCAGGCCCACGTGCGGCGGTCGCGGATCTGCGAGTTGGTGATGCTCGACGCGCCGTTGGCAACGAGGACGTCCGCGAGCCTGATGCACGAACCCGGCAACGAGGCGGCACCGGTCCGGTTGTTCAACGTCGCCCCGCTCGATGCCGTCCCGGCGATCACGCGCACGCGCGCGATGTTCGATCCGCTCGCGTCGTGCACGTCATCGAGCACCTCAAGCACGACCTGGTCGATCCGTGGGTTGCCGCTGCTGTTCGATGCGATCGCCTCGTTGATCACACTCGAATGCGGCGCGACGGGATACAACGACTGCCCTGCGACGGCGTCGCCCTGCACGAGAGCGGCAACGCCGGAGGCGGCGTCGGCGACGTTCGCTTTGACATCGACGCTCAGGGTCGCGCCCGCGCTGCGCTGCACGACCTCGAAGCTCGAGGCGCCCATGACGCCCTCCTGCAGGCTTGCAGTCGCGAGGCGACGGAAGTCCTGCGCGTCGTAGCCCGGTGCGGCTCCTGGACCGCCCTGGGTCATGATCGCGTGCCCGAGTGCCGGGCTGATCGTGGTCGGCATCTATTTCATCTCCTCGTCGGTGTCACCTTCGGTGCGCCCGGGCGCACCGAAGGTGACGGGCAGCGTCAACGGGGCGGTAGGAGCGCGGGTCACGCGGCACGCTGGGTTCGGGGCGACCGTGCTCGGGTCAGGATGGGTTTGCGGTGTAACACCTGTCATTTTCAGTGAACTCCCTCTGTGATGTGTGAACTGTTCGATCCGGGCGGGCGGTTCGTGTGCGCGTTGCGCGTTGGCCTGGGCCCCGGACCGCGACACCGTCTAGTTGAGCCGGAAGGCGAGCTTGCGAGCGATGCGTTCATCGTCAGCGTCCCCGTGCGAGTGGTATTCCGCGATGTAGACGAGCGGACTGTCGCCCCGGCCGGCGGGCGTCATCCGCTCCCCGGCCGCGACGTGCGCGAGCCCCTCACGCGGAGCGACACCACCACCGTGATACGTGCCAAGGAACGGCAGGCCGCCGAACACGCCGCCGCGCGCATACCCCGTAGTCGAGAAATGCCACGGCTCCCCCGGGACCTTCCGCATCAACGCCCCAGCGCCCATCGCGCGCATCGCCGCAGCGAACGCCTCAGTGTCCGTGACATCAATCGCGATGCCCTTCTCGTGGTTCGACGTGCCCGGCCTAGCCGCGAGGTTCCCCGTCCCGTCCAAGTACGCCTGATAAAGCGCGGCCTGTTGCTCGTAGGTGCGGAACCCGCTTGTCACCGTGCCCTGCCAGCCGTGCCCCCGGGCAAACTCGAGCGCCCGTTTCACGGCTGGCACGAGACCAGTGACCGTCGCGCCGCCACCGCCGCCGCTCTCACCGCCGCCGCTAAACAAGCCACCGATCTTGCCCTTGATCCAGTCCTTGACCTTCCCCAGCACGTACTTCCCGGTGCCCTTGAGCCACCCGAGTCCGTCCGGTCCGGGTAGCTTCCCGACCAGGCCCTTGACCATGTCAGCGACGCCCGAAGCGGCGCCGCTGATCGCGCTGCCGATCTTCCCCAAGATCCCGCCGCCACCGCCGCCGTTGAGGAACTTCAGGTACGGGCCATCCGAGCCGACACCGTCCGGGCCAGTGAACGCCTCCCATGGCGACCAGCCGCCCGCGTCCTGCCACTTCTTCACGGCGTTCCGCATGTTCACCAGCGGGTCGAACAAATCACCCGGGACGACCTGCCCGAGGATCTGCATCAGGCCCTTGGCGCGACCCCACGGCGTAGCCGGTCCGACCGCGTGCGTGTCGCCGCCGGATTCGGCCATGCCTACCGCGCCAGCGATCCGCCGCTGGCTCTCCGGTCCCTTCGCGGCGACCCACAGGTCTTCGATCTCGCCCTGCGAGTAGATGCCGCCCTGCGCGAGCCCCACAGCCTGTGCGGCCTGCATAGCGAGCCCCTGCGCCCGCTTACGGTACGCCGGGTTCGTCGGCACCACGAACTCCGAGAACCGCGGCGCCTCCTCGCCCATCAACGTGATCGGCGCCGAAACCAGCCCGCCCGTCCTGCCGTACGCTCCACCCCGCGCGAACCCTTGCGCTTCCCTGAACTTCTTGATCTCTTCGGTCGGTTTCTTGACGAGATCGCCGACGCCGGGGATGTTGCCGATGACCTTCAGGATCTTCAGCGCGAACCGGGAAATCAGATCGAGCCCGAGTTTGAACGGCGCGGCGATGGCGTCAGCGACCGCGTCCTTCGCCTTGTCGAAGACGTCCTTGACGTCATCCCAGCGTTCGGTGAGCCAGCCGATCAGGCCACTCGGGTCCTTGCCGCCGTGCCCGATTAGATCCTTGATCGCCGACAACGCGCCCTTGATCGGGTCCACGATGACGGTCTTGATCGCGTCCCAGGCGGTCTTGGCTCCCGATTTGATGTTCTCCCACCGGTCGGTGAGCCATCCGCTGAGCCCGTCATCGCCAAGCAATGATTTGGTCGTGGAGACGATCGTCCCGATGGGGTTCAGGACGAGCGCCTTGATGATCGCCCACGCCTTGCGCGTGATCTCCTTGATCTTCTCCCACGCGGGCGGGATGTTCTCGGTGAGCCAGTCAAGGACACCCTTGACCGTGTCCTTGATCGTTTTCCACGCCTTGTCTACAAAGTTGCGGAAGGTCTCGTTTTTCTTGTACGCGACGACCAGCGCCGTCACGAGTCCCGCGATGGCGAGCACAACGAGTCCGATGGGATTTGCGGTCAGCGCGGCGTTGAGCAACCACTGCGCGGCGGTGAGCACGCCCGTTGCCGTCGCGCCGGCGATCATCGCGACCTTCTGCGCGACGAACGTCGCCGTGGTCTTGACCATCGTGCTCCCGAGTACCGTCTGAGCCGCTGAAAACAGGCCCGTGGCAATCGCGGCACCGGTCGCGGCGATCTTCCAGCCGACGAATGCGTGCACGAGCGGTTCGGTGAGCGGGCCGAGCTTCTCCAGGATCTTCGCGTAGACCGGAAGCACCGAGAAGGCCAGGCCGCCGAGCGATTTCGCCAACTCGCCCAACGCGGGTACGAGTTGCGCCATCAGGTCGTTGCTCTTGGCGAAGAAGTCCGTCAGGGATTTCTGGCCCTTTGTGCTCTTCGCCCACGTCTCGAAACGGCCCGTGACAGCGTCGAGCGAGTGGAGGATGTCCCTGCCGAACGGCGCGGCGGCTTTGCCGACCGCGTAGAACGCGCCCGCGAGGGTTCCCGAGGATCGACCCGACCGTCTGGAGCGTGTTCTTGGTCCGCTGGAAGAAGTCCGCGAGCCGGCCGGATTCGCGGCCAGCCTCGGTGCTGGCCTTCACGTTCCGTGCCCATTCGAGCGTCGCCTTGGCGAGCCAGGTCGTGAGCGGCCCCGCAGCGACGATCAGGTCTTTCATCGCGCCCGCCAGGTAGAACGTCGCGCGGCCGGTCCTATCCAGGACGAGCGCGTTCCGGTGCCCGATCGTCTGAAGATCCTTGCCGAAGCCCTTGGAGCCGACGAGCTCGCCCGCGCGTTCCGCGAGGCCGCCGAGCGTTCCTGCGGTCTCGCCGACGACGCGTTTCAGCGGCTCGAACGCGCCCTGCGCAGCCTCGATCCCCTTCACGACGCCCGGGAACAAGCCGGCTGCGGCGATGGCACGCAGCTCGTCGAGCCGGGGCTTTAGCTCGATGAGTTTGCGAACGAACGCTTGGGCTGCGGGTGGGAGCGCCGCGAATTTCTCGTTGAGTTGCTGCGCCGCGAGCGCGGTCTTTGCCATGCCGCTGGCCGCGTCCGCGCGTGCGTCCGTTACGGCCTGCTCGGCCTTGCGAACGTCGCGTGCGGCGTCGGTGTACGCCTTCTCCGCGTCCGTGACCGAGCGTGTTGCCCTCGCGAGCTGCTGTCGCGCGGTCACGACCTCCTTGGAGCCCGCGACCCCTGCTTTGACCGCTGCGGCGGTGTCTTTTTCCTGGCGGGCGCGGTCCTTGGTCGCGTCGGAGACTTGCTGCTCGGCCTTGGCGACGTTCAGCTTCGCCTTGGCGACCTCCTCCGGGTCCGGGCCCTTCTGAAGATCGGCGAGCGCCTTCTCGGCCTTCACGCGGTTGCGCTGCGCGTCCCCGATCGCGTTTTCAGCATCGGCTACATCGAGCGCCGCTTGCGCTCGGTCAGCATCACTCGCGGACGGATCACCGTTGGCTTGGGCGAGCCGTTCCTGCGCCTTCGCGAGATTCAGCGTCGCCTGCGTCTGCCCGCGCGCCGCGTCAGCAACAGCGTCCTGAGCGTCCGCCACGTCGGCGGGGTCCGGTCCCTTCAGGGTCTGGTCGAGCGCCTTCTTGGCGTCCTGGAGCGCGAGGATCGCGTCCTTCTCGTCGAGGACCGCGCGGACCAAGCCGGATTTCATGTCCTCGATTCCGCGCTTGGCCTGCACGCGGGCCTGCGTCAGCGCGACGGTCGCGGCCTTCTCCGCCGTTTCGGCGTCACTGAGCGACCGCGACGCCTGCGCTGCGCGGTCCTTGGCCTGGCGGACGCCGTCTTGTGCCTGCTGGATCGCGCGTGCTGCTGCGCGCTGCTGGCCCGTGCTGGAGATCGCCATCTTGGTGGCCTTGTCCTGCGCGTCTAGTTGCTCCTTGAGCGCGTCGCCGACACCAGCGGACGCCAGCGCGACAACACCAGCGGCCTGAGCGAGCGCGCCGAGCCCAACCGCCGCGGCGGGACCGAGCCCGACGAGCGGGCCGAGCGCGCTCACCAGGGCGACGGTCGCTCCGCTTGCCGCGAGCAGGACCGGGCCGAGCGTCGCGGTGATCGTCACGATCCCGTCCAGCCCGCCCCGCAACGGGCCGAGGCTCGCGGTCATGTCCCCGAAGTTCCGGGTCAGCCCCCCGCCGCCGAAGTCAGAGAGGAGCCGTCGGAAGCTCTTGTGCGTGTCGTCGCCGCTGTCGCCGAGCCCATCGAGGTCCCGGCGTGTGCGGCGGGACACGTTCCCGGTCTCCGCGATCTCCGCCTGGGCGCGGCGCAGCGTCTCCCGCGACCTCGACATGCGCTTGTCCAGCCCGTCGACGCCCTCGTTGCCGAGCTGCTTGAGGTCTCGCAGGGTGCTGCGGCTGACCCGGCCGGTCCGGTCGAGTTCGTCGGTGGCGCTCGCGATGCTCGCGCTGGCCTGACTGAACCCGTTGTGCAGCGTGCGGATCTGGCGTTCGGCTTTGGCGACCTCGTCGCTAGTGCCGGCGGCGCTGGAGCGCACGTTCCGCAAGCTCTTGTCCAGACCGTCTGTGCTCTTGGAGGCACGGCGGCCAGCGTCATCGGCCCTGTCAAGGTCGCGCACGACCCGCGATACGCCGCCCGTCTCGAGCTTGACCATGAGCCGGGCAATCTCCCTAACAGTCGCCACCAGTCATCACCTCCTTGCGAAGCGTCTTCAACGCCCAGGCCGCGCAACGCTCGACCGCACCCGCCGTCCAGCGCCCCGTCGGCTCGATCAACCAGCCCAAGAACACCGGCGCCGCGCACGGCGCGACCACGAACCCAGGCGGGTTTTCACCCACCACGACCGCCCGCGCCAACCGGTGTCGCATCAGCACGGTCTCGACGAACGCCGCACCCCCCAAGGCCGCATCCGCGCCGTCCGTCGCGTCGACGTCGATCATCGCGGTCGCCAACTCCATGTCAACCGCCCGGACCTCCGCCCTGATCGTCTCGTACTCGCCCCAGGACAACGACCGCAGCCGCACCGGCCCGAGATCTGCGTCCATCACCAAGGTCTCGCTCACGCCGCCACCCCCAGGCACTCCGCGCACGGCCCAGGGCACTCAGCGTCCCGCGGCCCATACCAATGCGCCGACCAACGCAACCGCGTATCTGCCGCCGGCAACCACGCGTTCGGATGCGGCATGTGCCTGTCCGCGTCGTGCTGCTCAGGCGTACGCCGATCCCGCACACCAGCGTCGCCGCGGCGCAACCGCAACCCGAACTCCGCGCCCCTGCTCGCGTTACACGAGACATGCGTCACTCGCAGATTCCGCGGGTCGAGCGCGTCCGCGCGCCCCGCCGCCGTGTCGAGGTCCAGCGTCGCCAGTTCGCGCACGTGATCCACCGCGGGCGCCAGCGGGTGCATGTGCCCCGTGTCGAATCGCAACGGCTCCCCGCACAACGCGCAGTGCGTCGCACCCTCACGCATCAGCCTGGCGACCTTCCGCCACGCCTGCGTCCGCCGAAACTCCGCGGCCGTCATCGCGACCTCCCGACGTCAGGGGGGGAAGGCCGCGACTGCTCTCGCGGGCCTGTTGCTGCGGCGTATGCGACTACCCCCCTGTCGGGCTGGCTGCGAATGCGCGCGATCTGCGATGCGTTGAGCTTGCCGTGCTGGCGGAGCGCGTCCGCGTAGGCGGCGCGGAGCTGCTTGAACCGGTCAGTGGCGGCGATGCGGAGGATGTCGGCGCGGACGCGGTCCCGCTCGGCCGCGAGTGCCGCGTCGAGGCCGGGCGCGGCGCTCTCGATGACGGCCTGGCCGATCGTGCCGTACGTCGGCGTGGTCGCGACGCGGAACGCGCGCTCGGCGGCAGCCTTCAACGCGGCGAGCGTCATCTGTCTGCGGTCGGTGTGGCAGCCCATGGTGGTGTCGAGCACAACTTCGGGCGCGTGAGCGACGACCGCGCGGCGATGCGCAGTCACGTGAGGCTCGGCGGCCGCGTCGATGGACCAGGTATGGCCGTATCGCGTCCGGCCGGAGCCGTCCGGGTTGACCCGCGCGCTGGCGGCGTGCCACGTGGATGACCAGTGTGGGCCTAGGCACGCGATCATTGCTAGATGGACTGCCTCGTGCTCGGCGACGTGGTCGAGGTAGCTCACGGGGTCTCCTCCGACCCGTCGAGGGCGCCCTCGACCAGCTCGCAGAACGTGCGGGTGATCGCCGCGTCCGTCCACTGTTCATCCGGTCGCAGCAACCAGCGGGCGAACGGGAAGTCGTCGAGCACCTTCGATTCGGGCCAGCGCGGCGGCTCGGGCTCGATGACGCCCTGCCCGACCAGGCGGTGCGTCCAGATCCGGCGGCGCGCAAGCTCGCGCTTGCTCACCTTGCGCGACAGGGCCTCCAGCATCTCGTAGACGTCCATGTCATCGACGTCGATGATCGCCTTGGCCTCGTCGGGGTCGACGAGGCTCGCCTCGTGCAGCGCGGTCAGGAGGTCCTGCAGCTTGAGCGCGCGGAGCCGCAACATCCCGACGTCAGGGTCGAAGACGATGTGATCCATCACGGAAGCTCCGCGCGGTACACGTCGGTGCCATGCCGGCGCTCGACGAACAAAACGAGCCGGCCGAGGTCGACCTCGTCGAGCAGCCCGAACTCCTCCAGGCTCGCGCGGATCGCGCGGCGCAGTATCCGGAACTTCGGCGTGCTCTCGATCTCGTGGACGGCGCGGATCGCACGGTCGTAGACGCGCTGGACGTCGCGGTCGGTGGCCATCGCCCAGCCGCCGAGACCGTGCCCGGCGATCTTGCGCGCCAGCTTGACGGCCTTGTCGGCGTCGCCGCCGCTACGGTCGCCGCACAAGATGGACGGCGCGATCGTGAAGATCAGGTCCTCGTACCACCCGCGCGGCGAGTCCCAATGCGCCACCCGGACCGTGTCGCAGTAACCCCGGTCGACGCTGTGGATCGCTGCCCGTGCGGGCTGCCAGCCCAGCATCACGGCCGCGGCCGCATGAACGGCCTCGTGATCGCACGTCGCCCGCAGGCGCAGAGTGCCGACGCCGCTGCCTCCACCGCCTCCGTCCCGGAAGCCGTCGCTGACCCACGTGTCGGGCTCGAAATCGGCGCTGCTCATGTCGGCTTCCCCTTCCAGCCGGCCCGTTTCAGCTCGGCGTCGATCTCGTCCATAGGGCGGCCGTGCACGACCGCGTAACCGCGCTCGCGCAGCAGCGCCGCGATGTACTCGCGGTTCTGCTCGTTCGTGGGCGGGCTCGTCGCCGGGCGCTGGCGACCGAGGCGGGCCAGGTAGAACGCGCCAGGCGCCATCGGCCTGCCGCTGCGGGGGTCGATCATCGCCGGCCCCCATGACGCCATGCCTTGTAACACGCACGGCACAGATCGGCTCGCCCGCCCGACCCTGCCTCGGGCCGCGGCCCACCGCACGACGCGCAGAGCCGCTTCTCGCCACGTCCATCTTCATCGTCGCCGCGACGCAACACGACGTTGTCCTCTCTCATTCCTTGTCCTTCCTGATCGTGGATGCGGTGTCGTTGCACCTCGCGTCGGGCAACTCGTGCCCGTCCGGCCCGTCGAGCCCGGCGACGAGCCTCTGGTACTCGACGGCCGGTTCGGCGACGCGAGCCGCCCGGGCTCGTAGCTGGCGGGCCGACAAGCCCGTCCAGCCGCGGTCGAGTGACAGGTCGGCATCGACGACACGGGCCGCAGCCACGTAGAAGCGGGCGAGGACCAACCGCTGGTCGGGCGTCACTGGGCTCCCCCTTTCTCGGCGAGGCGCGGGCAGGTCGGCCGGACGCAGATGCCGCGGACCAAGTCGCCGCCGCAGACTGGGCACCGGCCCTTGGCCGGTGCCCACGTGCCCACCGTGTTCCACCCGTATGCGCGAGAGAAGCGGAGCTTTCTCGCGCGCACGTACTCCGTAAGGAATGGCGTGGGCACGTGGGCACTTGACTGTGCAACTACCGGGCTCATTTGTCCTCCCCGGACGAGAGGAACCCGACATAGACGCGGCACCGGGCGTGGGGATTCCCCACCCTCTGGCGGCCTTCCATCGCGTGCCCGTCGAGCGTCAGTCGCCGCCAGCCGAGCGCGGCCATCCGGGCATCCAGGAATCCCCGAGCGATGCTGCCGCCGATAAAGCGTCGGGCGGTGTCCTGCAAGTCCGAGACGCGGATCACGATCGCGCCCGTCTCGGCGTCGATCAGGTAACGCGGCGCCCCGATCGGCCGGCCCGACGAGGCGTCGAGATCTCGCTGCAACGCGCTGGCCGCCTCATAGCGCTGCGGGCCGGTGCCGGTGATCGCGTAGCCCTCGACGCCCTGCGCGCCGCTCAGGAACGTCGTGACAATCCCCGCGGCTTCCTCGGTCGCGGTGACGCGCTCGCCGAGCCCACAGAGGGCGCGGACGACGTAAACGATCTCGCGAACGTGCTTGCCTTTGAGCGCGGGCGTCATGCCGTCCGTCGGCACGGCGCACCACGACAGCGTCTCGATCATCTTCTGCGGCGTGTTGAGCTTGCTCGCGGGCTCGAACCGGATCGCGTCCGTGCCGGCGCGTCGCAGCTCCACGTGCCCTTCGGGGCCGGCGACCCCGAGCCGCCGGCCATCGGTGATCGGGTGCGCGGGGTCCAGGTTCCAGACCGCGGTCAGCCACCCGGCGAGCCCGACACAATCATCGTGTACGGGCACGTCGGGCAGGATCAGTTCACCCTTCTCGTCGATCGAGACCGCGTACGCGCGCGCAGGCGCGGCGCCGTTCGCCGAGAGGCCGCCGCGCAGCACGCGGATGTTGTCCGCGACCGCCATCAGGCGGCCCTCAGACGCGCCGGAACCTGCTCGCGAGCGATCCTGGCCTCAGCGCTCGTCCGCGCCGACAACAGCCGTTCCAGCCCGGCCAGGATCTCCGGCGCCGAGCACCCGCTGAAACACGTCACCGCGACCTTGAGCCGGGGGCTCATTGCGATCTCGCCGCGCGTGATCCAGAGCGCGCCCGGCCCCGTCACGCCGCATGCCGGGCACGTCTCGGCGATGAACATGGACGGCGACTGCGTTGCCCTCCAGGCGATCCCGATCACGCCGAGCGCGGTCAAGATCTCGACGAGCGGGTCGCCGGTCTCCGCCAGCTTCGGCCGCGCCCGGCGAGGGCCAGCGTTCCTGTGGCCGTCCGGAAACAAGTCCGTCATCTGGAACCCGAGCGCGGCGACGACCGCCTCGGGCCGGCAGCCCGCGTGGCAGTGCACGACCGCTCGATCGTCGGCGCCGACGCAGAACGACAGCGACGGCGACCTGTCCTCATGCGCCGGACACCGCGCGGTGCCCTTCCGCGGATCGCCGGTCGGCGCGCAGCCCTTGGCCTTCAGCGCCTCGAAGACCTTCTCGTACGGCGGGATCAAGACGCACCCCTTGGCAGCGCGCCCGCCAGTTCGACCCGTTCCAGGCGTTCGAGCTCGACATGCTCCTGGAGCACGTCGGCGTCGATCCAGCGCTCGATCGCGTCGCGCACCTCACAGGCGAGCTGCGGCGGCTTGAGCGCTTCGGCCTGGGCCGTGCCGCCCGTCCAGCCGGCGGCGCGCGAGTCGGAGCCCTTCACGGGCGCCATCGGGATCTCGTAGCGCTCGATCTGCTCGGGCGTCAACGCCACGCGCTCCGGGATCAACCGATGGACCCCCGGCAGCAGCGCGTCCTCGGCCAGGAACGACTGCACGTCCTCGACCATCGCCTCGAAGATCGACTCGCCGCTCGGGTCGAAGTCGCCCACGTGCAACATCACTGTCGGCGCCGACCGCGACAGAATCCGGTCGACGATCATCCGGTTGGCCGTCAAGCTCGAGAACCCGCCGCAGGAGTACACCGGCACCGAGTACTCGTGCGCCACGCGCGCGAGCTGCTCCATCATCCCGCGCGCCTCGCACCACAACTCGACGTAGTACGCCTGCCCGGTCTGCTTGTCGCGCTCGTAGGCGCGGACCTGCCGACCGACGTGATCCCAGAACCCGACCGGCCCATCGAACCACCGCTCGGCCATCACGACCGCGCCGTCGTCGCGCAGCGCGTCGAACGGGATCATCCGCGCCCGCCGCGCCCGCACGAGGTGCTCGCATAGGTTCGCGTACGCGTTCTCGGTCTTGGCGAACTCGAACGCGCCGACGAGGATGTAGAAGACCTGCCGGCACGTCAGCGGCAAGTAGTCCTCGTGCTCGACCAGGACGTGCTCGACCTGCTCGATCAGCACCTTGATCCGCCGCGTCGGCCGCCAATCGCAGTAGCCCTTCGGCCGCTTACGACCAACTTCACGGCAGGCCGTGATCTCGCTCACCGCCGCCATCACGCCGCCCGCCTCTCGGCCGACAAGTAGAGGTCGAGATCCTCGCGCCGGAACAACGAGCGTGACCCGTCCTTGCAGACGCGGAGGCGCCCCTGCGACGTCAGGTCGTGGATGCGCTGCGGCTTGCAGCGGAGGTAGTCGGCGGCCTCGTCCGTCGTCAGGTACGGCGAGGTCGTGGCGTCGCCGCCGACGATGCCGCGCTCGATCAGGACGTCCGCGAGCTGCTCTGCGACAGCCCGAGCGAAGTCCGGCGGGAAAGTCAACGAGAGGGCGCTCACCGGGCGCCTCCCACGTGGAGAAGAACTACTGGCCGGGCGCTACCCGGCCTGGGAGGCTCGCCGTCGCTGCCGCCGCCGGAGGACCGGCTGCGGGTGGTGCGGCGACGCGTGCCGTGCGAGCGGCGCTCGCGGCTACGAGCCGGCTGCCGGCGCGTACGGGCGCCGCAACGAACTTGGGTTGCAGCGCGTTCGCGGAGTCGCTGGGCGTGAGCCCGCGCCGCAGCGATGGCGCGGGGGCTCGGCATCATCGCCTCCACCTTCTCGGCGATGCGCCCTGCCTCTTCGGCGGCGCGCAGCAGGCTCGCGGGAATGGCCGGAGAGTTCATCGCCTCGCCCCCTGGAGCTTCGTGTACGCGTCCCTGATCTCCTCGGTGAACCGCTCGACGCGGGCCGGCCGCGTGCGGTCCATCGCTCTCAGTTCATCCTCTGACACGACGCGAACGTCCATATGACGGCGTGCAAGGTCGTTGCGCTCGGACCACGCCTCTTGGCGCTTACGGACGTTGAGCGCGATCTGCTCTTGGTTGTGCTTCTGCGCCCGCAGAACATCCCGGCGCTGCTGACTCGCGCTGCGCTTCCTGCGGCTGGCGGCTCCGGAATCCGGGAACCGATCTGTGTCGTACGGGCCTAGCCCGTCTCGGCGATGGGGCCGTGCCCCAGATCGTGCGGCCACTGGCTGGCGACCTTTCTGCTGGTGGGCCTACGTGCTGGTGAACGCCGGGGCCGGGAGCACGACGCCGCCGCTCGGGGAGCCACCCCGAGCGGCGTAATCGAGTCTTTCGGCGTAGGCGTCACCGCGTTCGATCCTAGGCGCGGCGTCGGATGGGGCGGGAACGCCCGTTCGACCCTCGAACCGCGCCAGGGCGCCGCGGGCTCGGCCCGCCTCGGCCCACCTCGGCCCGGTCGAATCCTTCAAACACGACCCCGACGTATCCCCGAGCGCCTACGCGCCAATTTTATGACCCCCCGAGAAAACAGAAAACCCCGCCTGAGCGGGGTTTTCTTGAGGAGCCGACACCCGGACTCGAACCGGGGACCCCTTCATTACGAGTGAAGTGCTCTACCAGCTGAGCTATGTCGGCAGGGGAAGGGCGGGAATGGTAGCGCCCGCCGGGCTACATTCACCAGCCGTGCTCGCCACGTCGCTCGCGATCGCCGCCGCCACCATCACGGCGCCCACGTTCACGACGACGATCCCGGACACCGCGCCCGATCTCGACCAGGCCATCGAGGCCGCCTGGTTCGACGGCGAGGCGCGCGAGCGCGGCATCCCGACCGCACAGCAGCTCAGGGACCAGCTCGCGCAGGAGGCGGCGCTCTCGGTCACGCCCGCTCAGATCGACGCCTACGTCGCCACCCACCCCCGCACCCTCCCCGAGGCGCGCCGGGTCCGCGTCCTCACGACCGCCAACCGCCCCCGCGCGCGGGCCGCCCGCCGCGCACTCCAGCGCGGCGCGACCTGGCGCGCCACGGCGACGCGCTACCGGGCGACGATCGCGACACGAACGACGACAACCACCGCGACCGCCCGCCTCACCCGCGCCATCGCCCGCGCCCCCGAGCACACGCTCACCCGTTACGGCACCCACGTCTTCAAGGTCCTCACGATCACCCCACCCCGCCCGATGCCCCACAAGGAGCAGCAGGCGAAGGCCTGGGAGCGCCTTGCCAGCGAAGCCCAGGAGCACGCGCTCGACGCCCTGCGCGCCAAATGGCGCGCCCGCACCGTCTGCGCACCGACCTACGAGCACCACCGCAACTGCGGCCCCTAGGAGGTCGTACATCCGCCGAACTCGGCGGACTCCGGTTGCCGCGCCCCGAGCACCGCCCTATCGTCGTCAACCAACGGGGCGCGAGCCCCCTTGGGTAAGCACGAGGAGATTCGAGATGCGGCGGCCACGGACGGTCCTCCGCCCCGCCACGGAGCCGGGGCACCAGCCTTGAGCGATCGCTTCCAGCGAACGCGAGTACCGCTCTTGCCGACGATCCTGTTCGTCGACCCGGGCGAGGGCTACCGCTCGATGGCCCGCGACGCGCTGCTCGAAGGCGCGATCGCGACCGACCTGCGCACGCTCGCGACCGGCGCCGAGCTGCTCGCCTACCTGGAGCGCGACGGCACGCCCGCGCCATCGCTGGTCCTGCTCGACGCGAGCCTGCCCGGCGAGCCGTCCGCCCTGCACCTCATCCGCACGCTCAAGCAGGCCCCGGGCACGCGCACGATCCCGATCGTCGTGCTCGGCGAGCCCGACGCGGCGGAAGCCGCCTACGAGGCCGGCGCCAACACGTACATGGTCAAGCCGGTCACGTTCCTCGCCCTCGTCCGCCTGATGAAGACGCTCACGGCGTACTGGCTGGAAGCCGCGGAGCTCCCGCGCCGGGAAGCGGCGTGAAGGTTCTCGCCGTCTCCGCCGACACGGCCCGCCACGCCCCCGTGCGCGCGCTGCTGAAGGCCGACGAGGTCGAGCACGTGACCGCGCTCGAGCACGCCCTCGAACGCGCCCCCGTCCACGACGTCGTGCTCGTCGACCGCCACCTGGACCCGCCGGGCACCGACGGCCTCGAAACCGCCGAGCGGCTCGCGCGCGCGGTCCCCGACGTCCCGGTGATCGTGCTCGCGGACGCGCTCGACCGCGACGACGACGAGCGCGCCGCCGACGCCGGGGTCGCCGACTTCCTGCTCGTCCCGGGCCTCTCGGCGGACCGGCTCGAGCACGCGCTCCGTTCCGCGATCCGCCACCGCCGCGCCCTCCGGCGCGTCACTCGCAGCGAGGAGCGCCACGCGCTCGCCTTCAACGAGGACGGCCTGTGGGACTGGGAGGTCGCGACCGACACCGTCTTCTACTCCGGGCGCTGGAAGGCGCTGCTCGGCTACCGCGAGCCGGAGATCGGCGCGAGCCGCGGCGAGTGGCTCGGCCGCGTCCACCCGGACGACCGCGCGCCGCTCACCCAGGCGCTGGACGCGTTCGTGGCGGGCGCCACCGAGCAGTTCGAGTCAGAGCACCGGATCCAGCACCGCGACGGCACCTACCGCTGGGTGCTGGCGCGCGCCACCGCGGTCCGTCGCCCCGACGACAAGGCGATCCGCGTCGTCGGCTCGCTCGCCGACGTCACCGACCGCCGCGAGGCCGAGCACCGCCTCCAGCACGACGCGCTCCACGACGCGCTCACTGGGCTGCCGAACCGGGTGCTGTTCCTCGACCGGCTCGCGCTCGCGATCCGCCGCGCGCAGCGCCGCCACCCGGCGTGCTGCGCCGCCGTGCTGTTCCTCGACCTCGACCGCTTCAAGGTCATCAACGACTCGCTCGGCCACGCGGTCGGCGATCAACTCCTGAAGGCGGTCGCGCGCCGGCTGGAGGCCGCGCTGCGCCCGAACGACACCGTCGCCCGCCTGGGCGGGGACGAGTTCACGCTGCTGCTCGACGACGTCGGCGAGCCGCGCGAGGCGACCGTGATCGCCGAGCGCGTGCTGCACTCCCTGCAGGCGCCGTTCCTGCTCGACGGGCGGGAGCTGTTCGTCGGCGCGTCGATCGGGATCGCGCTCGCGACCGCCCGCTCGCAGCCCGAGCAGGTGATGCGCGACGCGGACGTCGCGATGTACCGCGCGAAGTCCGACGGCCGTGGCCGCCACGCCGTCTTCGACGCCGCCATGCACGCGCAGGTCACGCGCCGCCTGAACCTCGAGCGCCGGCTGCGCGACGCCATCGAGGGCGGCACGCTGGAGGTCGGCTACCAGCCGATCGTGCAGGCGGCGACGGGCCGGATCGTCGGCTTCGAGGCGCTCGGCCGCTGGCCGCACGGGGACACCGCGGAAGTGCTGGCGATGGCGGAGGAGACCGGGCTCGCGGTCCCGCTCGGCCGCCGCATCCTCAGCGTCGCCTGCGCGCAGCTCGCGCACTGGCGGGAGCTGCCGGGCGGCGCGGGGCTGACCGTCGGCGTCAACGTCAGCGCCCGCCAGCTCGGGGAGCCGGACTTCGTCAGCGCCCTGCGCACGACGCTGCGCGAGAGCGGGCTGGACCCGCGCGCGCTGCGGCTGGAGGTCGCGGAGTCCGATCTCACGCGCGGGCGCGCGGACGACGCGACCCGCCGCGTGCTCGAGCAGGTGCTCCAGCACGCGGGGGTGCAGACGCACATCGACCACTTCGGGACCGGCGCGTCGCCGCTGCGGCTGCTGCACCGGTTCCCGGGTGACGCGATCAAGGTCTCCGCCGCGCTCGTGGCCGGGATCGGCCACGACGCGGGGGCGTTCGAGATCGTGCGCGCGGTCGTCGGCCTCGCGCACAATCTCGGCCTGGAGGTGATCGCGGACGGCGTCGAGACCGCCGAGCAGCTCGACTACCTCAAGGTCCTGGGCTGCGAGTTCGCCCAGGGCTTCCACGTCTCCGCGACGCTGGCCCCCGAGCAAGCGCGCGCGCTGCTCGACGCGACCGCGCCGCTGCTGCGTCAGTAACGGGCGGGCTGGTCGCGCCGCTCCGGGCGCTCCGGGTCCGGGTCCGGGTCGCGCTGGAAGCGGTCCCGCTCCAGCTCCTGGTCGGCGAGCCCGCGGTCGTGCAGCTCGGCCCGCTCGGCGTGCAGCTCGGCCTGCGCGCGCCCGGCCTCGGCCTCACGCCGCGCGATCCGTGCTCGCCGCTCGGCCTCGTCGGCCTGCTCGGCACGATTCGTGGCCTCTGCGCGCTCGTCGCGCGCCGCACGCTCGCGCCGCTGCTCGAGCTCCCGCCGATCCGACCGCGCACGCATGCGCGGAACCATGAACGCGATGAGCGCGATCACGATGACTGCGACGACCACGATGGCGATGATGGCGCCGGTGGACATCGAACACCTCCTTGATGCGGTCAGGTGAAAGGCTTCCCGGCAATGCCCATCGGTCAAACGACGTTCGACCTGCAAGCGCACTCGACGTACTCGGACGGGACGCTGGCGCCCGCCGAGGTCGTCGCCCGCGCCGCCGCCGCGGGCGTGGAGCTGTTCGCGCTCACCGACCACGACACCGTCGACGGCGTGCCCGAGGCGCTCGCGGCCGCCGACGGCATCCGCGTCATCCCCGCCGTGGAGCTCTCGGCGGTCGACGCCGGCCACGAGGACCTGCACTTCCTCGGCTACGCGCTCGACCACACCGATCCCGCGCTGCTGGCCACGCTCGCGGACTTCCGCGCCGACCGCGTCCGCCGCATCTTCGCGATGGCCGAGCGGCTGCGCTCGCTCGGGCTTGTGGTGGAGGACGACGCGCTGCGCGCACACGCCGCGCCCGGACGCCCGCACCTCGCCGACGCGCTGCTGGCGGGCAATCCCGAGCTGGCGGGGACGCCGCGCGACGAGCTGTTCGCGCGCTACCTCGTTCCGGGCGCGCCCTCGTACGTCCCGCGCTCGCGGCCGACGGTGCCGGAGGCGATCGAGGTCATCCACGCCGCCGGCGGGCTCGCCGTCTGGGCGCACCCGTTCTGGGACGTCGCCGAGCCGGAGGCGACGCTGGACCGGTTCGCGGCCGCGGGGCTCGACGGGGTCGAAGCGTTCTACGTCACGTTCACGCGTGCGCAGACGGAGCGGCTCTACGCCGCCGCGCGCGAACGGGGGCTGCTGACGACCGGCTCGGCGGACTTCCACGGGCCCGCGCACGAGCGCTTCAACCGCTTCCGCGCGTTCGACCTCTACGGCCTGGAGCCTGACCTCGGGCGGCTCGCGGCCTAGGTCAGGAGGGCCTCGAGGCGGTACGCGAGCGCCTCGCAGGCCAGCTCCTCGTTGACGTTGAGGATCAAACGGGCGCGGGTGTCGTCGATCAGCGCCTGCGCCTGCTGGAGGGCCGGGGCGCTCGGTCCGTGATCCTGCGCGAGCTCGTCGCTGCGGTCCGTGTTGAAGATCAGCTCGGGGGCGTCCACGGCGATGCACGCGAGGTCGCGGTACCAGAGGCCGGCGAGCTGGAGCGCGTGGTCGAGCGCCTGCGTCGCGGCGCGGCGGTCGGCGCGGCGGGCGCGCTCGGAGAACTCCGTCTCGCGGCGCTTGTGCTCCTTCTTGGGGAGGTACTGGAGCTCCTCCGCGAGCGCCTGCTCGACCTGCTCCTTGGCCGCCTTGCCGCGCTGGCGGGCGCGGTCGTTGACGGCGCGCCACGGGCGCTCGCCGCCGGTCTTGCCGTGGAGCGGGGCGCGGGCGAGCGCCTCGGCGGCGGCACGGAGGTGCGGGCCGTCGCCGAGGGCGATGTCGAGCGCCTTGTGCGCGTCCCCGAGGCTCAGGTTGGCGGCCGCCTGCGCCGTCTCGGGCGGGACGCCCTGGGACTGCAGGCGCTGCGCGAGCTCGCCCGGCTTGGGCGGGTCGAACCGGATCGGCTGGCAGCGGCTCGCGATCGTCGGGAGGACCTGGGTCAGGCGGTCGGTCAGGAGGATCAGGACGACGTAGGCGGGCGGCTCCTCGAGCGTCTTGAGCAGCGCGTTCGCGGCCTCGTCGTTCATCACGTCCGCGCGCTCGAGCACGAAGATCCGGTGGGTGGCTTCGAACGGCGTGTGCGCGGCGGCGGCCACGACCGCCTCGTCGACGTCGCGGCGGAGCATCTCGTGCGCGCCGCTCGGGGCGACCCACGTCAGGTCGGGATGGGTGCCGTGCTGCGCGCGGGTGCGCGCGTTGTCCGGGTCCCGGGCGTCGCGGGCGAGCAGCTCGCCGGCGAACGCGCGGGCGGCCGCGCGCTTGCCCGAGCCCGCGAGGCCGTGCAGCAGGTACGCGTGCGCGGGCTCCCCCTCGAGCGCGGCGCCGAGGACCGCGCGCGCGTGGGGATGGGCGTCGAGGGCGAGCACGGGCATTGATCCTAGGCGGCGTCTCCCTGGGCGCGCCACTCCGCGCGGCGAGTGGTCACTTTCTGGCGCATGGCGCCGGAACTCGACCGTTCGCGGCCTTGTCAGACTCACGGGTGTGCTGATCACGGTCGAGGGCCTCGACGGCGCTGGGAAGACGACGCTGATCGCGGGCCTGGCCCGCGCGCTGAACGCGACGGTGCTGCGCGAGCCGGGCGGGGTCGAGCTGTCCGAGCGCATCCGCGCGCTGGTCGCCGACCCGAGCCTGCACGTCGACCCGCGCGCGGAGGCCCTGCTGTACGCCGCGGCCCGCGCGCAGCTCGTCGCCGAGAAGCTGCGCCCGCTGCTGGACGCGGGCGAGACCGTGCTGCTCGACCGCTTCGTGGACTCCTCGCTGGCTTACCAGGGCGGGGGACGCGAGCTCGGCGTCGAGGAGATCCGCGCGCTGAACGCCTTCGCGACCGGCGGGCTCGTGCCCGAGCGGACGCTGCTGCTGCGGATCGACCCGGAACGCGGCCTGGCGCGGATCGCCGGTCGGGAAGCTGACCGTCTGGAGCGCGCGGGGGGCGAGTTCTTCGCGCGCACGGCTCAGACCTACGACGCGCTGGCCGCGGCCGAGCCGGGCCGGTTCGTCGTGCTCGACGCCGCCCAGCCGCCGGAAGCCGTCCTGACCGCCGCCTTGAATGCCCTGACATGAACCGCGCCCTCGACCTGCTCGCCACCGTGTTCGCCGACCCGGCGCGCGGCGCCGGCGCGCTCGACGACCTGCGCGAGCGCTGGCACGAGCTCGCGCCGGAGGAGCGGGAGGCGCTGACGCCGCTCGCGAAGCTGGCGGCCGAGCGCGTGCGCGCGGCGCGGCGCGGCGACCCGGCGACGGGCGCGCAGCTCGCGCTCGGCGACGCGTCCGACCCCCACGCCGGGCCGCCCAGCCACGCCCACTCCCACGCCGGGCCGCCCAGCCACGCCGACGACCACGGCGGGCCGCCGAGCGAGCCCGACGACTACGAGACCCCGCCGATCGAGGCCTACGAAGCCGACGACTACGCCGGCCCGCCGAGCGACGCCTACGAGGCACCCCTGCGCCGCGAGCGCACGGTCCCGCACCAGGCCCCTGAGGAGCTCCTCGAGCTGCTCGGCCTCACGACGTTCCGCCCCGGCCAGCGCGAAGCGGTGCAGGCCGCGCTCGACGGCCGCGACGCGCTCGTCGTCATGCCCACGGGCGGCGGCAAGAGCCTCTGCTACCAGCTCCCCGCGCTCGCCACCGACGACCTGACCGTCGTCGTCTCCCCCCTGATCGCCCTCATGCGCGACCAGTGCGCCCGCCTGACCGACCTCGGCCACCCCGCCGTGATGCTCGCGTCCGGCGAGGACAACGCCGGCGCGCTCGAGCAGATCCGCACGCAGCGAGCGACGATCGTGTTCGCCGCCCCCGAGCGGTTCGCGTCACCCCAGTTCCGCGCCGCCCTCGCGCAACGCACCATCGCCCTGTTCGTCGTCGACGAGGCCCACTGCGTCTCCGAGTGGGGCCACGACTTCCGCCCCGACTACCTGCGCCTGACGGCGATCATCAAGGACCTCGGCCACCCGCCGACGATGGCCTGCACCGCGACCGCGACCCCGAAGGTCGCCGAGGAGATCGTCGCCCGCCTCGGCCTGCGTGACCCTGAGCGCGTCCGCTCCGGCTTCGACCGCCCGAACCTCAGCTTCGACGTCCTCCCCTTCGACGGCGAGGGCAGCGTCGCGCGCAAGCGGGCGACGCTCGTCGCCGGGCTCAACCAGCCCGAGAACCGCCCCGCGATCGTCTACTGCGGCACCCGCAAGTCGACCGAGGAGACCGCCGCCCTGCTCACGCAGGAGGGCCTCCCGGCCGTCGCCTACCACGCCGGCCTGCCCGCCGACCAGCGCACCCGCGCGCAGGACGCGTTCATGCGCGGCGAGGCCGACGTCGTCGTGGCCACGAACGCCTTCGGCATGGGCGTCGACAAGGCCGACGTCCGGTCGGTCTGGCACTGGGCGCTCCCGAGCAGCCTCGAGGCCTACTACCAGGAGGCGGGCCGCGCCGGCCGCGACGGGGACCCCGCCAAGGCCGTCCTGCTCGCCTCGCGCGCGGATCTCGGCCGCCTCGTCCGCTTCATCCGCGAGGCCGAGGTCACCGTCGACCAGGTCGAGCGCCTGACCAGCCGCATCCAGGAGCCCACGGAGCTCGACCCCTCCGACGACCGCGACCGCATCCTGCTGGCCGTCGCCGAGCGCGCGCACGCCGTCACGCTCGCCCCCGGCGCCGGCGGCCGCGTGCGCGTCTCGCCCACCGGACAGGTCGACCGCGCCGCGATCGCCCGCCTGTGCCGCGCGGCGACCGACCGCCGCTGGCAGTCCTACCGCAGCATCGAGCACTACGCCGCGACCGGCGACCGCTGCCGGCGCCGCCAGCTGCTCGACCACTTCGGCGACCCCAGCCCGGGCCGCCCGCTCGGCCGCTGCTGCGACGTGCACGACCCGCCGACCTGGGTTCCGCCGATCACCGTCACCAAGAAGCACGCGCCGGTCGAGGACGGTCCACCCGTGCCGGACGAGCAGCTCGCGCCGCTGAAGGCCTGGCGCAAGGAACGCGCCGAGGGCAAGCCCGCCTACACGGTCGCCAACGACGCCACGCTCCGCGAGATCGTCCGCCGGCAGCCCCGCACCGAGCAGGAGCTGCTGCAGATCAAGGGCATCGGCGCGTCCTTCGTGGCCAAGCACGCCGACTCGCTGCTGGAGCTGCTCGACACCGCTCAGTAGCCGTCCGGGTGCGCCGAGTGCCACGCCCACGCGTCGCGGATCATGTCCTCCAGCGACCGCTCCGGCGCCCACCCGAGCCGCTCGCGAGCCCGTGCGTTCGACGCGACCAGCCGCGGCGGATCGCCCGGCCGGCGGTCGGCCTCGACCGCTTCGATCGGCCGCCCGGTGACCGCACGCGCCGTCTCGATGACCTCGCGCACCGAGTACCCGCGCGCCGACCCGAGGTTGTAGACCTCGTGGCGCCCCGGCACCGCACCGTCCAGCGCCAGCCGGTGCGCTCGCGCGAGGTCGTCCACGTGCACGTAGTCGCGCACCGCGGTGCCGTCCGGGGTCGGGTAGTCGGTGCCGTAGATCGCGACGCTCGGCCGCCGCCCCGCCGCGGCCTGCAGGACCAGCGGGATCAGGTGCGTCTCCGGCTCGTGGTCCTCGCCCAGCGCGCCGGACGCCCCGGCCACGTTGAAGTACCGCAGCGACACGGCCGCGATCCCGTGTGCGCGCGCCTCGTCGGCCAGCATCCGGTCGATCGTCAGCTTCGAGTTCCCGTAGGCGTTCACGGGCGCCGTGACGGCGTCCTCGGTGATCAGCTCCACCGCCGGCTCGCCGTACGTCGCCGCGGTCGAGCTGAACACGATCCGCCCGACGCCGTTCGCGCGCATCGCGTCGAGCAGGTTCACCGCGCCGACGACGTTCCCGCGCCAGTAGCGTTCCGGATGCGCGACCGACTCCGCGACCAGCGACAGCGCGGCGAAGTGCACGACGCCGTCGAACCCGCGCTCCAGCACGGCCTCCAGCCTGGCCGGATCGAGCAGGTCGCCCTCGAGGAACTCGGCGCCCTCCGGCACCGCGGCGCGATGCCCGCGGTAGAGCGAGTCGAGCACGGTCACCTCGTCCCCGCGCGCGAGCAGGTGCTGCGCGGTGATCGACCCGATGTAGCCGGCACCGCCGGTGACGAGCAGTCGCATGGCCGGCTAGTAAAGCGTCTCGCCGCGCTCGAGCATCGCGACGAACTCGCGCAGGCGCCGCGCGCGGGTCTCAGGCCGTTTGGCGTCGTGCAGGCGGTAGAGGATCGAGTAGCGGTTGTTGCCCTTGAGCGTCGCGAAGAACGCGGCGGCCTGGGGCCGGGCGTCGAGCTCGGCCTGCAGGTCCGGCGGGACCTCGATCGTCGAAGCCGACGCGTAGGCCCCGTCCCAGCGCCCGTCGGCCTTCGCGCGCTCCACCTCGGCCAGCCCGGCCGGGCGCATCCGCCCCGCCGCGATCAGCGCCTCGACGAGCCCGACGTTGCGCTTGGACCACTTCGACCGCGCGCGCCGCGGCGTGTACTTCTGCAGGAAGTGCGTCTCGTCCAGCGGCCGCCGCTGGCCGTCGATCCAGCCGAAGCAGAGCGCGACCTCGAGCGCTTCGGCGGCGGTCACCGACGGCACGCCGCTGGCCTTCTTGGCGATCCGCAGCCACAGCCCGTCGACCGCCGCGTGGTGCTCCTCCAGCCAGGTTTCGAACTCCCCCACGGATGCGAACGCGCGTTCAGTCACGGCCCTCGACGGTACAGTGAGTGCTCCATGCGCACGCGCCCGATCACGGCCCTGCTGGCCGCGCTGGCGCTCCTGGCGGTCGCTCCCGGCGCGTCGTTCGCGCAGACGCCGACGCCGACGCCCACCGCGACCGCAGCCCAGGACGACGGCACCGCGGCCGATCCGCCCGCCGACGCGCCCAAGGCGGTCAAGTCGGTCTACGACGACTACAGCCGCGACGGCGTGATCGACGTCTGCAAGCACACGCGGGCCGATCTGCAGGACACGCTGGACTCGATCGAGCCGGACTTCGACCGGGACTTCCCGGACTTCCGCGAGGCGGTCCAGGCGGGCATCCAGCGCCACGACAAGGGCCGCTGCAAGCAGGCGACCGCGACGCCGACGGCGACCGCCACGGCGACGCCGGCGGACACCGCGACGCCCGACGCCACCGCCGACGACGGCGCGCTGCCGCCGGCGCAGGACGACTCCGGCGACAACGACGGTGGCGGCGCGCTCCCGCCGCCCGAGGACACGAGCACGCCGACGCCCGAGTCCGGCGAGCTGCCGCCGGTCGAGACGCCCGCGCCGGCACCGACCCCCGCGCCGACCCTCCCGCCCGCCGCCACGCCGGGGCCGTCCCCGACCCCCGCGATCGTCGCCAGCTCCAACGCCGACCGTCTACTGGTCCCGGGCATCCTGATCGGGATCGCGCTGCTGGGCGGCGCCGCACTTGGCGCGTCGGCGTTCACCGGCCGCGGCTCGCCACGGGTCCGGCATGCGCTCAACGAAGCCGTTTTCCGCTCCAAGACCACGTGGGCGGACTTCTCGGACTGGCTCAAAATCGGCCGATAGTGCGGGATTGGCCGCTAGAATAAAACCTGCTATTTGCAGGGTTCTTGATCCGTTCCATCCGACACTCCAGGCATCATCGTCGGCCCGCAAGATTTGAGGTTCGTGCCGGGCCGGCACGCTGAAGGGAGACCCGCAGACCATGGAACAGACCACGTCGCACACCACGCTTCAGACCGCGTCACGGCCTGCCGAGGCGCTGACCGTGCGCCGCCTGTTCACGCGTCCGGGGGTGCATCCGTTCGACAGCGTCGAGTGGGAGCGCCGGACCGCGGCGGTCGGCTCGTTCCGCCAGGAGGACGTCGAGTTCCCGGCCTCGTGGTCGCAGAACTCGACCAACATCGTCGCCCAGAAGTACTTCCGGGGGCAGCTGGACTCGCCGGCCCGCGAGCGTTCGGTCAAGCAGATGATCACGCGCGTGGCGGGGACGATCGCCGACTGGGGTCGTGCCCGCGGCTACTTCGCGTCCGAGGAGGACGGGGACGCGTTCGAGGCCGAGCTCACGCACATCCTGCTGCACCAGATCGCGGCGTTCAATTCGCCGGTCTGGTTCAACGTGGGCTTTGAGGAGTCGCCGCAGTGCTCGGCCTGCTTCATCCTCTCGGTCGAGGACACGATGGAGTCGATCCTCGACTGGAACACGCGTGAGGGCCGGATCTTCCGCGGCGGCTCCGGTTCAGGGATCAACCTGTCCAACATCCGCGGGTCGATGGAGCCGCTGTCCAAGGGCGGCACGGCGTCCGGCCCGGTCTCGTTCATGCGCGGCGCGGACGCCTGGGCGGGCACGATCAAGTCGGGCGGCAAGACGCGCCGCGCGGCGAAGATGGTCGTGCTCGACGTCGACCATCCCGACATCCGCGAGTTCATCTGGTGCAAGGCGCGCGAGGAGGACAAGGCCGCCGCGCTGCGCGACGCCGGGTTCGACATGTCGATCGACGGCGACGGCTTCCACTCGATCCAGTACCAGAACGCCAACAACAGCGTGCGGGTCACCGACGAGTTCATGCACGCGGTCGAGGACGACGCCGACTGGCACCTGATCGGCCGCTCGACGGGTGAGCCGATCGGCGAGCCGATCAACGCCCGCGAGCTGATGCGCGAGATCGCCGAGGCGGCGTGGCGCTGCGCTGATCCGGGCGTGCAGTACGACACGACGATCAACCAGTGGCACACGTCCCCGAACTCGGGGCGCATCAACGCGTCCAACCCGTGCTCGGAGTACATGCACGTCGACGACTCGGCGTGCAACCTGGCGTCGCTGAACCTGATGAAGTTCCGCCGCCCGGACGGGACGTTCGACGTCGAGTCCTTCCAGCACACCGTCGACATCGTGCTGCTGGCGCAGGAGATCGTCGTCTCGCCGTCGAGCTACCCGACCAAGGAGATCGGCGACAACGCCCGCGCGTTCCGCCAGCTCGGGCTCGGCTACGCCAACCTCGGCGCGTTCCTGATGGCCAACGGCTTCGCCTACGACTCCGACGAGGGCCGCGGCGCGGCCGCGGGGATCACGGCGCTGATGACGGGCCGCGCGTACGCGCAGTCGGCGAAGATCGCCGCGGCGATCGGGCCGTACGACCGCTACGCCGAGAACCGCGAGGCGCACAACAACGTCATGCGCATGCACCGCGACGCCGCGTACGCGGTGCCGGACAGCGTCGTGGTGGACGAGTCGCTGCTGGCCGCCGCCCGCGAGACCTGGGACGAGGCGGTCGCGCTCGGCGAGCTCTACGGGTACCGCAACGCCCAGGCCAGCGTGCTCGCGCCGACGGGGACGATCTCCTTCCTGATGGACTGCGACACGACCGGCATCGAGCCGGACTTCTCGCTGGTCAAGTACAAGGAGCTGGTCGGCGGCGGCACGATGGTGATCGCCAACCGCACGGTGCCGATGGCGCTGCGGACGCTCGGCTACGGCGAGTCGGAGATCGCGCAGATCGAGGCCTACGTGTCCGAGCACGGGACGATCATCGGCGCGCCCGGCTTGGCCGCCGAGCACCTACCGGTGTTCGACGTCGCGGTCGGCGAGCGCGCGATCTCGCACGCCGGCCACATCAAGATGATGGGCGCGGTCCAGCCGTTCCTCTCGGGCGCGATCTCCAAGACGGTCAACATGCCGCAGACGGCGACGGTCGAGGACATCGCCGAGGCCTACATCCAGGCCTGGAAGCTCGGCGTCAAGGCGCTGGCGATCTACCGCGACGGGTCTAAGACTGCCCAGGCGCTGCGCACGGACGCGCAGAAGGAGGTCGACGAGAAGGCGTCGGCCGCGCTGGAGGCGGGCGAGGCGATCTTCACCCAGTCCGAGGTCGACGACCTGGTGACCGCGGCGGTCGAGAAGGCGCTCGCGCGCTCGAAGGCGCGCGAGGACGAGCCGCTGCGCAAGCGCATGCCGCGCGAGCGCAAGTCGCTCACGCACAAGTTCTCGCTCGGCGGCCACGAGGGCTACATCACGGCCGGCATGTACGAGGACGGCTCGGTGGGCGAGATCTTCCTGACCGACATCGGCAAGGAAGGCTCGACGCTGCGCGGGATGATGAACTCCTTCGCGACGGCGATCTCGATCTCGCTCCAGTACGGCGTGCCGCTGGAGACGCTGGTCCGCAAGTTCGCCTACATGCGCTTCGAGCCGGAGGGGATCACCACCAACCCGGAGATCCCGTTCGCGAAGTCGATGCCGGACTACATCATGCGCTGGCTGGCCTCGCGCTTCCTGGACGCCGAGGTCCAGGAGGAGCTCGGCATCCTCACCGCCGAGGTGCGCGCCAAGAAGACCGGCGAGGACGCCGCGGCCGGCGCGTCGGGCGGCTCGGCGAAGCCGACCAACGGCAACGGCAACGGCGGCGTGAAGGTCGCCCCGCCCCAGCCCCCGACCACCGCGCTCACGGACACCCCGCCCGTCGTCCCCGCCCGCCTCATGGGCCTGGACCTCGGCCCGGCGTGCAACCAGTGCGGCGGCATGATGCAGCGCACCGGCTCGTGCTACACGTGCTCGAGCTGCGGCAACAACACCGGCTGCGGCTGATGTAGCTGGCCATCAAGTTGTCGCGCTTCTGGCCGAATAGGTGACCATCTGCGGCCTCGTTCCATTCCGGCGAGGCCGCAGTGCCCCGAATCCGGGGTCTGACAGCACGCTTGCCTGCTGTCAGACCTCCCGGCTCGAGGTCAGTGTGCCGTGACTCGGATCTTGGCAGTAGCGCTTGATGGCTTGTGCGTGGCATCGCCGCGGAAACGAACCTTCAGCGTGAACGTTCCCGGCTCGTGCGTCACGGCTTCGACGGGGTTGGGCCTGAACGTCCCGTCCGCCTGGATCTTCGCGACCAGCTGAATCTCGCCCCTGCTGCTGGTCATGGTGACCCTGACGTAACCGACGTCGACGCCGCCGGAGACCGAGCCCGTGAACTTGAACGGCTTGCCTGCCTTGACCGTCTTGGCGGCCTTGATCGTGACCTTGGTCGGCGTTCGTTCCCTGGCGTTCGCGGAAACCGGTGCCAGAGCCAGAACGAGGGCGAAGAGCGTCGTCAGCGACCATCTCATGCGACGGGATCGTAGTTGCTCATCGGGTGGCACGCACCGGGCGTCTGGCTGCGGATCGATCAGATATGCGGCACGAAGGGGTACGCCCAGCCGTTGACGTCCACGGCGAAGCACCTCTCAGGTGACGGACATGCGAGCTGGACGAAAAGGTAACTTCGGTCACGCGAGCTGATCAGGACGCGAGTCTTGCTGTGCTTGAACGTCTTCGGGTTCACCGTGACCACACGACCGTAAAGGTCCATGACCACGCAACGGCTGATATCCGGGCACCGGATGTGGAGGCTGCCATTGAGGTTGTGCGAAATGCTGCGTGGGCGCGACCGGCGAAGCGCCGTCGGGTCGAACGTGATCATTAGGCTCACGCTGTCGTTGACGACGGTGCATTGCGTGACCGCAGGGCAGGCAACTGCGGACTGATAGCCCCAATCCCCTTGACGAGTCATGTTGAACGGCGTAGGTCTCACGGACGCCGTCGGGTCGAAGACCGTCACGTTCTGGGATGCGCCGTCAGTCATCGTCACGCAGTGGGAGACCGACGGGCACGCAAACCCGCTCGCGACGTAATCTGCCGATGCGATGGAGACGACGTGGACCGCCTCCGGCGTCGCTGGATCAAACGTGACTTGCATACCGAGATGGTCCACTGCGGTGCACTGCGTCGTCGTCGGACACGCAAGCCCGTAGAACCCGCGGACGCGCGTGTTGGTCGGGCCGATCCTGACCGCCGGCGGCTGCGACACCACGAGCGGATTGAAGGTCACAGCTCGCCCACCGCTGTCGACCGCCGTGCACTGCGTCGTCGACGGACAAGCCAATCCAAGGAACGACCAGTCCTCACTGGGCGGCTCAGAGGCGTCCGAGTCGATCGTGAAGACGTTCGTCCGCTTGAACGTCAACGGATTGAACGTCACCGCTCGGCCCCACTCGTCGACAAGCGTGCACTGATCGGTCGATGGGCAGCTGACCGGGCCGCCGCCCGCCAGGTCGACCCGTACTCGCTTCACGGCGGCCCAGCTCGTGTCAGGCTGAACAGCAAGCGCCACAAGAACGATCGCACAGACTGCAGCCCACAGGGCTCCGCTGCGCGAACGCCATAGACGAATCTGCGCGATGCCGGCGCGGCGCGGAGCGACGATGAAGAGCTCGTGGCGCATGGGCGCGACAGACTGCCCCATCCAAGCTCCGCAAGTCAAGCGGCTTGCGTTGTCGCGGGATCGCGAGCAACGCTTTGCCCTCGGCTGCTCGCACGCGCCTGCGACGACACCGGCTGTGCGTGCGTCCGAAACCGACGAGGCACGGTGAGATGGATGGCGTTTCGGGTGCACGTCGCTGAGCTCGTAGAGATCGAGCGCCGCGACATCCCGGCGGCTGCGCACAGGCACCAGTTGCAGTCCCGAGACCGTAGACTTCGCCTGAGGAGCTGTGGCTGCCACGGTGCCAATCGAGCGGTTCGACCTGCGCGACTTCGAGGCCGCGGAGCGCTCCGAGGCGTGGTCTGAAGTCCTGGCCGCCACGCACCTGCCGTGGCGCTCGGTGCCGGGACCCGCGGCCGAGCCCGCGGCACCCGCGTGGGTCAACCGCGTGGTGCTCGGCGACGGGTCGCTTGTGGATTGCGGCTGCGCCCCCTGTCGCGGCGTGCGCGGGCGCGTGGAGATCGCGTCCACCGACGGGGAGTTCGTCGGCGTGCTGATGAACCGGGGCGGGCGCGAGGTGCTCGCGCAGGACGGGCGCGCCGCCGAGCTGACCGCCGGCGAGGTCGTGGTCTGGGACTCGCGCCGCGCGGCCGAGTTCACGGTGCTCGAGCCGCTGCGCAAGCGGACGCTGTTCCTTCCGCGCGAGGAGCTCGCGGCGCTGTGCCCGCACTGGGACCGGCTCACGGCCGTCGGGCTGGCGCGCCGCTCGCCGGCGGTGCCGCTGCTGGTGGCGCACCTGCAGGCGCTCTCGGAGCTGGTGCCCACGCTCGACCGCGCGGCCGCCGCGGCGGCGCGCAACGCCGCGGTGGAGCTGCTGGCCGCGTCGCTGCGCCCGGACGCCAAGCCGGGCCGGATCGCGCTGCGGGCGGCGCTGCACGCGTTGGCGACCGAGCACGTGGAACGCCACCTGGGCGATCCCACGCTCATGCCCGAGACGATCGCGCGGGCGCTGCACGTGTCGCTGCGGAGCCTGCAGCTGGCGTTCGAGGAGCAGGAGGATTCGGTGGCGGCCTTCGTTCGCCGGCGCCGGCTGGCGCGCGCCCGCGCCGATCTGCTGCGCGACGAGCACGCCACCGTGACCGAGATCGCGTTCCGCTGGGGCTTCGTGGACTCCGGGCACTTCGCGCGCGTGTTCAAGCGCGCCTACGGCGAGACGCCGAGCGCCGCCCGCGCCAATCCGCCGCTGCGCGGATAGCCGCACACGCGTGCGCGGATCGCCTCGCCGCGCTCTCCGGGCGCGCGTACGGTCGGTCGCTGCACCCGTCAGCTCGGAGGAGCGCGATGAGAGAAGACGTCGAGTTCAACGCCGATGGCGTGACCCTGCGCGGCTGGTTGTACACGCCCGACGGCGCCGGCGGCCCGTCGCCGACGATCGTGATGGCCCACGGGTTCTCGGCCGTCAAGGAGATGTACCTGGACCGCTTCGCCGAGGCGTTCGCCGCCGCAGGCCTGGCGGCGCTGGTGTTCGACAACCGCAACTTCGGCGCCAGCGACGGCGAGCCGCGCCAGGAGATCGACCCGTGGGCGCAGGTCCGCGACTACCGGACCGCGATCACCTACGCCGGCACCCGCTCGGAGGTCGACGCGAACCGGATCGGGATCTGGGGGTCCAGCTACTCCGGCGGGCACGTGCTGGTCGTCGCCGCGATCGACCGGCGCGTGAAGTGCGTCGTCTCCCAGGTGCCGCTGGTGTCCGGGCACGCGAACTTCCGCGCGCTCGTGCGAGCGGACTTCATCGCGGCCTTCCAGGCGCAGTTCAACGCCGACCGGGAGGCCCGCTTCGCCGGCGAAGCGCCGGCGATGGTGCCGGTCGTGGACGCCGATCCGCTGGCGCCGTCGGCGCTGCCGACGCCGGACTCCTACGCGTGGTTCACCGCCACGCACGAGTCGCGCGCGCCGTCGTGGCGCAACGAGGTCACGCTGCGCAGCGTCGAGCTGTTCACCGAGTACGAGCCCGGCACCTACCTGCCGTGGATCAGCCCGACGCCGCTGCTGATGTGCGTGGCGGAGAACGACGTGCTCACGCAGACCGAGATCGCGATCGCCGGCTACGAGACCGCCCGCGAGCCGAAGCGGCTCGTGATCCTGCCCGGCGGGCACTTCGACGCCTACGTCGACGGGTTCGACCACGCCGGCCCCGCCGCGGTCGACTGGTTCACCCGGCACCTGGGGGTGGCGCGATGAGCCGGCTGGAGGACAAGGTCGCGGTCGTGACCGGCGCCAGCTCGGGGTTCGGGCGCGCGATCGCGCGCGCGTTCGCCGCCGAGGGCGCCCGGGTCGTGGTCAGCGACATCCGCGAGCAGCCGCTTCCCGGCGGCTTCGAGGACGACATCCAGACCACGACGGTCGAAGCGATCGAGGCCGACGGCGGGACCGCGGTCTACGTGAGCTGCGACGTCACCCGGCCCGAGCAGACCGACGCGCTGATCGCCGCGGCGGTCGAGCGGTTCGGGCGCCTGGACATCCTCATGAACAACGCCGGCATCTACCGCGGCGGCAAGCTCATGCACGAGTTCAGCGAGGCCGACCTCGACGCGTGCTTCACCGTCAACGTCAAGGGCACCTGGTTCCCGTCGCAGGCCGCGATCAGGCAGTTCCTGGCGCAGGGCGACGGCGGCACCATCATCAACCTCGTCTCGACCGCGGGCCTGCAGGGCCACCCGCGCCAGTCGGTCTACAACACGTCCAAGGGCGCCCAGGCCAACCTGACCCGGTGCCTGGCCATCGAGTACGGCCACGAGGGCATCCGCGTCAACGGCATCTGCCCGACCTACGCGAAGACCGCCCTCACGCGCGAGCTCGTCGACGACAAGGACTTCGACCGGGTCTTCACCGAGTCGATTCCGCTCAAGCGCTGGGGCGAGGCCGCGGACATCGCGGCCCTGGCCGTCTTCCTGGCGTCCGAGGAGTCCAGCTACATCCACGGCGACCTCGTCCGCGTCGACGGCGGCGAGACGCTCTGCCGCTATTCGGTCTAGGAGGAACCCAGCATGAGCAGCATCCAGCCCGGTGCCGGCCGCCTCGCCGGCAAGATCGCGGTCGTCACCGGCTCCAGCTCGGGCAACGGCCGCGCCATCGCCGTCGCGTTCGCCCGCGAAGGCGCCAGCGTCGTCTGCTCCGACATCCGCCGCGAAGCGCGCGAAGGCGGCTACGAGGGCGACATCCAGGTTCCCACCGATGAAGTCGTCGCCGGTTTCGGCGTGGGCGCCGAATACCGCGACTGCGACACCACCAAGGCCGACCAGGTCCAGGCGCTGATCGACACCGCGGTCGAGTCCTTCGGGCGCGTGGACATCATGGTCAACAACGCCGGCGTCTTCACCGAGCTGCACACCATCGTCGACGAGACCGAAGCGCAGTGGGACTTCACGATGGCCGTCAACGCCAAGGGCGTCTTCCTCGGCTGCAAGGCGGCCATCACCCAGATGCTCGCTCAGCCTGACGAGGGCGGCGAGTCGCGCGGCAAGGTCATCAACATCGCGTCCATCGGCGGCCTCGTCGGGCTCGCGGCCGAGCCGGCCTACTGCGCCAGCAAGGGCGCCGTCGTCAACCTCACCCGGCAGCTCGCGGTCGACTTCGCGCCCGAGCGCATCAACGTCAACGCCATCTGCCCCGGCTTCCTCGCGACCGCGATGGTGCGCCCGTTCCTCGACGACCCCGAGCTCAACCGGACCCTGCACGACAACTCGCCCTGGCCCAACCTCGGCACCGCCGAGGACGTCGCCGACATGGCCGTCTTCCTCGCCGGTGACGAGTCGCGCTGGGTCAGCGGCGCCAACCTCACCGTCGACGGTGCCTACACCGCCGGGTGAGAGCCGGGTACGTCGCGAGCCTGGCGGTCGGTGATACGGTTCGTCTCATATCAGTCGATATTGATATGACGGTCGACACGGAGCGGATCGCGACCGTGGCCAAGACGCTCGGCGAGCCGCTGCGGGTCCGCATCCTCGACGTGCTCCGCCGCAGCGAGCAGCCGGTGTGCCAGTGCGAGCTGATCGCGCTCTTCGGGATCCGCCAGCCGCTGCTCTCGCACCACATGAAGAAGCTCACCGACGCCGGCCTGGTGTCGGTGCAGCGCCGCCACCGGTGGGCCTACTACTCGATCACCCCAGACGCGTTCCAGGAGTTGACCCGATGGCTGAGCTGACGCATGACATTCGCGACACGGTGCGCGAGAAGTACGCCGCCGCCGCGCGGGCGGCCACCACCGGCGGCGGGTGCTGCGGCGTCAGCACCACCGACGAGCACGGCGAGCAGGTCTTCGGCGGCGCGCTGTACACGGACGCCGACGCGCCGGAGTCGGCGCTCAACGCGTCGCTGGGCTGCGGGGTCCCGACCGCGGTCGCCGACCTGCGCGAGGGCGAGACGGTCCTCGACCTGGGCTCGGGCGCCGGGGCGGACGTGCTGATCTCCGCGCGGCGGGTCGGCCCGGCCGGCAAGGCGATCGGCCTCGACATGACCGACGAGATGCTCGCCCTGGCCCGCGCGAACGCCGCGCAGGCCGGCGTGGAGAACGTCGAGTTCGTCAAGGGCTACCTGGAGCAGATCCCGCTGCCGGCCGGCGCGGTGGACGTCGTGATCTCCAACTGCGTCATCAACCTGGCCGCCGACAAGCGCGTCGTGCTCGCGGAAGCGGCACGGGTGCTCAAGCCCGGCGGGCGGTTCGCGGTCTCCGACGTGATCGCCGACCCGGACATGGACGAAGCGACGCGCGCCGACATGGCGGCGTTCACCGGCTGCATCGCCGGCGCGCTCACCGAGCGCGAGTTCCGCGAGGCGCTCGCCGACGCGGGCCTGGTCGACGTCGAGATCCGCCCCACGCACCGGGTGCACCGGCACGCCGGCTCGGCGATCATCCGCGCCCGCAAGCCCTAGCGCGCCGAGGCTTGCCGACACAGCGTCGCTATGATGGCGACACCGTGTCGGCAAAAGGGAAGTGACGATGTTCGTGGCAGTGCGGGACCTGCGCCGGTCGTGGCGCCGGTTCGGGTTGGTCGGCCTGGTCGTCGTGCTGGTCGCGGCGCTGTCGACGATCGTGGTCGGCCTGAGCGACGGCCTGGTCGAGCAGGGCACGTCGGGCCTCCGGGACCTGCCGTTCGATCACCTGGCGTTCGAGCCGCACGCCCAGGCGACGTTCTCCCGCTCGACGCTCGATGAATCCCAGCTGCGGACGTGGGAGCGGCACGCGACCGCGTCGCCGCTCGGCGTCGCGTTCGTCAACGCGGCGGGCAAAGCGGGCGCGAGCATCGACATCGCGCTGTTCGGCGTGCCCGCGGACAGCTTCCTGGTCGAGCGCGCGGACGCCCGGGCGGCGCTCGCCGGCCCGCCCGGCCTAGTGCTCTCGCACGCGTTCGAGGAGCAGGGCGTGCGCGTCGGCGACCGCTTCCAGATGGGCGGGAGCGGCGTGGAGCTCCCGGTGCTCGGCTTCACGTACGCCGGCTCCTACGGCCACGTGGACCTGGCGTTCACCTCGCTGGCGACGTGGCGGTCGATCAACTACGGCGCGGACCCCAAGGGCCGGTTCTCGGCGATCGCGCTGCGGGTGCCCGGCGGCACGGACGTGGCCGCGGTCGACCGGCTCGCCGGCACCGACACGCTGACCAAGCAGGCGGCCTACGCGGGCTCCCCCGGGTACACCGCGGAGACGCAGACGATGACGATGATCCGCGTGTTCCTGCTGGTGATCTCGGCGCTGATCGTCGGCGCGTTCTTCACGGTGCTGACGCTGCAGCGGACCCGCCAGGTCGGCGTGCTCAAGGCGATGGGCGCGTCGAGCGGGTACGTCATCCGTGACGGGCTGGTCCAGATCGCGGTCGTGGTCGTCGCCGCGACCGCCGCCGGCACGCTCGCCGGCGGCGCGCTGATCGCGGCGATGTCCGGCGGCGCGGTGCCCGTGCGGTTCTCCGCCACGAGCGTGACCAGCGCGGCAGTGACTTTGGCCGTCGCCGGCGTGATCGGGGGCGCGGTGACGCTGCGGCGCATCACCCGGGTCGAGCCGTCCGTCGCGCTCGGGGTGGAAGCGTGAGCGGCACGCTCGCACTGCGGGGCGTTCGCGCCGCCGTCCCGGACGGGACCGGCGAACGGGTCCTGCTCGACGGCGTCGACCTCGACCTGCGCCCCGGCGAGATCACCGTGATCACCGGCCGGTCGGGCAGCGGCAAGTCGACGCTGCTGTCGATCGCGGGCCTGCTGCGCCGGCCGGCGATCGGCGAGGTGCTCCTGCACGCCGACCCGACCGCGACGCTGAGCGAGCGGCACCGGACCCGGCTGCGCGGCCGGCAAATCGGGATCGTCTACCAGAGCGCGAACCTGATCCCGAACCTGACGGCGCTCGAGCAGTTGCAACTCGTCGCCCACGTGCTCGGCCGCCGCCACGGTGCGACCGAGCGCGCCCGCGGGCTGCTCGCCGACCTCGGCGTCGGCGGGCAGGAGGGATCCCTGCCCGGCAAGCTGTCCGGCGGGGAGCGCCAGCGGGTCGGGATCGCCCGCGCCCTGATGGCCGAGCCCAGCGTGCTGCTGGCCGACGAGCCGACGGCCGCGCTCGACCCCGAGCTGGCCGAGCAGGTGAGCGACCTGCTCGCCCGCGTGACCCGCGAGCGCGAGCTCGCGACGCTGATCGTCACCCACGACCAGGCGCCGCTGTCGCAGGCGGACGTGCACCTGCACCTCGCGGACGGCCGGCTGACCTGACGTGCCACGGATCAAAGCCGCCAGCGTCGCCGAGCACGTCGCCGAGCAGGAGGCCGCCGTCTTCAACGCGGCCATCGCCCTGTTCGTCGAGCGCGGCTACGAGCACGTGACGCTGGCCGACATCGCCGGCCGGATCGGCCTCGCCCGCAACTCGCTGTACCGCTACTTCCCGGACAAGGCGCACATCCTGCTGCGCTGGTTCGAGCAGGAGGTGCCGCGGCAGATCGAGCGCACGACGGCGATCCTGAACCGGCCGGGAACGCCGCAGGACCGGATCGTGGCCTGGGCGCGCGACCAGCTCGAGTACGCCGCCTGCCCCGAGCACGAGCTGATGCGCCGGATCGGCACGCTCGTGCCCGAGCTCGATCCGGCCGCGCGAGCGCGCCTGTCGACCGCGCACCAGCGGATGACGCAGCCGCTGCTGGACACGCTCGCGGCCGCCGGGCTGCCCGAACGCGATCGGCCGCTCGTCGCCGAGCTGATCCAGAGCCTGGTGGTCGGCGCCGCGCGGCACGCCGGCCGGGAGCCGGCGGCCGCCGACCTCACGTACCTCGACCGCGCGGTCCGCGGCCTGGTCTAGCGTCGTCGCCCGCTACAGGGCGAGCGCCGCGCCGAGCACCGCGGCCTCGCTCGCGGCGACGAGCTGCACGGCGAGCGGGCGCCCGCCGGCGTCGGTGCCGTAGGGCACGGACGCGGCGACCAGCCCGGACGTGTTGACGGGCCCGCACAGGCGCGTCAACCGGCCGATGCTGCGCAGCTGATCCTCGACGGTGACGATCTCGTCCCAGCGCGGCGGCGGGCCCGGCAGCGTCGGCAGGACGAGCACGCCGTCCCCGATCCCCCGGCGCAGTTCGGCACCGAGATCGTCGAGGGCTCGCCGCGCCGCGGCGAGCTCGCCGGCGGACACGGCCGCGCCGTACTCAAGCTGCGCGCGCACGGCCGGCGCCTCGGCGTCCGTCGCGCGGTGCCGCACGGCGGCCTCGGCGGTGACGAGGACCGCGCGGGGCGCGCCGAACGCGCGGAGGGACGGCGCGGCAAGGCGCACGACCGCGGCGGCGCGGTCCGGGTCGACGAGGGACGCGGCGGCGGCGCGGCCGGCGCAAGGCGGCGTGTCATCGCGGCTCGAGTCGCGGTCGACGAGGGACGCCGCGCCGGCGAGCGCCGCGGCGGCGCGGTCTGCGGCGTCGGCGCGGTCCGGGTCCACGGGCCCGAGCGCGGAGCGCGCGAGCGTCACCACGCGGCTCGGGCGCGCCCAGCCGCGGCCCGTGAGCGCGCGCCAGGCGAGGGCGAGGTCGTCGGCGCCCGCCGCGATCAGGCCGACGCGGTCGCAGCTCGGTGCGGTCGACGTCACGCCGCCCCGCGGGAGGCCGTTGGCGGAGGGGCAGAGCCCGGCGACGCCGCACGCCGCCGCCGGGATGCGGGCGCTGCCCGCCGTGTCGGTGGCGACGGCCAGGGCCGCGGCGCCGACCGCGACCGCGATCGCCGAGCCGCCACTGGACCCGCCGACCGACCGCTCCGGGTCCCGAGGATCGACGGCTCCGGGCGTGCTCGTGCCGAGTCCGAGCTCGTCGGTCCGCGTCTTGCCGAGCACGATCGCGCCCGCCGCCCGCAGCGCGGCCACGATCGCCGCGTCGTGCGCCGCCACCCGCCCCCGCGCGCGGCCCGCGGCGGTCGGAAGCCCGGCGACGTCGACGAGATCCTTCACCGCCACCGGCACGCCGTGCAGCGCACCGCCCTGCCGCCGGAGCCGCCGCGCGGCGCGCCGCGCGCCGTCATCGTCGACGACGACGAACGCGCCGTACCGCTGCGCGACCGCGCAGCGCTCCAAGCTGGCTTCGACCGCCTCGACCGGCGACAGCTCGCCGGCCGCGAGCGCGGCGACGAGCGCCGAGAGCGACAGCGGCGCGACGTCGGGCGGCGACGCGTCGCGGGTGGGCGGCGGAGAGGACGCGGTCGGCGGCGGCGACGCGCCGCGGCCGGGTGGCGGAGCGGGCTCGGTGGGCGGCGAAGGGGGGCGCGGGTCGGGGGCCGGGTTCATGCCGGCCGGCCGTGCGCGGGGACGGCGCCGTTCCAGGGCCGGTTGCCGGCGGCCTCCAGCTCGAGCGCGCGGAGGTCGGACGCGACGCCTGTGAGCGCCTTCACGCGCGCGACCGCGCCCGCGTCCAGCGCCGCGAGCTGGGAGGCGAGCGCGAGCCCGGTCTCGACCGCGTCGTCGCCGACCCGGTCGACGAGCCCGATCGCGCGCGCCTCATCCGCCGGTACGCGCCGGCCCGTCAAGCACAGGTCGACCGCGCGCCCCTCGCCGATCAACCGCGGCAGCCGCCAGGCGCCGACCGCGAGCCCGTGGCCCGGCCCGACGAAGCGCAGCCACGCGGACGGATCGGCGACGCGCAGGTCGCTCGCGATCGCCAGCTGCGCCCCACCGCCCACCGCCGGCCCGCTCAAAGCGCACACGATCGGCGCCTCGAGCCGCCGCATCTGCCCGTACAGCGCGTACAGCGCGTCGCTGACCATCGCCCGCGCGCGATCGTCGAGCTTGAGGTCCGCCCCCGAGCAGAAGCAGCCCGCGGACGCCGAGCACAGCAACACGACCCGCGCCGCCTCCCGCGCGAGCGCCTCGCTCAGCGCCGCCACCAGCGCGGCGTCGAGCGCGTTGCGCCGCTCCGGCCGGTTCAGCCGCAGGCGCAGGACGCCGTCACGCGGACGATCGACCAGCAGGTCGTTGCCCTCCATCGCCGCCAGCCTACGCGCGCCGGCGCCCGTCGAGAAAGGCGCATCGCCGATCCCGCTATAGACTGCGACTATGACGCTCCGGCAGCTCGAGTACCTGCTCGAAGTCGTCCGTCAGGGCTCGTTCACCGCCGCCGCCACGGCGCTGCACGTCTCGCAGCCGACGCTCTCCCAGCAGGTCCGGGCGCTCGAGGCCGAAGTCGGCGGCCCGCTGCTGTGGCGCGACCGCGGGCCGGTGCGGCCGACCCCCGCGGGCAAGGCACTGCTCGGGCACGCGCAGGCCTCGGTCAGCTCCGCCCGCCGCGCCCTGGAGAACGCCCGCCGCGCCGTCAACGCCGAGCCGCGCGCCCTCACGCTCGCCACCGTCCGCTCGCTCGCGAGCGCGGTGCTGCCGGAGACGCTGACGCGCTGGCACGAGCAGCGGCCGGACGTCTCGATCCGCCTGCAGGAGTTCGCCAGCCGCGTCCAGGTCGCGGACGCGGTGGCGGCCGGCGAGGCCGACCTCGGCGTCGGCCCGCTGCCGCCCGACTGGCCGGGCGCGCGCATCGAGCTGGGCTGGGAGCAGCTCGTGCTGGTCCTGCCGAGCGGCGACCCCCTCGCGCACGGCGAGCACGACCTCACGCTGGACGCGCTCGCCGGCCGCGAGTGGGTCTTCTACGACGAGGGCCACGGCCTCGGCGAGCAGGCGCTGAAGGCCTGTCGCGCCGCCGGGTTCGAGCCGCAGATCGCCGTCAGAACCGCGCAGGTGGAGGCGGCGGCGCGGCTCGCGGTCGCCGGGCTCGGCCCGGCGCTGGTGCCGATCAAGAACGTCGGCGCCGAGCTGACGCCGCACGTCCGCGGCATCGACCCGCCGGTGGCCTGGCGCGTCTGGGCGTACGTCGCCGCGGACGAGCTCTCCGACCTCACCGCGGAGTTCACGCGCGTCCTGGTCGAGGGCCCCTGGCAGCGTCGCGCCCGGCAATAGCCCGCGCCTATACGGGCATCCGGATTCCGTCTTGGACCGGACCGCGCTCGCGATCTAGCGTGCCCCACGGATGGACCTCCTCCAGCACCGTCGCGGGCGCGTCGCGACCCTCGTCATCGACCGGGCCGCGCGCGCCAACGCGATCGACCTCGCCACCGCCCAGGCGCTCTCGCACGCGTTCGACGCACTCGACGCCGACGACGACGTCTGGGCGATCGTCCTGACCGGCGCCGGCGAGCGCGTGTTCTGCGCCGGGATGGACCTGCGCGCGGTCGAGGCCGGGCAGGCCGCGGCCATCAACGGCGTCCCGGGCGGCTTCGCCGGGCTGGTGCGCCGCGAGCTCTCCAAGCCCGTGATCGCGGCCGTCAACGGCGCCGCGCTCGGCGGCGGCTTCGAGATCGCGCTGGCGTGCGACCTCGTCGTCGCCGCCCGCAACGCCCGCTTCGGCCTGCCCGAGGTGACGCGCGGGCTGATCGCCGCCTCCGGCGGCCTCGTCCGCCTGCCGCACCGCCTCCCCCCGGCGCTCGCCCTGGAGCTGATCCTGTGCGGCGACCCGATCGACGCCGAGCGCGCCGCCGCGCTCGGGCTGGTCAACCGGGTCGTCGACGAGAACCACGCGCTGGACGCCGCGCTCGAGCTGGCGGACCGGATCGTGGCCAACGGCCCGCTCGCCGTCCGGGCGTCCAAGCGGCTCGCGCTGCGCTCGCTGGTCGCCGGCGAGCCGGCCGCGTGGGGACTCAACGACGAGCTGGCGGCCGCGGTCGGCGCCAGCGCGGACGCCGCCGAAGGTGCCGCCGCCGCCGCGGAGCGGCGCCCGCCGCGGTGGACCGGGTCGTGACCGCCGCCACCCGCTACGACGCGCTCAGCTACCTCGCCGGCAACGCGGCGCGCCGCGGCGGCGCGACCGCGGTCCTCGACCAGGACGAGGCGATCGACTTCGACCGGCTGCTGGCCGCCGTCCGCGCGCTGCTGGCCGACCTCCACCAGCGGGGCGTCCAGCCCGGCGACGTGGTCGCGGTGGCGATGCCGAGCGTCTGGCGCTACGTGGCGCTCGAGCTGGCGATCCCGGCGCTCGGCGCGATCCTGCTCCCGATCCCGCTGGGCGTCGGCCGCCGCGAGGTCGACGCCGTGCTGGCGCGCACCGGCGCGAAGCTGGCGATCGTCAGCGACGCGCCCCACATCGCCGCCGCCGCGAACGCCGCGAACGCCGCGGTGCTCGCCCCGGAGACGCTCGCGACCGCCGTCGCGCCGGGCCCGGTGCCCGCGCCGGCTCCGCCGCAGCCCGACCGGATCGTCGAGATCGCCATGACCTCCGGCACGACCGGACTCCCGAAGCTGGCCGCTCTGTCCGCCGAGCTCAAGCAGGTCACGTTCGAGGGCTTCACGTCGCGCCTGCGCCTCGGCCCCGGCGACCGCGTGCTGCCGACGTCGCCGATCACCCAGGGCGTCGGCGCGATGTGCCTGTACGCCCTGCGCACCGGCGCCGCGCTGGTGATGCTGCACGAGCCCCGGTTCGCCGCCGACCGCGCAATCGCGCTGACGGCCGCGACCGCGACCACCGTGCTCGCCGGCGTCCCGACCACGATCGGCCGCATGCTCACCTCCCCCGCGCTCGCCGGCGCCGACCTGCGCGCGCTGCGCGCGACGCTCTCCGCCGGCGCGCCGCTGCCGCGCCAGGTCGCCGAAGCGTGGGAGCGGCGCACCGGCAGCCGCGTCTGCAGCTTCTACGGCGCGATGGACATCGGCCAGCTGGCCGTCCCGAGCCCGGAGGACCCGGCCGAGAAGCGCTGGACCACGGTCGGCCGCCCGCACGATCGCGCGGAGCTGCTGATCTGCGACCCGGCGGGCCGCCCGCTGCCACCCGGCGCGGAAGGCGAGATCTGCATGCGCGGCCCGCTCGTCCAGAACCGCTACTGGGGCGAGGCCCACGGGCCGTTCGCCGAGGACGGCTGGGCGCACTTCGGCGACCTCGGCGTGCTCGACCCCGACGGCTACCTGCGCATCACCGGCCGCATCAAGGACACGATCATCCGCGGCGGCAACAACGTCAACCCGCTCGAGGTCGAGGACCTGCTGCGCGCCTGCGCGGAGATCGAGGACGCGTGCGTCGTCGCCCGCCCGGACCGCGATCTCGGCGAGCGCGCCGTCGCGTTCCTCGTCCCGGCCGACGGCGCGCGACCGGGGCTGGACGAGGTCGTCGCCCACCTCGAGCGCGCGCAGCTGGCCCGCTACAAGTGGCCGGAGCACGTCGAGCTGATCGACGCGCTGCCCACGGGCGTCACCGGCAAGGTCGACCGCGGCGCGCTGCGCGAGCGCGCCGCGCATCTCGAAGGGAGCTGAGGCCCATGCCCGATCCGACCGCCTTCTATGAGGTCGGCCGCGGCGACCCCGTGGTCCTGATCCACGGGATCGGCGACGACCACCGCGCGTGGCGGCGCGTCGTCGGTGCGCTGATGCTGCGCCACCGCGTGCTGCTCTACGACCTGCGCGGGCACGGGCGCACGCCGCTCGGCACCGCCGACGGCACGCTCGAGCAGCTCGGCGAGGACCTGGTCGCGCTGCTCGACGCGCGCGCCATCGAGCGCGCGACGCTGGCCGGCTTCTCGCTGGGCGGGACGATCGCGATGCGCGCCGCGCTCGACCATCCGGACCGCGTGTCGGCGCTGGCGCTGGTCGGCACGTCGAGCCGCGTCAACCGCGCGGCGCGCGCGTGGTACGAGGAGCGCGTCGCGCTGGTCGAGCGCGACGATCCCGCGCTGCGCGAGACGCTGGACCGGGACACCGACGACGTCTACCGCGTCCAGCCGCAGGAGCGCGCCGACGGGCGCCACATCCGCCGCGAGTCGACCGCCGACCCGCGCGGGTACGCGAACGCCTGCCGCGCCATGGCCCGGCTGGGCGAGCGCCCGCTCGACGACGAGCTGCCCACGATCGCCGCGCCGACGCTGATCCTCGCCGGCGCGCTCGACCAGCACTGCCCGCCGCGCGCGGGCGAGATCATCGCGCAGCGGATCGCCGGCAGCGAGCTGGTCGTGCTGCCGGACACCGGCCACCCGCTCCCGGTCGAGCGCCCCGCCGAAGTCGCCGGCGCCATCGCGCGGATCGCGGGCGCATGAGCATCAGCATCAGCATCGGCATCGGCCCGCGCGAGTCGCTCCAGGACTGGATGGCGTTCAGCGCCGAGCTCGAGCGCGACGGGGTCGGCGAGACCTGGCTGATCGACTCCCAGCTGGCGATGAAGGACGTCTACGCCGGGCTCGCCGCGTCCGCGCTGCGAACCGAGCGGATGCGGCTCGGGACCGGCGTCACGAACCTGATCTCGCGCCACCCGACCGTCACCGCCAACGCCATCGCCGCGATCGCCGAGCTCTCGGGCGGCCGCGCCCTGCTCGGCCTCGGCGCCGGCGACTCCGCGGTCTTCGGCATCGGCGCGCGCCCGTCGCGCGTCGCCGAGGTGGAAGCCGGGATCCGGTTCTTCCGCGCGGTCCTCGCCGGCGAGGAGGGCGAATGGGAGGGCCGCCCGTTCCGGCTCGCCCAGGAGGTCGCGCCGACGCCGGTGTACCTCGCGGTCAGCCGCCCGCGCATGTGCCGGCTCGCCGGCCGGCTGGCGGACGGCGCGATCCTGATGGGCCCGGCGCAGCCGGAGCTGGTCGAGCGCCAGGTCGGCTGGGTGCTCGACGGCATCCGCGAGGCGGGCCGCGCCCGCTCGGACGTGCGCATCGCCTTCATCGCGACGCTGTCGGCCCGCGCCGACCGCGACGCCGCGCTGGCCGACGTGCGCTCCTGGGCGGTCGCGCAGGCGCGCCTGCAGGCCGACGTCGACACCCTGCCGCCGAGCCTGCAGCCGTTCGCCGAGGAGATCGCCCGCGCCCGCTCCGACTACGACTACGCCGAGCACCTGTCGACGCGCGCGGGCCACCAGCGGGTGATCTCCGACGACCTCGTGCGGACGCTCGCGATCGCCGGCACGGTCGACGAGTGCCTCCCGCGCGCGCAGGCGCTGCTCGCGACCGGCGTCGACGACCTGATCTTCCCGCTGATGGGCCGCGCCCGGCTCGAGCGCCTGCGCGTGCTGACCCAGCAGATCGCGCCCGCGCTGCGGCGCTGAACCGACGAGGAGCGACCGGATGGACCTTGGACTGGCAGGCAAGTGCGTGATGGTGACCGGCGGCGCGTCGAACATCGGCCGCGCGCTGGTGCTCGGCTTCGCCGCCGAGGGCGCCCACGTCTGGATCGCCGACATCGACGAGCCGCAGGCGCGCGCCGTGATCGCCGCCGGCCCGCCCGGCGCGATCTCCCAGCACCCGACCGACGTCACCGATCCGGCCTCGGTCGAAGCCACGGTCGCGCACGTGCTCGAGCGCTCGGGCCGGCTCGACGTGCTGGTCAACTGCGCCGGTTGGACGGTCGACCGGCTGTTCCTGGAGAAGCCGCGCGAGGAGTGGGAGCGCGAGGTCGCGATCGACTTCTGGGGCTTCGTCAACTGCACGCGCGCCGTGCTCGAGCACATGATCGAGCGCGGCGGCGGGCGGATCGTCTCGATCGGCTCGGACGCCGGCCGGATCGGCGAGTGGCGCGAGGCCGTCTACTCGGGCGCCAAGGCCGGCGTGATCGCCGCGTCCAAGGCGATCGCCAAGGAGGTCGGCCGCCACGGCATCACGCTCAACGTGGTCTGCCCCGGGTTCACGCCCGGCCAGGCGGACGCGTCCGGCGAGCAGTCGATCTGGCGCGCCGAGCAGGGCGCCCAGTTCTCCGAGGAGACGCTCGCGAAGGCTGCGCGCGCCTATCCGCTGCGCCGTCTGGGCACGCCTGAGGACGTGGTCGCCCCCGTCCTGCTGCTCGCGTCCGACCGTGCCGCCTACATCACGGGGCAGACCCTGTCGGTGAGCGGCGGCTACACGATGATCTGAGGAGGAAGCCGTGCAGCTCGACCCGTTCTCGGCCAAGCAGGCCGACCGCGAGACGCTCGAGATCCCAGCGGCGCGCACCGCGGTGCTGTGCGTCGACCTGGTCAACGACTACGTCGACCCGGCGGGCGCGATGCCCGTGGCCGACGCGGCGCCCACGCTGGCGGCGGCCACGCGGCTGGTGGACGGCGCGCGAGCGGCGGGCGCGCGGATCGTCTGGGTCCGCCCCGGCCACCTCGAGCCCGAGGACGGGCTGTTCCGCAAGCGGATCGTGCACGCGCTCGGCGAGTCCTGGGGCGCGCAGGTGCACGCGTCGCTGCCGGTCCGCCCGGAGGACCGCGTGCTGCGCAAGCGCCGCTACTCGGCGTTCTTCGCCACCGATCTCGACCTGTACCTGCGCGAGCACGGCGTCCAGCGCGTGATCGTGGTCGGCGTCGCGCTCAACATCTGCGTCCGGTCGACCGTGCACGACGCGTTCTTTCACGGCTACGACGTGTGGGTGGTGCCCGAGGCCTGCCAGGCCACGGGCGAACGCGAGGCGGCGTCGACGCTGTACGACATCGCCACCCACTTCGGCACCGTCGTCGGGCTCGGCGACGCGCTCGGCGCCTGGGGGTGACGCGGCCTACGCGTCGCCGCCGAACTGCCGCACGGCCGCGTGCTTGACGCCCTCGATGTGCTGCTCCATCAGCGCGGCCGCGCGCTCGCCGTCGCGGCGCTCGAGCGCGGCGAGGATGTCGTGCCGCTCGAGCTCCGTGCGCTCGATCACCTGCGGGTCGCGGTTCGCGGCGCTGCGGATGAGCTGCACCTGCAGCCCGATCCGGTCGAGCGCCTCGATCAGCGTGCGGTTGTCCGAGAGCTCCGCGATCGTCTCGTGGAAGCGGCGGTCGTGCGCGCCCAGAGCGGCGATGTCGCGCGCGGCGATCGCCTGATCGATGTCGCCGACGATCGCGCGCACGCGCTCGAGCGACTCGTCGCTCATCCGCGCGGCCGCGAGCCGGATCGCCAGGCTCTCGAGCGTCTTGCGGACCTCGTAGAGGTCGTCGACCTGCTTGGCCGTGAAGACGCGCGCGAAGTTGCCCTGGTAGGGCCGGTACTCGACCACGCCCTCGGTGGCGAGCATCCCGATCGCTTCGCGCAGCGGCGTGCGGCTGATCCCCATCTCGCTCGCGAGCGCGCGCTCGTCGAGGCGATCGCCGAGGCCGATCTGTCCTTCGCCGATCAGGCGCACGAGCAGTTCGTACGCGCGGCTCGTGACGGTCTTCGGCTCGATGGCTAGTGACTCCACGGGCCTCCTCGGGCTTCGTTTGACACGGCGCAGTGTACCAACTACGGTAGTCGAAATATTGTCGACCAGATAGCAGGGACCGCCATTTCCACACCACCCCGCACCGTCGCCCTCCTCGGCACCCTCGACACGAAGGGCACCGAGTACGCGGCGCTGGCCGCCCGTCTGCAGGAGCTCGGGCTGGGAACGCTGCTGATCGACGCCGGCGTCCTCGGCGAGCCGGCCGTCACGCCCGACGTCTCGCGGGCCGAGGTGGCCGAGGCCGCCGGCTCGCGCCTCGTGGACCTCGTCGCCGAGGGTGACCGCGGGAACGCGATCGCCACGATGGCGCGCGGCGCGGTCGCCGTCGTCGAGCGCCTGTACGCCGAGGGCCGCCTGCACGGCATCATCGGGCTCGGCGGCACCGGCGGCAGCACGCTGATCTCGGCCGCGATGCGCGCGCTCCCGCTCGGCGTGCCGAAGCTGCTCGTCTCGACCGTCGCGTCGGGCGACACGCGGCCGTACGTCGGCGCCGCCGACATCGCGATGCTCTACTCGGTCGTCGACATCGCCGGCATCAACGAGGTCTCCTCGACCGTCCTGGGCAACGCCGCGGGCGCGATCGCCGGGATGGTCAACGCCGCGCCGCTCCCGTTCGAGGGCGACCGGCCGCTCGTCGCCGCCACGATGTTCGGCGTCACCACGCCGTGCGTGGACGCCGCGCGCGCCCGCCTGGAGGCGCTCGGCTACGAGGTGCTCGTCTTCCACGCCACCGGCACCGGCGGGCAGTCGATGGAGACGCTCGTGCGCAGCGGCATGATCGCCGGCGTCCTCGACGTGACGACCACCGAGCTGGCCGACGAGCTCGTCGGCGGCGTCTTCTCCGCCGGGCCCTCGCGGCTGACCGCGGCCGGGGCGACCGGCGTGCCGCAGGTGGTCAGCGTCGGCGCGCTCGACATGGTCAACTTCGGCCCGCGCGACACCGTCCCCGAGCGGTTCGCCGAGCGCCGCCTGCACGTGCACAACGCGACGGTCACGCTGATGCGCACGACCGCCGAGGAGTGCGCCGAGCTCGGCCGCCGGCTGGCGCAGCGCGTGAGCGCGGGCGACGCCCCCACGATCGTGTACCTGCCGCTCGGCGGCGTGTCGGCCATCGACGTGCCCGGCCAGCCGTTCGCCGACCCGGAGGCCGACCGCGCCCTGTTCGACGCCGTGCGCACCACGCTCGCGCCGGCCGTCGAGCTGCGCGAGCGCGACACCCCCATCAACGACGAGTCGTTCGCGGTCGAGCTGGCCGACGCCCTGCACGGGCTGATCGCGCGCGACGCGGAGAGCCAGACATGACCCGAACCCAGATCCTCGAACGGCTCCGGGCCGAGATCGCCGCCGGGCGGCCGATCGTCGGCGCCGGCGCCGGCACCGGGCTGTCCGCCAAGTGCGCGGAGGCCGGCGGCGCCGACCTGATCATCATCTACAACTCCGGCCGCTACCGGATGGCGGGCCGCGGCTCGCTCGCCGGCCTGCTGCCCTACGGCGACGCCAACGCGATCGTCGTCGAGATGGGCGGCGAGGTGCTGCCGATCGTCAACGACGTGCCCGTGCTCGCGGGCGTGTGCGGGACCGACCCGTTCCGGCTGATGCCGCGCTTCCTCGAGCAGCTGCGCTCGCTCGGGTTCGCCGGCGTGCAGAACTTCCCCACCGTCGGGCTGATCGACGGCACGTTCCGGGCCAACCTCGAGGAGACCGGCATGGGCTTCGACCTCGAGGTCGAGATGGTCCGCGCGGCCCACGCGCTGGACCTGCTGACGTCGCCGTACGTGTTCGACACCGCGCAGGCCGAGGCGATGACCGCGGCCGGCGCCGACGTCGTCGTCGCGCACATGGGCCTGACCAGCTCCGGGACGATCGGCGCCCGGACCGTGATCGGGCTCGACGAGGCCGTCGAGCGCGTGCAGGCGATCCGCGATGCCGCGACCGCCGTGCGCGACGACGTGATCGTGCTCTGCCACGGCGGCCCGATCGCGTCGCGCGAGGACGCGCACCACGTCCTGACGGCCACGACCGGCGTCGACGGGTTCTTCGGGGCCTCCAGCATGGAGCGGCTCCCGACCGAGGTCGCGATCACCGAGACCGTGCGCGGCTTCAAGCAGGGCAGCGCATGAGCGACGTGCGCCTGACGATGCTCAACTCGATGGCGGGCGCGGACTTCGAGGCCGCGCTCGACCAGCACGTGGCCTGGGGCCTGCGCGACCTCGACCTGCGCGACGCGATCGCCGGCAAGTGGCTCGGCGACCTGACCGTCGACGAGGCGCGCGTCGCGGCCGAGCAGATCGCCGCTCGCCGCCTGCGCGTCCATTGCCTGTCCAGCAAGGTGTTCGACGCCGACCTGCAGCTGGGCGAGGCCGTGTTCCGCGGCGAGCACCTGGCCGCGCTCGCGCACGTGCTCGACCTCGCCCGGATCCTGCGGCCGCGGTTCGTGCGGCTGGTCGCCGCCCAGGACGGCGCGCGCGTGCCGGGCGACGGCGTCGACGCCGTGCTCGCCCGTCACCCGTGGGCGCTCGACGTCTACCGCGAGGGGATCGACGCGATCGCCGCGGCCGGCTTCGAGGCGACGATCGAGAACGAGGCGCGCGGCTGCATCATCGCCGCGACCGGGGACTTCACGCGGTTCTTCGAGCGCCTCGACCGGCCTGGGCGCGTGGCGCTCACCTGGGACGTCCACAACCAGTGGGCGACCGGCCACTTCCCCACGCTCGCCGACTACGACGCGCTGCGCCCGCTGCTGGGCTACGTGCACCTCAAGGGCGGCCGCGCGGGCGCCGACGGCGAGACGCTGGAGCTCAACGTGGCGCTCGACGAGACGTCGTTCGACGTGCTCGGCATCACCGAGCGCGTCGTGCGCGACGGCGTCAGCCCGGTGCTGTGCCTCAACGCGCCCGGGCACGGGCGCGACGTCGACGGCTACGACTACGCCGCCGTCACCGCGCGCGACCTCGTCCACCTGCGCACCCGCGTCGAGGGGGTGGCCTGGTGACCTACCAGCGCGAGTACGCCGAGCGCGTACGCGTCGGGCTCGTCGGCGCGGGCTCGCACGCCTACCGCAACGTGCTGCCGGCGCTCAACTTCCTGCCGGTCGAGCTGGTGGCGATCTGCGACCCGGCGACCGAGTCCGGGGCGGCCGCCGCGCGCCAGTACGGCGCCCGCCACCACGCCTCCATGGAGCAGATGCTCGCGGCCGAGACGCTCGACGCGGTCCTGCTGTGCGTCGGCCCGCACCAGCACCCGGAGCTGGCCGTCCGCGCGTTCGACGCCGGCCTGCACGTCTGGATGGAGAAGCCCGCCGCCGCGCGCAGCGCGGACGTCCAGGCGATGATCGACCGCCGCGGCGACCGCGTCGCGGTCGTCGGCTTCAAGAAGACGTTCATGCCCGCGACCGTCAAGGCGCGCGAGCTGCTGGCCGGCCCGGCGGGCCCGCTGCGCTCGCTGCTGGTGACGTACCCGATGGTCGTCCCGGACCTCAGCCGCGACGGCCTCGACGCGGCGCCGCCCGACAGCCTGTGGCTGATCGACGGCTGCCACCCGCTGTCGTTCCTGGCCGACGTCGGCGGACCGGCCGCGACGGTGGCGGTGCACCGCGCCGCTCGCGGCGGCGGGGCCTGCGTCGTCACGTTCGCCGACGGCGTGGTCGGAACGCTGCACCTGGCCGAGGGCGCCCCGCGCTCACAGCCCTTCGAGCGCTACGCGCTCTTCGCGGACGCAAGCACGATCGAGATCGACAACGGAGCGACAGTGACCTACCAACGCGGCATCCCCTTCGAGTACGCGAGGACGCATTCGTTCGCGCCCCCGGGCATCGACGGCGGCGCCGTCGTCTGGAGCGCGCAGAACACGCTCAACACGCTCGAGAACCACCCGCTCTTCGTCCAGGGCGTGTACGGCTCCCTGGCCCACTTCTGCGACGCCGTGCTGCGGCGCGTCCCCGCCGTGCGCGGGACGCTCGAGCTGGCCGCGCGCGTGACCGCGCTGTACGAGGCGGCGATGCTCTCCGACGGATCGGCGGTGCCGGTCGAGGCGGTGCGCGCATGAGCGAGATCGAGCGCCTGGTCACGCGCGGGACCGACGTCAAGGTCGACAAGCTGCCGTGGGGCCGGCTGATCTGGACGCTGACCCGCGAGCAGGGCAACGCCGGCGAGATGACGCTCGGCCGCTGCCTGATCGACGAAGGCCACGAGAACGGCCGCCACCTGCACCCCAACTGCGAGGAGGTCCTGTCGGTGCGCACGGGCACGATCGTGCACACCGTCGGGGACGAGGAGATCACCATGCGCGACGGCGACACGATCCGCGTCCCGCCCGGCGTCGTCCACAACGCCCGCAACGTCGGGAAGGGCGTCGCCGACCTCCTGATCGTGTTCTCGTCAGGCGACCGCCGCACGATCGACGCCTGAACCCCACCAACTCAGACGAGCAAGGAGAGAGGGACGTGACTGCAAGTGGTTCCAAGGCCGCGACGTTCGCGATCGCGGCGGCCTGCGCGATCGCGCTGGGCGCGTGCGGCGATTCCGAGGACGACGCCAAGGCGCCCAGCGGCTCCGCGGCGAACGGCAAGACGATGACCGTGCAGGTCGCGGGCCGCGAGGTGTCCAGCGACCCGCAGCTGGCCGAGAAGGTGCCCGCGAAGGTGCGCGACTCCGGCACGCTCACCGGGGCGGGCACGCTGCCCTATCCGCCGTGGGCGGTGATCGACGCCGACGCCCCCGGCGGCGTCGCCGGCGTCCAGCCGGACCTGGCGACGGCGATCGCGGCGAAGCTCGGCCTCAAGTTCGAGTTCAAGAAGACCAGCTACGAGGGCTTCGTCCCGGGTCTGCAGGCCGGCCAGTACAACGCGATCACCGCGTCGCTCGGCGACACCGAGGAGCGCCACGAGGTGATGACGTTCGTCGACAGCTTCCGGATCGCCTCGGCGTTCCTGGTGCTCAAGGGCAACCCGGCGGGGCTGTCGAACCTCGACAGCGCCTGCGGCAAGCACCTGACCGTGACGACCGGCTCGCGCCAGCTGGCCTACGTCGAGGAGCAGCAGAAGGTCTGCGAGCAGGCCGGCAAGCCGAAGATCAAGCTCACGCAGTTCCCGGAGGCGCCCCAGGCGGTGCTGGCCGTGGAGACCAAGCGCGTCGACGGCATGCTCGGCGACAAGGTCGCGCTCGGCGAGGTCGCCAAGGGCAACACCAAGCTGGAGATGACGTCCTCGGACGAGGACTTCGGGGTGGCGCTCGTCGGCACCGCGTTCGACAAGGGGGACGCCGAGCTGGTGCAGGCGTACGCGACGGCGCAGCAGGCGCTGATCGAGGACGGCACCTACAAGGCGATCCTCGACCACTACGACCTCGGCTTCGCGGCGCTCGAGGAATCGCTGGTCAACGGCGAGCCGCTGAGCGCGTCGGGCTCCTGAGCCGGCGTCCGGGATGAGCTCGCTCGAACCGTCGAGCTCGATCTCCGCCGGCTCGTCCGGCGGAGGTCGACCCGGGTCCGGCGAGGACCCGGATGACCTGGTGATCGTCCCGCGGCGCCAGCTCGGCACGTGGGTCCTGGCCGCGGCGGTCGTGATCGTCGTCGGCAGCCTGCTGGCGTCGCTGCTGCGCAACCCGAACCTGCAGCTCGAGGTCATCGGCGAGTACCTGTTCTCGGCGCCGATCCTGTCCGGTGTGCGCTCGACGCTCGAGCTGACCGCGCTGGCGATGGTGATCGGCGTGGCCGGCGGCGTGGTGATCGCGCTGATGCGGCTGTCGCGCAACCCGGTCCTGCGCGCGATCGCGAACACGTACGTCTGGTTCTTCCGCGGCACGCCGATCCTCGTCCAGCTGCTGTTCTGGGGCTTCCTCGGCGCGTTCTACGAGCACGTCGGCTTCGGGATCCCGTTCACGGGCGACAACTTCGTCGAGTACCCGACCGAGTCGCTGCTGTCGCCGTTCGTGGCGGCGGTGCTCGGCCTGGCGCTCAACGAGGCGGCGTACTCGTCGGAGGTCGTGCGCGCGGGGATCCTGTCCGTCGGGCGCGAGCAGGTGCAGGCCGCCAAGGCGCTCGGCATGACCGGCGGGCAGACGATGCGGCGCATCATCATGCCGCAGGCGATGGTGGTGATCGTGCCGCCGCTCGGGAACCTGGCGATCCTGATGCTCAAGACCACGTCGCTGGTGTCGGTGATCGGCGGCGCGGACCTCCTGACCGAGGCCCAGCAGATCTATCAGCAGAACTTCAAGACGATCCCGCTGCTGGTCGTCGCGACGCTCTGGTACCTGGCGATGGTGTCGGTGATGACGCTCGGCCAGCGCCAGCTGGAGCGGCGCTTCGGACGCGGGATGACCACCGTGGGGGTGCAGTGAGATGACCGAGCATCCGCTGCTCGCCGTCGAGCGGCTGCACAAGTCGTTCGGCGAGCTCGAGGTCCTGCGCGGCGTCGACCTGATCGTCGAGGCGGGGCAGGTCACGTGCCTGCTGGGGCCGTCGGGCTCCGGCAAGTCGACGCTGCTGCGCTGCATCAACCGGCTCGAGAACTACCAGCGCGGGTCGGTGCGCATCGACGGCGAGCGGATCGGCTACCGGCGCTCCGGCAACGTGCTGCACGAGCTGAGCGAACGCGACATCGCGCGCCAGCGGCGGGCCGTCGGGATGGTGTTCCAGAGCTTCAACCTGTTCCCGCACATGACCGCGCTGGAGAACGTCATGGAGGCGCCGCTGCGCGTGCTCAAGGAGCCGCGCGAGGAGACGCGCGTGCGCGCCGAGCGGCTGCTCGAGCGCGTCGGGCTGCGCGAGAAGGCCGCGAGCTTCCCGCGCGAGCTGTCCGGCGGCCAGCAGCAGCGGGTGGCGATCGCGCGCGCCCTCGCGATGCGACCGAAGCTGATGCTGTTCGACGAGCCGACGTCCGCGCTGGACCCCGAGCTGGTCGGCGAGGTGCTCGGCGTGATGACGTCGCTGGCGCGCGAGGGGACGACGATGGTCGTGGTCACGCACGAGATCGGCTTCGCTCGGCGCGTCGCGGACGAGATCGTGTTCATGGACGCGGGGCGGGTGCTCGAGCGCGGCGCCCCGGTCCGGGTCCTCGACGCTCCGCGCCACGCGCGCACGCGCGAGTTCCTGGCCGGGGTGTGACCGCCTGAACGAACGTGGGGGTGCACACCGCGGCCGCACGCGCATAGGGTTGGCCAAACCAGCTCCAGGGAGGACGTCGTGCCAGTGACCGTGCCGTACCAGCGCCTGCCGCGGCTGCGGTCGCTTCTGCTCGCCCTCGCCGCCGGCGTCGTGCTCGCCGCGGCCGCCGCCGCGCCGGCGAGCGCGGCGCTGCTGATCGTGGTCCCGTCGCTGTCGGGCTCCGGCAGCGTCAGCGGCGGCAACGCCTGCACGAACGGGGCGACGGTCCCGAACGGGACGGTCACGCAGTGCCCGGCGACGCAGATCGGGATCGCGGGCGTCGACGTCCCGATGGTTCTGGTGCTGACCGCCGTGCCGCAGGCGCAGCCCGCCGGGCACTGGACGTTCGTGCGCTGGGAGGGCTGCCCGGCGCCGAGCGGGGTGACCTGCACGCTGGTGGCCGCCGGGGCGGGCATCGCCACGTTCACGCCGCGCGCGGTGTTCGAGGACCACACCGGGCCGACGGCGACGCAGCCGGGGGTCACGTACTCCACGAGCACCGACCGCACGGTCGCGCTCGCCTGGAGCAGCAACGAGCCGGTCAAGGCCGCCGCGTGCTCGGTCGACGGCGGCGCGTTCACTCCCTGCGCGAGCACGACGCAGCAGACGCTGACCCTGCCCGAGGGCACGCACACGTTCCGCGTGCGGACCACCGACATCTCCAACAACGCCGGCCCGATCAGCCCCACGACGACCTTCCGGATCCTGGACACCGCGATCGTCAGCGGGCCGGGGGACTTCTCGAACGTCAAGGCGCCCACGTTCGTCTTCTCCTCGTTGACCGGGCTCACGTTCGAGTGCGCGCTCGACACCGCCGCGTTCACCGCCTGCGGCGCCAAGGACACCGGCAACAACCGTGGCAGCACCGCGCTCAGCGGCCTCGCCGACGGCGTGCACACGTTCCGCGTGCGCGCCAAGGACGGCCCGGAGCTCGACCGCGTGCCGGCCACCCGCACCTGGACGGTCGACACCGTCGCACCGACCGTCGCGCTCGCACCGACCAGCGGCCCGGGCGAGGGCGCGCTGCAGGCGGTCAACCGCGAGACGTTCTCGTTCAGCGCCAGCGAGGTCGTGACGTTCGAGTGCCGGCTGGACGCGAACGCCTTCGCGCCGTGCACCTCCGGCGTCACCGTCGAGCGGCTCGGTGCCGGCGCCCACCGCTTCGAGGTGCGCGCGATCGACCGCGCCGGCAACGTCAGCGCGGTCGCTGGGCGTACCTGGTCGGTCGCGGTCGCCGACAACGACAACGACGGCTTCAACGCGCTGATCGACTGCAACGACGCCGACCCCGCGATCCGCCCGGGCGCGATCGAGATCCTCGACAACGACGTCGATGAGAACTGCGACGGGATCGTCGGCACCACGCCGGCGACCGCCGCGCCGAACACGCGCGTCGACCAGATCCTGGTCACGCTCGCGTTCTTCTCGACCGCGGCCAAGAAGAGCACGCGGTTCACGACGCTGCAGGTCAAGAACGTCCCGCTCGGCGCGACGGTGCACGTGACCTGCAAGGGCAAGGGCTGTCCGAAGGGCCTGACCGGCAAGGGCTACACGAAGCGCAACGCGTTCGGGACCGTGACGCTGGCCAAGTTCATCAAGAAGCCGCTGCGCACCGGCACCGCGATCACGGTCGTCGTGTCCAAGCCGAACGCGATCAGCGCGGTGAAGATCCTCACGGTGCGCGCGGCCAAGAAGCCGCTGATCACCACGCGCTGCCAGCCGCCGGGCGCCAAACGGCCGGTGGCCTGCTAGGCCAAGATGATTGATTCCACGCGGTGGTGTGCGTGGAGGAGCGAGGTCCAAGTCGGCGGTGCTCGAGTGTCACCGCCGACCCCGGGAGGGGCCTCGATGCTCGCCGAGCTCGTCACGCTCGCGGTCGCGCAAGCGGTGCTGAACATCAGCTCTGATCGGGACTTTCTCGCGGCTGCCCGGACCCGGCTGTCGCACCGGTTGCCGAAGCTGCCGGCCCAACCGGGCTACCGGTGGAGTGCTGGCGCAGCGTTGACACGGTGCGCCGCTCGGCGCTCGGCCCGGCCTGCGCGTCGCACTACAGCCGCAGCCATTCACGTTGGTTTTGGGGCATGCGGTTGCACCTGCTGGCCGCACCGGACGGCACCCCCAGGGCGGTGATCCTCGCGTCCGCTGACGAGAAGCAGCGCGACGTCGCGCTGCGGCTGTTCGCCCGCGGGCTGCACGGCGGCGAGCTGGTCATCGCCGACAAGGGCTACGCCGGCACCGAGTTCCAACACGCTGCCCACGAACGCTTCGGCGCCACGAGCGTGCGCCCCCGCCGCAAGAATGAGCCCGGACGCGGGCCGCACATCGCGCCGATCGGTCAATGCATCGAGAGCATCTTCTGGACGCTCAAAGACCGCCTCGGCCTGCAACGCCACAACGCCCGCAGCCTCCACGGCCTCAGAGCCCGGATCGCCACCAAGCTCCTCGCCCTGGCCGCCAGCGTCTGGCTCAACCACTACATCGGCGACCGCCCAACGAGGGGCGATCGGCGACCTCAGCCGCTAACCCGCGGAATCAATCATCTAGAGCGCGGCGGGGTGGGGGTGTTTCGAGAAAGCTCACACTGTGTGAGCTTTCTCGGAACACCCCCCCAAACGCGCCAGCGCCAGCCGTCAAGAGCTGCGGTGCGTTCTCGGCTTGCCGTTGGTCTGGGGGCGGGTACGCAGGTGGCGGATGTTCAGCACGCGGCACGCGAGTGCGTGTACGGCCGAGCGGAAGGGCGAGCCGTGTCGGTCATCACGCGTTCGACCTGGATGCCGGGATCCCAACGGGTGCGGGACGGTTGCGCTTGACTCTCGTGACGCGCTGGCCGACGTCGCCTTCGATGCGGCCGAGCTTCTTGACGTCGATATGGATCAGCTCGCCAGGCCGCTGTCAGCGCGGGGCGCTAGAAAGCGATCCAACGGACCCGGGGCGAGCAGCGCGCGACTTCATCCGGTGCTCTCCCTTGGAACCGGCGACCCTAAGCCAAGAGCCGGAGCAGCTCGGCGACGACCGGGGACCGGTCGCCGGACGCCGGCGTGACGAGCCCGATCGTGTGCCGGATCTCCGGCGCCACGAGCGGGAGCGCGCGCAGGTCGTCCGGCAGCGGGTTCGCGTCCAGCCACGTGTTGGCCGTGACGCCGGGCAGGCCGGCGCGGGCGTGCGCGATCAGGGTGGAGACGGAGTTGGTCTCGACCGCCGGCGCGGGCGTCACGCCGGCGGCCGCGAACGCGCCGTCGACGATCCGGCGGTGCTGCATGTCCGGCGTGAGCAGGCAGAGCGGGAGCGCCGCGGCCCGCGCCCACGGCACCGACGTGGCGAAGTCGGCGTCCGCGGCGCACACCAGCAGGTAGTGCTCGACCCACAGCGGGACGGCGTCCACGCCCGCCAGCGGCTCGTTGTCCAGGTACGTCAGCCCCGCCTCGAGCTCGCCGTGCTCGAGCCCGTGCGCGATCTCGCGCGAGGTCATCGACAGCAGCCGCACGCGCATCCGGGGATGGCGAGCGTGAAAGCGCGCGGTGATCAGCGGCGAGCGCGGCAGCGACGTCGGGATGGCGCCGATCCGCAGCGTGCCCTCGAGCCCGCCGCGCAGCCGGGATGCCTCCTGGCGCAGAGCCTCCAGGTCGCCGAGCGCGCGCTGCGCCCATCCGAGGATGACCTCGCCCTCGGGCGTGAGCCCCTCGAACTCCCGCCCGCGGCGGACCAGCGTGATGCCGAGCTCACGCTCCAGGCCGCGGATCCCGGCCGACAGCGTCGGCTGCGCGGCGTGGCACGCGGCGGCCGCGCGGCCGAAGTGGCGCTCGCGGTCGAGCGCGGCCAGATACTCGAGCTGGCGGATGAACACGATCGATCGTGTCTATCAAAGCATTGGTCGCAGCACTTGGACAAGTGGGGCGTATGCGGCGACGATGGGCGGCGTGTCGCGCAATCTGGTCGAGTTGGTCCGCCGCCACCACGAGCAGGGCGCCCCAACGGCGCTCGAGGTGCTCAAAGAGGCGATGGATCGACGGGGGGAGATCACCGACGACGACCGGCGGGTCGCGGCGGAGCGCTCGGGGCTGCCGGAAGCGGCGGTCTACGGCGTATCGACGTTCTATGAGGACCTGCTGGTCCCGCGCGGCGCCCGCCACGTCCGCGTCTGCACCGGGACCGCGTGCTTCGCGGCGACCGGCGGCGCGCACGTCGAGGCGGTCGAGGCCGCGCTCGGCGTCGGCCTCGACCAGCGCAGCGAGGACCGGTCCGTCTCGCTGGCCGAGACCGTCTGCCTCGGCTACTGCCACTGCGGCCCCGCGGTCCGCGACGGCGACACGGTCGACGCGGGCCCGGGCGTGCTCGACCGCGTCCTGAGCGACAGCGCCCGGCCGGCGCCGGAGCCGCGCCTCACCAGCCTGCTCGCCGAGCCCGTCCTCACCCGCCCCGGCGACTGGGCGGGCTTCACCACCGCCCGCGAGCGCGACCCGAGCGAGCTGCTCGCCGCCGTCAAGGCCGCCGACGTGCGCGGCCGCGGCGGCGCCGGCTTCCCGGCCGGCGTCAAGTGGGAGTTCGCGTCCCGCGCCGCCAACCCGGACAAGGTGATCGTCGCCAACGGCGACGAGGGCGACCCGGGCTCCTACATCGACAAGCTGCTGATGGAGGACAACCCGCACCTGCTGCTGGAGGGCATGGCGCTCGCGGGCCACGCCGTCGGCGCCCGCCACGGCTTCATCGTCACCCGCTCGGAGTACCCGCGCTCCAAGCCCGCGCTGGACGCCGCGATCGCGCAGGCCCGCGCGGCCGGCCACCTCGGCGAGCACTTCGACGTCCACGTCGTCGAGGGCGGCGGGTCCTACGTCGTCGGCGAGGAGACCGCGCTGCTGGCCTGCCTGCAGGGCCTGCGCGGGACCGTCTCCGCGCGCCCGCCGTTCCCGGCCGAGCGCGGCGTCCACGGCCACCCGACCGTGGTCAACAACGTCGAGACGCTGTGCAACATCCCGTTCATCGCCCGCGAGGGCGCCGACGCGTACCGGGCGCTGAGCCCGAACGCGACGCCCGGCTCCAAGCTCGTCTGCTTCAACGAGCGCTTCGCCCGCCCCGGCGCCTACGAGGTCCCGTTCGGGATGACCGTGCGCGAGCTGTGCGAGGACGTCGCGGGCGGGATGGACGGGCCGATCAAGGCGCTGCAGATCGGCGGCCCGCTCGGCGGCATCCTGCCCGGCACCAGGCTCGACACCGTCTTCGACTTCGAGCCGCTCGCGGCCGAGGGCTGCATGGTCGGCCACGGCGGCATCGTCGGGTTCGACGCGCACACGGACATGCGCGCGGTCGCCACGCACCTGCTGCGCTTCGGCGCCAACGAGAGCTGCGGCAAGTGCTTCCCGTGCCGGATCGGCCTGCAGCGCGCCCACGCGATGTTCGCCACCGGCGCGCCGATCGACCGCACGAGCCTCGAGCAGCTGCTGGAGGCGGTCGAGATCGGCAGCCTGTGCGCGCACGGCGGTGCGGTCCCGGCGCCGATCCGCAGCATCCTCGCCCACTGGCCGGAGGAGCTGTGATCACGCTGACGATCGACGGCGACGAGGTCACCGTCCCCCCGGGCACGACGATCCTCGAAGCCGCCCGCGGGCGCGACATCCCGACGCTCTGCTTCGACGAGCGCCAGGCCCCGTTCGGCGCCTGCCGCGTCTGCCTGGTCGCCGTCGAGGGCTCGCCCAAGCCGCTCCCGTCCTGCACGACGCCCGTGCGCGAAGGCATGACGGTCGACACGCGCGACCCGACCGCGCGCCGCGTCGCCGCCGCGATCGTCGAGCTCGTGCTGTCCGAGCTGCCGGTCGCGCCCGCGCCGCACACCGAGCTCGCGCAGGTGGCGCGGATGCTCGACGTCGGCGAGCCCCGCTGGCCGGGCGAGACGCACGCGGTCGAGCGCGACGAGCGCCACCCCTACCTCGCGTTCCAGCACGAGCTGTGCATCTCCTGCGGACGCTGCGTGCGCGCGTGCGACGAGGTGCAGGGGACGTTCGCGCTGACCGCGACCGGCCGCGGCTTTGAAGCCAACGTCGCCGCCGGGCTCGACCAGGGCTTCCGCGACAGCGTGTGCGTGTCGTGCGGCGCGTGCGCGGACACGTGCCCGACCGACGCCATCACGGAGATCTCTTTGCTAGACCTGGTGAGGTAGCCATGTTCGACTCGAGCGTCACGACCACCTGCGGCTACTGCGGGGTCGGCTGCCGGCTGGAGGCGCACACGCGCAACGGCAAGGTGGCGACGATCGCGCCCGCGCTCGACGGGCCGGCGAACGAGGGCCACACGTGCCTGAAGGGCCGCTTCGCGCACCAGTTCAGCCGCCGCCGCGACCGGCTCACCACGCCGCTGATCCGCGAGAACGGCGAGCTGCGGATCGCCAGCTGGGAGGAGGCGCTGCACCGCGTCGTCAGCGAGCTGACGCGGATCAAGGCCGCCGACGGGCCGGACGCGATCGCGGGCCTCGCGTCCTCGCGCGCCACCAACGAGGACTGCTACGCGATGCAGCGCCTGATGCGCGCCGCGATCGGCACCAACAACATCGACAACTGCAGCCGCGTCTGCCACTCGCCGACGTCGTTCGCGCTGCGCAAGTCCTTCGGGCTGTCCGGCGCCACCGGCTCGTTCGCCGACGTCGACCACGCGGGCGCGATGATCCTGATCGGCGCGAACCCGACCGAGGCGCACCCGGTCGTCGGCGCGCGCATCAAGCAGGCCGTGCTGCGCGGGCTGCGGCTGGTGACGATCGACCCGCGGCGGATCGAGCTGTCCGACTACGGCGAGCTGCACCTGAGCCCGCGCCCCGGGACCAACGCGGCCGTGATGCTCGGGCTCGCGCACGTCCTGCACCGCGACGGGCTGACCGACCCCGCGTTCATCGCCGCCCGCACGAACGGCTACGACGCGCTGCTGGAGCTGCTGCCGCAGTACACGCCGGAGGCCGTGGAGGAGATCACCGGCATCCCGGCGGCGGACCTCGTGCGCGCCGCGCACATCTACGGCGAGGCCGCGACCGCGTGCCTGACCTGGGGGCTCGGGGTCACCGAGCACCGCTACGGCTCCGAGGTCGTGCAGCTGATCTGCAACGTGGCGCTGATGACCGGCAACGTCGGCCGCCCGGGCAGCGCGCTGTTGCCGCTGCGCGGGCAGAACAACGTCCAGGGCTCGTCGGACATGGGCGCGCTGCCGGACACGTTCACCGCGTACCGCAGCGTCGGCGACGAGCCGGTCGCGCGCTCGTTCGAGGCCGCGTGGGGCGTCGACCTCCCGCGCGCGAAGGGCTACACGATCCCGCAGATGTTCGACGCCGCGGTCGCCGGCGACCTCAAGGCGATGTACATCTTCGGCGAGGATGTCGCGCAGACCGACCCGAACACCGCGCACGTCGTCGCCGCGCTCGAGAGCCTCGAGTTCCTGGTCTGCCAGGACATCTTCGAGACCGAGACGACCAAGTACGCCGACGTGATCCTGCCTGCCTCGAGCTTCCTCGAGAAGGCCGGCACGTTCACCAACGCCGAACGGCGCGTGCAGCTGGTCGCGCCCGCGATCGACCCGCCCGGCGGCGCGCGCACGGACTTCGACATCATCACGACGCTGTCGCGGGCGCTCGGGCACGAGATGGGCTGGGCGTCGCCCTCGGACACGATGGACGAGATCGCCCGGCTGACGCCCGACTGGAGCGGGATCTCCTACGAGCGGCTCGGCCGCACCGGCCTGCAGTGGCCGGTCGCGCCGGACGGCACGGACTCGCCGATCCTCTACACCGAGCGCTTCGAGCTCCCGGACGGGCGCGCGCACTTCGCCGCGCTGCCGTACAAGGCGCCGGGCGACGCGGCCGACGACGAGTTCCCGCTGATCCTGGTCACGGGCCGCCGCCTGCAGCACTACAACGCGGGCACGATGACGCGCCGCACCGGCAACGTCGAGCTCAACGACCGCGACTACCTGGAGATCCACCCGGACGACGCCGCCCGGCTCTGGGTCTCCGACGGCGACACGGTCTCGATCCGCAGCCGCCAGGGCCGGACCGAGATCACCGCGCAGGTGACCGAGCGGATCGAGCCCGGGCACGTGTTCACCACGTTCCACTTCCCGGAGACGCGCACGAACCTGCTGATCGGCAACTCCATGGACGTCAACACGTCGTGCCCGGAGTACAAGGTGATCGCGGTCGACGTGCGGCCGATCGGCGAGGAGGCCTCGATGACGCCGGCGCTCTCGAGTGCGTGAGCTCACGCGCGCCGTCGAGCACGACGGCGTCAGCGACGAGGTCGCGGTCGAGGAGCCGCTGGAGATCCGCGTCGGCGGGCGGCCGCTGGCGGTCACGATGCGCACGCCGGGCGACGACGAGGAGCTCGCGCTCGGGTTCCTGTACGGCGAGGGGCTGATCGACTCGATCCGTCCCGCCGGGCTGACCGCCGACCTCGCGGTCAACACGATCGAGGTCGGCGGGCCGCTGGCCCGCGAGCCGTCCGCCCGGTCGTTCTACACGACGTCCTCGTGCGGGGTCTGCGGCAAGGGCGCGCTGGAGGAGGTCGCGGTGCACGCGCCGCCGCTCCCGGACGGGCCGGTCGTGCCGCGGGCGCTGCTGGCCGACCTGCCGAACCGCCTGCACCAGCCGGGCTTCGAGCGCACCGGCGGGCTGCACGCGACCGGGCTCTTCGACGCCGCCGGGCAGCTGCTGTGCGTGCGCGAGGACGTCGGGCGCCACAACGCGATGGACAAGGTGGTCGGCCACGCGCTGCGCTCCGGCTGGCTGCCGCTGCACGGGCACGTGCTGTGCGTCTCCGGGCGCCTGTCGTTCGAGCTCGTGCAGAAGGCGGCCGTCGCGGGCGCGCCGATCCTGGTCGGCGTCAGCGCGCCCACGTCGCTCGCGGTGTCGCTCGCGCGCGATCGCGGGCTGACGCTGGCCGGCTTCGCCCGCGACGGGAACGTGAACGTCTACTCGGCGCCCGGGCGGGTCTCCGGCGGCGCGTAGCGGTGGTGCAGGCCGAGCGGGTTGCCGTCCGGGTCGGTGAAGAACGTTTGAAAGCAGACGCCTGAGTCGAGGATCTCGCCGCGGAACTGCACGCCCTTGCCCTCCAGCTCCGCGCGCGTGGCGGCGACGTCGTCGACCTGCAGCGCGATCAGCGCGCTCCCGGGCGCGAACTCGAGCCCGAACGCGTCGGACTGCATCACCGCCAGCGTCAGGTTGCCGGCCTGGTACTCGGACGCGGGCATGCTGCCCCAGGACTTCAGGAACGGCAACCCGAGCGTCTCGCCGTAGAACGTCGCGGCGGCCGCGTGGTCGCGGGTCTGGATGGCGACGAAGTCGACGCCGGTGATCTGGGTCATTCCGGGGACGATACGTGGCGCTCGACGCGCATCGCGCGCGCCAGCAGCCCGCCGAGCACGAGCTCCTCGTCACCGAAGCGCACGGTCAGCGGCCCGTCGAACGGCGCGTGCTCGAGCACTTCGAGCTCGTCCCCGATCGCCACGCCCCGCTCCCCCAGGTAGCGCAGCATCGCGGGATCGGAGTCCGACACGCGCACGAAGCGCCCGCGCGCGCCGACCTCGAGGTCCGACAGCCGCGCGCTCTCGTCCTCGACGATCTCCAGCTCGGCGTTCGGGATCGGGTCCCCGTGCGGGTCGTGCGTCGGATGTCCGAGCTTGGCCGCGATCCGCCCCTCCAGGTACTCGCTGAGGACGTGCTCGAGCGCCTCGGCCTCCTCGTGCACGCGGTCCCACGGCACGCCCAGGTGCTCGGCCAGGTACGTCTCCAGCAGCCGGTGATGACGCATGATCTCCAGCGCGACGCGCTCCCCGTCCGGCGTCAGCGCGACGCCCTTGTAGCGCACGTGGCGCACGAGCCCGCGCTCGTCGAGCTTCTTGACCATCGCGGAGACGGACGCGGGCGTCACCCCGAGCCGTTCGGCGAGCGCGTTGGTCGTGACCGTCCCGTCGCCGTGGCGTGCCAGCGAGTAGATCGCCTTCGCGTAGTCCTCGATCGCCTCGGACGGGCGCTGGCGCTCGGCCGCGGCCATCAGGCGGGAACCGGTAATGCGAGCCTCATGCTCTTAGGATGATGCCCGTCGCGCGGGCGGCGTGCGCTCAGCGCACACGGAACGGCCGCACGGCGGCCGCACCGCCGCCGGTCGCGACCCGCAGCGTGTAGGTCCCGCGCCGCAGCCTGCGGCCGGTCGGGAGCCGCTTGGCGAACGACAGCGCGTTGGCGCCGGCGTGGCCGCGGTAGGTCCAGCTCGCGAGCGGGCGCGTCGCGCCCTTCGCGGTGACGGAGAAGCGCACGGGCGCGATCGCCGTGAGCCGGAACGTGACGCGCAGCGTCCGCTTGACGCTCAGCCGCGTGAGCCGCGCGGCGGGTGGCGCGACCGGCGCAGGCACCTGCGCCTGCGGCGCCTCCGGGGCCGCGGGCGGGACGGGCGCGGGCGGTGGAGGCGGCGGCGGGGGCGACGGGGTCGGCGTCGGCGCGGGCTCGGCGGCGCGGAGGATCGCGGTGACGGCGGCGTTCGCGTTCAGCCGGCCGCCGGACGCGGACTTGCCGCGCAGGTTCGGCTTGACGTCGACCGACGACAGCAGCGCCTGGCGCAGCATCTCGGTCGACGCGCCCGGCCGCGCGGCCAGCGCGAGCGCGGCGGCGCCGGAGACGTGCGGCGCGGCCATCGAGGTCCCGCTCAAGTACCAGTACGGCAGCGGCCACGTGTAGGTCGAGTAGATCGACACGCCGGGCGCGAACAGGTCGACGGCGGTCGCGGAGACGTTGGAGAACGACGCCGGCTGGTCGCGGTTGTCGGTCGCGCCGACGCAGATCACGTTCGGGTCCGGCAGACGGCAGGGGAAGCCGTTGGCGCGCGTGCCGACGTCGGCGTGGTCGTTGCCCGCGGCGACGACGAAGAGCGTGTTCGGATGGGCCTTGATCACGGTGCGCAGCGTCTGGGAGTCCTCGCCCGTGATCGACGCGTTGACGATCCGGACGCCGCGGTCGGCCGCGTAGGCGAACGCGGCGGCGACCGTGCTCATGTAGCCGGAGCCGGACGCGTCGAGCACGCGCAGCGGCAACAGCTTGGCGCTCGGCGCGACGCCCACGACGCCGCCGTCGGTGGCGCCGGCGGCCGCGATCGTGCCGGCGACGTGCGTGCCGTGGCCGAGCGGGTCGGCGGGGTTCGGGTCGTCGTCGACGAAGTCCCAGCCGGCGACGTCGTCGATCTTGCCGTTGCGGTCGTCGTCGACGCCGGGCAGGCCGCCGAGCTCGACCGCGTTGGTCGCGATCTGTCCGCGCAGGTCGGGGTGGTCGACGTCGACGCCGCTGTCGACGACCGCGACCATGACGCCCTCGCCCTCGCTGCGCGCCCACGCGTCGACCGCGTCGATGTCCGCGCCGGCGGCGCCGCTCTGGTCGTAGACCCACTGGCCGACGTTGCGCAGCGCCCACAGCGAGGTCGAGATCGGCTCGTCGGGGGCGCGCGCGGCGCTCACCGGCCGGTCGAGCTCGGCGTAGACGACGTCGTCGCTGGCCTGCAGGTCCGCGAGCGCGCGGGTGCGGCGGCCGGCCGGCGCCGCCACCAGCTCGGTGTGGGCCAGCGGCAGCGTCTCCACGAGCTTGACCTTCGCGTCCTTGCGCACGTCCGCCGCGTCGGCGCCGGGCACGCGCTGGACGATGATGTCCCCCTCGGCCGCGCGCGCGGCGGTCGGCGCACCCAGCATGGCGGCAGCGGTGACGGCGAGGAGGGAACGGCGCATCCAGCGTCCCCATCGGCAGGCACCCGGCGGTTCTTGAGGTCAGCGGAAGGACATTGCGGACCGGCGTCGACGGCCCCCGGCGTATATGAGGTTCTTACTCATAAGCCAGGGGCGACTTAGCGACCGCCTAGGAAGCGCTCAGCGACGCGGACGACGATGCTTGGCATGAAGATCGCCAAGCCGCTCCTCCCCATCGCCGCCGCCGCGGTGATCGGCGGCGGTGCCGGCGCCGTCGCTACCACCGCGCTGCACGACGACTCCGCTACCACCGTCCACACCATCACCACCACCCGCACCGTGTCCGCTCCCGCCACCGGTGCGACGCTGAGCCCGCACGACGTCTACCAGAACGCCAAGGACTCCGTGGCGTACATCACGACCAGCGTCGGCACGGGCTCCGGCTTCGTCATCTCCGATGACGGCTACCTCGTCACCAACGCCCACGTCGTCGAGGGCGCCAACGGCAAGATCCAGGCCAAGATCGGCGACGGCAAGACGCTCGACGCCAAGCTGGTCGGCCAGGACGCGTCGACCGACCTGGCGCTGCTGAAGGTCGACGCCTCCAACCTCAAGCCGCTCACGCTGGGCGACTCGAGCACGGTCCAGGTCGGCGATCCGGCGTACGCGATCGGCAACCCGTTCGGGCTCGACCGCACGCTCACGACCGGCGTCATCTCCGCGCTGCAGCGGCAGATCTCCTCCCCCAACGGATTCTCGATCGACGACGTCCTGCAGACCGACGCCGCGATCAACCCCGGCAACTCCGGCGGCCCGCTGTTCAACGACCAGGGCCAGGTGATCGGCGTCAACTCGCAGATCGAGTCGCCGAACGCGGGCAGCTCCGGTGAGGCCGGCAACGTCGGCATCGGCTTCGCGATCCCGTCCAACACGGTCAAGAGCGTCATCTCGCAGCTGCGCGCGACCGGCAAGGTCAGCCACGCCTACCTCGGCGTCCAGACCCAGGACGGGTCCGGCGCGGGCGCCCAGGTCGCGCAGGTCACGTCCGGCGGGCCCGCCGCCTCCGCCGGCCTGCAGCCCGGTGACGTGATCACCGAGCTCGGCGGCAAGGCCGTCGCCGATTCCGCCTCGCTCTCCGGGCTGGTGGACGGGCACAAGCCCGGCGACCAGGTGCAGGTGAAGATCTCCCGCAACGGGTCCACGAAGACGCTCAACGTCAAGCTCGGCCAGCGGCCGGACACGACGACCAACAGCGATCAGCAGCAGCAGCAGCAGCCGGACCAGCAGCAGCAGCCCTCGCAGCCCGACATTCCAGGCTTCGGCGGCGGCTGGTAGCCCGCTCGCCGATGGGAGGAGTGGCCCGGGGCCGGCGCGTGCGCCGGCCCCGGCCGCGTTATCTTCCAGTGCGTCGTGCGGAGGGTGATCACAGCGGGCCTTGTCGCCCTAGCGGTCTGCAGCGGCGCCGCCGTCGCGCGCGCGGACTGGAACGGGGACGGGCCCGGCGACGTGCTCGCCGTCCACCCCGACGGCCGGCTGCTGCTCTACCGCGGCACCGGGACCGGCGGGTTCGTGGGCGGCCCGCTCACGGCCGCCACGGGCTGGGGCGGCTTCACCGCGCTGCTCGCGCCCGGCGACTTCAGCGGCGACGGCAAGCCGGACCTGCTCGTCCGCGCGGCCGACGGCCGGCTGCTGATGTACCGCGGGAACGGGTCCGGCGGCTTCACCGGGACGGTGCAGACCGTCGGCGACGGCTGGGGCGGCTTCACCGCGCTGCTGGCGACCGACTTCGACGGCGACGGGCACACGGACGTGCTCGCCCGCGACGGCGACGGCCGCCTGCTCATGTACCGCGGCGACGGAGACGGCGGCTGGATCACCGGCGTGGGGGAGCAGATCGGCGACGGCTGGGCGCCGTTCACCGCGCTGCTCGCGCCCGGGGACTTCAGCGGCGACGGCAAGCCCGACGTCATCGCGCGCGACGCCGACGGCCGCCTGCTCCTGTACCGCGGCAACGGTGCGGGCGGCTGGGTCACCGGCGTGGCGGAGCCGATCGGCTCCGGCTGGGCGCCGTTCACCGCGCTGATGGCGGGCGGGGACTTCAGCGGCGACGGCAAGCCCGACGTGCTGGCCCGGCGCGCCGACGGCGCGCTGCTGCTCTACCGGGGCGACGGCGCCGGCGGCTGGATCACCGGCGCGGGCGAGACGATCGGCTCCGGCTGGAACGGGCTCTCCTTCCTGACGCTCGTGGGCGCGAGCCCGCCGGCGCCGTCCGCCCCCGCGCCCACGCCGGCCCCGGCGCCGGCCGCGCCCGTGCCGGACGGCCGCGTGTCGCTTTCGGCCGGCCTGCGCTGCACCCCGCCGGGCGGCCGCCTGCGCGTCAGCCTGACCGTGCGCAAGCGCGCCGGCGGCAGCGCGCCGCGCGTGCAGCGCGTCCTGTTCTTCGTGCGCAAGGGCCCGCGCCGGACCGATCGCCGGCGCCCCTACGTCGTGCGCCTGCGGCTGCACCGCGCGGCCGGGACGACCGGGCGCGTCTACGCGCGGGTGTACTACCGCCGCCCGGGCTCGAAGACGCTGCGCCACAAGACCGTGTCGCGGCGCTTCGTCATGTGTCGCTGACCCGGCAATCCCCGCTCGTTGCGGAGAGACCGCCAGGGTCCGTCCGGCGCGGCGCGTAGCGTTGCTCCCGCGGCGTGGAAGCCAGCGAAGTCCGGTGAGATCCCGGCGCTGTGCCGCAACGGTAATGGCCCGCCAGTTGGCCCGAGCCCGGTCGCCTGCTCCACGCCCGTTGGAACCGTCCTCGGTGCAAGGACGGCCGGCGCGTGCGCTCCGAGCGCGCAGTCGCGGCCTCCGCCCACCGACGCAAAGGAGGCCCGGATTGCAGACCACATACACCCTCGGAGCGCGGACGTTCGTGCTCGACAAGGCGAAGGCGGAGGAAGCGCTCGCGGCCAAGCGCGTCGTCGGCGGACGCGAGACCCTCACGTTCAACCTGCTCCCGCTGCGCTACGGCTGGGCCTATGAGCTCTACCGGCGCATGAAGGCCAACCACTGGGAGCCCGAGGACGTCCAGATGGGCAAGGACATCGAGCAGTGGCGCTCGGACGCCCTGACCGACATCGACCGCTGGATCGTCCGCATGGGCATCGGCTACTTCTCGGCCGCCGAAGGGATCGTCGGCGACAACGTGATCCACGTCGTCCGCGAGCTGGTCACCGCGTCCGAGCTCAAGCTCGTGCTCGGGCGCCACGCGCACGAGGAGAACATCCACGCCGACTCGCTGCTGTACATGATCGCCAGCCTCGGCATCGACCCGCACGAGTGCGAGGCGATGTTCGCCGACATCGGCACGATCGCGGCCAAGAACCGCTTCGTGACCGACGTCAGCCACGCTCTGCGGCGCGACCTCGACATGACCGATCCGGAAGCGGTCCGGCTGCTGGCCCGCAACGTGTTCGTGTTCGGCCAGTGCATGGAGGGCACGCAGTTCTACGGCCTGTTCGGGATGATCCTGTCGCTGTACCGGCAGGGCAAGCTGCCCGGCATCGGGACGATGTTCCGCTACACGCTGCGCGACGAGTCCAACCACATCGAGCTCTTCCGCCGCCTGCTGGGAGAGCTGGCGGCCGAGAACCCCGGCCTGTGGACGCCCGCGTTCAAGGAGGAGCTGCGCGAGCTGATGCGCGAGGCGGTCGCGCTCGAGCAGGCGTTCATCGCCGACTGCCTGCCGGTCGAGGGCGTCGGCCTCAACGCCGAGGACTTCGCGACCTACATCGACTACATCGCCGACCGGCGGCTGGCCGGGTGCGGGCTGGAGCCGCTGCGCGACGTCGCGCTCGAGAACCCGCTGCCGTGGCTGGCGGAGCTGATGGACGTGCGCAAGGAGCAGAACTTCTTCGAGGGCCGCGTGACCGAGTACCAGAAGGCGTCGTCGCTGGCGGCGGTCGCCGACGAGGAGCTGTGATGATCGAGTTCGCCGAGATCCTGCAGGACCTGGAGCTCAAGCGGGCGGCGGCGCTGGACGTGCTGCCGGCGATCGCGCTGCCCGAGCTGGAGGCGCCGGACGTGCGCGTCGCCGACGAGGACGGCGGCGACGCCGCCCTGACCGCGGCGCTGCCCGCCGGCCTGGTCGCCGACGCGCTCGCCGTCCTGGCCAGCGCCAACGGCGAGGCGGCGGACACGGTCGCCGCGCGCGCGATCGTCCGCGCCGTCACCACCGACGTGCTGCAGCGCCTGGCCGGCGCCGCCACGGTCACCGTGCCGGACGTCTCGACCGTGGTCGAGGCGGCGCTGATCGACGCCGGCTACGTCGACGTCGCCCGCGCGCTGGTGCTGCGCCGCGCCGTGCCGACCACCGCGACGCGCGCGAGCGTGCGGCTGATCCGCCGCTCCGGCGAGGTCACGGCCTGGAGCGAGGCCAAGATCGAGGTCGCGATCCGCAAGGCGTTCGTGTCGGCCGGCCTGGAGTCCTCGCCCGCGGTCGAGCTGGCCGCGCGCGTCGGCGAGCGCGCGCACGCGCTCGGTACCGCGTACGTGCCGATCGAGACCGTGCAGGACATCGTGCAGGAGGAGCTCGTGCTGGCGGGCTTCATGCGCGTCGCCGAGCGCTACATCGTCTACCGCGCCGAGCGGGCGCTGCTGCGCGCGCAGCAGCGCGAGGCGCCGGCGGCGCCAGCCGCGATCCCGGTGCTCGACGGCGACGTCGAGACGCTGTGGGACGGCACCGACCTGCGCGAGCGGGTCGCGTTCGCGTCGATCGGGCTGCAGTTGCCCCTGACCGCGGACGAGCTCGAGCGCGAGCTGCGGCGCGCCGTCCGCCCCGGCATCACGCGCGCGGACCTGCGCACGCTGATCGTGCTCAACGCCAAGGCGCTGATGGAGCGCGACAGCGAGTTCTCCCGCTTCGCCGGCCGGATCCTGCTCACGTACGTCTACGAGGAGACGCTCGGCTGGGACATCGTGCGCGACGGGATCGGCGCCCTGCGCGCCGCGCACGTGCGCGCGTTCGCCCCCGGGCTGCGCCACGGCGCGGCGATCGGCCGGATCGACCCGCGGCTGCTCGACTACGACCTCGACGCGCTGGCCGCGGGGCTGGACCCGACCGCGGACCTGGACTTCGACTTCCTCGGCCTGCAGACCCTGTACGACCGCTACCTGCTGGTCGACAAGACCGGCCCGGCGCCGCGCCGGATCGAGGCGCCGCAGCTCTTCTGGCTGCGGGTCGCGATGGGCGTGTGCCTGGCCGAGCGCGAGGACGAGCGCAGCGCGCGGGCGCTCGACCTGTACGCGATGTACCGGCAGCGGCGCTTCTGCTCCTCGACGCCGACGCTGTTCAACGCCGGCACGCCGCACTCGCAGCTGTCGAGCTGCTACGTCTACACGATCGAGGACACGCTGGCCTCGATCGTCGGCCGCGGCATCGCCGAGAACGCGATGTGCTCGAAGTGGGCCGGCGGCCTCGGCGGCTCGTGGACCGCGGTGCGCGGCACCGGGTCGCACATCGAGTCCACCAACGGCGAGTCCCAGGGCGTCGTCCCGTTCCTGAAGATGCACAACGACCAGCTGGTCGCGGTCAACCAGGGCGGCAAGCGCGCGGGCTCGGGCTGCGCGTACCTGGAGGTCTGGCACAACGACATCCGCGAGTTCCTGGAGCTGCGGCGCAACACGGGCGACGAGCGCCGGCGCACGCACGACATGAACACGGCGTGCTGGATCCCGGACCTGTTCATGCAGCGCGTGGAGGCGCGCGGGCAGTGGACGCTGTTCCGCTCGTCCGACGTGCCGGACCTGCACGAGACCTACGGCGCGGAGTTCGCGCGGCGCTACGTCGCCTACGAGGAGCGGGTCGCCCGCGGCGAGCTGCACGGCGAGACGCTGCCGGCGCTCGAGCTGTGGAAGCAGATGCTCAAGCTGCTGTTCGAGACCGGGCACCCGTGGCTGACGTTCAAGGACCCGTGCAACGTGCGCTCGCCGCAGGACCACGCGGGCGTGATCCACTCGTCGAACCTCTGCACGGAGATCACGCTCAACACGGGCCCGGACGAGACCGCGGTCTGCAACCTCGGCTCGATCGTGCTCGATCAGCACCTGCTGGCCGACGGCTCGCTCGACCACGCCAAGCTGCGCGAGACGGTGCGGATCGCGGTCCGCGCGCTGGACTCGGTGATCGACGTCAACTTCTACCCGACCGAGCCGGCGGCCCGGTCCAACGCCCGCCACCGGCCCGTCGGCCTCGGCGTGATGGGCCTGCAGCACGCGCTCTACCGGCGCGGCGAGGCGTTCGCGTCCGACGCGGGCGTCGCGTTCTCGGACGAGATGATGGAGGCGATCGCCTACTACGCGTACGAGGCGTCGTCGGACCTGGCGGCCGAGCGCGGGCGCTACTCGTCCTACGAGGGCTCCAAGTGGGACCGCGGGCTGCTGCCGCAGGACACGGTCGACCTGCTCGAGGCCGAGCGCGGGGAGGACGTGGCGGTGGCGCGCGACGGGCGCATGGACTGGGCGCCGCTGCGGGCCAAGATCGCCGCCCAGGGCATGCGCAACTCGAACGTGCTGGCGATCGCCCCGACGGCCACGATCGCGAACATCATGGGCACGTCGCCCTGCATCGAGCCGACCTACAAGAACCTGTTCGCGAAGTCCAACCTGTCCGGCGACTTCATCGTGCTCAACCCGTTCCTGGTGCGCGACCTCAAGGAGCGCGGGCTGTGGGACGCGGCGTTCGCGGCGGCGCTGAAGGCGGTCGACGGCGACGTCACCGCGCTGCCGGTGCCGGAGGACCTGCGCGAGCGCTACCGCACGGCGTTCCAGATCGACCCGGCGTGGCTGATCGACGCGGCCGCCCGGCGCGGCAAGTGGATCGACCAGGCGCAGTCGCTGAACCTGTTCCTCGCGCAGCCGGACATGAAGGCGATGAGCCATATGTACCGGCGCGCGTGGCGCGCGGGGCTGAAGACGACGTACTACCTGCGCACGCTCGGCGCCTCCGCGATCGAGAAGGCGACGGTGACGGCCGCGGCCGCCGCGGCGGCCCCGACCGCCGCGGCGATCGCCTGCTCGATCGAGGCCATGCGCAACGGCGAGGAGTGCGAGGCCTGCCAGTAGCGGTCAGAGCCGCGCCACGATGTCCCGGACCGCGCGCGCGGTCCCGCGGTCCGGGCAGCCATCGCGGCCGATGCGCACGGCGCCGGAGGCCAGCGCCTCCCAGACCGCGCGCCGGATCGCGCCGGCGGCGTCGGGCTCGCCGACCCGGTCGAGCAGCATCGCCGCCGCGAGGATCTGCGAGATCGGGTTGGCGCGGTCGGTGCCGGCGAGCTGCGGCGAGCTGCCGTGGATCGGCTCGAAGTACGCCCGCCGCGTCCCGAGGTTCCCCGAGCCGCACATGCCGACGCCGCCGACCGTCGCGCCGCCGAGGTCGCTCAGCAGGTCGCCGACGAAGTTCTCCATCACCAGCACGTCGAAGTGCGCAGGGTCCATGACCAGCGCCTGGGCCGCGGCGTCGGTGTGCAGGTGCTCGGCGGCGACGTCGGGATGGCCGGCCGCGACCTCGTCGAAGATCGCGCGGAAGAACGCGAAGCTCTTGAGCACGTTCGCCTTGTCCACGCACGTGACGCGCCGCACCCCGTCGGCGGGCGCGCCGTCGCGCGTGCGCGCGAGCTCGAACGCGAAGCGCACGATCCGCTCGACGCCGGGGCGCGTCATCAGCAGCGTGTCCGACGCCGCCCACGCGTTGGCGACGCCCAGCCCGCGCGACGCGTACAGGCCTTCGGTGTTCTCGCGCACGATCACGTAGTCGATCGCGCCCGGCTCGAGTGCGAGCGGGGCGGCCACGCCCGGCCACAGCTTGACCGGCCGGACGTTCGCGAACAGGTCGAGCCCGCCGCGCAGGACGCCGCCCAGCAGGCCGCCCTCGGTGCCGTCCGGCCGCACCACGCCGGGGAGGCCGACCGGACCTTTGAGCACCGCGCCGGCGTCGCGGCAGCGCGCGAGCCCGGCGTCGGAGATCGCGCTCCCGGTCGCGGCGTAGTGCGCCGCGCCGGCCGCCACGGGCGTCACGTCGAGCGCGACGCCGGCCGCGTCGAGCACGGTCAGCGCGGCCGCGACCAGCTCCGGCCCGATGCCGTCCCCCTCGATCACCGCGACCCGGTGGACGGTCACGCGCGCGGACGGACGATCGCCAGGGTCCGCCCGTCGGCCACGAACGTGCGCGTCGGGTCCGACCGGCCGTACGTCCACAGGATCCGCAGCACGTCCTCGCCCACGTTGACGAACCGGTGCGCCACGCCCGCCGGGACCAGCGTGGCGTCGCCGGCCGTCAGCTCCTCCACGCCGCCGTCGTGCTCGAACCGCCCGCGGCCGGCCAGCACCACGACCGACTCCTCGCAGTTGTGCCAGTGCGGCGCGATCGCCGCGCCGGGCGGGAACTCGGTCGTGCCGTTCATCAGCCCCGCGCCGGCGGCCAGGTAGGTCGTGGTCACGCCGCCGCCGCGGTCCACCACGGGCGCGTCGTCGGCCCGGATGAGCTCGGCGCCGTCGCCGGAACGCGTCCGCGCCGCCACCACGTTTCCGACCTCGTTGACCTGCTCGACCACGTAGCGGTCCGCGGCCTCGCGCCAGCGCTGGAAGTGCGGCGTCCGCCGGTGCGCTTCGAACGCCTCGCGGTCCTCGTAGAGCTCATAGAACGTGAACCGGTGCTCGTCGCCCGCCACGCGCAGGACGTCGAAGCGCCGGCAGCCGGGCTCGTCGCGCAGCGACGCCGCCGCGTTCGCGTGCGCCGCGGCCAGGAACGCGTCGACGGCGCCCGCGAGCACGCGGAGCCGCACGACCAGGGAGAACGCGCCGTCGGTCATGGCGCGACCACCGCCCGCGTCGCGTCGTCGACGCCGAGCTCCCCGGCCAGCCGCCACAGCTCCCGCCGCGTGCGCTCCGCCAGTGCGACGCCGTCGCGCGCGGCGCGCTCGGCCGCGCGATCCTCCAGCTCGCCCGGAACCAGGATCTCGTCCGCGGCCTCGGCCGCCGGCGCGCTCTTGACGTCCGCGATCAGCCGGCCGACACGCTCCACGAACGTGTCCGGCTCCAGGAAGCGCTCGACGTCGAGCGCGATGAACAGCTGTCCGTTGCCGCCGCGCCGCTCGGCCTGGTAGGGCCCGGCGACCTCGGACCCGATCGCGCTGCCGGACAGTACGCCGGTGAGCACGTCCAGCAGCACCGCGATCGCGTACCCCTTGTGGCCGGCCATCGGCAGCACGAGCCCGGCCAGCGCGCGCTCGGGGTCGGTCGTCGGCACGCCCGCCGCGTCGACCGCCCATCCGAGCGGGATCCGTGTCCCGCGCTCACGGGCGAGGTGGATCTTCCCGCGCGCGACCGCGGTGTTGGCGATGTCCATCACGATCGCCCGCCCGTCCGGCGCGGGCGCCGCGACCGACCAGGGGTTGGTCCCGACGCGCGCCGCGCGCCCGCCGGCCGGCGCCATCGCCGGGCTGGCGTTGGACGCGAACAGCGCGACGCAGCCCTGCGCGGCGGCCATCCGCGTGAAGTACGCCAGGCAGCCGACGTGGTTGGAGTTGCGGACCGCGACGGCGCTCGCGCCGAGCGTACGGGCGCGCTGGACCGCTTCGCGCGCCGCCGCGGCGGCGATCACCTGGCCGACGCCGTCGTGGCCGTCCAGCACCGCGACCGCGCCGGCGTCGACCGCGACGTCGACGCGCGTGACGGCGCGCATCACGCCCGCCCGCAGCCGCGCGACGTAGGACGGCACGCGCAGGACGCCGTGCGACGCGTGCCCCCAGGCGTCCGCGCACACGAGCGAGTCGGCGACCAGCTCGGCGTCGGCGGCGGGAACGCCGGCGCCGCGCAGCACGGCGGCCGTGAGGCCGCGCAGGTCGTCGAGCGGGGCGGTGGCGACGGTCACGCCCCACCGCCCGCGACGAAGCGGCCCACGCCCGGCGCGGTCTGCAGCCGCCGGTCGCGCGCGATCAGCCGGCCGCGCAGGTACGTCGCGACCGCGTGCCCGGTCAGCGTGCGACCGCTGTAGGGCGACCAGCCGGCGCGCGAGACGATCGCGGCGTCGGACACCGTCCAGCGGGCGGTCGGGTCGACCAGGACGACGTCCGCGTCCGCGCCGGGCCGCAGCGCGCCCTTGCGACCGGCGAAGCCGTAGATCTCCGCCGGCCGCTCGGCGTAGACGGCGACCAGCCGCTCGTACGTGATGCGACCCGCGGCGGCGGCGTCGAGCAGCACCGGCAGCGTGGTGTCGAGCCCCGGCAGCCCGAAGTGCACGTCCCAGATCGATCCGGCCGCCTTCTGGGCGCGCGTCGACGGGGCGTGGTCGCTGGCGACGTAGTCGATCCGCCCGTCGGCCAGCGCCGCCCACAGCGCGGCGTGGTCCTCCGGGTCGCGGGCGCGGGCCGGCGGCGTGTACTTGCGCAGCGCGCCGTGCTCGAGCGCGTCGTCGGCGTAGAGCGTCAGGTACTGCGGGCAGGTCTCGACCAGCACGTCGCCGTCGAGCTGCTCGAGCGCCTCGATCGATCCGACGTGCGCGCACACGACGCGCGCGCCGGTCCGGCGCGCCAGCACCTCCACGGTCGCCAGCGCGACCAGCTCGGCGTCGAGGTTGCGCCACGCCGCGACGATCGACCCGTCGTCGCGGTGGGCGGCGCGCAGCGCCCGCTCCGCGTCGGCGGTCAGCGCGTCGTCCTCGCAGTGCACGAGGCAGACCGCGCCGGCCTCGCCGGCGGCCACGAACAGCCGCCGCAGCTCGGCGGTGCTGAACCCGGTCAGCCCGTGCGTGGTGCACGTGAACGCCTTCAGGAACGCGGCGCCGGCGCGCCAGACGCCGGCCACGGCGTCGTCGCGCCCGGGCAGCGCGTGCGCGCCGAGCCCGAAGTCGACGCAGGCGCGGTCGCGCAGGTACGCGCGCTTGGCGGCCAGGTCGTCCGCGGTCACCACGGGCCGCGCGTGCGTGTGCTCGACGACGGTCGTGACGCCGGCGACGGCCGCGGCCGCCGTGCCGGTCGGGAAGTCCTCGCGCGCCGGGTCGGCCGGGTCCATCAGGTGCACGTGCACGTCGACCATGCCCGGCAGCACGAGCAGTCCGTCCGCGTCGACGCGCTCGGCCGCGGCGTGCAGCTCGGGCTCGACCGCGGCCACGCGCCCGTCGCGCACGTAGACGTTCGCGCGCCGCCGGCCATCGGCGGCGACGACCGTGCCGCCGACGATCGCGAGGTCGAACGGGCCGGTCACGACGGCGCGCAGATCGAGCGCACCGCCAGCGCGAGCGCCTCGACCCCCGCCAGCAGCGAGTCGATCGCGATGTGCTCGGTGCTGGTGTGCGCCAGCTCCATCCGGCCGGGGCCGAGGTTGACGGTGGGGATGCCGAGGTCGTTGACCAGGAAGTCGGTCTCGCACCAGGCCGTCTGGACGTACAGCTCCGCCGGCCGGCCGGTCGCCTGCGCGACGCCGTCGACCACGGCGCGTACGACCGGCGAGTCGCGCTCGACCGAGCACGAGCCGATGCCGCGCTCGCGGATCCGCGGCCACGACCAGTCCTGCCGGTCGACCTCGACCTCCGCCTCCGGGTCGATCGCGTGCACCAGCGCGCGCAGGGCGGCCAGCGCCTCGTCCTGCGTCTCGGCCGGCGTGGTCCGGCGGTCGACCCAGATCGACGCGCGGTCGGGGACGATGAAGAACATCTGGCCGCCGGCGATGACGCCGACGTTGTACGTGCCGGTGACCGGCCCGACGCCCGCGATCTCGACGGCCGGCAGCTCCGCCGCCTCGATCGCCTCGACGATCCGTGCGAGCTTGCGGATCGCGTTGACGCCCTGGTCCGGGTTGGCGCCGTGCGCGGCGACGCCGTGCGTGGTGACCCGCAGGCTCACGCAGCCCTTCTGGGCGACCGCGACGCGCAGGTCGGTCGGCTCGACGCAGATGCCGAAGTCGGCCTGCAGGCCGCGGTCGACGAGCGCGAACATCCCGCGCTTCTCGGACTCCTCGTCGACGGTCGCGGCGACGATCACGCGGCCGGCCAGCTCGCCGGCGCGCCGCGCGGCCTCGACGGCCAGGATCGCCGCGACCAGCGGCCCCTTCATATCGCTCGCGCCGCGGCCCCAGATCGCGCCGTCGTGGACCGCGCCCGAGAACGGCTCCGGGTGCTCCCCGGGCGGGACCGTGTCCATGTGGCCCTGCAGGACGAGCGTCGGCCCGGGGCGACCGGTGTCGAGCGTCCCGATCACGTTGGCCCGCCCCGGCTGCACCTCCTGGCGCTCGACCTCCCCGAGCCCGGCGCCGCGCATCAGCTCGGCCAGGTACTCGCCGACCGCCTGCTCGTCGCCGAACACGCTCGGGATCCGGATCGCTTCCTGGACTGCGGTCGTGCAGCGGTCCGGGTCGATCGCGTCGCGGACCGCGGACATCAGTAGATCCGCCGGCAGACGGTCGAGATCTCGTCGCTCGTGCGATCGCGCCAGCGCGCCAGGAAGTCGCCCGACCACGCCCGGTACTCGTCCGAGTTGATCGCCTCCAGCACGTCCGCGCCGGGCTCGATCTCGTACAGCGCCGTGTAGTGCGGGTTCGGCTGGTAGTGCCAGTAGCGGCCCTCGAGCTCGATCGCGCGGAAGCGGCGGTGGTCGGAGCCGAACCCGGGGATGGCGCTGGCCTGCGCCATGTGCTCGGTGTCGTACCAGCGGTTGAACTCGGCCTCGTGCTCGGGCGCGACGTTCATCTGCGCGATCAGCACGCGCTCGTACGGCAGCGGCCCGTCGGCGCCGTAGATCTGATCGCACATGATCGACACCTCGTCGGTCGTGCGATCGCGCCAGCGTGCGAGGAAGTCGCCCGACCAGGCCTTGTACTGATCGGAGTCGATCGACGCCGCGCGGTCGCCGTCCGGCGCGAGCGCGTAGACGGCGGTGAACTCCGGGTGCGTGCCGTACGTCCAGTAGCGGCCTTCGTACGCCTCGGCCTGATAGCGGCGATGATCGGACCCGTAGCCGGGGATCGCGCTCGCCTGCGCCATGTGCTCGCCGTCGTACCACGCGTTGAACTCGTCGTGGACCGCCGGGTCGGCGTTCATGCGAGCGATCAGGACCCTGCTCATCTCACTGCTCCTTCCTGGCGGTCCGCGTGCAGGTAGCGCGCGGCATCCTCGGCCGAGATCAGCTCGCCGTACTTCATCCACACGTCCAGCAGCGACGCCGCGTGCGAGACCTTGATGCGGTCGAACGTGCCGTCCTCGATCACCGCGACGCGGTAGCCGTGGCTGGCCGCGTCGACGGCGCTGGCGCGGACGCAGCCCGACGTCGAGCCGCCGCCGATCAGCAGCGTGTCGATGCCGCGGCGCGCCAGCACGAAGCCCAGCGCGGTCCCGAAGAACGCGCTGGCGAGCTGCTTCTGGATCACGACGTCGCCCGGCTCGGGCGCCAGCGCGTCCACGATCTGGCTGTCCGGATCGCCCGGCAGCAGCGGGCCGCGGTCGATCCGGTCGCCGTACATGCTGACCTCGTCGCTGGTGACCAGCCGGGTGTAGATCACCGGCACGCCGGCGGCGCGGGCCGCGGCGGTCAACGGCACGAGCTTGCGGATCGCCTGGTGCGCGACCTCGCCGATCCCCGACGGGTACTCGCCGATCTGCTCGAGGATCGGGCGGTCGAGCCCGACGACGCTCGGCTGCACGTCGATCAACAACAGCGCGGGCCGGGTGCCCAGTGCCGTACGCCGGCCGTAGCGCCCACGCTCGATCACCTCGCGCTCGTCGGCGTCGAGCAGGTGCAGCCACGGGTGGTGCCCGTTGACGGTCACGCGCCGTCCTCCCATCCGTAGTTCTCCTTCGCCCGCGGGCGGCTGACGTAGCCGGCCCGCACGTCCTCGCCTACCGCCTCGGCCGGCCGCTCGCGCGGGTCGCCGAAGCCGCCGCCGCCGCCCTGGCGCGACACGAAGACGTCACCGGGCTCCAGCGGCAGGTTCGCGAACTTGCCGCGCGACGGCAGCCCGAAGACCTCCTCGATCGGCCGTTCCTCCTGCCCGCCGCGGGCGATCAGGAAGCGGTTCGGCATCCCCGCCTCGCCGCCATCGGCGCCGCGCGGGCCGCGCCGGTGGCCGTCGGCGGTGCCGGACAGGCGGGTGGGCGCGGTCACGCGCAGGCGCCGCTCGGTCCCGAGGCCTCCGCGCCAGCGGCCCGCGCCGCCGGAGTCCGGCACCAGCCGGTAGCTCAGGAACTCGACCGGGTAGCGGGTCTCCCACACCTCCATGGACTCGTTCTTCGAGTTCGCCATCAGGTGCCATTCGGCGGCGTTGCCGTCCTTGTCGGGCCGCGCGCCGCACCCGCCCGACTGGTAGCTGTACCAGAGGAACGGACGCCCGCCGGCGTCGATGCCGCCGCCGGTGACGTTGTTGCCGGTGGCGTAGGACCCGGCCGGCACGCGCTCGGGCGCGAACTGGGCGAGCGCCTCCAGCAGCGTCTCGTTGACGCGATCCGACGGGTCGGCGGTGGCGCCGAACGTCGGCGCCGGGAACACCGGGTTCACCAGCGACCCGAGCGGCGCGTCGATCTCGATGCACTCGAGCACGCTGTGGTTGAGCGGCACGTCCGGGTCGACCACCGCGATCAGCGCCGCGACCACTGCGGCGCGCGTCGTGGCCAGCGTCGAGTTGACCGGACCGGACACCTGCGGGGACGTCCCCGTGAAGTCGACCCGGACCTTGCCGCCCGCCTTCTCCACCCGTACCTTGATCTCGTACGGGCCGGCGCCGGTGGCGTCGTCCTCGATGACGCCGGTGGCCGACGCGGTCGCGTCCGGCAGGGCTTCCAGGCCCGCCTCGAAGCGCCGCCGGCTGTAGGTGAGCGCGGCCTCGGCGGCCGCCTCGTAGCCGGCCACGCCGTGCCGGTCCACCAGCGCGCGCAGCCGCCGCTCGGCGACGATGTTCGACGCGATCTGGGCCGAGATGTCACCCCACAGCTGCGTGGGGAGGCGCACGTTGCGCAGCAGCAGCCGCCGGATGTCGTCCTGCACCGTGCCGGCGCGCACGAGCCGCACCGCCGGGATCAGCAGCCCCTCCTGCACGACGTCGGTCGCGGCGCCCGACCAGCCACCGGGCGCCATGCCGCCGATGTCGCTCCAGTGCCCGCGGTTGGCCGCGAAGCCGAGCAGGCGGTCCGCGGCGAAGATCGGCCGGCAGACGAGGCCGTCGGCCTGATGCGTGCCGCCGTTGTACGGGTCGTTGAGGACGTACACGTCGCCCTCGGCGACCTCCCCGAGCTCGTCGAGGATGTGCCGGACCGCATGGCCGAGCGACCCGGCGTGGACCGGCACGCCCTGGTCCTGGGCGATCATGCGGCCGTCGGCGTCCAGCAGCGCGCACGTGAAGTCCTCGCCGTGGGCGAAGCACGTCGAGTACGCGGTGCGCGTGGTCGTCACGACCATCTCGCGCACGGTGCTGACCAGGTAGGAGCGCAGGATCTCCGCGCCGAAGGCGTCGATGCCGGCGACGGTCACAGCGTCACCACCAGATGGGCGCCGACCAGCCGGGCGCTGGCGCCGGGCGGGACGACCGTCACCGTGTTGCGCTCCTCGACCAGGCACGGCCCGAGCGCCGGCTCCTCGAGCGCCGCTCGCCGGTGGACCGGGACCGGCTCACCGAACAGCGGGCAGTCGCGCTCGTCGGCCGCCGCGCCGTCCGCGGTGTCCCGGACCGCGGACAGCACGGCCGGGCGCACGCCGCGGGCGCGGCGAACCTCGACGCGAGCGTCGACGATCTCCACCGGGTGCCCGAGCCGGGTGCCGTAGAGGCGCTCGTGCGCGTCCTCGAAACGCTCGACGACGTCGTCGACGCCGCCGTCGAGCGGGATCGTCAGCTCGTGCGACTGGCCTTCGTAGCGCAGGCCCGCCGAGCGGGTCGCGACCAGCCCGTCGCCGGCGGGCTCGCCGAGGCGCTCGCCGGCCTCGCGCTCGAGCTCGGCCAGCAGCGCCGCGAACGCCGGGTCGGCGATCGCGGCGATCGGACGCAGCACCGAGCGCACCGCGCCGGCCTGCAGCTCCGCGGTGAGCAGCCCGACGGCGGACAGCACGCTGCCCTCGGCGGGGATCACGACCGCGCCGATGCCCAGCTCCTGCGCGACGCCGGTCGCGTGCTGCGGCCCGGCGCCGCCGAAGGCCACGAGCGCGCAGTCGCGCGGGTCGATGCCCTGGCTGACCGTGATCTCGCGGATCGTCTGGGCCATGTTGGCGTTGGCGATCGCGTGCATGCCGCGCGCCAGCTCGAGCGCCGGCGTCGCGAACTGCGCGCCCAGCGTCTCCAGCGCGGCGGTCGCGGCCGCCGTGTCGAGCGCCAGGCTCCCGCCCAGCAGGCCGCCGCCCGGCAGGATGCCGAGCGCGAGGTTCGCGTCGGTGACGGTCGGCGCGGTCCCGCCGCGGCCGTAGCACGCCGGACCGGGCAGGGCGCCGGCGCTGCGCGGGCCGACGCGCAGCGCGCCGCCGTCGTCGCGCCAGGCGATCGAGCCGCCGCCGGCGCCGACCGTGTGCACGTCGAGCGTGGGCAGCCGGGCGATCACGCCCCACTCGATCGCGACCTCCTCGCGGCGCGCCAGCTCGCCGTCCCAGATCAGGCAGACGTCGCAGCTCGTGCCGCCCATGTCCATCGTGATCGCGTTGGCGTAGCCGAGCGCGGCTGCGACCTCGCGGCCGGCCAGCACGCCGGCGGCCGGGCCGGAGAGCGCCAGCTGGATCGGCCGCGTGCGCGCCTCGCGGGCGTGGATGACGCCGCCAGCCGAGTGCATGTAGCGGATCGGTGGCTCGACCAGCGGATCGAGCTCGGCCACGTAGCGATCCATCCGCGGCACGGCCATCGCGTTCAGCGCCGCGGTCGAGGCGCGCTCGTACTCGCCGACGCGCGCGTCCACCGCGGTCGACAGCGTGACCGGCAGGCCCGGCGCGACGTCGGCGGCGATGCGCTCGACCGTGCGCTCGTGCTCCGGGTTCGCGTACGCGTTGTAGAGCGCGACCGCGAGCGAGTCCACGCCCTGCTCGAGCAGCGCGTGGATCGCGGCGCTCACCTCGGCGGGGTCGAGCGGCTCGACCTCGCGGCCGCGGAAGTCGATCCGGCCGCCGATCTCCAGCCGCCGCGGCCGCGGCACCAGCGCCGCGGGCTTGACGTAGCCGAGGTCGAACGTCCGCTCGCGCCAGGACAGCTGGATCTCGAGCAGGTCGCGGAACCCGCGCGTGCAGAGCACGCCGACCGTCGCGCCGTTGCGCTCGATCAGCAGGTTGGTGATCAGCGTCGTCCCGTGCGTGAGCTCGGCCACCGCGTCCTGGGCCACCCCGGCCCCAGCCAGCGCGCGCCGCACGCCGCCCTCCGGACCGGTGCCGTCGTTGAGGACCTTCGAGACCGAGATCAGCTCGCGCTCGGCGTCGTAGGCCACCAGGTCGGTGAACGTGCCACCGATGTCGACGCCGAGCCTCACAGCTCCTCGCGATGGAGCCGCAGGAACTCGGCGATCAGCTCGACCATCCGGTCGGCGTCGGCGTCGTCGTGGCCGGCGCCGATGAAGCAGCGGTTGACGTGGCGCTTGTGGACGTAGACGCCGTTCTCGCGCAGGAACGCGCGGAACGCGTCGTCCAGGCGCTCGGTCGTCTCGGTCACGCCGCGCGCGTAGTCGCGGTAGTTGCGCACGCCGCGCGTGCCGAAGTAGACGCAGAACACCGAGCCGTACGCCTGGCAGACCGCGTCGACGTCGAGCTCGTCGCGGGCCGCGTTGACGCCGTCGGCGATCCGGTCGCCGAGCCGCCACAGCCGCTCCGGCACCCCGTCGCGCTCGATCACGTCCAGCGTGGCCATGGCGGCGGTGACCGACAGCGGATGCCCGTTGAACGTGCCCGAGTAGAACACCGGGCCCTCGGGCGCCAGCTGCGTCATCAGCTCCGCCTTGCCGGCCAGGAACGAGAGCATGTACCCGTTGGCCACCGCCTTGCCGTACGCGCCCAGATCCGGCACCACGCCGGCGCGCGCGCCGGCGCCGCCGAGCCCGTTGCGGAACCCGCTCATGACCTCGTCGAAGATCAGGACCGCGCCGTGGCGCGTGCACAGCTCGCGCGCCTGGGCCAGGAACGCCGGGTCGACCACGACGCAGCCGGCCGAGTAGAGCACGGGCTCGACGAGCACCGCGGCGATCCGCTCGCCGTCGCGCTCGAACACGCGCCCCAGCAGCTCGCCGTCGTTCGCGGTCGCGACCACGATCTCCGACAGCACGCCGGGCAGGATGCCCTGCGAGTTCGGGACCGTCGCGGGCTGGCGGTCGTCGCCGGCCGCGGCCAGCGCCGGCCGCGTGCTGGCGCCGACGTCGCCGTGCCAGCCGTGGTAGCCGCCCTCGATCTTGACGATCTTCGACCGGCCGGTGGTCGCCCGCGCCAGCCGCACGCAGTGATAGATGGCGTCGCTGCCCCCGCCGCCGCAGAGCGCGACGCGGTCGGCACCGGGCAGCGCGGCGCACAGCCGCTCGGCGAGCCGCTCCTCGTACGGATGCGGCACGCCGACGAACGCGCCGATCTCGCGCGTCGCGTCGATCACGGCGGCGTCGACCTCCGGATGGGCGTAGCCGAGGATCGCCGTGCCGAACCCGCCGTGGTAGTCGACGTAGGCGTTGTCGTCGACGTCGTGCAGCCACTTCCCGGAGGCGCGCGCGAACGCGATCGGGTACGGCGCCGAGTAGCGGCCGTCGCCGGTCACGCCCAGCGGCAGGAACGCGCGGGCGCGCTCGTGCAGCGCCCGCGAACGCTCCGTCGGTCGTTGGGTCACCGGCATGCGCTACTCCTTGCTCAGGTCGCGGAACTGGATGAGGTTGTGCGGGCGCCACGTGAACCCGTGGACGTTGTCGCGCATCGGGACGTGGAAGCCGATGCCGAGGTACATCGCCCACGGCGCGTCGTCCACGATCCGCTTGCCGATCGCGGTGCCCAGCGTCTCGCGCTTGGCCAGGTCCGGCTCGGCGAGCGCGGCGTCGATCTGGTCCTGGACGGGCCGGTTGGCGTAGTTGATCCAGTTGCCGACCGCGCCCTTGCCGCGGCCGAACCAGAGGTAGAGCGGGTACGCGCTGTCGGCGACGAACGCCGCGTCCTGCACCAGCACCGACTGCGCCTTGTGGCCGTAGTACTGCTCCTGGTACTTCGCCGGCGTCTGCTTGTTCAGGACCGCCTTGAGACCGGTCGGCTCGAGCGCCGTCTGGATCAGCTGGGCGATCTTCTCGTGCTCCGGGTAGGTCGTCGTGTAGGAGATCTCGAAGCTGGTGCCGCTGACGCCGGCCGCGGCCATCATGCTCTTCGCCTTCTCCGGGTCGGCGGGCTGATACGGCCAGTAGTCCGGGTAGGCCGGGAACGTGTCGGCGACGTAGCCCTTGAACAGACGCACGGTCGGATCGCCGAAGTAGACCGTCGAGATGATCTGGTCGATCGGCAGCGCCGTCGCGACGGCGCGCCGCACGTCCGGGTTGTCGAAGGGCTTGATCGAGTTGTTCAGGCCGAACGCGATCGCCAGGTTGCCCGGCACGCTCTCGACGCGCACGCCCGCCTTGCCCTTGAGCGAGTTGCGCAGGTCGGCGCTGAGATCCTCGGCGATGTCGACGCCGCCGGTCGTGAGCAGCGACAGCCGGTTCGCCGGGTCCGGGATCTCCTTGTAGATGATCTCCGACAGCGCCGGCTTGCCGCCGTGATAGTTCGGGTTGGCGACGAACACCGCCTGCTGCCCCGGCGTGTACTCGGTCGCGTGGTAGGGCCCGAACGACGCGGTGTTGCGCGCCAGCCACTTGCGCGCCCACGTGTCGTCCGCGGTCACGTGCTTCTTGACCTCGGTGCTGTCGTAGATCACGGCGCCCGGGACGGGCGTGGCGAGCACGATCGGCAGCAGCGGGTTCGCGCTGGAGAGGTTGACCTCGACCGCGTACCGGCCGACCGCCTTGTAGCTCCCCTTCTCGACCGAGCTGACGCCGAGCGGGAACAGCCCCTGCGACTGCTGCTCGAACACCCGGTCCCACGACCAGACCACGTCCTCCGCGGTCAGCTCGTTGCCGAAGTAGCTCTTGACGCCCTCCTTGAGCTTGAACGTGTAGCGCTTGTTGCCGTTGGCCACTTCCCAGCTCTCGGCCAGCAGCGGCTCGGGCGGCGACTTGAGATCGGCCTGCCGGATGCCGTCCTGGTCGAGGATCTTGAACTGCGTGAAGCGGTCGTAGATCGCGACGTCGATCTCGCGATCCTGCGGGCTCGAGGAGAACTCCGGGTCGAGCGTCGTCGGTGTCGCGGCGACCGCCATCGTCAGCCGCGACCCGCCGCCGCCACCGCCCGCGCCGCCACCGCCGCCGCCGCCGGACGAGCTGCCGCACGCCGCCAGCCACGACGCCCCGGACACCGTGACCCCGAGCTGCGCCGCGCGGCGCATGAACTGCGCGCGCGTCAGGCCGCCATTCGCGTACGCAGCCAGTATCTGCTCTTCACGACTCATCGACGACTCTCGCTTTCCGGTTGCCGGTGGGCACGCCGTTAGGGGTGGTGTGAGCGGACTCCGGCGCCGCTTCGGGGAGCGGCGCCAGATGACCCGTCACGCGCAGGCAGCGCGAGTGATGCACCCTCGAGACGGGCTCGAGGGCGGGGTGGCCGGCTCGGCACTCGTCCAGGACGAACGGGCAGCGCGAGGCCAGAAAGCACCCTTGCGGCAGGTCGATCGGACTGGGGATCTCACCGGCGAGACTGATCCCGGCGTCCTCGCGACCGCGTTCGATGCTGGGCGCTGATGCCAGCAGCGCCCGGGTGTAGGGGTGGCTCGGCCGGCCGAAGACCGCTTCGACCGGCCCGGTCTCGACGACTTCGCCGAGATACATGACCGCGATCCGGTGACTGATGTGGCGAACCGTCACGAGGTCGTGCGAGATGAACAGGAAGGCGGTCCCGAGCTCGGCCTGGATGCTCCGCAGCAGCGCGATGATCTCGCTGCGCGTGATCGGGTCCAGCGACGAGGTCGGCTCGTCCAGCACCAGCAGCCGCGGATCGCAGGCGATCGCACGCGCGATCGCCACGCGCTGCTGCTCGCCGGCGGTCAGGTGGTGCGGGTACAGGCGCGCGGCGTCGGGGTCGAGGCCGACGCGCTCGAGCAGCTCCTTCGTCAGCGCGCCCCGGCGGGCCGCGGCGGTGTCCGTGAGCTCGCGCAGCGCCTCCTCCACGATCGCGCCGACCGACATCCGCGGGTCGAGCGAGTCGTACGGATCCTGGAAGACGACCTGGACCTGGCGGCGGAACGCGCGCAGGCGCCTGGGCGCGAGCCGGGTGACGTCGTCACCGGCGAACGCGATCGTGCCGCCGGTCGTGTCCAGCAGGCGCAGGACGCAGCGTCCGACGGTCGTCTTGCCCGAACCGCTCTCGCCGACCAGCGCGAGCGTCTCGCCCGGCGCGAGCTGCAGGTCCACGCGGTTGACCGCGGTCAGCACCTGGCCCTGCCCGACGGCGAACTCCTTGACGAGGTCGCGGACCTCGAGCACCGGCTCGCTCATTGTGCGACCTCCGCGGGGCCGGGGGCGTCGGCGGCGAACGACGCGGACGCGATCAGCCGCGTGCTGACCGGGTGCACGGCGTCGCTGAAGAACGCCGGGACCGCGGCCTGCTCGACGATCTCGCCCTCGTGCAGCACCGCGACGCGGTCGCAGAACCGCGCGACGATCCCCATGTCGCGGGTGACCAGCAGGCCGCCCGTCCTGCGCTCGTCGACCGAGCGCCGGAACAGCTTGAGGATCTGGTCCTGGATCGTGACGTCGAGGCCGCTGGTGGGCTCGTCGGCGATCAGCAGCTCCGGGTCGCACACGAGCGCCATCGCGATCATGGCGCGCTGGGCCATGCCGCCGGAGAGCTCGTGCGGGTAGGCGGCGTAGCGGTGCTCGGGCGCGGGGATGCCGACGTCGCGCAGCACCGAGATCGCGCGCTCGCGGGCCTCGGCCTTGGTGGCGTCGTGGTGCGCGCGGTAGACGTTCGAGATCTGCGTGCCGACGCGCAGGAGCGGGTTCAGGTGCCCGCGCGGGTTCTGGACGATCACGCCGATCCGCGCCCCGCGCAGGCTGCGTGCCTCGGCCTCGCCGATCGCCCGCAGGTCGGTCCCGAACGCGCGGATCTCGCCGTCGACGAGCTTGCCGGGCGGCGGGACCAGGTTGATCAGCGCGCGCACGAGGATCGACTTGCCGGCGCCGCTGCGGCCGACGACGCCCAGGATCTCGCCCGCGCCGACGGTGAGCGAGACGTCGCGCAGCGTCTGGCGGTCGCGGTAGTCGACCGTCACGCCCTCGGCGTGCAGCATCTCGCTCATGGATGCCTCCGCGCCGGATCGGTGAGCCGCGCCAGCGTGTCGCCGAGCAGGGCGAACCCGAACACCGTGATCGAGAGCGCGACGCCCGGGAACACCGACGGCCACCACTCGCCGGTGACGACGTTCGGCGCGCCGATCGCGATCATCGAGCCCCACTCGGGCGTCGGCACGCGCACGCCGGCGCCGATGAACGACAGGCCGGCGGTCAGCAGCATCGACATCCCGACCGTCACCGACGCGTTCGACAGGATCGGTCCGTAGGCGTTCGGCAACAGGTGCCGGAAGACCACGCGGCGGCCGGACTCCCCGAGCGCCACCGCGGCCTCGACGTACGTGCGCTCGCGCAGCGACAGGACCTCCGCGCGCACCAACCGCACGTAGATCGGCGCGTTCACCAGCGCGATCACGTAGATGATGCTCGTGACGTCGTGGCCGGCGACGATCACCGCGGCCATCGCCAGGATGAAGACCGGGAACGACTGGACGAGGTCGGACACGCGCATCAGCGCCTCCGACCAGCGCGACCGGTAGTAGCCGGCGATCGCGCCGAGCGGCGTGCCGACCAGGATCGCCAGCGCCGTCGACGCGAGCGCGATCGTGAGGTCGGTGCGCGGGGCCGAGATGACCCGGCTGAACACGTCCATGCCGACCGCGTCGGTGCCGAAGAAGTGCGTCGTGCTGGGCGGCTGCAGCTGGTCGCCCCCGACCGCGCGCGTCGGCGAGTACGGCGCGATCCACGGGCCGATCACGGCCAGCAGCGTGGCCAGGCCGGCGATCGCCCCGCCCGCGATCAGCGCCCGGTTGGCCCGCGCCGGAAACGACCCGAGGCCGCGCAGCCGCAGCGACAGGGTGCTCATGACGAGTACCGGATCCGCGGGTCGATCAGCACGTACACGAGGTCGAGCACCGCGTAGACGACGAGCGCGAAGACGGTCGTGGTCAGCACGGTGCCGCTGACCGCCAGGTAGTCGGAGCTGGTGATGGCCCGCACCGCGTACTGGCCGAGCCCGCCCCAGGAGAAGACGGTCTCCACCAGCACCGCGCCGCCGATCAGGTAGGCGTAGGTGATCCCGGTCATCGTCACCGCCGGGACGAGCGCGTTGCGCAGCGCGTAGCGGAACAGCGTCCAGCGGCTGAGCCCGCACATCGAGCCGTACGCCAGGTACGGCGCGTCGAGCACGTTGGTCATCGACGCGCGCATGTGCTTGACGATCGGCCCGCCGTAGACGAACGCGAGCGTGAACGCGGGCAGGATCAGGTGCGAGACGGCGTTGGTGAACGTCGCCCAGTTGCCGGTCAGCAGCGAGTCGACGGTGTAGAAGCCGGTGATGCGATCCGGCGGCACGAAGCCGATGTCCAGGCGCCCGACCGGCGCCGCGGCGACGTCCAGCGTGGTGAAGAAGATGAAGATCAGCATCAGGCCCCACCAGAAGTCCGGCAGCGAGCCGGCGAGCAGCCCGTAGGAGCGCGTCGCCCGGTCGGCCACGCCACGCGGCTTGCGCGCTCCGAGCGCGCCCAGCGGGATCCCGACGGCGAGCGCGATGAGCAGCGCGGCGGTGATCAGCTCGAGCGTCGCCGGGAAGCGCTCGAGCATGTCGGTGCGCACGGGCTGCGACGTGACCAGCGACGTGCCGAGGTTGCCGTGCAGCAGGTCGCGGAGGTAGTGCAGGTACTGCACGACGATCGGCTCGTCGAGCCCGAGATCGTGCCGGATCCGCGCGATCGTCTCGGGCGACGCGGTCGGGCCGGCGAACAGGTAGGCCGGGTCGCCCGGGAACAGCCGCAGCAGGACGAACACCACGAGCGTGATGCCGAACAGCTGCGGGATCATCACCGCGACGCGGCGCAGGGCGTAGGAGCGGCGCAGGCGTCCGAGACGCGACCGAAGGCGAGGGCTCATGACGGCGGCGGGCTGTCCTCGGCAGCGAACGTGATCGTCGTGATGCCGGCCCGCATCAGCGACCGCACGGTCGCGCGGCTGCCGTCGATGTGCTCGCGCATCGCCTGCTTGGCCTCGTCGACCTTGCCCTCCGCGAGCAGCTCGATGATGCGGAGATGCTCGACCTGGCCCTGGGTCGCGCGTCCGGGCAGCTGCGTGTCCAGCCGCCGGCACGCGTAGATGCGCAGGTCGATGTCGCTGAGCATGCGGACCAGCTCGTCGTAGCCGGACAGCGCGGCCAGCCGCTCGTGGAACTCCTCGCGCATCTCGTGGTCCGGGCTCTCGCCGTCCGTGTCCGCGGCCGCCGCCCGGGTGTCGGCCAGCAGCCGCTCGAACGCGGGCGTGCCGACGACCGGCGCGGTGAGCGACACCGCCAGCTCCTCCAGCACGATGCGCACCGTGTAGAGCTGGTCGATGCGCGCGAGGTCGAGCGCCCGCACGGCGTAGCGGCCGTGCTCCTGGCGCTCGACCAGCCCGGCCTGCTCGAGGCGCCGGAGCGCCTCGCGGACCGGTGTCCGGCTGACGCCGAACTCACGTGACAGCGCTTCCTCCGCCAAGCGCTCGCCGGCGGGGAGCTGACTGCGGCTGATGCGGTGCGCCAGCACTTCGAAGACCTGCTGGGACGAGGGCTTGGCGGCGCGGTGGCTGTTGCTCGAAGATGGCATTCTATTCTGTATACTGCTCGGAATACAGATGACTTGCCGCGGTTGTATACAGATCCCCGCCAGGCGTGTCAAGGAGATGTGGCGATGACCGGACCCCCGCGTGACCTCGTCGGCTACGGTGCGGCGGTGCCGCGCGTGGAATGGCCGGGCGGCGCGCGGATCGCGGTCAACGTGGTCGTCAACTACGAGGTGGGCGCGGAGCGCAACCCGCTCGACGGCGACCGCGACGTCGAGCCGCTCGTGGACATCGCGTACGCCGTCCCCGCCGGCGCCCGCGACCTGCACAAGGAGTCGACGTACGAGTACGGCAGCCGCGTCGGCGTCTGGCGCCTGCTGCACCTGCTCGACGAGCTCGCGGTGCGGCCGACGATCTTCGGCTGCGGGATGGCGTTCGAGCGGCATCCCGCCGTGGTGGCGGCGTTCGTCGAGCGCGGGTGCGACGCCGTCGGCCACGGGCATCGCTGGATCCCGCACCTCGGGCTCGACGTCGCCGAGCAGGCCGCGGACATCCGCGCGTGCGTCGACACGCTCGAGCGCATGACCGGCCGGCGCGTGCTGGGCTGGTTCGGGCGCGCTCCGGGCACGATCGACACGCGCCGGCTGCTGGCCGAGGCCGGGCTGCTCTACGACTGCGGCGCGGTCAACGACGACCTGCCGTACTTCACCGACGTCGAGGACCGGCCGTTCCT
>DATMGH010000123.1:0-18470 GCA_035555675.1 Solirubrobacter sp. | reverse complement strand
TCATGGTCCTGGAGGAGGATCGCCTCAGGCATGTCAGCGGTCGCGTCCGCGGCCGCCACGGCCGCCGCCCTCGCGCTCGTCCGCGCCCGACCCCTCGCCGACGTACGGCAGCAGCGCGAGCTCACGCGCGCGCTTGACCGCGGTCGCGATCTGGTTCTGGTGCCGGCGGCACGCGCCCGTGATGCGGCGCGACCGGATCTTGCCCCGGTCGGAGATGAACTTGCGAAGGAGGGAGATGTCCTTGTAGTCGACGAACTCCACCTTGTCGCGGCAGTACTGGCAGGACTTCCGGCGGCCGCCGCCTCCTCCGGTCTTGCGATCACGCCGGCGCGTCGGCCGGCTGCGCTGCTTCGCCACTGTTCTGAAAACCTCTCTAGCTGCTGACTCGCTGTAGGTGCGCGCCGCGCGCGCGAGGCCAGGCGCCAGGCCGGCGCCGGACCGAACAGGGTAGCGGACGCGGCGTTTCCGTCCGGTCCTGTCGCTAGAGATACTTCCTTTGCAACGACTCTGCGACTTTTGTGCGGAGAAACCGGCCTGTTCCGGCGATTCGCTCCGGCACCGCCCGTAGACTCGCCCCTCAGGCCGAAGTAGCGAGAGTTTCGAAAGGAGCCAGCCGGCATGGCGGCAACCAACATCAACCGCGTCGTCCTCACGGGCAACCTTACGCGCGACCCTGAGCTGCGGTCGTTGCAGTCCGGCACCTCCGTCTGCAGCTTGCGCATCGCGACGAATTCTCGTCGCCGCGATGCTTCGGGCGAGTGGGTCGACAAGCCGAACTACTTCAGCGTCACCGTCTGGGGCGCGCAGGGCGAGAACTGCGCCCGCTTCTTGTCCAAGGGCCGGGCCGTCTGCATCGACGGCCGGCTGGACTGGCGCGAGTGGCAGGCGCAGGACGGCTCCAAGCGCGAGTCGATCGAGGTCATCGCCGAGTCCGTCCAGTTCCTGGGCGGTCGCGACGAGGGCATGGGCGGTGGCGGCGGTGGCGGCGGCCAGGCCTACAACAACGGCTTCGCCCCGCACTCGGACGTCCCGGCGGACACGTCGGACTTCGCGCCCCAGCCCGTCGGCGCCCGCCCGAGCGCGCCGATGGCGGACGACGACATCCCGTTCTAGGCCGCAACACCTCCGCGCGGTGCCGCATCGCGGTGCCGCGCGCGGGTCTCGGTCCGCGCTCGCCGCTGCACGCGGCGGGCCGAGCCCCTTCCGCGGCGCCGTGAGCGCGTAGGCCGCAGCATCGGCCCGCGCGTCACGTGCGAGCTCGGCGCCAGCGCCGTCCGTCTTCAGCGCCGGCGTGTCCGTCCCGGCGTGTCAGTCCCGGCGCGGACGAGCCTGGCCGCGCCGACTTCCCGCGCGGTACCCCGCGGCGTCTCTCAGCCGCGCGGCGCCCGCGTCTATTGCCGGCGTGGCAGCACGCGGCGTCGCCCGCGTGGCGGGACGCGATGTCAGCGTGTCTTTCGTCGGCGCGGCCGTCCGCGGGCGTCGAGCGTGTCTTCATCCGCGCGGGCGGCGCCGTTGCCCGCGTCCGTTCATCGCGCGGCCACCCGCCACGCCGAATGGTTCTTCACTCGGACGCCTTCCGCCTGGTCGGCGGCCGTCTTTCACGAGCGCGGCGCCCGCCATGCCAGCGGCGTCTCTCAGCTGCGCGGCGCCCGCCACGCCAGCGGCGCCTCTCAGCCGCGCGGCGCCCGCTATGCCAGCGGCGTCTCTCAGCCGCGCCGCCGCCCCGTGGCGTCGAGCGGGGCTTTCGCTGGTGCGGTCGTTGCCGGCGTTGCCCGCGTCCTTTCGCCGGTACGGCGGCCAGCGGCGTCGAGCCGGGGACGTGACCCGCACGGGCGCCGGCGACGTCGACCCGCATGCCTTCGGCGGCGCGCTTCCGCCCGCGCTCGGGCGAGGTTCGTCGCGGTGCGACGTGCCACGGTCCGCAACGCCGTTTCGCGGCACCCGCGGGCGGGGGCGCGTGGTGATCGGCGCCTGTTCGGCCGGTTCTGGCGCGCATTGCCCGCCCGCGCTGACCCCGCTCGGCGGGTCACGGCCTCGCCGTGCGGATCCAAGTGGTGCAGCGCTCTGTGCCCGATGCCCTCGGCCCGTCCCTCGGCGCCGTCGCGGTGCAGTCGAGCCCACGCGCTCGCCGCGGGCTGATCTCGCGGCCCGGGCGCAGCGAGGAGTGAGGTTTCGGCGGATAGCGCCAGAAAGTGACCACTCGGTGGTCGCTGCGGCGGCATTTCTCGCCGTCCAAGGGGTGATTCCGCGCGAACGCCCGCCACGGCGCGCGTCAGCGTCCGTGGCCGGACACCGCTCGCAGCCGTCCCTGAATCAGGGAGCCGACCGGCTCCACGCTCGCGGGCACGCCGGGGCCGAGAGGGCCGCGGCGTGCAGTGTCGCGGAGCGAGGCTTAGAGCTGCTCGACGGCCTCGGGCTCAGCCGTCGTCGGCGTGGCCGACGGACGCAGATCCGGCGGAGCCGGCGTGCCCGGGCGAAGCTTGATGATCCGGTGGCGCAGGACGCCGTCCGTGATCTTGAGATTGTGGTCGAGCTGCTCGAGCAGCTCGTTTTCACCCCGGAACTGAATGAGGTGATAGTCGGCCTCGGACTTCTTGCGCACCTCGTAGGCGGTCTGGCGGGCACCCCAGTCGTGGCGCCCGATGAACTCGCCCGTGCGATCGATGAGGTCCGCGATGTCCGCCACGATCTGCTCGCGCCGCTCGGCCTCCACGGCCGGATCGAGAAGCAGTGTGAGGTCGTAAATGTGCTGTCCGCTCGCCATTGCGGCCGCCGATGGTAGCAACGTGGGGCGAATCGCCCGGACGGCGCCCTATCACAGGCATGGGACGGCACGCCCTGCGGCGCGTGCGATGGGGCAACGTCGCCCGCGCGCTCGCCATTCCCGCTGCGCTCGCAGCGGTCGTCGCCTGGCCGCGACTCGCGCCGGAGGCCCCATCGCTCCCGCCCGACATCTCCCGCCCGTTCCTCCCGGCTGACGGCGGAACGACGGGAGGCGGCGATGGAGACGGGCAGCGGGGGGAAGACGCGGCAGGCGGCCTGCGCGCCGAGGAGGGCGGCGACGACGTTCGCGGGGATGCGGCCGGGCGGGAGGCAGCAGCGAGGGATGAGGCGAGCGGAGATGGCCCGGCGGGGCGGGGTGACGCGCGCGGCGGTGGTGGCGGCGCGGCGGGCGGGGAAGACGCGAGGCGCGGCGGAAATGACACATCGCGGAGCGGAGGCGGCGCGGACGCGGGCCGGAGCGGCGCGGGCGGCGGGGCGACAGGTGGCGGCGCGCCGGGGCGGGGTGACGCCGGGCGGGGCGGAAGTGACAGGTCGCGGGGCGGTGGTGGCGCGGATGCGGGCCGCGGCGGCAGGAGCCGCGGGGCGACCGGTGGCGGCGCGGCGGGCCGGGATGAGGCGGGGCGCGGCGGAAGTGATAGGTCGCGGGGCGGAGGCGGCGCGGATGCGGGCCGCGGCGGGGCGACAACCGGCGGCGCGGGCGGCGGTGGAGCGACAACCGGCGGCGGGGCGGACGGGGACCGGAGGAGCGAGCGGCCAGGCGGGGAAGGGCGCGGGGCGGGCGACAGCGAGGCGCAGCCGCCACGCGTGCCCGCACACGAGCCGCGCCGACGGCCGCGCCGACCCGAGTTCGGATTCGAGAGCGCGGGATGATCGCGCCGCCGGCGCCCAACGTGCGCGTGGCAGCGCGACACAATCGCGCGCCGCCGGCGCCCAACGTGCGCGTGGCAGCGCGAGATAATGCCGCGCCGCCGGCGCGCCCTACGTGCGCGTGGCCGACTTCCGCGCCTTGGCGCGAATGTCGGCGAGCTGCTCGTCGATCCAGTCCCCCGGATCGCGCGACGTGACGATCTCCTTCAACCCCCGCGCGCGCCGCTCGCGCGCCTCCGGCGACATGACCAGCGCCGCGTGGATCGCGTCCGCCAGCTCCTGGACGTCGAACGGGTTCACGGAGATGGCGTACTCGCCGAGCTCCTCGTGCGCGCCGGTGTTCTCACTGAGGATCGAGACGCCGTGGCGCTCGTTCACCAGCGGCCCCTCCTTGGCCACCAGGTTCATGCCGTCGAACATGGCGTTGACCATCATCACGTCGTAGTGCTTGTAGCGGGCGACGGCCTCGTCCAGGTCATCGCGCAGCTTCAAGTCGATCGGCATCCAGTCCGGCGTCCCGTGGCGGTGGTTGACGACCGCGACCAGCGCCTCGATCTTCTCCAGGTACTCGGCGTACTCGGGCACGTCGGTACGCGACGGCATCAGCTGCGCCGTGAACGTGATCCGCTCCGCGAACTCCGGGTGCTGCTCGAGGAAGATGTCGAAGGCGGTGAACCCGCGCAGGACGTTCTTGGAGAGGTCCGCGCGGTCGACGCGCAGGATCGAGAACTCGCGCCGCCGCGCGAGCACCATCTCCTCGAACTCCCGCACGCGCGGCCGGCGGGCGATCGCACGCGTCGCCTCGTAGTCGATCGGCAGCGGATACGCGCGGACCCAGACCTCGCGGTCGCCGCAGACGACCACGCCGTCGTCGAAGGACACGTCGAGATCGAGCAGATCCCGGCAGCACTGCAGGAAGTTGCGCTGGTAGGCCCGGGTGTGGAACCCGATGATGTCGTTCGCCAGCAGCCCGTAGTAGATCTCGTCGCGGATCTTCGTCGGCAGCACGCGCCACGCGTCCGGCTGGGTCCAGGGGATGTGGACGAAATGGTGCAGGAAGGCGTCCGGACGCGCTTCCCGGACCATCGCCGGCAGCGTGTACAGGTGGTAGTCGTGGACCATCACAACCGGCTCTTCGCGGCCCTCGATCTCCTCGACGACCGCCTCCGCGAGGTCGCGATTGACCTGCTGGTAGCCCTCCTGGAACGCGATCACCTCGTGCCGCCGGATGTCCGGCGCGTTGCTCAGGTCCCACAGGTAGTGCTGGATGAACCAGAGCATCGGGTTCGCGATGATGTTGTAGAAGCGGTCGTAGGCCTCGTCGTCGGACTCGACGAAGCGGACGTGGAACGTGCCGCCCTCGGGCGTCTCGACCTCGATCGGCCGCCCCTCGTGCTCGCGCGTGACCTCGACGTCGCGGTCGGTCATGGCGGACGCGATCCAGAGCGCGTCGCGATGCGAGGCGAGCCCGGTCAGCGCCGTCACCAGCCCGCCGGTGCCGCGTTTGACCGACCCGTCCTCCTGGTAGGTCACGGGCCCGCGGTTGGAGACGAGAATCAGCCGTGGCGAGGTCATCTCCGAGGACCATATCCGGACCAGGCGTGAACCATGCGAGAAGCCGTATGGGGTGGGCGCGGAGAAGTGTCAGGCCGGCAACACGAGCGCGAACGTCGTCTTGCCCGGCCCGGACCGCACGGTCAGCCGCCCGTGCATCCGCTCCGCGAGCTCGCGCGCGATCGCCAGCCCGAGCCCCGCGCCCTGCGCCTGCTCGTTGGACGTGAAGAACGGCTCGAAGATGTGCGGCATGTTCTGGCGCTTGATGCCCAGCCCGCCGTCGGACACCTCCAGCCGCACGTGCCCGTTCGCGCGTGACGCGGTCACCTCCACGTCGGTCCCCGGCGGCGTGTGCCGCAGCGCGTTGTCGAGCAGGATCCGCAGCACCTGGGCGACGCGCTCCGGGTCGCAGTCGAGCTCGATCGGCTCGCGGCGCAGGTGCAGCGTCACGTCGGACGCGTGCTGCGACGCGGCGGGCGTGAACTCGGCGGCGACCTCGCGCGCCAGCTGCCCCACGTCGGTCGGCTCCGGCCGCAGCTCGAGCGCCCCCGCCTCCAGCCGCGACAGGTCGAGCAGCTCGACCGACAGGTTCCGCATGCGGTCGACCTGCCCCCGGATCTGCTCCAGGAACGCGCGCCGCGTGTCCTCGTCGAGCTCCTCGTCGGCCAGCAGCTCGAGGAACCCGCCGAGCGAGAAGATCGGCGTGCGCAGCTCGTGCGACGCGTTCGCGATGAACTGCTTGCGCGCCCGGTCGAGCCGTGCGAGCTGCGCCTGCATGTCGTCGAACGCCGCCGCCAGCTGCCCGAGCTCGTCGTCGCTGTCGGCCTTGATCGGCTGCGAGAAGTCCCCGGCCGCCACCTTGCGCGCCGCCCGCTCGAGCCGCTTCACGCGCGCCGCCAGCGCGCGGGCCACCAGGTAGCCGGCGAGGATCGCGATCACCAGCGCGATCCCGCCCGCGATCAGCACCTGGCGGCGGATCAGCGCCACGTTGCCCTGCACGTCCGCGAGCGGGTTGACGAAGACCGCGACGTAGTTGCCGGCGATCGTCTTGCCGTTGAGGTCCTTACCGTCGATGCGGATGACCTGCGCGGCGACCGCCTGGCGGCCGTTGGCGGTCTCGATCGCGTCGCTCGCCGGCCGGCCCGTGTCCAGGGCCTGCACCGTGACCGGCTGGACGTCGGTCGCGGTGGCGCCGCCGTCCGGCGTCGTGTCGATCACGCCGAACGGCCCGTTCGGCGACTTCGACATCACGATGATCTCGGTCCCGGTGCGCTCGGCGATCCGGCGGACGGCCTTGTCGCGGTTGTCGATCAGCTTCTCGTCGTCGCGCGTGCCGTTCTTCTTCGTGGGCCGGTCCTTCGGCGGCGGCAGCAGCAGCGCCTCGCCCACGTCCGGCGTGTACTGCTTGCTGGTCGCCAGCACCTGGTCGACTCGCTGCGACGTCAGCGACGCCTGCAGGCGCGGCGTGACCGAGAGGTAGATCGTCCCGATCGCCCCGACGATGATCAGGGCGAAGATCAGAGCCAGCCGGTTGCGCAGCGAGCGCAGCCCCGGCACGGCCTACCCCTCCTCGTCGCGGAAGCGGTATCCGACGCCGCGCACCGTGAACAGGTACTCGGGCTCTTTCGGATCCGCCTCGATCTTCTCCCGCAGGTGGCGGATGTGCACGTCGATGGTGCGCGGGTCGCGGTACGCGCTGTCCCCCCACACGCGCGCCAGCAGCATGTCGCGCGTGAACACGCGGCCCGGCGAGCGCGCCAGCGCCGCCAGGATCTCGAACTCCACGTAGGTGGTCGGGACGACGTCCCCGTTGCGCGAGACCGTGCGCTTGGAGGGATCGATCCGCAGGCCGCGGACGTCGATCGGCCGCTCGTCGTCGGTCTCGCTGCGCGCCATCCCGGAGCGCCGCAGCGCGGCCTTCACGCGCGAGCGGAACTCGCGCATCGAGAACGGCTTGGTGATGTAGTCGTCGGCGCCGAGCTCGAGCCCGAGGACCTTGTCGATCTCCTCGGACTTCGCGGTCAGCATGATGATCGGCACCGTCTCGCCCTTCGCGCGCAGGCGCCGGCACACCTCCAGCCCATCCAGCCGCGGCAACATCACGTCCAGGACGACCAGGTCGAACAGCTGCTCGTCGTAGCGCGCGAGCGCTTCCATGCCGTCCGCCGCCTGGACCACCTCGTAGCCGTCGCGCTGGAGCGGGAAGGAGAGAAGCGTCTGGATCGGCTGCTCGTCGTCGACGAGGAGGATTCTCGGGGCCCGATCTGCCATGCCGTTCGTACGTTCAGAGGATAACCTCGACCGAGGTGCTGGATGCCCGCGTGTACCGGACCGCTTTTCTGCCGGCGCTGGTCGCGCTGTTCGTCGCCGCGTTCGCGCTCGAGGATCGGCCCGAGCCGGCGCGCAATCCGCTGCCCGCGGACGCGTTCGACGGCGCCCGCGCGTTCGGCTCCGGGCAGTCCCCCGCGCCGCAGTCGCTGACCGGCCTGGCGCAGGCGTTCCCCGACCGCACGCCCGGCTCGGTCGACGACGACCGCATGGCCGAGTTCGTCGCCCAGTCGCTGCGCTCGCCGGAGGCGGCCGGCGAGCGGGTGGACTTCACCGTCCGCAAGGAGGTCGCGCCGAGCCGCAACGGCGACGTCGTGACCGTCGTCGCCCAGCGTCCCGGCGCGTCGGACCGCCGGATCGTCGTGCTCGCCAACCGCGACGGCCCGGGGCTCGCGAACCTGTCCGGCACCGCCGCGCTGATCGAGCTCGCGCGCGTGCTCAAGGCGCGCGACACCCGGAAGACGCTCGTGCTCGTCTCCACGTCCGGCTCGACCACCGGCGACGCCGGCGCGCGCCACTGGGCGCGCGAGCAGGCGGGCGCGCCGGTCGACGCCGTGATCGTGCTCGGCGACATGGCCGGAACGCGGGTTCGCAAGCCGTGGGTGGTCGGATGGCCGCAGTCGACGGCGCCGACGCCGCTCGGCCTCGAGCGCACCGTGCAAGCCGCCGTGCGCCGCGAGGTGCACGGGGACGCCGGCGGGCCGCGCGCGCTCGCGCAGTGGATCCGCCGCGCGGTGCCCGTGACCGTCTCCGGCCAGGGCGCGATCGGCGGCGAAGGCCTGCCCGCGATCCTGCTGTCGGAGTCCGGCGAGCTCGGGCCGGCGGCGGACGAGCCGGTGCTGCCCGCGCGCCTGAACGCGTTCGGGCGCGCGGCGCTGAGCGCCGTCAGCGCGGTCGACGCGGCCGGCCCGCGCACCGCGCCCGCGTTCGCGAACGCGTCCGAGGGGATCGTGACGCTGCGCAACGTGCTGCCGGACTGGGCGTCGCGCCTGGTCGTCGGCACGCTCCTGCTGCCCGCGCTGCTGGCCGCGCTGGACGCGTTCTTCCGCGCCCGCCGGCGGCGCGTGCCGGTCACGCCCTGGCTGATCTGGCTCGGCGTGGCGTCGCTCCCGCTGCCGGTCGCGTGGCTGTGGCTGCGCGCGCTGGCCGCGACCGGGATGGTCAAGGCGCCCGACGGACCGGTGCTGCCCGGCCTGTTCCCGCTGCAGACGAGCGGGATCGTGGCGATGGTCTCGGCGTTGGTGGCGGGCGGGCTCGTCTGCTGGATCGTGCGCTGGCTGGCGCCGAAGGGCCGCTCCGCGGAGGGCGTCGACGGCCTCGCGGTCGCGCTGGCCGTGTGGCTGTCCGTCCTGGGCGCGGTCGCGTGGGTCCTGAACCCGTTCGCCGCCGGGATCCTGCTGCTCGCCACGCACCTGTGGCTGTTCGGCTGGCGGCCGCGCGCGGCGCTCGCGGTCGGCCTCGCCGGCCTGCTGCCGCTGCTTGTGGTCGCGGTCTACTACGGCTTCGCGCTGGATCTCGGGCCGCTCGGGCTGGCGTGGGGCTCCGCGCTCGGGGCGATGTCCGGCTCCGGGCTGTGGACGGCGCTGCTGCTCGCCGCCGCCCTGGCGGCGCTCACGGGCGTCGCGCGTGCGGCCGCGGCCCGCCGCCGGCTCGAGCGCGAGGGCGGCGGCGCGGCGCCGTTCCGTACGCGCGGGCCGCTCAGCTACGCCGGCCCGGGCTCGCTCGGCGGCACGGAGTCGGCGCTGCGGCGATGACCAAGACCCGCTCGCTGCTGCGAGCCTTCTCCACGGTCCTGATCGTGTCCGGCGCGCTGCTGCTGGCCGACGCGGTCGCGACGCTGCTGTGGGAGGAGCCGGTCTCGTCGATCTACGCCCGCATCGAGCAGAGCGACCTGCAGGGCCAGCTGGACCGGCTGGAGAAGGTCCCGCCGACGCCGGTGGAGCGCAAGGCGCTCGCGAAGCTGCCGGACCCGAGCCGGCGGCTGGCGTTCGCCGCCCGTTCGCTCGACCGCCGCACGAGCAACGGCGACCCGCTCGGCAAGCTGACGATCGATCGCATCCACCTGTCGACGGTCTTCGTCAAGGGCACGGACGCGGGCGACCTGCGCAAGGGCCCGGGGCACTACCCGGCGACGCCGCTGCCCGGCCAGCGCGGGACGGTCGGGATCGCCGGCCACCGCACGACCTACGGCGCGCCGTTCCGCAGGATCGATCAGGTGCGCCCCGGCGACGCGATCGTGCTGACGATGCCCTATGGCCGCTTCACGTACCGCGTCGAGCGCACCCGGATCGTCCCCCCGACGGCCGTCTGGGTGACCCAGCGCGTCTCGTACGACCGCCTGATCCTCTCCGCCTGCCACCCGCTGTACTCGGCGGCCAAGCGGATCGTGGTGTTCGCGCGCCTCGTGCGGTCGCAGCCGCGCGGCGCCGCCGCGTGACATCGGGCATAGACCCCATCGACCCTTGTCCGCGGACCGACGATGACGCTCATATGACGGCGCTCGAGGTCCGATACCAGTCGCCAGAGCAGGTGACGGAAAGAGCGCGGCGTTTCGCTCGCGCTCCGAAGGACGGTGCGGTGACCAAGGTGCAAGACCTCCGAGAGCGTGTCGAAGGCGGGACGTACGAGGTGGACAGCCAGGCTGTCGCCGCGGCGATCCTGAAGCGACTCTTGGAAGGTGGCCTGCAGTGACCGGCTGGAAGAACTAGGCGTGCTCGTAGCCGCGCCAGCCCGCTGACTCCGGCGGCGCCCCTTCCCACACCACACCGGCCGGACCGGGGACGACCTCCCCGATCCAGGTCAGCCCCGGAAGCGCCTCGCTTCCGGTGACGCACAGCTCGTAGTCCTCGCCGCCCGTGGCGGCGAGCTCGGCCGGCGCGATCCCCAGCGCGCCGGCCACGTCGGCGACGCCGGCGGCGAGCGGCAGCGCGGTCGCGTCCAGGACGATCCGCACGCCGCTCGCCTCGGCGAGCCGCCGCGCGTCCAGCGCCAGGCCGTCGGACACGTCGAGCATCGCGGTCGCGCCCGCCGCGGCCAGTGCCCGGCCCTCGCGCAGCCGCGGCCGCGGCCGCAGGTAGCGCTCGATCAGCGCCGCCGGGCCGGGCGTGCCGTCGAGCACGGCGAGCCCCGCCGCGCTCGCCCCGAGCGTGCCCGTGACGCCGACCCGGTCGCCCACGCGCGCGCCGTCGCGGGTCACGAACGCGTCCGCCGACGCGCCCCAGCCGACCACGGTCACGGCCAGCGTCAGCGCCGGCCCGCGTGCCAGGTCCCCGCCCGCGATCGTCACCCCGCTCTCGGCCGCGAGCGCCTCCGCGCCGCGGTGCACCGCGAGCGCGTCGGCGTCGCTCAGCCCGGCCGGCAGGACGACGCTCAGGTACGCCTCGCCCGGCTCGGCGCCCATCGCCGCGACGTCGGACAGCGCGCCCGCGAGCGCGCGCCAGCCAGCGTCCTCCGGGGACGCCTGGCCGAGCCGGAAATGGGTGCCGTCGACCATCACGTCGGTCGAGACGATCGCGTAGCCGCCCGCGCGGACGACCGCGGCGTCGTCGCCGAGCCAGCGGATCACGCGCGAGCCCGGCCGCACCGCGAGCACCTCGCGGATCGCCTTCAGTAGGGCGAGCTCACCGATGGCGGTAGACGATCCTGGCGCGGTTGAGGTCGTACGGCGAGACTTCCACCCGGACCCGGTCGCCGGGCAGGATGCGGATGCGGAAGCGCCGCATCTTGCCGGCCACGTGGCCGAGCACTTCGTGGCCGTTGTCGAGCTGCACCCGGAACATCGCGTTCGGGAGCGCCTCGACCACCTCGCCTTCGAACTCGACCTTCTCTTCCTTCGCCAACCTATATGACCCTGACGTTCGTCGCCTGCGGGCCCTTGGGGGACTCGCCCAGCTCGTACTCGACCTTCACGCCCTCGGCCAGCGTCCGGAAGCCGTCGCCGACGATGCCGGAGAAGTGGACGAACGCGTCCTTGCCTCCGTCGTCAGGCGTGATGAAGCCAAAGCCCTTCTCGTCGCTGAACCACTTCACGACACCGGTTGCCATCTGACCGCACTCCTCATCGATCAAGCATGCGCGACCGGCACTCGCCTTCCCGCATACCACACGGCCGCCCAGGGGCAGAACGGCCCTGACGGCGCAAGTTGTACCAGTCTGGAGCGGTGAGGGCTACTGTCCGTCGGCGGGAGCCGCCGCGGCGCCGTTGTCGGTCTTCGGCGCGGCCTGCGGCGGGGTCTCGTACGCGTTGGGGTCGAACCCGGCCGGGTCGTTGCCCTGGGCGCCGCCGTTGCCCTTCGGCTTGTCGGCGCCCGCGTCGTCCTGCGTGCCGGGCGTCGCGGTGTCGTCGGCGCCGTCCTCGCCGTCGGCGCTCTCGTCCTTCTGGCCGGCGTAGTGGCCGTGGAACGCCTGGCCGTGGAACGGCTCGCTCGGCTTCGGGAACTCGCCGCAGTAGGAGCCGATCGCCTGCTTCATGTAGGCGCCCCAGATGTCGGCCGGGTAGGTGCCGCCGTCGATGTTCCCGCCGGTCGGCCCGTACATGCCGTTCATCGAGATCTGGTTGGAGTTCGGGAACCCGACCCAGACGGCGGTCGACAGGTGCGGCGTGAAGCCGACGAACCAGGCGTCGATGTTCTTGTCCGTCGTGCCGGTCTTGCCGGCCGCCGGGCACCCGATCTGTGCGTGCTGGCCGGTGCCGCTCTGGATGTTCTGCTCGAGGATCTTCGTCGCCTCGTAGGTGACGCCGTCCTCGAAGGCCTTCGCGCGGTGGATGCGCCAGCGCTTGGGCAGCTTGACGGTCTTGCCGTCCGGGCCGACGATCTTCTTGATGATCCGCGGGCGGTCGCGGTAGCCGCCGCTGGCGACCGTTGCGTAGGCGCTGGCCATCTCCAGCGGGGAGACGCCCTTCTCGAGCCCGCCCAGGGACTCCGCGCAGAAGCCGTTGAGCTTGGACTTGATGCCCATCATGCGCGCGGTCTCCTTGACCTTGTCCGGCCCGAGGTCGGACGTCAGCTGCGCGTAGACCGAGTTGTCGGACGCCAGCGTGGCGCGGACCAGGTTGACCGAGCCGAGCCCCCTGGAGCTGTACGTCTTGACCTGCCACGGGTCGGCCGGCGAGCCGCACGGCGGGTCGGAGAGCTCCATCGTCCCGCGCGACACGTAGGACGTCGAGCTCGGGTCGACGCCTTCGCGCAGCGCGGTCAGCAGCACCATCGTCTTGAACGAGGAGCCGGGCTGGCGCTTACCCTGCGCGGCCAGGTTGTACTTCGACTTCCCGTACTCCTGCGAGGACGCCATCGCGACGATGTCGCCGGTGCGCGGGTCCACGCTCGCGATCGCCGCCGACGGGCCGACGGCGCCGAGCTTGTCCTTGATCGCCTGGCGCGCCTCGCGCTGCTTGTTGAGGTCGATCGTCGTGTAGACCTTCAGCCCGCCCTTGCGCACGGCCTCGACGCCGTACTCCTTCTCGAGCTCGGATTGCACGTAGTCGAGCACGTAGCGCTCGCGCGCCCGCTGGAAGTAGCCGTCCATGTGCAGGCCGAGGCCCTTCTGCATCTCGGTCTGGGCCTGCTCGCGCGTGATGTAGCCGAGGTCGGCCATCTTGCGCAGGACCTCGTTGCGGCGCCGCTTGGTCGCGGTCGGGTTGCCGCTCGGCGAGTAGACCGACGGCGCCTGCGGCATGCCGGCCAGCATCGCGGCCTCGCGCAGCGTCAGGTCCTGCACGGGCTTGTCGAAGTAGATGCGGGCGGCCGCCTTGGCGCCGATCGCGGACTGCCCGCCGACGGTGCCGTACGGCGCCGTGTTGAGGTACTTGCCGAGCACCCATTCCTTGGAGTACTTCTTCTCCAGGTCGCGCGCCAGCTTGGCCTCGCGGATCTTGCGCTTGATGCCCTCGATGCCCTCGCGCGTCGTGTCGCCCGTGTAGAGGTTGCGGACGAGCTGCATCGTCAGCGTCGAGCCGCCCTGCGCGGTCCGGTGCTCGGTCAGGTTCTTGACCGCCGCGCGGATGATGCCCTCGTAGTCGACGCCGGTGTGCTTGTAGAAGCGCTCGTCCTCGATCGCGACCGTGGCTTCCTTGAGCACCTTCGGCAGCTGGTTGGAAGCGACCGGCTGCGAGAGGTCGTCGGCCTGGATGTAGCCGAGGCGCGTCTTGCCGTCGGACGCGTAGACCGCGGTCAGCGAGCCGGGGTTGCGCTGCTTGAGGCTCGAAAGCGCGGGGGCGGAGTTCGCGGCGCGCACCACCCAGGCCACGCCGCCGGCGCCCGCGAGCGCCGCGCAGAGCAGGACGACGAGGCACACGAGCAACAGCCAGCGTCCAACGTGGGCGCCCTGTTGGCGCCGCCTCATGCGCGCAGAATGACTCAAGGGCGAACGAACAATTCTAGGCGGGCTCGCTTAAACCTCCCGTCAGCAGCCCCTCGTCGCGCAGCCGGCGCAGGCAGCGCCGGCGCAGCGCGGCCTCGGCCGCCGGCCGGTCCGGCGGGTGCACGGGCTCGCCGCCGACGGCCAGCCGCACGCCCCACGGAACCGCCTCGGCGACGCTCGCTTCGCGGCCGGTCTCGTCGTGCAGCGCGGCCAGTGCGCGCTCGACGTCGGCGTCCGGCGGCACCCACACCACGACGTCGAGCGAGACGACGTCGACGCGCAGCGTCTCGTTGCGCAGGATCCCGCCCGCGAGCCGCTCGTTGGGGATCACGATCCGCTGCTCGCCCGGCGTTCGCAGCACCGTGTGGTTGAGGCTGACATCCTCGACCACGCCGTAGCAGTCCTCGAAGGTCACCCAGTCGCCGACGCGCAGCGGCTGCGTGACCGCGAGCATGATCCCGGCGATGAAGTTCGCCAGCGTCTGGCGGGCCGCGAACCCGAGGATCGCGGCGGCGATCGCGCCTGAGGCGAGCAGGCTGCGCGCGAGGTTGTTGATCCCGGTGAAGCCGGAGAGCGCGATCGCGATCCCGACCAGCACGATCACCGCGTAGAGCAGGCGGCGCACGAAGCGCAGGCGCGTCTCCCCCTCGCGCGAGAGGTTCGTCCGCTCGGCGGCGGCGCGTACGGCGCGGGCGCGGAAGGCGCGGTCGATCAGCGTCGCGACCGTGAACGCCACGAGGAGCGAGAGCCCGGCGTTGACCCAGGTGCCAGCATCCACGTCAGCCATGGGCGGCCACGATAGACCGCGCGCGATCCTGCTCGACGCCCTCGGGACGCTGCTGACGTTCGAGCCTCCGGCGCCCCATCTGCGGGCCGCGCTGCAGCGCGCCACGGGCGTCGACATCGGCGCCGACGGCGCGCGCGCGGCGCTGAAGGCCGAGATGGCCTACTACCGCGCGCACCTGGACGACGGCGGCGACGCGGCCGGCCTGCACGACCTGCGCGTGCGCTGCGCGGAAGCGATGGACCTGCCGTTCCCGACGCCGGTCGTGCTCGGCGCGCTGCTGGCGTCGCTGCGCTTCCGCGCCTACGCCGACAGCGCGCCCGCGCTGCGGGCGCTGCGCGCCGCCGGCGTCCGGCTGGTGGTCGTCTCCAACTGGGACGTCTCGCTGCACGAGCGGCTGGCGGAGACCGGCCTGGCGCCGCTGGTCGACGGCGCGCTGGCCTCGGCCGAGGTCGGCTCGGCCAAGCCGGACGGCGCGATCTTCGCCGCGGCGCTGGAGCTCGCGGGTACGAGCGCGAGCGCGACGTGGCACGTCGGGGACACGCCGGAGGCGGACGTCGAGGGCGCGCGCGCCGCCGGCATCCACCCGGTCCTGATCGTGCGCGAGGGCCCCGCCCCGGTGGGCGCGATCCGCACGCTCGACGCGCTCGTCGATTCGTCACAGCCCTGACATGGTGAGCGCGCTGACATCCGTTTGACGGCCCGGAGCGCAATGCTCCCGGACTTCTCATGTCGTTCCCATCCTCCGTCGACGGCGCGATCGTCCTGCGGGTGCTGCGCGCGCTCGCCCAGCAGCCGGGCATGACCCGGGCCGAATTGGCCGAGCACGCCGCCGCTTCCCGGCCCAGCGTGTCGGCCGCGCTGCGGCTGCTCGAGGACCGTGGGCTGCTCGAGCAGCGCGCCAGCGACGTCGAGCGCCCGGCGATCGGGCGCCCGCCGATGCACGTGTTCCTGGCTGGGACGGCGGCGTCGTCGGTCGGCCTGGAGGTCACGCGCACGGAGCTGCGCGCGGCGATCTTCGACGCGGCGGGTGGGTTGCTGGCGGAGGCGGCGTCGCCGATCGGCGGCTTCGAGGACGTCGACGGCCTCCTCGACGACGCCGAGCGCCTGGTCGGCGACCTGGTCGAGCAGGGCAGTGGGCCGGTGCTCGGGATCGGCGTGGCGGTCGCGGCGCCGATCGACCGCGCGGGGCGCGTGGTCGACGGCGTCAGCCTCACGCGCTGGGCGCAGGTGGATCTGCGCCGCGAGCTGAGCGAGCGGCTCGGGCTGCCGGTCACGGTGGAGAACGACGCGAACGCGGCCGCGCTGGCCGAGCACCGCTTCGGCGCCGGCCGTGACTGCGCCGAGCTGCTGTACCTGCACCTGTCACCGGGCGTCGGCGCGGGGCTGATCCTCGGCAACCGCCTGTATCGCGGCGCCGCCGGGATCGCCGGCGAGCTCGGGCACGTGACGGTCGACCCGGACGGTGCGCTGTGCAGCTGCGGGAGCCGCGGCTGCCTGGAGACGATCGCCGGCCCGCGCGCGCTCGAGGGCGAGCTGCGCTCGGCCCGCGGGTTCGAGCCGCTCGGCGAGTGGATCGCGCTGGCCGGGACCGGGGACCGCCAGGTCCGGCGCCTGGTCGCCGACGCCGGCACGGCGATCGGGACCGCGGTCGCCACGGCGGTCAACCTGCTCAACCCGGGGCGCGTGGTCGTCGGCGGCCGGCTGGCCGACGCCGGCCCGGTCCTGCTCGACGCGATCGACGCGGCGCTGGTCCGGGACGCGATCGAGCCCGCCGCCGCGCGGGCGCGCGTGGTCGCGGGCGAGCTCGGATCCCGGGCCGCGATCCTCGGCGTCGCGGCCGCCGTGGTCTCGCAGGAGCTCGTCGCGCTCGTGGCGCCCGAAACCGTTAGCGCAACCGTTGCCTGAAGGCGGGGTGCGCCCGCGAGGGGTTCGCGCCGGCGACGACGGAACTTCACCGCTGCAGCGCGGTCAGATGTGCACTTCCAGTAATTACTGACACATTGTGAGCTTACGCTTGCGGCGCACGCATAAGTGCACTGCCATTGGTATGTTCTCCGCGGCAGTTAACCGCATGGGTATGCGTTACTGACGGGCTGTCTGACACATCCGGGCAGCGGTTACGACGACCTCCGGGACGAGGGCCCGAGAGGGGAGGAGCATGATGAGAGGACGTGCTACAAGCGCGCGGCTTCGACGTGCCGGTCTTGCGTGTGTGATCGCGCTCGCCGGCGCGACCGCGATCGCGCCGGCGGCGCAGGCACAGGACGAGCCGGGCGCCGGCAAGCGGGTGCTGCTGTACACGGGCACCACCGGATACCGCCACACCGACGGCATCAACGGAGGCCGGCCGGTCATCCAGTCCAAGCTGGAGGCGCTCGGCTACGGCGTCGACTGGGAGGACTGCAACGGCCGCGGCACCGGTACCGGCAACTGCAACCACGCGAACAAGAACCCGCGCATCTTCACCGGCGAGAACCTCGCCCGTTATGACGCGGTCGTGTTCTTGAACATGTCGTGGTCGTGGAACGCCGCGAACCCGGGTCCGCTGCTGGACCTGGACTCCCAGAAGGATGCGATCATCTCGTACGTCCAGAACGGCGGCGGCATCGCCGTCATCCACAACGCGTCCGACGCGGGCGCGGGCAAGTCGGTCTGGGACTGGTGGGACGGCAGCCCGAACTCGGTCGTCGGCACGACGATGCCGGGCCACGCGGCGACCAACGCCAACGGCAACTTCGCCACGGTCCAGGTGGCCGACAACAACCACCTCGCGACGCGTGATCTGCCGGACACCTGGACGCTCGCCGACGAGCACTACAACTTCCTCAGCAACGTCCGCGGCGGCCATCACGTGCTCGCCACGTTCGACGAGCGCACGTACAACCCGGGCGTCAACGCCCGCGGCCAGGATCACCCGATCACGTACTGCAAGCTCTACGACGGCGAGAACGTCAACGACGGCACGTCCGTCCGCCGCGCGTACCGCGACGGCCGCACCTGGGTCACCGGGATGGGCCACTTCGGCGTCCGGTACTCCGAGAACGGCGGCGACAACAACATGGTCAAGATGATGGTCGGCGGCATCCGCTGGGTCGCCGGCGAGGGCCGCAAGTCCGACTGCTCGGGCACCGTCTGGTCGAGCTTCACGCGCGAGGTCCTCGTGTCGGACGCGCTGAACCCGATCGGGATCGACGTCGCGAAGGACGGCAAGGTCTACTGGAGCGAGATCGGCCCGTCGATCGGCACCGCCGTCAACGGCCACATCAAGATGCACGATCCGGCCGGCGCGCCGAACAACAAGACGACGGTCGCCACGATCGAGACGCGCTCGGACCACAGCCTGTCCGAGGACGGCGTCCTGGGCATGAGCCTGCAGCCGGGCTTCGACCTGGCCGACGCGAGCAAGCGCAACCTGTTCGTGTACTACTCGCCGCGCAACCCGGAATGGCCGACCTCCGGCGCGGCCCAGGTCGTCGGCTACAACCAGATCAGCCGCTTCACGCTCAACGCCGACGGCACCGCCGTCGTCCCGGGCTCCGAGCGCGTGATCCTGCGCGTGCCCAAGGTCAAGATCAACGGCTCGCCCGCCGGCTTCCCCGGCGGCCCGACCAACAACGGCCCCGGTCACGTCGGCGGCGCCGGCCTGGACTTCGACTCCGAGGGCAACATGTACCTCGGCATCGGCGACGACGTGTCGCCGAACGCGCCCGGTCACAACGGCCTGCAGCCGATGGACTACCGCGCCGCCGAGCGCTGGGACGCCCGCAAGACGTCGGCGAACACCGCCGAC
>DATMGH010000122.1:0-6961 GCA_035555675.1 Solirubrobacter sp. | reverse complement strand
GCGCGCTGGTGGGGGTGTGTCCGGAAACTCGCCTGACAGGCGACCGAGCGGCCACACCCCCACCGCGCACGGTCGATCGCTCGCGTACGCCGATCACGGCAGCTCAACCCGGCCGGGGGTGTCCGTGCCAGCCCGTAGCTGTCGGTATCCCGGCACGGCGCCGGCCGTGCAGTGGCGAGCCGGGCGCACATCGGCGGCCAGACGGTCCCGGACCGGGCACTGACCCCTCCCCCACCTACCAGAGCACTACTAGGCCGCATCCGGGAACGCCGACCGGTTCGCGTACCGGCCGGAGTGAAACGCCGCGAACGTGCGCGCCGCGTCCTCGGTCATGCCGGTCACGTGCGCCACCTGGCGCCCGGCGTCGCCGTTGTCGAGCTCCGGTGCGACCGGTTCCGTCCGGTCCGGGTCCTGCACATCGTCCTTCATGCCGTGCAACGGTACGGGACGGTCCGGTCGGCACGACACGCCCGGAGGTCCAGGGTTGGTTTCCGTCCGGACCGGGGCGTAGCGTCGACCCCGTGGCCGCGATGACCATGTGCCCCCGCTGCGGATCGACGTTCCTGCAGCCGCTGCGCTGTGAGGCCAAGGGCTCCGACGTCGTCGTCGTGGAGCTGCGCTGCCCGGACTGCATGACCTGGCTCAAGGCGCCGCACACGCGCGCCGACATGCGCGAGCTGGACCGCCGGCAGGCGGAGTTCCGGGCCGAGATCGTCACCGAGTACGAGCGGCTGGTGGCCGAGAGCATGGAGGCGCTGGCCGAGTGCTGGGGCCGCGCGCTGGAGCTCGACCTGGTCGGCGCCGACGACTTCGCGGTCGCCCCGGCGCGCGACGGCCGCTCCACGCCGGGATGAGCTGATGGAGGTCCGAGGCCTCGCGCGGCTGCGAGCGGCGTACTACGCGCTGCGGTACCGCCGCTTCGCGACGTTCGGTGACGGTGTGCGGGTGCGCGGCCGGCTCGAGCTGCGCGGGCCCGGCCGGATCGAGATCGGCGACCACGTGACGTTCGACCGGTTCGGCGGCGGCAACCGGATCTGGGTCGCCGAGGGCGGCAGCGTCACGATCGGCGCCCACTGCTACGTCAACGGCATCGACGCCTACGCGAACGAGCCGGTGACGATCGGCGAGTACTGCCTGATCGGCTCGTGCCACGTCATGACCAGCGACTTCCACGCGGTGGCGCGCAACCGCCGCGAGCCCGGGGCGCCGATCCGGACCGGGCCGGTGCGGGTCGGCCGCAACGTGTGGCTGGCCGACCAGACGACGCTGCTGCGCGGCGTGACGATCGGGGACGACTCGGTGGTCGCGCTCGGCACGGTGGTGACCGGCGACGTCCCGGCGGGCGTCGTGGTCGCGGGCCAGCGCATGCGGGTCGTCCGCACGCTCGACCGGTGAGCCGAGCGGCTCACCGGTCCGCGGTCGAGCTTCAGCCGCCGGCGACCGCCGGCAGGATCGTGACCTCGTCCCCGTCGGCGACCGGCGTGTCCAGCCCGTCGAGGAAGCGGATGTCCTCGCCCTTCAGGTAGACGTTGACGAAGCGGCGCAGGCCGCCGTCGCCGTCGGCGAGCCGCTCGCGCAGCTCGCCGTGGGCGGCGTAGAGGGCGTCGAGCGCCTCCCCCACGGTGGCGCCGTCGACCGACGCCGAGACGGCGCCGCCGGCGGCGTCACGCAGCTGCGTCGGGAGCTTGACCGTGACCGCCATCAGGCCGCCACCGCCCCGAACTCGGTCTCGAACGCGTCGTAGGACGCCGGGATCTCGGTCACCTCGAACGTGTCGCGGACCGCGTCGATCGTCTTCAGGCCGTCGCCGGTGACCATCGCCACCACGCGCTCGTCGCGGCCGATGTCGCCGCGCTCGGCGAGCTTGGCCAGCGTCGCGATCGTCACGCCGCCGGCCGTCTCGGTGAAGATCCCGGTGGTCTCGGCCAGCAGGCGGATGCCGGCGCGGATCTCGTCGTCGTCGACGCTGTCGATCGACCCGCCGGTGCGGCGCGCCAGCTCGATCGCGTACGGCCCGTCCGCGGGGTTGCCGATCGCCAGCGACTTGGCGATCGTGTTCGGCTTGACCGGGCGCACGACGTCGTGCCCGGCCTCGAACGCGGCGGCGACCGGCGAGCAGCCGAGGGCCTGCGCGCCGTTCATCACCGGGACGTCGCCGGCGACCAGGCCGGCCGCGATGAACTCCTCGAACCCACGCGCGATCTTGGTGAACTGCGAGCCGGAGGCGATCGGCCCGACGACGCGGTCCGGCAGCTCCCAGCCGAGCTGCTCGACGGTCTCGAACGCGAGCGTCTTGGAGCCCTCGGCATAGTACGGCCGCATGTTGATGTTCACGAACGCCCAGCCGGGCCGCTCGCCGGAGACCTCGGTGCAGAGCCGGTTGACGTCGTCGTAGTTGCCGCGGACGGCCACGATGTGCGCGCCGTAGGCGCCCGTGGCGAGGATCTTCTGCTCCTCGAGGTCGTGCGGGATCAGCACGTAGGCGGGCAGCCCGGCCGCGGCGGCGTGCGCGGCGACCGCGTTCGCCAGGTTGCCGGTGGAGGCGCACGCCAGCGTGTCGAACCCCAGCTCCAGCGCCCGCGCCAGCGCCACCGAGACCACGCGGTCCTTGAACGAGTGCGTCGGGTTCGCGGTCTCGTTCTTGATGTACAGCTCGCGCAGGCCGAGCCGCTCGGCGAGCCGGTCGGCCTTCACCAGCGGCGTCCAGCCGGTCGGCAGCGCGCCGCGCGGGGCGCCGGCCAGCGGCAGGAAGTCCGCGTAGCGCCAGAGCGTGTGCGGCCCGGCTTGGATCCGCCGCTTGAGCTCGGCCGGGTCGCTGTCGGGCAGCGCGTAGCTCACCTCCAACGGACCGAAGCAGCGTTCACAGACGAAGCGCGCCTCGAGCGGGTAGGTGGTCTGGCACTCCTTGCACTTCAGGGCATCTGCCGGCATGTGGTTTGAATCCTCCGCCCGGGCCGTGCGGTGGAGGTTTCAGTTCGGCAGAGCACCGGGGAGACCCCAACCGCATCTCCCAGGCCGTCTCGTTGGAGCCTGATGGAATTGCCACCTTGCACCCGGCGTGCGACCGGGAGCAGGTTGGCGGGGTTTCATAGGGCCAATCCCTCCACCCCTCTGGATGCGTCCAGCTATGTGATCGGAAGCGTAGCGAACTTTCTTGAGAGAGAAGTACAATCCCCTGCATGTTGCTGCCGACCGACGAGCCGCTCAGTCCGGGCTATGCCGAGCTTGCCCCGCAGCCCGTTCGGCCGTCGCGGCCGTACACCGACTGAAGTCGCGCCTGAGCGCACCGATCCGCGCGTCGAGATCGTCTCGTCGCCCGGTCTTCGCTGGATCAACATCGAGCGCCCGCGCTCGCTCGAGCAGCGCTGGCTCGAGGAGCACTTCGAGTTCCACCACCTGGACCTCGAGGACGTCCGCTCGCGCAACCAGCGCCCGAAGGTCGACGAGTACGACGACTACCTGTTCATCGTCCTGCACTTCCCGCGCTACGACAAGACGGTGTCGCGGCTCAACGCGGCCGAGGTCGACATGTTCGTCGGCCCGGACTACCTGATCACGCTGCCCAACGAGCCGCTGCAGACGATCGACTACCTATTCGAGCGCTGCCGCTCCAACGAGGAGCTGCGCGAGTCGCTGTTCTCCAAGGGTCCCGGCTATCTCCTGTACAAGATCGTCGACGACTGCGTGGACGCCTCGTTCCCGATGCTGGGCAAGATCGGCAACAAGCTCGAGCGGATCGAGGAGGAGATCTTCGAGGGCCGCAGCGACGACGTCGTGCGCGACATCTCCAACGCCAAGCAGGAGATCATCAACTTCCGCAAGATCGTCCGCCCGCAGCGGATCGCGTTCCGCGACCTGGAGCGCAACAAGGCGCGCTACATCGCCGAGGACCTCGACATCTACTTCGACGACCTGATCGACGGCTCCGAGCGCGCCTGGGACATGCTCGAGAACTACAAGGAAGTGGTCGAGGGGCTCGAGGCGACGAACGAGTCGCAGATCGCGCACCGGGCCAACGAGACGTTCCGCGTGCTGACCGCGATCTCGCTGATCTTCCTGCCGTTGACGCTGATCGCCAGCCTGTTCGGGATGAACGTGCACCTCCCCTGGGAGCAGTCGCCGCACGCGTTCTGGATCATCATCGGGGCGATGGCGGCGATCGTCGTGGCGCTGGCGGCGGTGTTCCGGCGCCGCGAGTGGCTGTGAACGAGGTCTCGGCGCTGGCCGGCGCCGACCGGCCCCGCCGGATGCTGGTGATCGTCAACCCGGTCGCCACGAAGATGACCGAGCGCGTGCGCGGGCTGGTGGTCTACGCGCTGCAGGGGCGCTACGACGTCACCACGCGCGCCACCGACGCCAAGGGGCACGCGATCGAGCTCTGCCGCGAGGCCGCTCAGCAGGGCTACGACGTCGTGGTCGCGTTCGGCGGCGACGGCACGGTCAACGAGGCCGCCAACGGGCTGGCCGGCACGCCGACCGCGCTCACGTGCCTGCCCGGCGGCAACAACAACGTGGTGGCCAAGCTGCTCGGCATCCCGACCGACCTGGTCGACGCCACCGAGCACCTGCTGCACATGGCCGACCGCTTCCGGCCGCGCACGGTCGACCTCGGCACGGTCAACGGGCGCCACTTCACGTTCGCCGCCGGCATGGGGCTGGACGCCAGCGTCGTCGAGCGGGTGGACCGCAACCCGCGGCTGAAGAAGCGCTTCGGGCCGTTCTACTACGCGGAGTGCGCGGTCGGGACGTTCCTGCGCTCCTACGTCGTCAACCCGCCGCGGCTGGAGGTCTCGGTCGACGGGCGCACGGTCTCCGGCGTCTCCCTGTTCGTCCAGAACGCGGAGCACTACACGTACTTCAACGAGCGGCCGATCCCGCTGGTCGAGGGCGCGCGCTTTGACTCCGGCTGCCTGGCCGGCGTCGTGCTGACCCGCGCGCGGCCGACCGACGTGCCGACGATCGCGGTCCGCGCGCTGTCGGGCGCAGCGCGGGTCGCGGGGCACCGCGGGGTGGACGCGTTCGGGGCGTTCGGCGAGGCGGTCGTCCGGTCCACCGACGGGCGGCCGATCCCGATCCAGGTCGACGGCGACCACGTGGGCGACGAGCTGGAGGCGCGCTTCAGCGTCGTGCCGGGCGCGCTGCAGGTCGTCGCTTAGGGTTAGGGCTCGACGAGTCCGCGCCGGATCGCGTAGCGGGTCAGCTCGACGCGGTTGCGCATGCCGAGCTTCTCGAGCACGTTCGCGCGGTGGCGGTCGACCGTCTTCTTGGAGATGTGCAGCAGCGCGGCGATCTCGTCGCTCGTGTGGCCCTCGGCGATCAGCTTGACCACGTCCTGCTCGCGCGGCGTCAGGACGTCCGTGGGCGCGGCGTCGCCCCGGTCCAGGTAGTCGCGGATCAGCGCGGTGACCGCGGCCGGGTACAGGAACGGCTGGCCGCGCATCGCCGCGCGGCAGGCGTCGACCAGGTCGCGGTTCGCGCCGGACTTGAGCACGTAGCCGGACGCGCCGACCTTCAGCGCCTCGAAGAAGTACTGCTCGCTGTCGTGCATCGAGAGCATCAGCACCTTGACGTTCGGCCGCCGAGCCTGCAGCTCGCGCGCGGCCTGCAGGCCGGTCATCTTCGGCATCGCGACGTCGAGGATCGCCAGGTCGGGCTCCTCGCGCAGCGCGAGCTGGACGGCCTCGATGCCGTCGCCGGCCTCGGCGATCACCTCGAGGTCCGGCTGGGCCTCGAGCACCATCCGCAGGCCTTCGCGGACGAGCGTGTGGTCGTCCGCGAGCAGGATCCGGGTCCTCAGCGGGGTCACGGCAGCACCAGCCTGACTTCGGTGCCGCCGCCGGGCGCGGGGCCGATGCTGAGGTCGGCGCCGACGAGCGCCGCGCGCTCGCGCATGCCGCTCAGGCCGGCGGTATCGTCCGGGAGCGCCGGCGGGAGGCCGCGGCCGTCGTCGGTGACGGTGAGCTCGCCGCGGCGCAGCGTGACGCGGATCTCGCGCGCGTCGGCGTGGCGCAGCGCGTTGGTGATCGCCTCCTGGGCGATCCGGTAGACGACCAGCTCGACGTCCGCGTCCAGGGACGGCAGGCCCGGCTCGAGCTCGTGGGTCACGCGCACGCCGGCGGGCGGCGCGACGCGGCGGCAGAGCGCGATCAGCGCGTTGCCGAGGCCGAGGTCGTCGAGCGCCTCCGGGCGCAGCTCGCGGCCGATCCGGCGCACGTCGTCGAGGCTCTGCAGCGCGGTCTGGGCGATCCGGTCGAGCAGCTCGCGGTCGCCGCCGCCGTTGAGCTCGGCGGCGCGCTCGGCCTGGATCGTCAGCGCGGTCAGCGACTGGCCGAGCTGGTCGTGCATCTCGCGCGCGATCCGCAGCCGCTCGTCCTCCTGGGCGACGAGCGCGCGGCGCGCGCTGCGGCGGCGCTCGTCGTCGAGCCGGTCCAGCAGCGCGTTGAAGGCCTCCGCCAGCGCGCCGACCTCGGCCGTGCGGGCGTGGACCACGGGCAGCCGGCCGGGGTCGCGCGCGTCGAGGTGCTCGATCACGTGGGTCAGCAGGCGCAGCGGCGCGAGCGTGCGCCGGATCACCACCAGGTGGACGCTGAGCATCACCGCCAGCCCGGCGATCAGGATCAGGACCTCGGTGACGACGACGCTCGGGCTGACCTTGACCGGGGCGATCACGAGGATCGAGAGCGCGCCCAGCAGCACGATCGCCTCCGCGACGAACAGCTGCCACAGCAGCGAGCGGGGTCGGGACCGCGCGAGCACGGAAGAGACGATAGGCGTGACGAGCACCGGACAGTCGGCGGTCTCGATCAGCGCGTCGGTGCGGCTGGCGCCGAGACGGCGGCGCAGGCCGTGGCCGCGCTCGCGCGCGACCACCGCCAGCAGCGGCTTGTGCCGGCGCCAGCCCAGGCGGGTCGAGACGGGCACGACGTCGGCGCGGAGCTGGCGCGCGAGCGCGGTCGCGAAC